>NZ_JBILJG010000030.1:0-36552 GCF_044377315.1 Flavobacterium sp.
ACGCTGTGAACTGGATGTTCTAAAAAAGTTGCAAGCCTTAATTCAAGCAGAAGAGAAAGCCAAAAAGCGCAAGTCATAATGGAATTAAGGCATAAGTATGATTTAAAAATACTTTTAAATCATACAAATATGGCACGAAGTAGTTTTTATTACCATCAAAAACAAAATAAATTACCTGATAAATATAAAGTGATTAAAGAGTTAATAAAGTCAATTTATCACAAGCATAAAGGTCGCTATGGATATAGACGAATAACTGATGAACTCCAAAATCAAGGCATCATAATAAATCATAAAACAGTTTTACGATTAATGAAATTATTAGGATTAAAAAGTATTATTCGAATAAAAAAGTACAAATCATACAAAGGTGAACAAGGAAAAATTGTTGCAAATGTTTTAGAGCGAAATTTTGAAGCAACAACCCCAAATCAGAAATGGGCAACCGATGTAACCGAGTTTAATGTATCTGGAAATAAGTTGTATTTATCGCCAATAATTGACTTGTTTAATCAAGAAATAATAAGTTATGAACTAACGGAACGACCCGTTTTTAATCAAGTAGTAATGATGCTAAAAAAAGCATTTAAAAAAATACCCGACAATACTAATCTGATTCTACATTCTGATCAAGGTTGGCAGTATCAAATGAAACAGTATCAAAATTTACTAAGAGAAAAAGGAATAAAACAAAGTATGTCAAGAAAAGGAAATTGTTTAGATAATGCTATTATTGAAAACTTCTTCGGAACATTAAAATCAGAAATGTTTTACACTCAAAAATTTAAATCAATACAACAATTAAAACAGGAAATTGATAAGTATATTATCTATTACAATAACGTCAGAATTAAATCAAAATTAAACAAAATGAGTCCGATAAAATATCGAACTCATTATTATCAAAATTAATTATAAATTTGTCTAAACTTTTGGGTGCAGTCTACAACCGAAACGGGGCTTTTTGTTTTAACACAAACCTAAAATTACTTAGCTTCGTTATATCTTCTTGCTACTTCATCCCAATTGATAACACTGAAAAAAGCTTCAATATAATCAGGACGACGGTTTTGATAATGCAAATAATAAGCGTGCTCCCAAACATCCATTCCTAAAATGGGTGTTCCACCACAACCAACACCTGGCATCAACGTATTATCTTGATTAGGAGTTCCGCAAACTTCTAACTTTCCATCTTTTACACATAACCAAGCCCAACCTGAACCAAATTGTGTAGCACCAGCTTTAGCAAATGCAGCTTTAAATTCGTCAAACGAACCTAAATCTTTTTCTATTGCTGCTAGCAAATCACCTTTTGGCAATCCGCCACCATTTGGTGACATTACAGTCCAAAATAAGTTATGATTGTAAAATCCACCACCGTTATTTCTAACAGCCGCTTTGGTCATATCTAGATTTTTCAGAATTTCTTCAATCGATTTTCCTTCTAAATCTGTTCCAGCAATAGCTGCATTTAAGTTGGTAGTGTAAGCATTGTGATGTTTTGTATGATGAATTTCCATCGTACGGGCATCAATATGTGGCTCTAACGCATCGTAAGCGTAAGGTAATTGTGGTAATTCAAATGCCATGATATATTTTTTAAATTAGTAAATAATTGAATCCAAATTTATACATTTAACTTCAAAAATTATTATATTTTTATTGTATAATTTTATAAAATTATAACTTCTATTTATTTTAATGTTAGCTTAATGAAATTTATTCAACAACCAAGGCACTTAGAAAACGAATTAATCAAGTTGGTTCCGCTTAATGAAAATGATTTTGAAGAACTTTATGCGGTTGCTTCAGACAAACTCATTTGGGAGCAACATCCTAATAAATTGCGTTATCAAAAAGACGTCTTCCAAAACTTTTTTGAAGGCGCTATCGAGTCGAAAGGTGCTTTTTTTGTTCGCGACGCCAAAACCAACGAACCTATTGGTAGTAGCCGATTTTATGATTATAACGAAAATGAAAAATCAGTTTTAATTGGCTATACTTTTATAGGTAGAAAATTTTGGGGCAACGGATACAACAAGGCACTGAAAAAACTTATGATGGACTATGCGTTTCAGTATGTTGACACTATTTATTTTCACATAGGAGCTTTTAATATTCGTTCGCAAAAAGCAATAGAAAAAATAGGTGCCACAAAAATTGATGAATTTGAAGTAGAATATTATGGAGAAGAATCAAAAATGAATTATATTTATCAAATAATGAAAGAAAATAAATAAATAAATTGAAGCAAAAGATATTAAATACTATTTTTCTATTGTTAGCATTCGTTTTAGCAACAATTTGTGCTTTTTATTTAGAAGAAAGTTATCGAGTTTTGGTTAGGAAAATATTTAAATGGTCTACCAATAATAATATTTCTTTTTTTGGAAAAAACTTTCATTTATTTCCAAGTTATCAATTTGTACTTTCTTTTGGATTGTACATTTCATTTTTCATTTTTTTAATAAAATCATTAAGAATAAAAAAGAAATTGCTTGTAACAATAATGGTGATCTCAATTTTTTTTATCTCCACATTTCTTTTTAGTTATATAGAAAGTAATTTAAAAATAATTGAATGTACAGCTTGTGATAATGAAAAATTAAAATTGCATTTTAATCATATAAACTATGATTTAATTTTTATTTCAAGTTTAGTTATTAGTTTAATCCCTATATTAATTTTAAAAATAAAAAATTCGCGAATTCGCGTTTAAAAAATGCAAAGACCTTCATTCTCAATATACGACGCATCGGCTGGCTCAGGAAAAACCTACGCTTTGGTCAAAGAATACCTCAAAATCATTCTTTCCTCAAGCAAAAACGATTCCTATCGAAATATTCTTGCCATTACGTTTACTAACAAAGCCGTTCACGAAATGAAAAGCCGTATCGTAGGCAGTTTGTCTGAATTTGCAAAAGACGAACCCAACAAAAAAGCATCTGACCTTATGCACGATCTGGCTATAGAAACCAATCTTTCTGTCAATCAAATCAAGGTCAAATCGCAACAAATTATCAAGCATATTATTCATAATTATGCCGCTTTTGATATTTCTACCATCGACAAATTTACGCATCGTGTCATTAGAGCTTTTGCCCACGATTTGAATTTACCCATGACTTTTGAAGTAACGCTCGACACCGAAAATTTGCTTACCGAAGCAGTCGATGCCATTATTGCGCAAGCGGGCGAAGACGAAACCTTGACCAAGTTACTCATCGATTTCACCATGGAAAAAACCGATGACGATAAAAGTTGGGATATTTCACGTGAAATTCTAGAAACGGGAAGATTATTGCTAAACGAGAATAATCGAGAAGAAATAACGCATTTTCACAACAAAACAATTTCAGAATTTTTAGAAATCAAAAAACGTCTCGCCAAGATTTGCGAACAATTAGAAGCAGAAAATGTCAATTTGGCTAAAAATGCTATTTCCATTTTTGACCAAAACGGAATTGATACCAAGTCGTTTTCTGGCGAATATTTTCCTAAACATATTCAGAGTATTATTGACGGAAAATTTAACCCAAAAAATAAAACCTATCACGAATTTGATGCTATAAAAATCAACAAAACTGCCAAAGACAAAGCCATTATTGAAAGTGTAATTCCGCAATTATTGGAGTTTTTAGCCACCATTTACAAAAATTTTGAAAAAAGAGATTTTTACAAAGCCTTTCTAAAAAATATTACGCCCCTTTCGTTGCTAAATACCGTAAGCAATGAGTTAGCTAAAATTCAGGAAGAACAAAATGTGCTTTCTATTGCCGAGTTTAATGCCATTATTCATCGTGAAATTCAAAACCAACCAGCACCTTTTATTTATGAACGATTGGGTGAACGTTACCGTCATTTTTTTATTGATGAGTTTCAAGATACCTCCGAAATGCAGTGGCAAAATCTAATTCCGCTGATAGACAACGCTTTGTCGGGCGAAATTGATGGCGAAAAAGGAACTTTGATGATTGTAGGCGACCCAAAACAATCTATTTACCGCTGGCGTGGCGGAAAAGCAGAACAATTTATCGAGTTAAGCAAAGACAAAAATCCGTTTAATAATCCCGATAAAAAGCAGTTTCATTTAGATAAAAATTATAGAAGTTATTCGCAGATAATCGATTTTAACAATCAATTTTTCAAGCTATTATCAAATGAATTTGACAATAAAGATTATAAAGACTTGTACGAAAATCATAGTTTTCAGAAAACCAACGACAAAAAAGGAGGTTATGTGAACATTTCTTTTTTGCCCATAATTGATAAAATTGAATTTGAAAACGACGACGAAGCACTAGATAAAACCGAATTGTTCGTTTTGGCGACTTTAAACACGATTCAAAAAGTCCTAAAAGAAGGTTTTGAGTATAAAGATATTGTCATTTTAACTCGAAAACGTGATCAGGGAATTGCTATTGCCAATTATTTGACCGAGCAAAACATTCCGTTATTATCATCGGAAACTTTGATGATTCAAAATGCAACCGAAGTTCGATTGATTATTCATTTGTTAAAATACCTAAAAAACAATGCCGATTTAGAATCAAAAGCGCAGTTCTTGAATTATTTGGCTCAAAATAGTCAAGACCAAATGCCTATTCACGATTTTATTGCCAAAGGAATGTCACTTACAAATGAAAAAGAGTTTGAAAGTTGGCTCGAAAGTTTTCATGTAAATTTATCATTTCAAAATATTAGAAAAAAATCACTTTATGAAGCTGTTGAAATTATCATAAATAAATTTCTCACTAATAGTATCACACAAGTTGCTCCAGCTCCCCCTTTGGGGGCTGGGGGGGCTTACATCCAATATTTCCTTGATATTGTTTTAGAAAGAGACATTCGCAACCAAGCTGGAATTTCAGATTTCTTGAATTATTGGGATAAAAATGCCGAAAAATTTAGCATTCCGTCGCCCGAAGGAACCAATGCCGTTCGTATTATGACCATTCATAAATCAAAAGGATTGGAATTTCCCGTTGTGATTTTTCCTTTTGCTGAAGAAGATTATACTCGAAAACCAAAAGACAAATTATGGCTTTCTAATGAAGAAGAAGCGGTCGAATTACCTAAAATATTAATAGACAACACTAGTTCGGTAGAAGGTTTTGGTGAAGCTGCAAAAGCAGTCTATGATTCCAAAAAACAAGAAGAACTACTCGATAATATTAACGTTTTGTATGTTGCTCTTACTCGTGCAGAAGAACAATTATATGTGATTTCGCAACAGTTAAAACCTAAAAAAGATGGAGAATATCCAAGCAATATGGCTTCATTTTTTATAAAATATTTGAAAAATCAAGCTGTTTTTGATGAAACTAAATTAGAATATGCCTTTGGAAATGCTGCTAAATTATCTTCTGCAAAAGCACATGTTGACACCTCAAAAATAATCGAATCGGTTTCAGAAGTTTTGAATCCAAAAAATATTAAAATCGCCCAACGAGAAGCCATAATGTGGGGAACACACCAGCAAGAAGCCATTGAATATGGGAATTTAATTCACGAAATTCTATCTTTTGTAAAAACGAAGGATGATGTTGATTTTGCGCTAATAAATGCTCTCGAAAATGGATTAATTACTAATAATCAAAAAGAAATGGTTGCCAAAACCATTCGTGAAATTGTAAACCATTCAGAATTAAAAAATTATTTTGACAAAGACAACCTGGTTTTAAACGAGCAAACCATTATTCAAAAAGAAGGAAATTTGGTAAAACCTGACAGAATGGTTATTTCAAACAAAAATGAGGTTTATTTACTAGATTATAAAACAGGCTTACATCAACCTAAATACAAACAACAATTAGAAAATTACCAAACCGCTATTGAAAAAATGGGTTACAAAGTCAATAAAAAAGCACTTATATATATAGGAGAAAAAATTGAAGTGTTACATTTGTAACCACAAACAAAAAAACTACAAACAATAAACTACATTTATATGTACGGAAAAATTCAACAACACCTGCAAAACGAGTTACAAGCCATTGAAAGCAATGGTTTGTACAAAAAAGAAAGAATCATTACTTCGCCACAAGGAGCCGAAATTACAGTTAATGGCGAAACGGTTTTAAATTTTTGTGCCAACAACTATTTAGGATTATCATCACATCCAGAAGTTGTACAAGCGGCAAAAGATGCTTTAGATTCGCACGGATTCGGAATGTCATCAGTTCGTTTCATTTGCGGTACACAAGATATTCACAAAACATTAGAAAAAAAGATTGCCGATTTCTACGGCACAGAAGACACCATTTTATATGCAGCCGCTTTTGATGCCAACGGAGGCGTTTTTGAACCCTTATTAGGAGAAGAAGATTGTATTATTTCAGATAGTTTAAATCATGCGTCTATTATCGACGGTGTTCGTTTGTGTAAAGCAGCACGTTATCGTTATGAAAACTCCAATATGGAAGATTTAGAACAACAACTAATCAAAGCTACTGAAGCGGGAACTCGATTTAAACTTATAGTAACAGACGGCGTTTTCTCAATGGACGGATTAGTGGCACCATTAGACAAAATTTGTGATTTAGCCGATAAATACGATGCAATGGTTATGGTTGACGAATGTCACGCCGCTGGATTTATCGGAGCAACAGGAAAAGGAACGCTTGAGGCAAAAGCCGTAATGGGAAGAGTTGACATCATTACAGGAACTTTAGGGAAAGCCCTTGGTGGCGCAATGGGCGGTTATACAACCGCCAAAAAAGAAGTTATAGAAATTCTCCGTCAGCGTTCTCGTCCTTATTTGTTTTCTAATTCGTTGGCACCTGCTATTGTTGGGGCTTCTATTAAAGTGTTTGAACTTTTAGAAAAAGATACTTCATTAAGAGATAAATTAGAATGGAATACCAATTATTTTAAAGAAGGAATGAAAAAAGCAGGATTTGATATCATAGACGGGGATTCTGCTATCGTTCCAGTAATGCTTTATGATGCAAAATTATCTCAAACTATGGCTAATGAACTTCTAAATAAAGGCATTTATGTCATTGGTTTTTTCTTTCCGGTAGTTCCAAAGGAAAAAGCAAGAATTAGAGTTCAATTGTCAGCTGCTCATACAAAAGAGCATTTAGATAAGGCGATTTTGGCTTTTACAGAAGTTGGAAGAGCTCTAAAAGTTATATAATTAATACTTTTATAGACGTTTATGCGTTTTTTTTAACTTTTCATTTTGCAGTTAAAAAATTACGCATTACTTTTGTAATATTAAAATATTGTAATCTAACAAAATTAAGTATGAAACATCTTAACAAATTATTTGCTGTAGTGTTATTGTTTGCTGGACTAAGTTCACAAGCGCAAGACAGTAACAACCCATGGGCAATTTCCTTTGGTTCAAACGCAGTAGACGGTGCTAGAGTTAGTGCTGCCTCAAAAATAGAAGATCAATTTTCTCAGTATTTCAATGTGAAAGATTACTGGAATATTATTCCTTCTGTATCTTATTTGAATGTAACAAAACATGTTGGTGGTAATTTCTCTTTTGGAGTTACTGGTTCTGTTAACAAAATCAACAAATTTGTTGGTGAGCGTCCTGCTGTTCCTGGAAATTATCCTGTTGGAAATCCTGGTGATTTAAGCTATTATGCTGCTGATGGAGTTGTTAAATATAGCTTTGGTAAATACTTAAGTAATGTTATTGAGCCTTCTGCTCATATTGGTGGTGGTTATACTTGGTTAGGTGATGCTAGCTACGGTACTGTAAATGGAGGTTTAGGATTAACTTTCTGGTTTACAGAAATGGTTGGTCTTTCATTACAATCTACTTACAAATATTCAATGGAAGATTCTAAAATGAGAGGTATGGCAGATCCAGGAAGAAAAGGACTTGATAATTTACCTACTCACATGCAACATTTCGCAGGTCTTACTTTCAAATTTGGAGGTAAAGATACTGACGGTGACGGAATCTACGATAAAGATGATGCTTGTCCAGAAGTTGCTGGTTTAAAACAATTCCAAGGTTGTCCTGATACTGACGGTGACGGAATCGTTGATAGCAAAGATGCTTGTGTTGATGTATTCGGTTTAGTTGCTTTAAACGGTTGTCCTGATACTGATGGCGATGGAATTGCTGATAAAGATGACGCTTGTCCAGAAGTTGCTGGTTTACCTGCTCTTAACGGTTGTCCAGATTCTGACGGTGACGGTGTTACAGATGCTTCTGATAAATGTCCTACTGTAAAAGGCCCTAAAGATAACGCAGGTTGTCCATGGCCAGATACTGACGGTGATTCAGTTCTAGATAAAGATGATAAATGCCCTACTGTAAAAGGAACTCTTGCTAACAAAGGTTGTCCAGAAGTTACTGAAGAAGTTGTTAAAAAATTAAATGACTATGCTAAAATTATCTTATTTGATACTAACAAAGCTTCATTCCAACAACAAACTTTCCCAGTTTTACAAGCAATTACTTCTATCTTAAAAGAGTATCCAAACTCTAACTTCTCTATCGAAGGTCACACAGATAGCGATGGTAAAGATGCTGCTAACCAAGCATTATCAGACAATAGAGCTGCGGCTGTTAAAAACTACTTAGTTGAAAACGGAATTGCTGCTTCTAGATTAACTTCTGCTGGTTACGGTGAAACTAAACCAATCGATTCTAACAAAACTAAAGCTGGTAAAGCTAATAACAGAAGAGTTGAAGTGAAATTAGTAAAATAATTTCTTTTAAAATATTTCTGAAAACGCCTCGATTTATCGGGGCGTTTTTTTATTTTTATAAAATGATAAATATCTCTTTTTTAGATGCAATTGCAAAAGTAATAATCGATGGTTATTCGAATGATTTATTGAATACTTACATTATTTTACCTAACAAAAGGGCTAAAGTGTTCTTGATTGAAGCTTTAAAGAAAAAAGCCCACAACACCATTTTATCTCCAAATATTATCAGTATTGAAGATTTTATTCAAGAAATTGCCGGTATTCGTTCTATTGATGCTATTGAATTGTTGTTTGAATTTTACGAAGTTTATCTTTCAATAACAGAAAAACCTAATCAACAAGAATTTGAACTATTTGCTAATTGGGCTAAAACTTTATTACAAGATTTTAACGAAATAGATCGCTATTTACTCGATCCAATACATGTCTTATCCTATCTTAAAGATATCGAAGACATCAAAAAATGGGGGATTGAAGTTGAAAACAAAACTCCATTACTCGAAAAATATATTGATTTTTGGAAACTTCTACCTAATTATTACCAATCACTTTATAGCCATCTACTTCAAAAAAAAGTAGGCTATCAAGGTTTAATATATCGTGAAGCAACAAATAATTTAGTTCATTTTTCAAATTCAATACCGAACAAAAAAATAATTTTTGCTGGTTTTAATGCACTAAATACCTCAGAAGAGAAGATTATTCAACATTTATTAGAAAATGGTCAAGCCAAAATATACTGGGACATCGATGAAACCTTCTTGAAAGATTCTTATCATGATGCGGGTTTATTTATTCGCCGTTATAAAGAAAATTGGAAATACTATAAATCAAACCCTTTTGAATGGATTGCAACTGATTTTTCTAAAGAAAAAAACATCACTATTATTGGAACGCCCAAAACTATTGGTCAAGCCAAAATTACAGGCAAACTTATTGAGAACTTCATCAATCAAAACCCACAAAATCAATTAGATAAAGTGGCAATTGTTTTGGGAGAAGAAAATTTAGTAGTACCACTTTTATACACTTTGCCATCTTCGGTTGAAGCTTTGAATATAACGATGGGTTATTCTAGCAAGAACAATCCAGCGCAGGTTTTGATTGCCAAATTATTCAAATTACATACCAATGCTTTGTCTCGAAACGGAGCAAATTATGTATTTTATTACAAAGATGTACTCGATATTTTGACACATCCACTTGTTGAACCTTATGTTTTTGCAAACAAATTAGTAAGTATTATTAATCAAAACAATTACACTTTTATAACGTACAAAAAGCTTTTTGAACTAATTGAAAACCCGAATAGTTTATTCAACTTACTTTTTACCAAATGGGAAAATGGTTCACTAGCAGTTCTTGAATCCATTTCAACTTTGCTAGTTACTATTAAAAATAATTTGAGTAATGATAATGAAGATGAAAAAATTAGTAAAGCTTTTGTTTTTTCAATTTTTAAAACCATAAATAAGCTTAACACTTATTACTCAAATCATCAAAATATCGACAAAATCGAAACTTTATATGCCATTTACAAACAAGTTATCGACTTGGCCGAAGTTTCTTTTGAAGGCGAACCTTTGAATGGATTACAAATTATGGGTGTATTAGAAAGTCGTGTTTTAGATTTTGAAACCGTCATCATAACCTCTATGAATGAAGGTAAATTTCCAGCAGGGAAATCAATGAATTCTTTTATTCCTTATGATGTAAAACGAGAATTAGGTTTACCAACTTATAAAGAAAAAGATGCTATTTATACGTTTCACTTTTACCATTTGATACAACGTGCCAAAAACATTTACTTACTTTACAATACAGAAAGTGAAGGCTTAGATGGCGGTGAAAAAAGCCGTTTTATTACTCAATTAGAAGTCGAAAAACAAGTAAATCACACTATTACTGATGAAATTTACAACGCCGTTTTACCAGAAGTTGCGTATCAACCATTGGTTATTCCTAAGTCGGAAAGTGTGATGACTCGATTGAAAGAAATTGCTACTTTAGGATTTTCACCATCGGCATTGACAAGTTATATTCGAAATCCGATTGATTTTTACTTTCAAAAAATTCTACATATTCGAGAAGTCGAAGAAGTTGAAGAAAACATTGCGCTAAATACTCTAGGAACGATTATCCACGAAACCTTAAAGTTTTTATACGAACCATTCATCGGAAAGTTTTTGAGCGAAAAAGACATTCAAAATTGCTTTGAGAAGTTAGATGATGAAGTTTTGAAACAATTCAAATTAGTTTACAAAGAAGGCGAAATCAAAAAAGGTAGAAATTTGCTCGCTTTTGAAGTGGCGAAACGAAATGTGTTTAATTTTCTCAAACTAGAATTAGAAAGCATTAAAAATGGTGATGCAATAAAGATAATTGCTCTCGAACAAACGTTTCAGCGCGAATTGAATCATCCTAAATTGCCGTTTCCTGTTCTAATAAAAGGAAATGTGGACCGAATAGAAGAACGCAACGGAATACTAAGAATTATTGATTATAAAACGGGAAAAGTAGAAAAAGCAAACGTTACCCTAAAATCTTGGAATGGTTTAACCGAAGAAATCAAAAATGACAAAATCATTCAAGTTTTAGCATATGCATTTATGTATGAAAAACACGCAAATGAAAAACCTATTGAAGCGGGAATTTTATCATTCAAAAACTTAAAATCAGGATTTTTGCCGTTTATTTTTAAAGAAGACAAAAACGAAAACACCACAATCGACGAATCAATATTGACCAATTATTTAGATGAAATCACTTTACTACTAATTGAGATTTTAGATGAAAATAAACCTTTTGAAGAGAAAATATAGCAAAACTTCGTGAACTTAGTGCCTTCTTTGTGATCTTCGTGGTTAAACCCTAAATTTTCTTCAAAAAATCCTTCAAAACCAATTTAAGTTCTTCTTTATTTTCAATATGGCTCATGTGTCCATCGGGAAAAGTTACTAATTCAACCGAAGTATTTTCTATTTGATTACGGTTTTCTTCATAATTTAAAACGCCGTCTTTTTTGCCCAGAATTATTAATTTAGGATAATCAGTTAGGTGCAACAAAACTTCTCTGTCTTTTCTTATTTTCATGCCTTCAAGTGCGGCAATAATTCCCTGAAGTGTCGTTTTTAGAGCCTCTAGCTTTACTTTTTCTATTTGCAAAGTAATTTTTTCACGGTTTTCTTCGCTAAATAAATTTGCTATTGATAGTCGCACAAAAGTTGTATAATCTTGTTTTACAGCTTTTATTGCCCTGTCTCTATTAACTTTTCTTTCTTTTGAATCTGCATACGAAGTAGAATTCATCAATACCAATCCTTTTATCTTTTCTGGATACAATTCGGCGAAAGCCAAAGCCACATAACCGCCCATTGAATGCCCAACAAAAACCGCTTTTCTAATTTTTAATTCATGTAAAACCGCTTGTACCATGTCGGCTTGATCTTCCATAGTGTGAATATAACTTAAGCAATCGGTTTGTCCGTGACCCAATAAATCAATAGACACCACACGATTTTTGAGTGATAATTCAGGTACAAGTTCGTTCCACATCAACTTATTTTCGAGAAAACCGTGAAGTAAAACAACTGTTGTTCCTTTTCCAGTATCAGAATAAGAAACGTTTATATTTTTGTAGTGAATTGTATTCATAGTAGAGCAAAGATAAATATTAATCGAATAAGTAAAATGAGATTCCTACGGAATGACAAATTAAGATGTACATCCCAAAAAAATTCTAATTACCTTTGCATCAAAATTGAGCACTACCATGATAGAAGATAAAAATCCGCAACGAACATCGATTTCTCAATTAGGCGAATTTGGATTAATTGAACATTTGACTAAAAATTTTGAAGTCAAACAACCTACAACAGTAAAATCTATTGGTGATGACGCCGCTGTTTTAAATTTTGGTGATAAAAAAGCTGTTATTTCAACCGATTTATTGATTGAAGGTGTTCATTTTGATTTGTCCTACATGCCATTGCGTCATTTGGGCTATAAAGCCGTTGTAGTCAATCTTTCTGATATTTGCGCAATGAATGCCAAGCCAACACAAATAACGGTTTCTGTGGCCGTTTCTAATCGTTTTCCGCTTGAAGCAATGGAAGAACTGTTTGACGGAATTGCACTGGCAGCAAAATTCTATAATGTTGACGTAATTGGGGGCGATACCACTTCTTCTCAAAAAGGGTTAATTATTTCAATTACAGCTATTGGAGAAGCAAACGAAGAAGAAATTGTTTATAGAAATGGAGCCAAATTAACCGATTTATTGGTGGTTTCTGGCGATTTGGGCTCTGCTTATATGGGTTTACAGGTTTTAGAACGTGAGAAACAAGTTTTTCAGGTAAATCCGAATAACCAACCCGATTTAGATGCTTATTCGTATTTAATTGAAAGACAATTAAAGCCAGAAGCTCGAACCGATATAAGAACGTTACTTTTTGCTTTACAAATAAAACCAACGGCTATGATTGATATTTCTGATGGGTTGTCATCGGAGATTATTCATATTTGTAAACAATCAAAAGTGGGTTGTAATCTTTATGAAGAAAAAATTCCGGTTGATCCTCAGTTTATCAATGTTTGTGAAGAATTTTCTATAGACAGTACAACGGTTGCCATAAATGGGGGCGAAGATTACGAATTGTTGTTTACAATCGCTTTAGAAGATTTTGACAAGATAAAAGGAAATCCAAACTTTACCGTAATTGGACATTTGACAGAAGAAACCGAAGGTATTCATTTGATTACAAGAGCCAATACTAAAATTCCTTTGAAAGCTAGAGGTTGGGATGCTCTGGAAGAATAGTGTTCCGTTTTTGTCATTCTGGAGGAATCTCATTTAGTAAAAATTATACTTGATTTAAATTTTTTAGTTGGAATTTGGAATTTGAATTTTGCGATTTTAAAAAATTAAATCAACCCTTTTTTCTTAACTTTTTCTACTAAATCGGTGTATTTAAAAGTGTCTATTTTGAAAAAAAGATACATATTAAGCAGTCTTTTTTCAACATTTTCTACCGTAAGCGGCACATATTTAGATAAATAGCGTGGTTTTATTCCATTTTCCATTTGTGTCAATAATTCTTTATCGTAATTGTCAAAATCATAATTTTCCCAAGGTTTCGTTTTTAGCAAATTAATTACAGAATTACTGTAATAATACAAACTGCGCATAACTTTTTCAAAACCCCTCATCATTTCTTTATGATCTAGGTCAATCTTTATGACCAAACCATTCGGATTTATAGTATCAATAAGCGACAGGACTTTTTCCATATCGTTGCTCATAGTAAGCATCATCAGTCGGCATTCTGGATTTTTTTCTCTTGCTAAAAAAGCCAAATCTTCGCCACTAAGAATGTTTTTTTCAGGATAGGCTGGCATGTTTAGGTCTAGCAAAACAACATCAAACGGTTTTTCTGCATTTAGTAGTATTTCGTAACCAGTTTTACAACTATCTGCTTGTGATATTACAAATTGGTAGTTTTCTTTTGAAGTAAAGGAATTTATTGCATGTTTATAACCTTGAATGATGAAAGGGTGATCATCAACTATGAGTAGGTTTATACTATTGGACATTCTTATAAAGTTTGCGTTGGAGATTCTTTATTATAGGGAATGGAAACTGTTGTTATAGTTCCTTTTCCTTGTTTTGAAATAAGTTCATAAATTCCATTTGATTCTTCTGTTCTTGAAATCATATTTTTGAGACCTATTCCTTTTTTCTTTTTTGCTACATCAAAGCCAATTCCATCATCTTCAACTTTCATAGTAATATTTTCTTCTGTTTGAAAAAATGAGACCGTAATCGTTTTTGCATTGGCATATTTATTACTATTTTGCAATGATTCTTGCAGAATTCTGTAAAAATTAATCTTTGCAGTGTTATCTAGTTTTTCCCAACTCATTGTTTTCTCAATTGAATAAACTAAATCTGATGTAAAAGATTTTTTTTGTTCTTCTAACAATTCGATTACGATAAGCACAAAGTTATTAATTATTTTCCCTTTTACGCTACTTAAATCATGAGAAATTTCACGAATTTCTTGCTCAATCGATTTTAATTCCTGTATATATTTGTGTCTCACAGCAATAGTTTCCTCATCATTTGCCTCATTAAGGCTGTCAAGATTCATTCTTGTACCAAACATCTTACTTAATACGCCATCATGAAGTTCTTGGGCCATTCTGTTTTTTTCATAATTGCTGGTTGCATCAACTTTTTCTTGATGCAAAATCATCATATTATATATTTCTTGATTGGTTGCTTGCTGTTCTTGTTTAAAAGCCAATTCGCGGTTTTTCATTTTTTGAGTTATTACTACGTATAAAAGAGAAAAAATTCCGCCAATACCAATTAAGAAAAAAACTAAACTTCTATTTATAACCTCTAACTCCGTATTTTTTTGGATAATTTCATCGGTTTCATAGGCTATTCTTGCAAAGCGGTCTTTTACTTTTCTTTCTTCGTTTTGCACACTGTCACTAAGTTTAATATATTCTTTATAAAATTGCGTTAAATTTTTTTTATCAACTGTTGATATATGTTTTAATGAAGCAAGTATATCACCAGAAACCTTTGTTGATCTAGCAAGTTTTAGAGCTTCATAGGCGAATTTTTTTGACTGGAAAGTGTCTTTAACCTCGTTATAATATTCAGAAAGATGTATTTTACTTAAAATAATACCTTGGTTTAATTGGTTTTTTTCTCTAATTTTAAGTGAAACATAAAACAATCCTGGTAATTCATTAAAATCATCTAATTTTAGCTTTGAATAGGCATAATTATCTATTAAAATTGCATAAAAATCATTATTCTCATTTTGTAATTGTTTGCTTTTAAGTGCTTTTTTAAAATATGTAATCGCCTCATCATATTTTTTCATGTTTTGATAAACACATCCAATATTGTTTTGTGTTTTGATGGTTAAAAGTCCTGAATTGTCAATATCTCCCTTTTCTACAATATCAAGTGCCTTGTTGTGGTATATTAATGAAGTTTCAAAGTCTTTTAATTCATTCGAACAAACTCCAATATAATTAAATGCATTATATTTGCTCTTATCCTCATTTAAGTTTTTTAAGTAATTTAATGTTAAACTTGATGATTGTATACAATTATTATAATCGCTTACAGTATAATGGATATATGCTTTTCCTAAATAATTTTTCCCAAGAGTAAGACTGTCTTTAGTATGTAATAATATTTTTTCAGATTTATTTAAATAATAAAAGGCACTGTCATTTTCTTCGCTATATATAAAATTATATGCTAATGTATTATATGATTTAGCTAGGTTTGAGGAGTCTTTAGTTTTAATACATTCATTAATTAAAAATCTATTTACCTCTTTAAAATTATTAACATTATTTATATGATGTAAAGAGTTTGAAATTTTCAACAATTTAGCGTTCTTTTCAATACTACTTTCTTTTTTACGTAAAATTTTATAGCTTTTAATACAGAAATTAAATCTAATTAGGCTATCTAATAAATCATCATTGGCTTTAGCCATATAATTGTTTAAACTATCAGATTTTATTTCAGATGGCTCGAAGTTATTGTGTTTTCTATCACAATTTGATAGAAATAGCATGTAGAATATGGCAAAATATAATTTTTTCACAAATTAAATTAATTATATAAGCGAAAATACAGTAAAATTTCTAACTTAATTAGAAACTCTACTGTATTTTTATATAATTTATGTTTTAAAGCTAATAAAAATAAAATTTACTAAAATTATTTTTTATTTGGTTTATCTACAACTTGTCCACCTCCACCAATCTCAGTAGTAGTTTTAGAAATAGTTACTTTCTCTGTTTTAGGTTCGTTAAAAGAAGTTAATACAACCATTGTAAAGAATGCACCGAATGTTAAAATTGCTTTTTTCATAGTTTTAGTTTTAGTTTTTTTTTTATTATTTATAAGATGATTAATAGTGCTTTTTTTAAGCATGGCAAAACTACTTAAGTCTTGTATTTCCTGCCTCATGTAAGCCTCACGCTTGGTAGAATACCTTTGTTTGATAGTGAATGATTATATAAAACGAGAATTTTATTGCATTACTAGTTTTTGAAGCTTTTGTAGTGTAAACAAAGTATAAATTTGATTTTAAGTTGCTTTAAAACATAGTATTAATGAAAATATTTTGCTCAATATTGTAATTCCTAGGAATGTCATTCCGTAGTAATCTCACATAACAAAGAGACTCCTACGGAGTGACAAACTAGACGCTTAAAAATGGCTTTACCACTCCATTTGTCATTCCGTAGAAATCCCACGCAATAATGAGACTCCTACGGAGTGACAACTAAACGCTTAAAAATGGCTTTACCGGTCCGTTTGTCATTCCGTTCCTTTTTGTCATTCCGTAGGAATCTCACACAATAATGAGCCAACTAACGGATTGACAAACGATGCGGTTAATTAAGAATTCTAAAGAAAAACAAGATTAAATCTCTAAATAATTTCCATTAGTGATACTACTAATAATAGAATCAACATTGTCTTTGTATGACTTAGAGAAAGGAAGTTTTGTAGTGGTGTGTTTGATATAACAAACTGCATTTCCTGTATGAATGCGCGAAACATATTCAATGTTTACAATATAACTGTTGTGAATGCGCACAAAAGGAGATTTTAACACATTTTCAAAATGTTTTAAAGTTTTAAAAGCCGTAATCATTTCGCCATTATACAAGTGAATATCGGTTGAGTTGTTATCGGCTTGTAAATAACAAATGTCTTTGGCTTCTATAAAGCGGTAATCACCATACGATTTTACGCAAATTATAAGTGGTTTGCCTTTTTTTGGCGTTTTGTCGGTTGCAATTTCTAGATTTTCTTCAATAGTTTCAACTTGTAGAGTTGTTTCATCTTGGTTATTGCCAGAATTATTTTCTATTATTTTTTCAAATTCAAAAAAGTTTTCAGAAACCAAATCTGATTTTGTTTCAACAATAAAATTACTTGCTGCAAAAGTATCATCAGAAATAGCCTCTTCTATGAGTCCAAATTTTTGTTTTGCTTCTTTTTCTTCAAACTGGCAATTTTTTTCTAGTTTTAGAAGTGTTTTTCTAAACTCGTTTATACCAAGTGGTTTTGTAAAATAATCAAACACTTCGAATTTAAGAGCTTCGTGAGCAAGTTCTTTATACTTAGTTGTTATAATTATTTTAGGAATCGATTTTAGGTAACGATGTAACTCATTTATCAAATGTAATGATAAGTCGCTTTCCTTATCAGATGGATCAATTTCGAGGAAAACAATTTTTGGAACGTGTTCTAAAACTAAATTAATACCATCATTATAGTTAGAAGCAGAACCAACACAATGAAGATTTTGAAAACGTGAAGCAACTGCTTGCGTTTTCAAAATACTTTGCGGGTCATCATCAATAATGATATAAGTTAATTTCATGAAATGCTATTACTATAAACACAGTAGAGCATTAGTAGAATACAAAAAAACCTATTTTGTATTAAAATTTTGTGTAAGGTTGGGGCCTTGACTTTCTATTAGATTACAAATTTACTGGTTTTTTTGGTTACTATTTTAACTCTTGTTAATAGGTTTGGCGCTATTGTTAACAAAAAAACGTTAAGTGCAAAAAAAACCGATAAACTGCTACTGTGTTGAAAAATGGTTTGTAAAAAAAAGAAGATTACATATTATAATACACAAATTGTACTATTTTTGGCAAACTAAATTTAGTATAAATGTTATCAATAGACTTTTTATCGCGAAATGATATAACCGCTGCTTATCCAAACGAACAAAGTTGTATAAAACACTTAGAACAACTTCGTTGGAAAGAAGATATAATAAGTCCATTTGATGAAAATTCAAAAGTCTATTTCTGCAAAAACCACAAATACCGTTGTAGAAACACTGGTAAATATTTTAATGTAAAAACCAATACTATTTTTCATAATTCAAGAATACCGCTTCAGAAATGGTTTATTGCTATTTGGATGCTTTCTAATAGAAAAACAAAGATGACTTCGGTTTTTTTAGCAAAAGAAATCGGAATTACTCAAAAAACAGCTTGGTACATGATGCAACGTATTAAAGCATATCTCGAAGCAGATAATGGAATTGTAAAATCGAAAAAGAAAACTAAAAAAGTAACTAGTAAAAAAGAAAAAATGGTAGCGCCAAAAACAGCTAAACCTTTAATTATAAATACTGAAGAAACAGAAACTATTAATCTAACTTCGGTAGAAAAAGAAAAACTAAAAATGTCGGAGTGGCTTTTGCTTTTAAAGAAACAATAACAAATTATGAGAGTTGTTAGATTTGGTATGCCAACAAAAAAACTAAAACTTAGAACAATCGAGTTAGATGTATATGTTTTAGATGATTATATTCGTGTTGTTGAAAAAAACAAACTCGAAAAAGCACTAGGCAAAGAAGGAAAATCAGAACAATGGCTGCTTGATTTTTTTGTTTCAATAAAAAGTTATGTTGTTCTTTCAGATGAATTTGTTGAAGCGTTAACTTATCCAATTGCTTTTATACATACAAATGAAGAAGGAAAACAGAAAAGTTATTTAGGTTACAATGCCCTTTTTTTTATTGAAATTATAACCACAATTGCAAAAGCCAAAAAATCAGGGTATTTATCCCTAAATCAATTAAAAACAGGTAAAGTTGCCGATAAAATTATTACTTTTTTAGAAAACAGATTTATCAAAAACCTAATAGATGAGGCAACAGGGTTTTCATTTTATAAAGAAAATGCTAAAGAAAAACTCAAAGATTTTTTTCTCAAACATAAATCAGATACAGCATTTGAATGGATAAAAACTTTTTCGGATGCTTTCTATGAAGATGTTTTTACTTATTTAGAAATGAGTTGGGTAGAATTAAAAAACAATCCTGTAAAAATAGCAGATTTTATTTATAGCACCATTTTTTTAAGAATAGATAATAAAACGCTTGAGGTTTTGAGAAAGACAAAGCCTAAAAGGAGTTATCTAAATACCTACGGAGTTCCAATTAATAGAGAAAATCCAAAATTAAAAGAATTCAACTCGACTATTCAATCTTTTTTTAAAGAAGCGATTTATACTAGAACTTTTTTTATGGAATTGCTAATTAAAACCTATCCTAAAAATCCTGAACGCGAAGCAATTATTTTTACAATTGAATTTGAAAATCAAAAGCTTAGTAGTTTTGACGAAAAGCTTAAAATAGGATTGGTAAAAAAAATATAGCCCCCTTTATAAAAATAAAAAAGGTGAAATTACTTTCACCTTTTTTGGCCCCAAATCTACCATAAAGTTAACCTACTAATACTATGGTAAGGCAAATGTATACTTATTGATTTTTTACAACAAACAAATAAGACTAAAAGCCATAAAAGTCGTTGAATTACACATTAATAAGCTCTTGCACTAATTCCTTCGTAAAAATTCATAAAAGCTCTGTTCACAACTCTGTTTCCTCCCGGAGTTGGATAATCGCCAGTAAAATACCAATCGCCTAAGTTTTTCGGACAAGCTTGGTGTAAATTCGCAACTGTCTGAAAAATTATTTTTACTTCTGCTTTTATATCATTAGGATTTAATAATTCAGCAATTTTATCTGAAATCTCTTGATCGGTGAAAGGCGCATAAATTTCGGTTACATAATTTATGACTTCACTATCTTTCAAATTTTCTTGCGCTTTACATTTTTCATAAACGGTTTCAACAATATGATATAGATTTCGTTCTTTTAATAATTTAAGAGCTGCCTGAAAAGCAATTAATCCTTCCAAACGTGCCATATCAATTCCATAACAATCAGGAAAACGAATTTGTGGCGCAGAAGAGACAACGACTATTCTTTTAGGATTTAGTCTGTCCATCATTTTTAAAATACTTTTCTTTAGTGTGGTGCCTCGTACAATACTATCGTCAATAATTACCAAATTATCTGTTGGTTTGATAACGCCATAGGTTACATCATATACATGCGCTACTAAATCATCTCGACTACTATCTTCAGTAATAAAAGTTCTAAGTTTAACGTCTTTAATCGCAATTTTTTCAGTTCTAATTTTAACCGAAAGAATTTCTTCCAATTTTTCTTTGGTTAATGTTTTGCGATTAGTAAGAATGAATTGGTTTTTTCTTTGATTCAAAAAATCATTGGCCGCTTCTACCATTCCATAAAAAGAAGTTTCAGCCGTATTTGGAATAAAAGAGAAAACAGAATTGTCAGTATCATTATCAATAGCTTTTAAAACAGCTGGAAGAATTAATTTACCTAATTTCTTTCTTTCTTGATAAATTTCGGCATCGCTTCCTCGTGAAAAATAAATTCGTTCAAACGAACAAGCTTTTTTTATAGTTGGCGTAATGATTTCCTCTAAAGTGGCAATTCCATTTTTTTTGATAATCAAGGCATTACCTGCCGGAAGTTCTTGTACTTTTTCAAATGGAACATTAAAAACTGTTTGAATAACGGGTCTTTCTGATGCAACGACTACAATTTCATCATCTTCATAAAAATAAGCAGGACGAATTCCAGCAGGATCACGAAACACAAATGCGTCTCCATGACCTAATAATCCAGCCATTGCATAACCACCATCCCAGCCACGGGAAGCTCTTTTTAATATTTTGGCAATGTCTAATTTAGCAGCTATAACTGGAGAAGCTTCTCGCTTGGATAAACCATTATTTTTACATTCTTGGTACAAATCGGTCACTTCATCATCAAGAAAATGACCAATTTTTTCCATAACCGTTACCGTATCTGCTAATTCTTTTGGGTGCTGACCTAATTCTACCAAACTTTCAAAAAGTTCTTTTACATTGGTCATGTTGAAGTTTCCAGCAATAATTAAGTTACGATGCATCCAATTGTTTTGACGCAAAAAAGGATGAACGCTTTCAATGCTATTTTTACCAAATGTTCCGTATCGAACATGTCCTAAAAATAATTCCCCTAAATAGGGTATATTCTCTTTTTGAAGTTTAACATCTTCTTGGTATTCAGGATGCAAGGATAATTCTTCGTTTATTCTGCTATTTATTTGTGCAAAAATGTCTTGAATTGGTTGTGCATCGTTAGACCTAATTCGACTTATGTATCTTTCACCTGGCTCTACATCAAGTTTGATTGAAGCAAAGCCAGCACCATCTTGACCGCGATTGTGTTGTTTCTCCATCAAGAGATACATTTTTTGAATTCCGTAGAAAGCTGAACCGTATTTTTCTTTGTAAAATTCTAACGGCTTCTTTAATCGTAAAAGTGCAATTCCACATTCGTGTTTGATTGCGTCACTCATTGTGTTGTAGTTTAGTTGTGTTGTTTCGTTTTTTTAACACATAGAAACATAGACTTTTATTTATCTCTTTTTAATAAGCTTCGCTTTACATAATAAAATACATAGCTATTTGAAAAAGAAACTTTCTATGCTATTTTTATTATAGAATACAAAACTTATGTTTCTATGTGTTTAATTTTATTTTTCAAATAAAAAATGCCCCGAAAATTCGAGGCATAAAGTTATTATAATTCTATATCAAAATGTGTTAATGCTTTGAATTGTTTTAATCTTTCTTGCACTTCTTCTTTTTTGAGCGATTCCATTCTTTCAGTTCCAAATTTTTCTACACAAAATGAAGCTAGATTTGAACCGTGAATAATGGCATTTTTCATTGTGTTAAAAGAAACATCGCCTTGTTGAGCAATAAATCCTGAAAAACCTCCTGCAAAAGTATCGCCGGCACCTGTTGGATCAAAAACATCTGCTAATGGTAATGCTGGCGCAAAGAAAATATGTTCATTATGAAAAATTAACGCACCGTGTTCTCCTTTTTTTATTACAACATATTTTGGTCCCATCGTATGAATTTTAGCAGCAGCTTTCACCAGAGAATATTCTCCCGAAAGTTGGCGCGCTTCTTCATCATTGATGGTAATTACATCAACGCGTTTTATTACGTCTAACAATTCTGTTAATGCACAATCCATCCAAAAATTCATTGTGTCAAGAACTACTAATTTTGGCGTTGTCGTCATTTGATTTAAAACACCTGACTGAACTAATGGATGCAAGTTTCCTAACATTACTACTTCGGCGTTTTTAAAATCTTGCGGAACAACTGGATTAAAATCGGCAAGAACGTTTAATTCTGTTGCCAAAGTATCTCTTGAGTTCATATCATTGTGATACTTTCCACTCCAAAAAAATGTTTTTCCACCTTTTACAATTTCGATTCCAGAGATGTCAATATTTCTTTCGGTTAGTAAATCTAAATATTCTTGAGGAAAATCTTCTCCAACTACTGAAACAATTCCAGATTTTACATTAAAATGAGAAGCTGAAAGTCCGATAAAGGTAGCAGCACCACCCAAAATTTTGTCTGTTTTTCCAAATGGCGTTTCGATAGCATCAAAAGCAACTGTTCCTACTATTAATAGTTTGTTCATTGTAAGTATTTCAAATTAAAGGCGCAAAGATAAGTTATAGTTTAGAAGTTTAAAAGTTTATGGGTTTAAAAGTTTATGAGTTTAAAAGTTTAGAAGTTTTGATCCTATTTTTAAATAAAAAAGAGGCTTTTTTCGAGCCTCTTCTTTTTTACATCTTCATCAACCAATTCTTAAACGAAACTTCATTTTCTATAATGTCTTTCAGTTCCGAAATGGCAACTCTATCTTGTTTCATGGAATCTCTGTGACGTATGGTAACGGTTTGATCTTCTAGTGTTTGATGATCAACGGTTATACAAAACGGTGTTCCTAATGCATCTTGACGGCGGTAACGTCTTCCGACAGCGTCTTTTTCATCATAAGCTACATTGAAATTCCATTTTAAATCTTCTATTATTGTACGAGCCACTTCTGGCAAACCATCTTTTTTAACCAATGGTAAAATGGCCGCTTTTGTTGGCGCTAAAACCGATGGTAATTGTAAAACTGTTCTTGTTGAACCATCTTCAAGCGTTTCTTCTTTTAATGAATTAGAGAAAACAGCTAAAAACATTCTATCCAAACCAACAGAAGTTTCTACTACATAAGGCGTGTAGTTGGCATTGGTTTCGGTATCAAAATACTGCAGTTTTTTACCCGAAAATTCTTCGTGTGCTTTCAAGTCGAAATCAGTTCTTGAGTGAATGCCTTCTAATTCTTTGAAACCAAATGGAAAATTGAATTCGATATCAGCAGCTGCATTGGCATAGTGTGCTAATTTTTCGTGATCGTGAAAACGGTAATTTTCTTTTCCTAAACCTAATGACAAATGCCAGTTTAAACGAGTAGTTTTCCAATACTCATACCATTTCATTTCTTCGCCTGGTTTTACAAAAAATTGCATTTCCATTTGTTCAAATTCACGCATACGGAAAATAAATTGTCTTGCCACAATCTCATTTCTAAAAGCTTTACCTGTTTGTGCAATACCAAAAGGAATTTTCATTCTTCCCGATTTTTGAACATTCAAGAAATTCACAAAAATTCCTTGTGCCGTTTCTGGACGCAAGTATAAATCCATTGCGCTTTCTGCAGAAGCACCCAATTTTGTTCCAAACATTAGGTTGAATTGCTTTACATCTGTCCAATTGCGTGAACCACTTTCTGGACAAGCAATTTCTAACTCTTCGATTAATGTTTTTACATCTTCTAAATCGCCATTCCCTAGTGATTTACCCATTCGTTCTAAGATTTCTCTTTCTTTAGAAAGGTATTCCATCACACGCGGATTGGTTGTTTTGTATTGTTCTTCGTCAAAAGAAGCACCAAAACGCTCACGGGCTTTTTCGATTTCTTTTTTGGCTTTCAGGTTTAATTTTTCGGCATAATCCTCAATTAAAACATCGGCTCTATATCTTTTTTTAGAATCTTTGTTGTCTATCAATGGATCATTAAACGCGTCAACGTGTCCTGATGCTTTCCAAGTAGTTGGATGCATTAAGATAGCTGCGTCAATTCCCACAATGTTTTCGTGCATTTGCACCATTGCTTTCCACCAATATTCACGGATGTTTTTCTTAAGTTCAACACCGTTTTGTGCGTAATCATAAACCGCACTTAATCCGTCGTAAATTTCGCTTGACGGAAAAATATATCCGTACTCTTTTGCGTGCGAAACTACATTCTTAAATAAATCTTCTTGTTTTGCCATAATGGTGCAAAAATATAAAAAGTGAACTTAAAAAATAACTTTATTGTAAATTGAATCAATCAATTTTATACATTTATACTTTCAAAACTATTTTTTCATGTTTGAGAGTCTTGTAAATCTCTTTTTTCCCAAGGTTTGTATGGGTTGTAATTCATTTTTGTTACATAATGAAATTACAATTTGTACGGTTTGTCGTCACGATATCCCATTAACCAATCATCATTTGAACGAAGAAAACGAGGCAAAAATGAAATTTTACGGGAAAATTCCAGTCGAATTTGTCGCTACTTTCCTTTATTTCAACAAAAAAGGAATTGTTCAAGAACTCATTCACAACCTAAAATATAGAGGTCATCAAGAAATAGGAACCGCACTCGGAAGTTGGTTTGTAGAAGATTTGAAAAACAATAAAATCATACAAACAGTTGATGAGGTAATACCTGTTCCGTTACATAAAAAACGACTCAAAAATCGCGGTTACAACCAAGTGACTACTTTTGCTAAGACAATTTCAGAAAATTTTGGAATAGATTGTAATGATGAAATATTAAGCCGAAATATCTATTCAACCACACAAGTTTATAAAAACCTTTTGGGAAGAACTTCGGTTTCGTCAGCAACTTTTGGAGTTACATTTACTGAAAAAAACCATAACAAACATTTTCTTTTAGTTGACGATGTTTTAACAACAGGCGCAACACTAGAAGCTTGTGCTAGAGAACTTCTAAAAATTCCTGGTGCAAAAGTTAGCATTGTTTGTATGGCAATGTCACATTGAAAAACCTTAAATGTTATTAAATATCTAAAACGCAAACGTTGTAGTTTTATTGATTTTTTACACTTTTAAGAAAATAATTACGTTTTTTTCTTGTTTAAGTTCTTTTTTTTTTATAATGTTTGTTGTTGGAATTCCGTTAACCAATTTTTAACAGTTAGTTTATCTAACAAAATATCCAACGCAATATGAAAAAATTAAATTTATCAATTTTATTGTTTATGCTTATTACTGTTAATTCATTTTCCCAACTACTAACTACTAATCAAAGAGCACCAAATCGAATGGTTCCGGGCCCAGTGAAAGGTGTTTTTATACCGCCTCCAACATCTAATGCTTCTCCACTTTCTTGTGTTGTTGATGGTGTTACAATTACAACAAGTGGGTCTTATGATACGGGTTATTACACACCAAATTCCAATATTAATTGTATACCTGATGGAGCATATTTGGGATATGGGGATTGGACTGGTGCATTTGACCCAAATGGATTTGTAATATATACATTTAGTCAGCCTGTATTAAGTGTTCGTGTTGGTTATAGTGCAATTGATAGTCAATCAGTAAGCACATACACTGATAGTGGTATAATAACAATAAACGGAATTAGTCCAATACAATTATCTTCGCTATGTGGTGTTAGTGCTATTGGAAATGTTTTAACTTGTAATTTACCTTTAGATACTACCGGCGATGTTGGATTGACTGTAAGTTCAGCTACACCATTTACATCAATTACAATAACAAATACTAGCGGTAATTCAGGTTGGGTCACTAGTAACCCATGCAATTTTATTATTTATCCTTCTCCAACCATAGTAAACTGCCCAAAAATTTCAATGGGAGAAATGTGTTACAGAGCTAGTGGCCCACCTAATAATAGTCCTTTTTCAGTATTCAACACTACAACTAATGGTTCGTTTAATAGTTCTTGTGTTGCAGCCACTATAAATGGAGTGCCTTTTACAAACGCTAATGTTACTATTGAGCCAATTACACCGATGCCTTTTGGTTGTACATTTAACCCTAATGGAACTATAAACATTCCTAATGGAACTAATCCGTTTAGTGCTAGTATTTATTATCGTTTTCGATCGATAGCTAATCCTGCTATCTTTTCTGAAACCTATAGAGCCGATTTTGGTATTAATAATAGAATTACAACGGCTAATTATAACATATCACTTACAGCAGCGAATCCTGTATATAATGGCTCTACTAATATTTTGACGTCTTGTTCTAGACAAAATAATATAGGTGGTTTTTGCGTCAATGATGGAGCAAGTGCGACTAACGTAACTTTTTCAGATACAACCTCGCCACCTAATCTATACTGGACTATTAATACAGCGGGTAATGTAGTTTTACGCCCAGGAGTTGTAATAACGAATACGGTTCCACCTTTGCCTCAAACTACACATGAGTTGACATATAATATGTGTATTACTGGTTCAACTGTTTGGTGCAATACAGGCAAAGTTGTAATAACCTATGGCTATCCTATGAATAAGCCTGCTACTAATTCTAATAATCTTGAGAAAGCAGTGATTGCACCCAATCCATCGAGTGATGGAATATTTAGCATTTTGTTTGATACTATAGTAAAAGTTGTTACCATAGAAGTGTATAATAACATAGGACAAAAAATGTATGAAGCACAAACTGAAGGTACAAATGAACATTTATTAGTTGTAGATAGATTGCCAAAAGGCACATATGTACTTAAACTAAAAGATGGTAATCAAGCTATTACTAAAAATATTGTAAAACAATAAAAATTAATTTTGCCCTTGTTGTTAAATAATCAACAAGGGCATTTAAAAAATTAGAAGCAATGAAAAAGCTATTATTTTTTATGATTTTGGTGCCATTGTTTGTAAATGCTCAAATTATCAATATACCTGATGCAAATTTTAAGACATGCTTATTAGATGCATCTCCTATTTTGGGTTATCATGTGGCAAAAAACAGTAATGGAGATTGGGTTAGTATTGATACTAATAGTAATAATGAGATAGAACAGAATGAAGCTCTTGCTATATATGAACTTTATATTAATTCTGGCTATGATGTTAGTAACTTAACTGGTTTACATTTTTTTGTAAATCTAATTAATTTGGGGGCGTCATATCAGCCCTCTTTAACATCTATAAACTTATCTACATTGATAAACCTTAAAGGCTTTGACGTTACATACTCAGGTTTGACACAACTAGATGTATCAGGACTAACTCAGCTTGAAGTTTTGATATGTTATAATAATCAATTTACCAATATTATATTTGGCGATAATTATTCTTTAAAAGATATGAATGTTAGCAATAATTATCTTACTAGCCTTAATGTTAGAAATTTAGAGGCATTAGAATATTTATCTTGCTCAAATAATTTATTACAAAATTTATATTTGAATGGATTGCAAAATTTGGAAAATGTATATTGTCCGAATAATCAACTTACCTCGTTATTGTTAGACAATTTACCACAATTATCTGTATTACAATGTCAAAACAACCAAATTACTGAGCTAAATTTTGACAATCTACCTGTTTTAAACATTGTTGTTTGCCATCATAACCAATTAACGACATTAGATTTTTCGTTAGCACCATCGCTTTATTTGTTTGGTTGTAGTCATAACAATCTAACCTCAATTAATTTAAAAAATGGACTCACACAATTGTATTATTCCCAGCCTAATTTAAGTTGGGGTAATAATCCAAACCTAAGTTATATCTGTGCAGACGCAGATGAAATCCCACCTATTCAAGATTTTCTATATGCTTGTCAAATAGGGCAAGCTGTAACTATAACTTCCAATTGTGGTTTGGCTACATCTGGTAATGAGAATACTGAAAACGTTTCAACTTTCCCCAATCCAAACAATGGTACTTTCTCTATTTCAAATCTCGAAAAAGAGAGTTTTATAGAAATTTATGATGTTTTGGGTAAAAAAGTGCATGAACAAATCATCAATAATAATCAAGTTGTCAATATACAAAAGGTTTCTAAAGGCATTTATTTTGCAAAAATAAAATCGGGTGATAAAGTTTATAAAACTGAGAAAATTGTTGTGGAGTAATTAATTCTTCGGGACATTAATATAAGTGTCAAAGTAACCACATTCGCGAATAACTTCTTGGGACTATTTGGGGTTTAAATATCATTTTTTTTGGGTTTTTAACCAATAAAAGCTTGGGAATTAATTTGCTAATTTTATCCAATTCCGTTGCGCTTGAATTGATATTTAGGAATAATTTTGGTTTTCTAAATGATTTTTTATCGAGGTAATTGCTTCAATACGAAATTATCTCGTCATTAAATCGACCGTTGTGAGTAGGTTCAAATCCTGAAAATGATTGACAAAAAAATAAACACTTTTTAGCAACTTATGACACTAATAAAAAAAAACAACCCTGTCCCAAAAAAGAGTATCAAAAGATTGGTTTTGACCTTAAAGTTTCTATAATTTATCATCTTACAAACGGTCATATTTGTTTAATTATGTAGCCAAATTGCATGGGGATTTCTCACTCATTTATTACCTATTGGATAAAAAAATTACATCATCCGAATTGAAAGAATTTGAAAATAATGATCCAACAATAAAAAGAAAGGATTTGCTTTTCTTGTTTTTTTGCAAAAAAGGAAGAATAGTTAAAAATAGGAGAAAGCCAATTTTTTTTAAAAAAATGATAAAGGATTTTCTAGTCTAAAATCACATAAAAATATTTGTTAATTACTAGTAATAATAAGCAAATGTATTTCTAGATTTCTTAACTAACAAATAATGAATTTTCAATGCAATTTATTTTCTTAAAGCAGTTTTTTATTATAATTTAAATTGTTAAACTTTAGTTTTTCAATAGCATAAAATTAAATGTTTCAAAAAAAAATGTATAACTTTCTTTATCTAGAAATGTTGGAAATTGAATATATAGCACCCTAAAAAAGAAAAGTTTCAACTATATTAAAGTAAAGAACAATTTTAACATAAATAACTGTTTTACAGTATTTTAAAAAAAATATTTACCTTTTGAATTTCGGTAAATATAAAAGATGTTTCACAAAATGATATTGTTTTTTATATAAATTTATACTTTTTAAAAAACTATTGTACTTTAATGTATAACCTCTAAACCAATTTTATTAATTATGAATAAAAACTATGTTTTCAAAAACTCTAAAAGTCTGTCACAAGGTTTGCCAGCTTTTATGAAATGTTATTCGAAAATTTGTTGTTTAATTGTTGCGCTCTTTAGTGTTGCAAGTTTGAATGCTCAAACAACAATTATCAATCCGGCAACAGATGGAGGATTTAATTTAGGTTCAACATTCGCAGCTAATGGCTGGACTGTTGCAAATCAAGGAACAAGCTCTGTTAAATGGGCTGTTGGATCGGCTGCTTCAGGAACGACTTCGGTTGGTTCAGTTACATCCGCCTCAGCATCAGTTACTTTAACGGCTTCAAACCCTAGCATTACTGTTGGTCAAATTGTGTATGGTTCAGGAATCCCTGCTAACACTTTTGTATCAGCAATAGCTGGAACAGCCTTAACATTATCACAACCAGCTACTCTTTCAGCTGCTACTGTTACATTAGGTTTTGGTAAATCATCAGGAGGTATTAGTGTTGGAACTACTCAAGTAACAAGCGCAACAGCTATTACTGCTGGTTCGTTCACTATTGCTTTACTTGCTGCTAATCCAAACATATCAGTAGGTATGTTAATAACTCCAAATGCTTTTATTGGGGCTAATACATATGTTGCTAGTATTAATGGTACAGTATTAGGGTTGTCAAACCCAACAACTGCTTCCGCTGCTGGAAGTCAAAATTTAATTTTTTCAGCAACGTCATCAGCAATTTCTGGTAATGCAGCTTATGTATCAAACGATAATGGAGCTTCCAACTCGTATGCTGGATATCCAACTACAAGAACGGTTTATTTTTATAAAGATATAACCACTATTCCTGCTAACGAAACAGCAATGACCTTAACATTTGATGTAAAATCGGCTCCAGCTTCTGGTGGTGGATGGCAAGTATTTGTTGCGCCAACATCGCAGACGGTTACAGGAACAGATACTCAAGTGACTTTACCTTTTAATTATGGAGTTTCTTGGCCAGGCGCAACGTTGATTTCTTTCAACTCAAACCCTCAAGTTGCAACTACAAAGACTACAGCATTTATACCTAAATCATTTGCAGGAACTTCTTTCCGATTGATTTTTGTTTGGACTAACGGTACTGGCGCAGGAACACTTTCTCCAGCAGCTATTGATAATATTTCACTTGTTTCGAGAATTCCAGAAGAAATTACTTCAGCACAATCAGGACTTTGGTCTCAATCAAGCACTTGGGATGGTGGAAAAGTGCCAACTCATGCTGATACTGTAGTTTTAGATAGTAATGCAGAAAGTGTGATTATTGATTCAAGATATTCAGGTTGTGAAGATTTAATTCTCCTTGAAACCAATACTTTAGTACAATTTGCTATAAGTACAGTTGTTGATGAATTTACAGTTTACAATGATTTAAACATTGCCGGAAGTGGTGCACGATTCAATAATCATGATGGTACCAATGGAAAACACCTCAAATTAGGTCATAATTTAGATGTAGGAGTTGGAGCTCGATTTGATTCTAATTTTGGTAGTGGTGCTTTTCAAGGTAGATTAACTTTAAATGGTACAACGGTGCAAAATATAACGGTTGATCCTGCTGGTTTTTTAGGAGGTTCACTTATACAACCTCAAGGAGCGGTAAGTACAGGTGCCAATCAAATAGGTGTGCTTAATCAATTAGAGGTTAATAATTCGGCAACTGCCGCTTCAAACGTGGTTTGGAATGTGCCAGTAACCCGAATAAAATCGAATTTAATTTTTACAAATGCTAGAGTAAATGTTACGACAGGAAATCGTTTTGTAATTGGTAACTTTAGTAATTTAGGACAAGGTTCTTTAGTGTGTAATACTGGATCAGGATTTACAAATGGTTTAGTTTCTAAATGGCTTTTGAGTGGAGATACTTATACTGTTAATCCAGGTACGCAATATCCAGGATTACATAATAACAACAATCCTTATAGATTCCCATTTATTAGTCCTTCTGGTGCTGATAGAACTTTTTATGTATTGCCTGACGGTAATGCTTCTCTAGCAGGTGAAATAGCGGTTTTATATACAGATGCAACTACGGTAACTTCTGGTTTGTCAATTCCAGATGGAAGTTATAGTATAAGTAATAGATTTAATGGAAATTACACGATTTCTACACCAGAATCTAGTGCGACAACTACGTCTAGAGTGTTTACTCCAAATGCTACCACTACTACGTTCCGTATTGGTGCTTATTTGAATGGTGCTTTTGAAGCATTAGATGGTTCTACTCGTTTTATGAATCAAACTGCAGCTTTGGCAGGAACACATCAAGATGGAACCAATACACCTTTTGTATTTAGAAGAGGACTTTCTTTAGCTCAATTAACAGCTGCCCCTATTTATGTAGGGATAAAAAGTTCAAGCATAGTTGATACTAGTACGGCTATTGTTTCTGCAGGTTCAGGAGATTGGAATACAGCAGCTACTTGGGTAGGTGGTGTGGTTCCTGGTTGTACGAATTCAGTTTCAATTGCTTCTGGACATACGGTAACTGTTACATCAACTGCAAATGCTGCCAATCTTTTAATTGCAACAGGCGGAACTTTAGTAAACAATTCAGCAGCTAATAATATGACTGTAGGTTGTACTAATAATAATGCTGCTTTTAACAACAATGGTACACATACAATGACATCAGGAAAGTTGTTTGTAAACGGAGCTGTGGCACATAAAGCAGGAAGTTTCTTTAATCAAACAGGTGGAGAAGTTATAGTAGATAGTAATAATAATGGAGATGTTGCTACTTCAGTTGCTTTTGGTGGTACTTCATTCAAATTAGAGACTTCTAACTTAAATTTAACTAATGGAAAAATTACTATTGTAGATCCATTAGTAAATATTGAAACGCCAATATCAGCAACATCAATTGAAAATTACAGTTTAACTACAGAAGGAGCCGCAGGTGTTTTTGTTAAAGCAACGACAAATCTTCTTACTACCAATAGTTTTACAACAAGCAATTCGGGTGGAAATCTTATAGCTGTGGGTCAAGTAGTAACAGGTCATCCAAATATTCCTGCTGGAACAACTGTTTTGAGTACATCATTAAATTTCGCAGGAACTATTAATACAGTGACACTTTCACAAAATGTTGCCGGTAATGTGCCATCAGGAACTAATTTGAATTTTTCGTCCATGTTAAACGGAAATACTTCTATTGTGCTTCAAAATGCACCTGGAAATGCTAACTTAGCTGTGGGTCAAGTGGTATCTGGAAATGGTATTCAAGCAGGCACAACAATAGCAAGTATTGCTAATGAATTTTCAGCTCCAACGAGATCAAGAATTGTATTGTCTTTACCTGTGTCTGGTTTGGCTACTTCTCCAATTACTGCTCCTGAAACATTAAGTTTTTCTGCTGTAAATGCGGGTTCTCCCATTACAGTTTTAACAGCTGCAAACCCAAGTATTCAAATTGGTATGCCTGTTTCAGGAGCTGGTATTAAACCGGGAACTATTGTGGCAAATATTTCGGGTGCCGTTTTGACATTGTCAGAACCTGTTCAAGCAGGCGCGCCTTCGCCATTAGTAATGTCTTTTTATACATTCTTAACACAATCTAGTGGTTCATTTATCTACGCATCACCTAATCATTATGCAACAGGTTTAAATCATACGTTACAAATTGGGGATGGGGTTTCAACACAAAACACTTCAATTGTTACCAATGGATTCAACTGTCAGTTTCAAGCGGGTGGTGGATTATTATCATTAGGAAATCTAACTGTTGATGCTCCTAATGGTGCTGAACGATTCATGAATGTGAGTAGTAATAACGTAAATAGTGGTACTGTTCCGGCTGGATATAATTTTAATGTTCAAAATAATTTTACAATCACTGCCGGCAGTGTTTTCAATAAAGTTTTAGGAAATGCACCTGTATATGTTGGTGGTAATATTGTAAATAATGGAACCTTAAATATGCCTCGTGGAGGAAATTTATATTTAGGTAATATTATCAATGGGGCTTTAGTGCCATCTGCAATTCCACAAACTATTTCAGGTTCAGGAACTTATTTAGCTAATTTATACAATTTGAATGGTAGCAATTTATATAACGCTCATTCAGTAGGAAGTTTGACAGTTAATAACACAAGTGCTGCGGGTGTAACAATTGGAGTTCCAAACTTTAGAGTTAATGGTGTTTCTTTAACTAATGGTATTGTGCATACCACTGCTACAAATACTATATATTGTGGTGCTCCTGATGTTTTGAATACAGCTCAGACTAATGGTACAATTGGTTTTAGTCCTACTGTAGTAGGTAGTGCAACATGTCATATTAATGGACCTATCGTTCATGCTAATAAAGCAGATGCAAATAACACGCAAAACAGATTATTTCCAGTAGGTAAAAACGGTAAATATTTGCCAATTTCAATTGCTTCAACAGGTGGAGTAGAATTGATGGTAGAAGCTTTTGATACTAATACAGGAACTACATCTGCAAATGCTTCAGGATTAAGTGCTAATAGATGGAAAGTAACAAGAGTGGGAACATTAGGTGACTTCACAGGATATAATGTTCGTTTGGGTTCTTTAACTACTCCAGTTACAGATTCTAATCTGATAGTTCATGCTGCAACAGAAAATGGTGTGTATGATATTGTTTCTTCGCCTATATCTACAATGACCTATGATGCAGCGCATTTTTCAATTCCTAACCTTCCAACAATTGCATTAACAACTGCTCAAACTGGAGGTTTATTAGGTAATTTTTCTTACTCTAATGGTGCTGGTTGTTCAGGCACACCTGCTCCAACTGCAGTTGCTTCAACCACAACATTATGTTTAGGTCAACCAACTACATTAAGCTTAACAGGATTGACAGGTGCTGATTTTACATATCAATGGCAAATGAATTCAGGTTCTGGCTTTGAAAACATTGCATTAGCTACTAATGCTACTTATGTTGCTAACCCAACTGCAAATACTTCTTACCAGTGTATAGTAACTTGTTCTTCTGTTTCAGGCACTTCAAATGCTGTTGCTATTACTGTTTCACAATCTACTGCTGTAACAACGGGAGTAACAATTTGTGAGGCTGGAGTTGCTAATTTAGCAGCAACAGGAGGTTCTACTTTGAATTGGTATAGTGCTGCTACAGGTGGTTCATTATTAACTACTGGTACTACTTATGCACCCACTGTAGCTTCGACTACTACTTATTATGTAGCTTCTGCTAGTACATCTGCAGGGTCTGTAAATACAGGAGTATGGGCTGGAACTAATGCTTCGAGTGCTTTGTTTAAAGGAATTGCTTTTGATGTAACAAATCAAACAAAATTAAAAACGGTTACTGTGTATCCTAAAAATACAGCTTCACGTACACCAATTACAATTAGTTTATTTGATTCTACAGGGAATATTGTTACTGGAACTACCCCTGTAACTTTCATGCCAACATTAAATACAGGAACTTTAGGGACTGTTTCTCAAGTAGTAACATTGGATTATATCATTCCTATTGGTACGGGTTATAGATTAGTTGCTTCTGATGGTTTAGTAGCAACTACTAATACACTAGGAAACAGTACAGCGGCTATTGTATATCCAACAATTGGAGCAATTAGATTGTTAGGAAACGTTTCTGCACTTAATGATGTGATTCTTACTGCGGCTAATACAACTAACTGTTTTCATAATTTAACTTTTGACGAAACATGTGAGTCTGTTACAAGAACACCTGTTACTGCAACTGTAGGAAGTAATACTACTTCAACAGAAACAATTACTGCATGTGATACTTATACATGGGCTTCTAATGGAACAACATATACTGCCTCAGGCACCTATACAAATGTAACTACGAATGCTTCAGGTTGTGTTGATACAGCTACTTTAGAGTTAACTATTAACAGTAGTAGTTCGTCTACATTGGATATTACTTCGTTTACACCATATACATGGTCTGAAAATGGAACAACATATTCTGCTTCAGGTACCTATACAAATGTAACAACAAACGCTGCTGGGTGCCCAAATACTGCTACATTAAACTTAACTATTTCTGTAGGTACATTTACAACCCAAGTGATTTCTCCAACTTGTGGTTCAACTTTAGCAACACCTAATTCTCTTGTAGGTGTTAGAAATTTCCCAGTAAGTAGTAATGTAACTGCCTATAGATTTAAGGCTGTAGGACCAAGCGGCGAATTGACTGTAGTAAAAACTACTCCTCATTTCCAATTTTCACAATTAGTAGGATGGCAATATAACACAACTTACACTGTTTCTTGTGAACTACAAGTTGGGGGTGTTTGGTTAGGATACTACGGACCAACATGTTTAATATCTACACCAAATATTGTAGCAGCTGGACTTTCTCAAATAGTTTCTCCAGCTTGTAATACTGTAGTAAGACCAAATACTACAATTGCTACAACAAGTTTAAATGGTGTTACTGGATATTTATTCAGAGTAACAAATACTACTCCAAGCTATGCTGGTGCTAATGCAGTTCAAACAGAAGAGAGAACATCTCATTGGTTTAGACTAAATATGTTAGATGAGTATGTTTATGGTTCTACATACACTGTAGAAGTGGCAGTTAAAACTTCAGGAACTTATGGTGCTTTTGGACCAGCTTGTACGTTTAGTACAACTACTCCAGTTATTGCACAATGTGCTACTACAGTTAATGCAGGTAGTTTGATTTCATCAACATCTTTAGGTGGCGTAACACAATATAGCTATATAGTTACAAATCTTTCAGATGACAGTGTTCAGACAATTACTAGAACTATGCCTCATTTCCCTACAAGTTTGATAACAGGTTATTCTTCAAC
>NZ_JBILJG010000042.1:0-9437 GCF_044377315.1 Flavobacterium sp.
CGCCACCGTTGTAATTTACTTTTATAAAATTGACTCTCAAACTATCACCACTTTGATAACCCAAAACAGTTGTATTGATAGTGTCAAATTGGGTAAAATAATCATTGCCAATTCCTTCAATAATCTGGTATTTTTTTGAACCAAATTTCGGATTTGCAAGCCAATTATATATTTTGTCTGAGTATTTATAATCGGCATCCATTGAGATTTTTAAACTATCCAAAAGCGTTTCTGGAAATTTTTTCATACTCAAAAATGCCGTGTTCTTATTTGAAATGAAATATAGAATTTCCTGTGCCGAAGTTTCGTCAATGTTGCCGTAATTATTAATGTTTAGGAATGTTCCTTTTACTTTATAAGTATTTACTAAAGTGTCATAATCATATTGAGATTCAAAATATTCATAGGGCGTTTGTTCAATTTTGGTAACTTTTTGACCAGTCATTTTTTCTAATTCTTGGTCAAGAATATACAATCCAAACGGAATTTTATCATTAACACCGTATGTTGGTTCCCAATTAATTGGCTTTGGTTTAGAAATATCCATAGCAATGACAAGCGCTAAAATTAGCACCAAAATCACAATATATATTTTCAAACTTTTACTCATTATATAGAACGAATGGTTTTTTCAAATGCTGTTTTTGCTTTTTCAAAAGTGGCTTCATCTAGTTCAAATTCGCCATACCAAATATAGTTGTACAAATAAGAAAGATAAGCAAATTCGTCGCGGCGTGTTTCATTTGTTATTTCATATAAATAATCAGAATTTGTTTTTTCAATATCCCATTTGATTATTCCTTTTTCAGACATTTTTTTCAATAACCATAAATAATAGTAGCGAATACTAATTCTTTTTTGTCCAGCCAAAAGCGTTTCTTTTAGCAGTTTTTCAAAATCTGTTTCATGCAAATTTCTTTCAATCTCATCTGTCGAAACAATTTTTTTGCTCGAATTTTTACCAAAAATCCATTGTCCTTCTTTATTCAAAATTGCTTTTACAATTAGATAAACAACGAAAATTACAACCAGAATTGCAATGGTTTTTAGTATAAACATAACAACACTCATCGAGGTTCTTTCGCTTGAAAACTTGAAAATAGTTTGAAATATTCTCGCCAACCATTCTTTGAATCTATCCCAAGCATTTTTTTCGGGTGTTTTTATTTCATAGACAAATTCTTCTGAGTTGTATTTCTTTTTTAAATTGGTTTTGAATTTTATTTCCTCAATAGAATCGTTGCTATCAACTTTACTATCTTTTTTGGTAAAAGTGATTTTTTCGTTTTCGGGTATAGCTAATGTATCTTGAGCTTCAAGATGTAAACAAAATAGCAACGATATAAAAAGCAATAATTTACCCATTAGAAGCACTAACTTTTCGATGAACAATAAATGGATAAACTAAATAATAGAAAGCAATAATTGATAACGTAAATAGAATACTAAAACTGCTCAACCAATTAGGCATATCGATAGAATAACGTGTAATAAAACCTTCAAGAAAACCTGCCGAAATGGTAAACGGAAATGTACTCAAAAAGATTTTCATACTATTTTTAAAACCAATTTTGAAGGAGTTCATTCTCGAATATGTTTTAGGAAATAGGATAGAAGCACCCAAAATAAAACCAGCACTAGCCTCTATGACAATGGCGAAAATTTCCATTGAACCATGAATCCAAATACCGCGAACACTTTGCCAAAAAACACCTTGTTGGTAAAAAAAATATTGAAACGAACCTAACATAATGCAGTTTTGCAAGAAAACTATAAAGGTTCCAATGCCAGCAAAAATTCCATATAAATAACATTTTGCACCCACAAATAGATTGTTGAAAGTGATACCTACAAAGCTTCCCCAATTACTGCCAGATTTATAAACAGCAACAGGATTTCCATCTTTTATGTTTTCTAGAGTCATGTTTACATATTCATCGCCTAGAATGAGTCGCACAAAATCAGCATCATATTTAGCCGAGAATACACCAATAGAAACAGTTGCAAAAAACAAAACAAAAGCATAAAGCAAATAGCGTTTATATTCGTAAACTACTAATGGAACTTCAGTTTTAAAAAAATAAAGAAATCGATTTTTTTCTGTTCGTTTGGTTTTGTAAATTTTTTGGTAAATCTGTGAAGCTAAATGATTTAGGTAAACAACGGTTTTGCTTTTTGGGTAATAGGTTTGCGCATACGACAAATCATTCATTAATTGAATGTATAAATTAGCCATCGCATCAGGATTTTTTTTAGATTTACCGAAAATTGCTTGCTCAAATTCAAGCCATTTTTCTTTATTTTGTTTTATAAACGCAACTTCTCTCATGGAAGGCTAAAATATAAAATATGACGCAAATTGCAATTAATACTACACAAAATGTTCAAATCAATTTTACAGCCGCTGGTGTTGGCGATAGAATCTTGGCGTATCTATTGGATTTACTGATAAAAATTGCTTATGGAATTGTAATTTACGGCATCTTTTTTTATCTATTAGGAATAAATAATTACCTAGATTCTACCGATCAATGGTCAATGATGGCTACAATTCTCTTTTTTGCGTTACCAATTATTTTCTATACAATCACTCTAGAAAGCATTTTTGAAGGACAAACAGTTGGTAAAAAGTTACTCAAAATTAAAGTGGTAAAAATTGATGGTTATCAAGCAACTTTTGCAGAATATCTTATACGTTGGTTTATGCGAATAATTGACATTTCGTTATTCAACGGAATCATTGCGCTAATTGTTGTTTCATCTAGCAAAAAAGGGCAACGATTGGGCGATATAGTGGCAGGAACATCAGTTATTACCCTAAAAAACAATGTAACAATTAGCAGTACAATTTTGGAAGAAATTGGAAATGAATATGTTCCTATTTATCCTTTGGTAATCAAACTTTCAGATAACGATGTTAGAATAATCAAAGAAGCTTTTTTGAAAGCGCAAGCAAAAAATGATTACGAAACAATAGACAAAATAAAAGCCAAAATCGAAACGGTTACCGGAATAAAAAATCAATCAGGACGACACGAAGATTTTATTCGAACAATTTTGAAAGACTATAATTATTATACACAAACTATGTAATTTTTGGAGCGAAGTAGCAATTCTTTTGGGTACGGTTTTTTATCATTATCTAAAATGTTAGCTTTTGGCCTTGCACCACCTAGTGAAGAACCAGGAGCCATTAAAACGGACAACCATTTTTTTACGGCATCATTATTCTCATCGTTTTCAAAATTTGAAGCAGCATTTTGTAATTCTCTAATAGATGACCAAGGTGGTGTTGATGTTGTTTTGTTGCTATCCAAGAAATCTCCATTTGGGTCTATTTTGAAACGTAATGCACCCATACGATTTTCATCGTAAACACCTAAAAGGAAATCAATAGCGTATAGTGTTTTTGGCTTTTCGTTTTTCTCTTTAGCTTTTTTCAACCCTTTTTTTAAAGCTCGATTTATATATATCAAATTATCCATAAAATAAAAATAATGAGGTTTTACAAAGCTTCTGATTTATCAAAAGAAACAACTTTTTTTCTCATCATACCTTTATCTGTAAAATGTCGTGAAATTTCATAAGTTTTATTAACATAATCATTTTCGTGAGTATCTGTACCCCATTTATGGTAATAGATTAAAATTGATTTGCAATTTATATGTTCAAAAATTTCTTTTAACATTGTTCTATCTGACAACCCACAAGAATGACCCATTATACAAACTTGAAATTCATTTCCGTCGATAAAACGAATTAAATCTTGATAATTTGATGTCCTTAAATATTTAAAAGATTTAATATGTTCAAATAACTGATTCTCTTTCTTATTTTCAAATTTTTTATATTCCTCATTATGTTCATCACCATAACCAAATATGATTGGATTATCGGGATTATTTAATTCTCCATGAATGAAATTAATACTTGTATTCTTTTTAGAGTTAAGATGATTTGCATAGATATTAAATGTTGGTGTATAATTAAAGTTTAGTACATGAATATTCTCTATGTAGGTAGGGTAAACAGGTTTAGAATCAATAAGTTGATCATGGGGGATATCTTCTAATAAAAAATCAAATTTTGCAGGATTCTGTATAGGCTTATCTGAAATAACAACTTCCCTTAAATAGTTCTCAAATTCTGTTTTCAAATGTTCAAAATCTTGATTTAATTTAGAAAGATCCTCTTTCAAATTAGAAGAAGCATTCGACATTCTTAATAAATATGAAAAATAATGATTTTCTAAATCTACCCATTTTTCATGTTGATATACTTCAATAATTTCTTGAAAAAAATGACTATTATATTTAACAGATACATTGCTGTCTCGTTTAGTCTTTAATATATTTAAATTACTTATCAAGTCATCAAGAGTTTCCATTTTTGGAACTCCAGTAATACTTGATCTAGAATGTAATTCTATTAATTTGCCTTCATAAAACAAAATATCAAAAAAACTATCTAAAATTTTCTTTAAATAATAAAATAAGAAATCATTATAGCTTGTTTTTAATTTATGCGATAAATCAAAACCATTTCCTATTAACACTATTCTATTCATAAATTTACTTTTTACTTTTCTTCTCCTTCACAAACAACCCAGCAGTATATTTCTCATACAACTCAAACAAAAATTCCATGCGTTTGGCTTCGCTGGTGAAGGCTTGTTTGCTGTAAGCGGCATCAACGGCTTTGTCGAGCTCATTGTGGGCTTTTACCAAAGCGGGTGGCATGGTTAATGGATTGTATAAATCTGCTAATGAACTAGAAGGGAAAGAAGCTCTAACGTCTAAAACTTGTTGTGCTTTTTCTTCAATAGTTTTTATTTGTTTTTCGGATGGATTCTCAGGCCAAGGATAGTTGTTGTAAACAATATCTTTTGAATATCTAAAATCACTTTTCAATCTACCACAGGTAGTTTTAACCCAAGCCATGTGCATAACTGACATTAGAATTCCAAAATGAAATAGACTTCCATTTGGTACAATATGGCAACTGTTATTTGCTATATTATTCTTTGTGAAAAAACCCATCGGTATGTATTTTCTATTTTCTGATGTTGTACTTGGAATAAGTATATAAGTATTTGGTTGATTTTTATCACGAAATAATGTTGGAGTTAATGCAAATTTTTGAGTTGATGGAGCAATACTATTTAATCGAAATTGCTTGACCATTTCAACCCGTTTTATCACTTCTGGCATTTGTCTCAATTCATTTGGAACCGCATCAACTAACCATAAACACCAGCGATTTAGACCATTAATAAATTCATAAGCAGAAATTAATGGTAATATATATTTTTCAGCTTTTGGTTCTTTTAAAAGAATAATATTCTTTTCCTCATCTGTCAAAAGCAAATTTCCACCGTCTAAAGGCATATTTCCAAAACTAACTTTTGGAACATTACAAATTGGATTTGATTTTTTTTCTATCAGTATATCTTTTGCATCTACTAGATATGGATTGATATTTTTTACTTTGAGTTCGTGTGCTTCTCCTTTTATATCTTCGTATTCAAATATTCTTTTATTTATTGAATCAAAATTTGCGAAACCAACTATAACACAATACACTGCTGCATTTCCTTTGGCTTCATTACTCCATTTGAAAGTACGATGCGCAAAATGTATTTTAACGCCATATTTATTTATCATTTGTCCCCACAAAATACTGGTCTGTTCCCCTTGAACAATAGAATTGGTTGAAACAAAGGCTGCTTTAATTTTGGTGTCTTGAATATATTTTGCGGCTTTTAAATACCAGCCTGTAACATAATCTAAAACGCCACTTCCTTGACTATTTTCAAATTCTTTTACAATTTGATCTCTTTGGAATTGACTCATAATCTTAGAACCAATAAAAGGTGGATTTCCAATAATATGTGTTAGCTCTTTTTTAGAAACTACGTCTTCCCAATTAACGTCTAAGGCATCTCCGTGAAATATTTTAGCTGATTTTTTTAATGGTAAACGTGCAAAGTATTGTCCAAATTCATTACTAATTTGCATGTTCATTTGGTGGTCAATTAACCACATGGCAACTTCGGCAATACGAGCTGGAAATTCCTCGTATTCAATGCCGCACATCATATCCACATCCAAAAGCATTATTTCTCGAACATCAAGAATTCCTTGCCCAGATTTGTATAAGGCTCGTAAAATCTCTAATTCTAATAAACGCAATTCACGGTAGGTAATCACTAAGAAATTTCCACAACCACAAGCGGGGTCTAAGAATTTGAGTTGGCTAATTTTTTTATGGAATTCGGGCAATTTATTTTTATTGCTTTTAATAGATTCAAATTCTGCCCACAATTCATCTAAAAACAAGGGTTTGATCAGTTTTAAGATATTGCTTTCACTGGTGTAATGCGCTCCTAAGTTTCTACGTTCTTTAGGATTCATGACACTTTGAAACATGGAACCAAAAATAGCCGGTGAAATTTTACTCCAATCGATGTAACAACAATCTAACAAGGCTTGGCGCATTTTGCTATCAAAACTTGCCATTGGTAAAATTTCTTCAAACAATTTTCCATTCACATACGGAAAGTCGTTCAATTGCTCGTCTAAGTTTTTGAATCGTTTGTCTTTTGCCGTATTTAATACTTGAAACAATTCTTGTAGTTTGGAAGCTAAATCACTTCCATCTTCAGCAGTTCTATTTTCAATGTAGTCTTGAAGTTGTTGCTTTTCAAAAATGGTGGTGTCTTCGGCAAACAAACAGAATAAAATGCGAACTAAATAGACTTCTAACGGATGTCCTTCATAACCAATTTCTTCTAATCGGTCGTGGAGTTTTCCCATTAATTCTGCTGCTTTAATGTTGGCTGGGTCTTGCTCTTTATACGTTTTCTTTTGATAACCTAAAAGATAGCCGAAGCTTTGAACGTTATGAATTAATTCGTCTAAAGTAAATTGTAATGTGGTTTGTTCTTCGGTATCGTATAACCTGAAAATATGGAAATCACATACCAAAACGTATTTTGGCAATTCGTTTTGTTTTAAACCGTGTGTGTAATCAATGGCTTGTTGAAAAGCTTTGTCCAGGTTTTTACCCCGACTTTTCATTTCTACCAAAATAGTTCCTTTCCAAAGTAGGTCGATGTAGCCATCGGCATCGGATAGTTTCTTTACTCGGTGTTCAAACGTTCCAATCTTTTTACGGGTGATTCCAAAAACATCAAAAAAAGCGTCTAAAAAAGGTTTCGCATCTGCTTCTTCATTGGTAGTGTCTTTCCATTCTTTAGAAAATTTAACTGCTCTGTCTTTTATTTCGTTCCAGCTTAATGCCATCTAATGTTTGTTTAATTGTAAAGCCTTATACCAATAGTAAAAAGCTTCTGGGTTGTTCTTCTTTAACTTGTTTATTTTGTTGTATTGTTGGTCTTCAATTAGCTAATCTTTTGTTTTAGATTCTTTACCATTATGAATTACTAAATCATTTCTGTTTTTGGTATTGATAAAATGGATAGGCGAGTAGTAGGTGTTTTTAAGAAAATCACTTACAAGGTTTTTATGAAATTCCTCAGATTCTTTATCATTGCAACTGTCTAAAACCTGAATAAGATTAGTTTTAAAAACCTCAATTTCAGTTCTATTAGGTTTAATTTTTAAGAATGCCTTGTTAAGTGCTTTTCTGGGTTGTATAAGTTGTTTGCTCATTTTAAAATATATTGTATCCAAACCTACCAAAAATAAATAACTTTAACAATAGTTTACTAGGTAGTTTTACGTGATTTTGTAAAGGTAAAAAAGAAGTTTTATAGTGCTTTACGGTTTTCCACATTTTGGTATTTTTTTCTAAAAAAAGATGCTAAAGAAATAAAAATATTAAAAAATAGCTTTTTGCTAGATGTAAGAACGATAGGGTAGTTGTAAAAGTAAGTAAAAATAGGACTAACTACGTTGTTCCCAAATAGGGAATCCTTAGCAAAAGAAAACCTAAATGATTATTAGCATAATCATTTGTTTTTTTATTTCAAAAAAAACGACTTTAAAAAGCAAAGCTTTTGAGCCATTTTTTTGAAATAAAAAAACCGATTAGCTATGCTAATCGGTTTTCTTTCGCGGAGAAAGAGGGATTTGTACAACACTCTTTATGCCTTTATTTACAAGGTACTTTGCAAAATAATATTCTAGGGTCTCGATTTTGAACCTCAAAAAAATCACGCTTTTTTTGACAAAACTTAAAGTACAAATATAAGAAACTATATTGTAAAACTAGTTCAAATAACAAACAAGTTTAAGCCTTTATCCTTTAATATGAGGTTCAATTAATTCATATTTTAAACTAGTGTATTGGCAGAACTCTTCTATGCTCACAAGCTCATTTTCGAGCTTCTGGAGGTCGATTCTAATCTTCTGCATCAATCTAATGCTTTGACGATAACTTTTGCCGGTAATGCGTTGTATGTCCTTTGGGTAGATACATACTCTCTTTAATTCTGTTTTCATACACTATCCATACTTTTGACTAGGCTTTGAGTGGCTTTTGAATACTCCTCACACTCTAAATACCAGGATATAAAATTAGTAATTTTTTTACCTTGTTTTTAGGCTGCAATTTACAACTGATTTGACTTTTATTACAAGACATTTGTGTAAATTATTGTCATTTATACCACTGTAGTACAATTAGAATAGTCAAGTATTCTAAATTAATAGTTTAAGTTTAATATTTGTATTGAAATCAATTGAATAATGTTGCAACAGGAAGATGATTGAGGGAGTTTTAACTGATTTTATAATCTAAATTTTAATGTTATGGCTAGACAGAAAGGCATAATTAAACTAAAAGGTACTATCGGAGATATTACTTTTTACAAAACCCAAGATGGACACTTGGCTCGTGAAAAAGGTGGCGTTGATGCAAGCAGAATCAAGAATGATCCTGCGTTTCAAAGAACTCGTGAGAATGGTTCCGAATTTGGTAGAGCTGGAAAAGCCGGAAAGGTTTTGAGACTCGCTTTGAGAGCGTTATTGATTAATTCTGCTGACAGCAAAATGGTTAGTAGACTAACGCAACAAATGGTGAAAGTTATCCAAGCGGATATGGTGAGCGAACGTGGTTTGCGAAACGTAATTGATGGAGAAGCAGAATTGCTTATTGGTTTTGAATTTAACATCCGTGGTAAATTAGGAACTAGTTTGTTTGCACCTTATGTTGGTACAATTGACAGAGCTGCTGGAGAAATCACAGTTGATTTGGCACCATTTGTTCCTGCGAATATGATTGCTGCACCAAGTGGAACAACGCATTTTAAAATTACCTCTGCTGGTGCTGAAGTAGATTTTGAAGCCGAAACATTTGTAGAAACGCATTCAGAAACTGCAATTTTACCATGGAATTCGGCACCGACGGTGGCGATAACTCATACCAATGCAGTTACAGCTGCAAGTACAAAACCATTGTTTTTGGCGTTAGGT
>NZ_JBILJG010000019.1:0-57517 GCF_044377315.1 Flavobacterium sp.
ATAGAGTTGAAGTTAATGCTACTGATAACACATTAGAATTAGGTGCTAACTATCCAGCTGGAGTTTACAATGTTATTGTATCTCAAGGTGAAAAAGTAGAAACTGTTCGTATGGTTAAAAGATAAGAATTAATTCTTTTCAATAAATTAGAGGCTGTCAGAAATGACAGCCTCTTTTTTTTACAATTGAACTTAAAATAACTAGTAAAATACCTAATCTGTTTTTAGTATATTTGCATAAATAATTAGCATCAACATTAGTGGATACCATCAATAAGCAAAAAATTCTAAACGATCCAATTTATGGATTTATTACGATTCCCAATTCATTATTATACGACTTAATTCAGCATCCTTATTTTCAAAGGTTGCGTCGTATTTCTCAAATGGGATTATCCTATTTAGTTTATCCAGGAGCCCATCATACAAGATTTCATCATGCTTTAGGTTGTATGCATATTATGCAAAAAGCTGTTGAAGTGCTTCGATTTAAAGCAATACTTATTTCACAAGAAGAAGAAGATGCACTTTACATTGCGATCTTGCTACACGATATTGGACACGGGCCATTTTCTCATGCTATGGAACACAGTATTGTAGAAAATGTAAATCACGAAGAAATTTCAATGCTTTTCATGAATAGACTAAATCAAGAATTTGATGGAAAACTTTCTTTAGCAATTAAAATTTTCAAAGGAGATTACCATAGAAAATTCATGCTTCAACTAATATCAAGCCAGTTGGATATGGATAGAATGGATTATCTAAAAAGAGATAGTTTTTACACAGGTGTTGCCGAAGGAAATATTAATTCAGATAGACTTATTCAGATGCTAAATGTAGTTGATGATGTTTTAGTAATGGAAGAAAAAGGAATTTATTCAATAGAAAAATTTTTAATGGCAAGACGATTAATGTATTGGCAAGCTTATTTGCATAAAACCAGTTTGGTTGCCGAATTAATTTTAACCAAAATATTAAAAAGAGCCAAATTTTTAACTCAAAACGGAACAATTTTAGAAAGTAGTAAACCGTTTCAATTTTTCTTGAATACCAAAGTTGAACTTGAAAATTTTGATGAGGCAACCTTACTCAAATTCTCTCAATTAGACGATTTTGATATCATTAGCGCTATTAAAGCATGGCAATTTAATGATGATTTTATACTTAGTTCGTTAAGTAAAATGATAATTAATAGAGATTTATTAAAGATAAAATTGAGTAGTGATAAATTTCCGGTTGAAGAAATTCAAAATCTTGGTGCTAAATTTTCTGAGCAACATACTATTTCGAAAGAAGATAGCAACTATTTTATTTTTAAAGGAAAAATTAAGAATCAGGCATATAGCAAAATTGCTGAGCCTATAAGGATATTGAAAAAAGACAAAACAATTGAAGATATTGTAGAAGCTTCAGATCAATTAAACTTGAAAGCGTTATCAAAACCCGTTACAAAATATTATATTTGTTACCCAAAACAACTACAGTAAATCTATTTTTTATATTTTTGTCGTAATGAAATTTACAGCCGAACAAATAGCCAAAATTCTTGATGGAGTAGTAGTAGGGAATCCTAGTGCAGAAGTATATAAATTAGCCAAAATTGAAGAAGGCATAAAAGGCTCATTGACTTTTTTATCTAACGCAAAATACAATAATTATATATATTCAACCGAGGCTACAATAACAATAGTTAACAAAAATTTTGAGCCCGAACAAGAGGTAGCTACGACAATGATAAAAGTAGATGATGCTTATCAATCTTTTTCTAAATTACTAGAATATTACAACCAAGTCAAGTTAATGAAGTCGGGTATTGAACAACCCTCTGTTATTTCAGAAAATGTAATTTATGGCGAAAACCTTTATTTAGGAAGTTTTTGTTATATTGGTAAAAATGTTACGATTGGAAAAAATGTCAAAATTTATCCTAATACTTTTATTGGTGACAATGTTTTAATAGGTGATAATTGTGTTTTCTTTGCGGGTGTTCGAGTTTACTCTGAAACAGAAATTGGAAATAATTGTACTATTCATTCGGGTTCTATAATTGGTTCTGATGGATTTGGGTTTGCACCACATGACGATGGAACCTATAGCAAAATTCCTCAAATTGGTAATGTTATTTTAGAAGATAATGTTGAAGTTGGAGCCTGTACAACCATAGATAGAGCTACATTAGGTTCAACAATTATTAGAAAAGGAGTAAAGTTGGATAATCAAATTCAAATTGCACATAATGTCGAAATAGGTGAAAATACTGTAATTGCAGCTCAAACAGGAATTGCCGGCTCAACCAAGATAGGAAAAAATTGCATGATTGGCGGTCAAGTTGGATTTGCGGGTCATTTGGTAATTGGTAACAATGTAAAAATTCAGGCGCAATCGGGTATCGGTAAAAATTTGAGTGATGGCGAAACAGTTCAAGGTTCACCGGCATTCAATTATAGTGATTTTAGCAAATCATTTGTTCATTTTAGAAATTTTCCAAAAATAATTTCTGAAATTGAAGATATAAAAAAGAAAATAAATTAAATTTTCAATAAAATAATAAAAAACTATGGTTAAACAAAAAACCATCAAAAACGAAATTTCTCTAACAGGGGTTGGACTTCACACAGGAAAAGAAGTAAAAATGACATTTAAACCTGCACCCATCAATAATGGATATACCTTTGTCCGTGTTGATCTTGAAGGTTGTCCCATTATTGAAGCAGATGCCAATTATGTAGTAAACACTCAAAGAGGTACCAATCTTGAAAAGTTAGGAGTTAAAATTCAAACTTCAGAACACGTATTGGCCGCATTTGTAGGTTGCGATGTAGATAATGTTATAATTGAATTAAACGAATCGGAGCCTCCAATTATGGATGGTTCGTCTAAATATTTTGTAGAAGCTATTGAAAAAGCAGGAGTTGAAGAACAAGAGGCAGAAAGAAAGTATTATGTGGTTAAAGAAGTAATTTCGTTTACAGATGAAGCAACAGGTAGCGAAATTATAATAATGCCATCTGACGAATATCAAGTTACTGCTATGGTCGATTTTGGAACCAAAGTTCTTGGTACTCAAAATGCTACAATGAAAAATCTTTCTGAATTTAAAGCTGAAATTTCTGATTCAAGAACGTTTAGTTTTTTACATGAACTAGAAACACTTTTAGATAAAGGATTAATTAAAGGCGGTGATTTAAATAATGCTATTGTTTATGTTGATAAAGATATTTCTGAATCAACAATGGAAAATTTAAAAAAAGCCTTTGGCAAAGAAACTATTGCTGTTACTCCAAATGGAATTTTAGATAATTTAACGTTACACTATCCAAATGAAGCTGCAAGACATAAACTACTTGATGTAGTTGGTGATTTAGCACTTGTAGGTTGTTGGATAAAAGGAAAGGTAATTGCTAACAAACCTGGCCATTTTGTAAATACACAATTCGCAAAGAAGTTAGCAAAAATCATCAAAATTGAGCAAAAAAATCATATTCCAGTTTACGATTTAAACAAAGAACCATTGATGGATATTCACCAAATTATGGCGATGCTTCCTCATAGACCACCGTTTTTATTGATTGACAGAATTCTTGAAATGTCAGATTCGCATGTAGTTGGACTGAAAAATGTTACAATGAATGAAAATTTCTTTGTTGGACATTTTCCAGATGCTCCAGTTATGCCTGGCGTATTAATTGTAGAAGCAATGGCACAATCGGGTGGAATTTTGGTTTTGAGCACTGTTCCAGACCCCGAAAATTATTTGACCTATTTCATGAAAATTGATAATGTTAAATTTAAACATAAAGTGTTACCCGGTGATACTTTAATATTCAAATGTGATTTAATTTCTCCAATCAGAAGAGGAATTTGTCATATGCAAGCCAATGCTTACGCTAATGGAAAATTAGTTGCAGAAGCTGAATTAATGGCACAAATAGCAAAAAAACAATAATTTAAGGCAGTAGGGTTTTGGTAGTAGCTAGTAGAAAAGCAACCTACAACCAAAAACCTACAACCTAAAACCTATAAAATATGAATCAACCATTAGCATACGTTCATCCGGGCGCAAAAATAGCCAAAAATGTTGTCATTGAACCTTTTACAACTATCCACAACAATGTAGTTATTGGTGACGGTACTTGGATAGGTTCCAATGTTACTATTATGGAAGGAGCAAGAATTGGCAAAAATTGTAATATTTTTCCAGGTGCAGTTATTGCAGCTGTTCCCCAAGATTTAAAATTTGGAGGTGAAGATTCACTTGCAATAATAGGTGATAACTGTACTATAAGAGAGTGTGTTACAATAAATAGAGGAACTATAGCTTCGGGTCAAACTAAAATTGGAAATAATTGCTTACTAATGGCAACTGCGCACGTTGCTCACGATTGTCATATTGGTGATAATGTGATAATTGTAAACGGTGTGCTTTTAGGTGGTCACGTAACAATAGGTAATTATGCAATTATTGGTGGTTTATCTGCTGTACATCAATTTATTAGTATTGGCGATCATGCTATGATTTCTGGAGGTTCATTACTTCGTAAAGATGTTCCGCCTTATACTAAAGCTGCAAAAGAACCGCTATCATACGTTGGAATAAATTCTGTAGGTTTAAGAAGAAGAGGGTTTACCTCTGAAAAAATTAGAGAAATTCAAGAAATTTATAGAATACTATATCAAAAAAACTATAACACTTCACAAGCAGTTGGAATTATTGAAGCCGAAATGGCTGCTTCTCCAGAAAGAGACGAAATATTAGATTTTATAAGAAATTCATCTCGCGGAATAATGAAAGGTTATTCAGGAAGTCTATAAATATTGCAAATAGTATGAATTTTAGTAGAAAGCTATTTTGGTTTAAAAAACGATTAGGTTGGAATCATAAATATTTCGTTGGAAAATGGAATTATATTGATAGAGAAACATCTAGGTATCTTAAAATAGTAGAGTTTATTAAAGAAACTAACATTGAAAAACCAAAGATATTAGATCTTGGCTGTGGTTTTGGATCTTTGCGAAAAAATATACAAGTTGAAGATTTTTCACACTTTTTAGGAATTGATTTATCAGATACGGCTATTTATCAAGCAAAAAAAAAGAACTATGAAAAAACTCAATTTTTGGTTTCTGATATTCAAAGATATAGTTCAAATGAAAAGTATGATGTTATAGTTTTTAATGAAGTTATCTATTATTTAGATGATTATATGGAAACACTGAAGTATTATTCAAATTTTTTCAATAATGGAAAAGGTTATTTTATAATTTCTATCTACGGAATTGGGCAAAATTTTATTGATGCTATTTCAAAGGAATACGAACTTGTAAAAACTGAAAATGTACATAAAAAAGATAATAATGCTTATTGGGGCATAACATTATTTAAAACAATAAATTAAAAACTAAATAAATTAAAATGGCATCTACATCAGATATTAGAAATGGACTTTGTATAAAATTTAATCATGATATTTATAAAATCATCGAATTTCTTCACGTAAAACCAGGAAAAGGACCAGCTTTCGTTAGAACAAAACTTAAAAGTTTAACCAACGGCAAAGTTCTAGATAATACTTTTTCTGCTGGTCACAAAATTGATGAAGTTCGTGTAGAAACACATACTTTTCAATATTTATATGCTGAAGGGGATCAATTTCACTTTATGGATAATGAATCTTTTGAACAAATTACTTTGAACAAAACCATTCTTGATGCACCAGATTTGCTAAAAGAAGGAACTAATGTAATGGTTCAAATTAATACTGAAACTGATTTGCCACTTTCGGTAGATATGCCAGCTTCTGTAGTATTAGAAGTTACTTATTCTGAACCAGGTGTTAAAGGAAATACATCAACAAATGCCACTAAACCTGCAACAGTTGAAACAGGCGCAACTATCAACGTTCCTTTATTTATAAATGAAGGCGATAAAATAAAAATTGATACAGCAACAGGTTCTTATATGGAACGTGTAAAAGAATAGTTAATTAGATAATTTGTCAATTTGAGAATAAAATAATTTTCATTGACACATTTTCTAATTATCAAATTATCTAATTGAATTATGAAATTTTCAAAAAAACAGTCCTTAAAAGATATTGCAAAAATCATCGATTGCCAATACGTTGGAAGCGATGATTTTCCTGTTTTGGGAATGAACGAAATTCACGTTGTTGAAAGTGGCGATATTGTTTTTGTAGATCATCCAAAATATTACGATAAAGCATTGCAATCTAAGGCAACAATTGTTTTAATTAACAAAAATGTTGATTGTCCAGAAGGAAAAGCATTGTTGATTTCTGATGATCCATTTAGAGATTTTAATAAATTGACTAAACATTTTAGACCTTTTCAATTTTCAACTATTTCTATTTCTGAAACGGCTACAATTGGTGAAGGAACAATTATACAACCTAATTGTTTTATTGGAAATAATGTTTCAATTGGTAAGAATTGCTTACTTCATTCAAATGTCTCTATTTATGATAATACTGTTATTGGAAATAATGTCATAATTCACGCTGGGTCTATTCTTGGCGCAGATGCTTTTTATTATAAGAAACGTTCAGAAGGTTTTGATCAATTGATTTCATGCGGTCGAGTAGTTGTAGAAGATAATGTTGGGATTGGAGCACTTTGTACCATTGATAAAGGAGTAACAGGCGATACAACAATTGGTGAAGGAACAAAAATGGACAACCAAGTACATGTTGGTCACGATACAATTATTGGAAAAAAATGTCTCATTGCAGCTCAAACCGGAATTGCTGGCTGCGTAATTATAGAAGATGAAGTGACACTATGGGGACAAGTTGGTACAACCAGCGGAATTACAATTGGTACAAAAGCAGTAGTTTTAGGGCAAACAGGTATTACTAAATCTATCGAAGGAGGCAAAACGTATTTTGGAACGCCAATTGAAGAATCGCGTGAAAAGCTAAAACAACTTGCTAATATTAAGAAAATTCCAGAATTATTAAAATCTATAAAGTAATGAAAGCAAAGGAACTAGTTCTCGATTTTTACAAAAATGATTTAATTTTGAATAAAGAGGAAGTTAAAGAATTTTTACATCCAGATATTATTATTGAATGGAATAGTAGTAAAGGTTTTTTACAAATGAAGTATGATGATGTTATAAACTTAAGTGAAGAACTCAACCGTTCTTATATTCGTTCAAAAATGCAAATAACACATACTATAGCAGAAGATAATAAAGTATTTATAAGATATTCGCATTTTGTAAAAACAATTGAAAATCCTAGAGAAGATATGTTATTAGGTCACTTTTTTGTTATTTGGGAAATAAAAGACAATAAGTTATACCGCGGTTTTCAAATGAGCCAATTTTCATAAAACATATATAGAAAATTAGCAAAAATTGTATAAAAAACTAATTACTTATCACTAAATACTAATTACTATTTTATACTTTTGCAACACAGTAAAATATACACAAACAAATTAAACATACTATGAGCGTTTTAGTTAATAAAAATTCAAAAATAATTGTTCAAGGTTTTACAGGTAGCGAAGGAACTTTTCACGCTTCTCAAATGATTGAATACGGAACAAATGTTGTAGGTGGTGTAACGCCAGGAAAAGGTGGTTCAACACATTTAGACAGACCTGTTTTCAATACTGTAAAAGATGCTGTTGAACAAGCAGGAGCAGACACCACTATTATTTTTGTACCACCAGCTTTTGCTGCCGACGCCATTATGGAAGCTGCCGATGCTGGAATTAAAGTTATTATTTGTATTACAGAAGGTATTCCAGTAGCAGATATGATTAAAGCATATTCCTATATTAAAGATAGAAATTGTAGATTAATTGGACCAAACTGTCCTGGTGTAATCACTCCAGAAGAAGCTAAAGTTGGTATCATGCCTGGTTTTGTTTTCAAAAAAGGAAATGTTGGAATCGTTTCTAAATCTGGAACTTTAACTTACGAAGCTGCTGACCAAGTGGTAAAACAAGGAATGGGAATTACAACAGCAATCGGAATAGGTGGAGACCCGATTATCGGAACAACTACAAAAGAAGCTGTTGAATTATTAATGAATGATCCTGAAACGCATTGTATCGTTATGATTGGTGAAATTGGTGGTCAATTAGAAGCTGATGCTGCAAAATGGATTAAAGCTGATGGAAACCGTAAACCAGTAGTTGGATTTATTGCAGGTGAAACAGCTCCAAAAGGAAGAACAATGGGACACGCAGGTGCAATTGTGGGTGGCGCTGATGATACAGCTGAAGCAAAAAAACGTATCATGAGAGAAAACGGAATTCACGTAGTAGATTCTCCTGCAGAAATTGGTAAAAAAGTTAAAGAAGTTATGGGATAATAAATATCTCGTTTATATAAAAAAAGAGCTTTCAGATATTGAAAGCTCTTTTTTTGTAAAAATATTTTTAATCTTAAAAAGGACTAGACCATTTACTATCTACATAAACATTTGTTCCAGAAAGTGTTCTTAAAAATGCTACGACAGCATTAACTTCTGGAGCTGTTAAATTCAATTGTTGACCAAAACCATTTGGACGTAATCTAGGATCTAGATTAGTATTTCCAGGAGCTAAGTTAATAGTTCCATAATGTCCGATAGCAGCTTGTAAAGTTGTAATAACTCCTGTGTGCATCATTGAACCATTTGTATTTCCATCTGTTTTAACTAAATCTCGTAAAGATGGCGCACGAGTATTAGTAATGTCAATTCCAACACCACTTATAGTTCCAATTATTCCATTATTTCTTGAATTGGGATCAATATCAAATTCTGGAGCAGCATGACAACCAGCGCATCCTAAACCTCCACCAGTTCTACTTCCAGTTGCATTAAAAACAGGAGGCGATAAAAATAAATTCTTTCCTTGATTTTCTTGTGCAGTAAAATTTGAGAATGGTTGTCTATCATTGGCTACTAAAGCTCTTCCGGCGTCATATTTTGAATCAAATGATTGAATACTTCTAATAAATTGTGCTAAAGCTAATTGCATTTTACTTTCAGTAATTTCTTCAGAATCATATACAAATTTGAACAGCTCCTTATAATAACCAATTGCAGATAATTTTGTAATTAATCCTGAAAAAGCCTCGTCACCATTTGTGCCACTATATCCCATTTCGCCATGGTCTTTTATTGGCATTGTGGTTTGAGTTTCTAAATTAATGGCTCTTTCATCCCAAAAGAATTTTGCTTCATTTGCAAAACGATTATTAATTAATCGCATAGAATGTCTTCCTGTTGTTCCGTTTACACCTTGACTCGCTACTGCAACATCACTAAAAGCATTAGCTTGTTGGTGACAACTTGAACAAGAAATGGTATTATTTGAAGAAAGTTTTTTATCATAAAATAAAACTCGACCTAAAGTAGCCCCTTTATCAGTAATTGGATTATTCGTACCATTAATTCGAGTGATATAATTTGGAATAGGTTGATTGGCATAATTTACTAAATTATTCAAATCTATTTTTGTGCCAAATGCTTCAGTTACGTTAGGAAAAGTAGTTGTTACTATTGCTTGGTATGCTGTATCATCATCAGAATTACAAGATATAAGAAAAGAAAACAAGAGAGGAGATAATGCTTTTAGTAATTTCATATTGTGTTTTTTATTGGTTTAAAAATTAATGTTTAAGTCTTGGTTTATGTGAAAACAACCTGCTTAATTCTCCTGTTAAGTATTCATAATCATCTAATTGTTCTTTTTTGCAAAGTTTTTTTATTTCCAAAAAATGATTGAAGTGAGTTGTTTCAATCTGCTTTTGATAATTAGCTAATTTCAAATACAAACTATCTTTTTGCGATGAATCAATTTTTTCTTCATTCAATAATTGATACAATTCGTTTTTCGTTTTTCTAATAGAACTATCTAATTTCCTAATTAATTTTTGATGTTCTTGTATTGTTTTTTCATATTTAACAATTTGATTTTCATCAAAATGAAGTATCTCAATTATAATTTCTCTTGGCATTTTTCTTCCATTAGGCTCATGCTTATTTGATAGAAATAAATATCCTAAAATCCCAAAATTTAGCACTAACAATGCTATAACAGCTACTGATAATAATTTAGTTTTGTTCATCACTTATATAATTGATTACTCTTATTTATAGAATGCTCTAAACTTGCCATTTTAGATTCTCCTGAACTAGGTTTTCCACTTATTAAAAATAGATTTATTGCAATCATAACCGCAGTTGAAACAGCAACAAGCCACAAGGTTCTTAATGAAACAGTTGTTTCTTGAATTCGTTGCTCAATTTTTTGAAAAAGAGCCTCGTTCGGTTTCACTTTTACAATTCCCTCAACACTATTTAAAATTTCATTTATAAAATTTTCTCTTTCCATATTATTTTAGACGATAACTTATTTTATTTTTTGCGATAATTTTCAAATTTGGTACTCAATTTTTCTTTCAAAGAAGCTTTTGCTCTGAAAATCAATGATTCAACCGACGAAATGCTAACATTCATAATTTCTGCAATTTCGGGATTATTCAATCCATCTAATTTTGAAAGTATAAAAGCAGTTTTTTGATTTTCGGTTAATTCATTTATAGTTTGAAACAAAATCTGAGCATTTTCCTTATTTTCCAATGCAACTCCTGGATGTTCAAAGGTGGAAAGATTATTTATTTCAAACTCATTTTCTGATTTTTTTCCAAAAATGAAGAAACGTTTTACACTTCTTTTATGCTTTAAATAATCTAAACTTTTGTTAATTGAAATGCGATAAATCCATGTTTTTATTGAAGCTTTTTCATTAAATGAAGCTAACGAATCATAAACTTGAACAAAAACATCTTGTGTAATTTCTTCTGCATCTTCCATATTTTGAAGATAATGCAACACAACATTGTAAACCAAAACATTATATTGGTTATAAATAGTCTCAAAGTCATGTTGCATTTTTTGCATTAATTAGTTGGCTAGCTTAATTGTATTAGACGACGAAATTAATTAGTTCTTGCGGTCAAATTCTATTTTTTCAAATAGTAAAATAGTGCTATATTTGGCGTTTATTAAGTCAAACATAACACAAACATTTTAGATATGAAATTACTTGAAGGAAAAATAGCTATAATAACTGGCGCAAGTCGCGGAATTGGTAGCGGAATTGCAAAAGTATTTGCACAACACGGAGCAAACGTAGCTTTTACATACAGTTCATCTGCTGAATCGGCTCTAGTTTTAGAAAACGAACTAAGCGGTTTAGGAATTAAAGCAAAAGGATATAAATCTAACGCAGCCGATTTTAATGAAGCACAACAATTGGTTGACGATGTTATCGCAGAATTTGGAAACATTGACATTCTAATAAACAATGCCGGAATCACAAAAGACAACTTGTTAATGAGAATGAGTGAAGAAGATTTTGATAAAGTAATCGAAATCAACTTAAAATCAGTTTTCAATATGACAAAAGCAGTTCAAAAAGTAATGCTTAAAAACCGTAAAGGTTCAATTGTAAATATGAGTAGCGTAGTAGGGGTAAAGGGTAATGCCGGACAAGCCAACTATGCTGCATCAAAAGCTGGAATGATTGGTTTTACCAAATCTATTGCGCTTGAGTTAGGCTCTAGAAATATTCGTTGCAACGCAATCGCTCCTGGATTTATTGAAACCGAAATGACTGCTAAACTAAATGAAGATGTTGTACAAGGTTGGAGAGATTCAATTCCGTTAAAACGTGGTGGAACTCCAGAAGATGTTGCCAACGCATGTTTATTTTTAGCTTCAGATATGAGTGCTTACGTTTCAGGGCAAGTATTGAATGTTTGTGGTGGAATGTTGACTTAATTTATTTATTAGAAGCTATTTCCAGCTATACGTTGCAATTTTTTGTTTTTTAAATAAAAAAAGGAAAAGGATTTCCACTGCTATCTGGGCTATAGCATTCCGTAATTAACCATTATTAGTTTTAAAATGAAAAATAAATATTTAATAATCATTATTGCAATAGGAATGATTTATATTATTTTTGGTGTACTATTCAAAATAACACATCTTGAAATTGGACCATTAACAGGTAATTCATTTTTAACAATAGGTTTTTGCATAGAAGTTTTAACATTAATTTTATTTATACTAAAATTAGCAAAAAACAAAAAGAACGATTTTCTAAACAAATAGAATAATTATTCAATAAAATAATGCCGACAAACACAATTCTTTTACTATTACTTTCCATAGCAATTGCTGGTGGTTTGTCTTATTTTCAATATTTTTATAAAGCTAGTAGTAAGTCTAAAGTGACCAAAATACTGGCTTTTTTACGTTTTTTATCTATTTTCGGAATTTTACTTTTGTTAATCAATCCAATTCTTTCCCGAAAAACATTTGAAACTATCAAAACGCCATTGGCAATTGTGGTTGATAATTCCAAATCTATTGCAGATCTTAAAGCAGATAAAACTTCAAAAGAATTATTCGAAAAACTAAATGCAAACGCTTATTTAAAAGAAAAGTTCGATATTCAATCGTATAAATTTGATAGCGAATTTCAATCGGCTGACGAATTCGATTTTACAGGAACTGAATCTAAAATTTCTGAAGTTGCCAAAAATCTAAAAAGTAGTAACAAAAATCTAAGTTATCCAACGGTTTTAATTTCTGATGGAAACCAAACTTCGGGTGAAGATTTTGTCTATAGTTTTGATACTAAAAACAAAGTTTATCCTTTGGTTGTAGGTGATACAACTACTTATCTTGATTTGAAAATAGTGCAAGTTAATGCCAATAAATACGCTTTTCACAAAAATAAATTTCCTGTAGAAGTGTTTTTGCAATATGCTGGTAACAAAAGTATAAATACAAATTTCAGTATTTCACAAGGAAATAGTGTTTTAGCTAAACAAACTGTTGCTTTTTCACCATCAAGAAAATCGCAAGTTGTTACTGTATTGCTTCCTGCTGATAAAGTTGGTTTGCAATTATTCACGGCAACCATTTCATCATCAGAATCTGAACAAAATAAGTACAACAATTCAAAGAAATTTGCAGTCGAAGTTATAGATCAGCGAACAGAAGTGGCACTAGTTTCTGTCATAAATCATCCAGATGTTGGCGCCTTGAAAAGAAGTATTGAATCTAATGCTTCTCGTAAAGTAACTATTGTAAAGCCTAAAGAAATCAACGATTTAGACAAGTTTAATGTTTTGATTTTGTATCAACCAAATGGTGAATTCAAACAACTTTTTGAAACCAATAAGAATGCAAAACTAAACACTTGGATTATTACTGGAACTAATTCCGACTATAATCTTTTGAATCAATATCAGAATGTATTCGATTTCAAAATGTCTTCTCAAAAAGAGAATTATTTGGCTTCATATGAAAGTAATTTCAACTTGTTTGCACTTGATAATATTGGTTTTGAAAACTTTCCTCCATTAGAAAATCCATTTGGAACAATAACAGCAAATGAAAATATTTCGGTTTTATTAACTTCAAGAATTAGAAATATCGAAACTAATTCACCGCTATTGGCTTTTTCAGATAATCAAGGTTTGAGAAGTGCATTTTTGTTTGGAGAAAACAGTTGGAAATGGCGAGAACAAAACTATTTAGACAAAAAAGAATTCACCGATTTTGATTTGTTTGTTGATAAAACCATTCAATTCTTAGCCACTAATAATTCTAAAAAATCTTTCATTATCAATCATGAACGTTTTTATAATTCTGGAGATGCTTTAGAAATAACTGCTCAGTATTTTAATAAAAATTATGAGTTAGATGAAAAAGCTCGTTTGACGATTTCGGTAACAAATACTAAAACCAAACAAGTTAAGAAATACGACTTGTTACGCGATTCAAATGCTTTTAAGGTTAGTTTGGACGGATTAATAGCTGGTCAATATACATTTACGGTAAAAGAATTAAATTCAAATGCTTCTTATACAAATGGTTTTGAAATTTTAGATTTTGATATTGAAAAACAATTTGTAAATCCAGATTTAACTAAGTTGAAACAATTAGCTTCTCAAACCAATGGAAAAGCTTATGTTCCAAATCAAATTGATGATTTAGTAAAAATACTTTTAGCCAACGAAGATTACAAGGCAGTTCAAAAATCAATTGTAAAGAAAACGCCAATTATTGATTGGATTTGGTTACTTATTTTAATAGCTATTTCATTAGCTTCTGAATGGTTTATTAGAAAATATAACGGAATGTTATAAATAAAATTTACGATTCAACAATCTCAAATAATTGTATCTGATTCTTTATTCTTTCAATTAGCATATTCATCATTCGTTTGTTTAGACTGGATGAATTTTTAATGTAAGTATTATATTCATCGATGGTAAAAAGGCTTATTATAATACCTTTCATGCTATTCCTAAACTTCACTTCACTTTTAATAATATGCTCAATGTATGCCATTTTCTTTTCTGCTGGAAAATGGTAAAAATCAGTTTTATGTTTGCTTATTTGATTTTTAATTACTTCAATGAATAAATCATTTTGTAATTTTAAAATAGGGCGTAGGGTTTTATTTTGAAAAATTTCATCCACTGACGATTGTTCGGTTATAGTTCCGATTGGTTCTCCTCTGAATTTTTCTATGAATTGATTTCTATCTTCCATTTTTTATTTTAAAGATAAAAAAAACCTCTGTCGTTATGACAGAGGTTTTACATTAGTTATTAATAATTAATTGTTAATTATTTTTTAATTTTGAAAGACACTTTTCTTACCAATCGTCTAGCTTGAGAAGAATTAGGATTAACAGATTTATCTTCACCTTTTCCAATAACGACTAATCTACTAGCATTTATACCTGCATCTATTAAAACTTTTTTAACATTTGCAGATCTATTATTGGCTAACTTATTGTTATATTCACTGTTTCCAACTTCATCGGCATGACCTAATATCTCGATAGTAGATTCTGGATGGTTACGCATATAAGTCAAAATAAAGTCAATACCTTCTGTAGAAGCGTCAGTTGGATCAGTTTGATTAAACTCAAAGTAAGCAGTAACATAACCTTCATTTATTAATTTTTCAATCATTTGAGCGTTTATAGCATTTGCAGTTTTGGTTTCACCACTTACCCCATCAACACCATCTTTACTTGTGGTCATTGTTACTAATTTTTCTAACTCATCTGGAACACCATTTTTGTTAACATCAATCATTCTACCTTTTGTATCAACAGCAACACCTGTAATAGAATTGTTTTCAACATCTAAATAATCTGGAACACCATCTTTATCGGTATCGTTCATCAGTGTCTCTAAATCATTAATTCTATTATCAAGTTCTGTAATTTCTTGCAGTTTTTTATCTTCAATTAAAGCCCAATCACCATGAAAATCGCTACTTCCCAATGAATAATTTAGTCCAAAATTGTAATTTATCATTCGACCAGATAAATTATTGTTTTCTTGAGCATAGTGCCCATCCCATGCAAAATGTTGTCTGTAGTTACTAATTGTAGATAAATCAAAACTAATTGCTAACTTATTAGTTATTCTATATTGTGGAGAAATACCAAAAATTAAACCTCCATTATATTCAGTATTTCCTGCATTTGAATCTTGCACATTGAATTCAGCACCAGGAGTATTTACTAAAGTTATATCTTTTCCTGTATCTAATTTAGGCGACATTGCCAATATATTTACTCCTCCATGAATAAGTAGCCCAAATCTTTTAAGATTTTCTTCAATACCCAATAATCGTGAAGCGTTTATTACACCTTGTATTCCCAAACGATATTGTTCAACTTCAAATTTTTTAGGACTATTATCAAAATTTTTAAATATATCGTAATTTAGATCTGCTTTTACTCCAAATTTTGGATTCATCATATATCTAGCACCAATTCCAAAATTATTAAATGTAAATTTACCTAAAATTTTACTTGCATCACTAGAAGAATAACCTTCTGAAAAAGGATTTAAACCTCTGCTTTGACCAGCATTAACTTCAATCGTCCAACGGTTATATCCATTTGATTGTTTTTCTCCATCTGTGTTTTCGTCAGTTTGACTGAAGTTTGTTGCAAATGATAATAATGAAATAAGTAGTAAACTTTTCTTCATGATTTGATATATAATTTAACATTTTTTTATTGTTCTCAACATCTCACAAGCTGCAAATATAGTTTTTTTTTTTAATTATCAAGTAATTAAACAGTTGTTTGCACTTTTTTGTTATGTGTTTTATAAACAATTAAATTGATTTTCGTCTTTCAAAGTTAGTTTAAAATATAATACGGGTAAAGATAAATGTCATGAAACGGGTTTTTAATGACATGAAAGAAAATAAATAAGTTTGGTTTAATAAACGTAAATAACTCAAAAACAAATATTTAAATCCGTTAAAGACAGGATAACTAAAGAAACATTATCACAATAGATAAAATAACAATGGATTAGTGTAAGTTTAGAAGGAAAATGACAAGTTCATTGAAAAAAAAATGAATATGTTGAAGAAAGATTACAGAAGTTGTGATGCTTCAAAAGTGTCTTTATCTGTGGGGAATTCAAATATTTCTAGATCAAAATAAATAATGGAGGCAATAATATGATCAAAAATATCGGCCATTATATATTCATATTGTTCAAATCGTTGGTCTTTAGAAAATGTGTAAATTTCTAACGGGATTCCGTAAGCAGTAGGTTGTAACTGTCTGCATAACAAAATCATATCTTTGTTCAATCCAGGATAATTTTCTAAATAATTAGTTATATATTTTCTGAATAACCCAAAATTAGTCATGTTTCTACCATTAATAGAAAGTGATTTATCAACATTATAAGTTTTATTATAACTATTAATTTCGGTTTGGCGAGTATCTATATATTTAGAAATTAATTGAATTTTTTTCATTTTTTCTAATTCTTCATCGGTTAAAAAACGAATACTTTTTGCTTTTATAAGTAAATGTCTTTTAATTCTTCTACCATTTGAATCAAGCATTCCTCGCCAATTTCTGAATGAATCTGAGATTAAACTATAAGTTGGAATTGTGGTTGTAGTATTATCAAAATTTCTAACTTTTACAGTTGCCAAATTAATTTCTATAACATCACCATCTGCTCCAAATTTATCAAATGTAATCCAGTCGCCAATACGAACCATATCGTTCAATGAAACTTGAATACTAGCAACAAATCCCAAAATGGTATCTCTAAAAACTAAAATGATAATGGCAGAAATAGCTCCTAATGCACCAAGAATAGTCTTTTTTTCAATATCAAAAATTTCGTAGATAATTATAAAAACACCAAACATCCAAAGCACAATCATTATTACCTGAACGTAACTATCAATAGGTTTATCACTAAAACGTTCTTTGGATTTAAGAAAATCTCTAAAAGCATTTAAAAAGCTTCTACTTATCCATAAACTAAATAAAACGATATAAACTCCAACAATTTTGGCAAAAAACCATTCCCAACTAACAAAATCTTTCATAATAATAGGAACAGATTTGTAAATAAACAGAAACGGAATTAAATGTGCTATGTATTTAGCAGTCTGATTATTAACTAATAAATCATCAAAATTTGTTTTGGTTTTTTTGGCAATTACAACCAACATGGTTACCAAAATTATTTTGAACATTACATAAATTCCATATGCTAAAAAACCTAATAGAATGATGTTTAATAACAAACTAGTGTAGGAAGCAAGCGTATCATTAATACCAATTTGGAGCAAAAATGGATAGCACCAACCAAATATTTTTCCAATAAAATTAGACATCTTTTAAATACTTTTTTTCTATGTAGAATGTTCCAAATGGTATAAAGGAAGCGATATTTACAACGGCTAAGTCTTTAAAGCTCCAGTTTTGTTCTTTTTTTATCAAAACTGAAAATAATACATAACCAATAAATAAAACGCCGTGTGCCATTCCAATAGGAAATAGAAAGGTTTTGTATAATTCTTGGTTTGTTGGCTTAATAAAAAGCATGTTAGCTAATAAAATTAAAAAGGATATTCCCTCTAAAATGGCAGTGTATTTAAATATTTTTGTCATCATTTAATTATTTTTAAATGCAAAATTAACTATATCCAAATTTAAAAACCTACAAACTGCATTACTTTTGCAATAATTTAGCATTTATGAGTAAAAGAGATTTAAAAAAATTTGTTTCCGAACTAACCAAGACACAGCTTGAAGAGCAAGTTATTGAGTTGTATGAAAAATTTAAAGATGTAAAAGTCTATTATGATTTTGTTTTTAATCCAAAAGAAAATGATTTGATAAAAGAAGCAAAACTCAAAATATCAAATGAATATTTTCCGGTTCGTGAAAAAAAACCAAAAATGCGGCGTTCGGTTGCTCAAAAGTTCATTAAACATTATATTTCTCTAGGTGTCGATGCTTTTATCATTGCTGATATAATGCTTTATAACATAGAAATTGCTCAAACATTATCCTCTGAAAAACAAATTAACCAAGAAGCTTTTTATAAAAGTATGTTTAATTCGTTTGAACAAGTTATAGCTTTTGTTTTTGAAAAAGGCATTTTTTATGAATTCAAAAGTAGAGTAGTGGCTATTCATGATGAAGCTTTACATCAAAAATGGATGAATTCATATCAGTTTATTGATAAAATTGAGCGTATTAACATATAAAATTGCATTTCATCGATATTTTGATGTTTAACTATTGTTTAGGTGTATTTTTGCAAAATCACCAAAACTGCACAATGCAACACATAGATATAGAAACAGAAATCGAAGAAAAAAAGGAGCTTTACGGTTACCAACAAGGTGATATTGATGCCATTTTTAAACGACTAGATAATGCTAAAAGCAATTATCATTTATTATATCAATTGCCAACTGGCGGTGGAAAAACGGTTATTTTTTCTGAAATTGTAAGACGCTATTTGTCGCAACATAACAAAAAAGTGGTGGTTTTGACACATCGAATAGAACTTTGTAAGCAAACATCTAAAATGCTTAAAGGTTTTGATGTAAAAAATAAAATAATTAACAGTAAAGTCAAAGAATTACCAGATCAAAATGATTATTCGTGCTTTGTTGCTATGGTCGAAACCTTAAAAAACCGCATAAACGACGAGAAACTTCATTTAGATAACATCGGACTAGTAATTATTGACGAAGCACATTATAATTCGTTTAGAAAATTATTAAGTTCGTTCAAAAACGCCTTTATTCTTGGTGTTACTGCCACACCGTTAAGTTCTAATGTTAAACTACCAATGTATCAAAATTATAACGAATTGATTGTTGGTGACACAATTACTTCTTTAGTTAAAAACGGTTTTTTGGCAGAAGCAACTACCTATAGTTATGATGTTGGATTAAGCTCGTTAAAAGTTGGAATAAATGGCGATTATACAGTAAAATCTTCCGATGATTTGTATAGTAATATGGTAATGCAAGAAAAACTTTTGCATGCTTACACGGAAAAATCTTTAGGAAAAAAAACATTAATTTTTAATAATGGAATCAACACATCATTATATGTTTATGATATGTTCAAAGCTGCCGGATTTGAAATTAGACATTTAGACAACACAACTTCAACCGAAGATAGGAAGCAAATTTTGCATTGGTTCAAGAAAACACCAAATGCCATTTTAACTTCTGTTGGAATTTTAACAACTGGTTTTGATGAACCAACAGTAGAAAGTATAATTCTGAATAGAGCCACTAAATCATTGACATTGTATTTTCAGATGATTGGACGAGGCTCAAGAAGATTGCCGAATAAAGACAAATTTACAGTTATAGATTTAGGAAACAACGCTGCTAGATTTGGTCTATGGAGCGATCCTGTAAATTGGCAGCATATTTTTGAATCCCCCGAATATTATCTTGAAAATCTTCGTGATGATGCCGAAATTGAAACACATTTCAAATACGTAATGTCTGATGAATTGAGAAAAAAATTCTCTAAAACTGAAATTGTAACTTTTAATATTGATGAAGAACATAAATTGGCAATTGCACAAAATCTTCGCTCAAAAGTTGTTATAGAAAAATCGCTTGAACAACATGCTACTATGTGTGTCATTAATTCAGAAGATTTATACAGTGCAAAACTTTTGGCAAGAGAACTTACCGATGATATTGAATATCGAATGAAACGTTATGCTAATTGTTTAAGTCATTGTAGTAAAAATTATAGAGATTGGTTAATTGAAGACTACAAGCTTAAACTCAATTTATTAATTAGTAAAAAATTTAGAGAAATCGCTTTTGAGGATTAATTTTACAACTATTAATTTGCACTATAATTTATATTATGTAAAATAGAATATTTTTGAACTCCCATATTCTATTGTTTTTACTACAACAACTGCAATTTATTTAAAACCTACTATTAGTATTGTTAGTTATTGTTTTTATACTATTTTTACATTTATTAATTAATCATTAATCGATGAACGCAATAGCATCAAGAATAGCTGATTTTCTTAAAGTTCATTTACCATTTAGCAATTTAACTTTTGATGAATTAACTCAAATTGCTACCAATATTCGTGTTATTAATCTTGAAAAAGATCAATCGCTTTTTCAAATTAATGATAAACTTCACGACAGTTTTTATGTTGTTGCTTCTGGTGTTATAAATCTGTCAATAGTTTCAGATGCTGAAGAAACATTATTAAACAAATGTGTTGAAGGTGAAATTTTTGGTTTACGACCATTTTTTGCCAAAAATAACTATATGATGACTGCCAAAGCTCGTGAGGAAAGCATTATTTATGCTATCCCTATCGAAACTTTCAAACCATTTGTTGCTCAAAATACAGAAGTTTTGAATTTTCTTTTAGAAAGTTTTGCAAGTACCAATTATAGTTCAAACGATTCTAACGGAAAATTAATTTCGGATACGGTCATTTTTTCAAATTCTAAATCAGAAACACAATATTTTCAATCATTAACTTATAATAAATTTCCTCTAACCACAGCTATTACCAGTATTATTAAAGAAACCGCACAATTAATGACCGAGAACAATTCTGATTTTGTACTTGTTACTGATAAAAATTACCCTATCGGAATTGTGACTGATAGCGATATGCGTTCTAAAATTGCCACAGCTCGATTTCCAATGACTTTGACTATTGATAAAATTATGTCATCACCTGTTATTGCTGTAACTGAGAATGTTTCTTTGGCTGAAGCGCAACTACTTTTGCTTCAATATAGCGTGAGTCATTTGTGTGTAACCGTTGATGGAACTGACAAATCGGAAGTTAAAGGGATTATTACTGAGCATGATTTAATTATTGCCCAAGCCAGCAATCCTGGTGTTTTGATTAAAGAAATCAAACGTTCACAAGAACCAAAAGATTTGCGCAAAGTTAGGCTTAAGCTTGCCGAACTTATACAAACTTCTTTAGATAAGAACATTCCACTTTCTCATGTTATGAATGTGGCTGGCGAAATAAACACTGCTATTTTAAAACGTGCTGTAGAAATTGCTACTATAGAATTAGGCTCTGCTCCTGCTCGTTTTGCATGGTTTAGCATTGGTAGTCAAGGGCGTAAAGAACAATTATTGCTAACTGATCAAGATAGTTTTTTAATTTTTGAAGATGTTGCCGAAGCTAACTATAGAGATGTGAAAGATTATTTTATAAAACTGTCTAAAAAAATAGTTTCTATCTTAGAGCAAGTTGGTTATGCACCTTGTTCGTATGGATATAATGCAAGTAATATGTTTTGGTGTAAATCACTAACAGACTGGATTAAACAGTATGACACTTGGATGAATACTCCAGGTGAAAATAGCGATAACATAAGCGGAATATTCTTTGACTACGAGTTAGTAATTGGTGAGTCAAAAATTGAAGAAGCTATCAGTAATTTGGTAATGAAAAACACTCAAAAAAATGGCTTATTTTTTGATTATTTAGGAAACGATGCGCTTAGAAAGCCTGCTCCACTAAGTTTCTTTAAAAAATTCAACCTAGAAGATGAAGGTATTTACAAAGATAAATTTGATTTAAAAAATAGAGCAATTATGCCACTGGTTGATGCAGCTCGTTTGTTTACACTTAGCAATCACATCAAAGGTATTAACAATACTTATCTAAGATTCAAACAATTAGCCATTTCAAATCCTGCAAATTCTGAAGTTTTTCTCGCTTGTGCGGAAGCATTTTTAGTGTTAAATAAAATTCGAACTGTAGAAGGATTGAAAAATGATAACGACGGACAATATATTACAATTGAAAACCTTTCTAAAGTTGACAAAGAAAAACTTAAAAACGCTTTAAATCCAATGAAAGAATTGGAAGATTTGATTAAAGATTCTTTTCAACTTACTCAATTCTCGTAACTTATGTTTGACTGGATAAAAAATATAACGAAAGAATATCCGCCTTTTTGGATGAATTATTTATCTAAATTTGATAAAAATCCTTCCAAAAGATTTGTTGTTTTATCTACTGAAACAACTGGTTTAAACCCAAAGAAAGACTTAATACTATCAATTGGTGCTATAGGAATAGAAAACGACAGTATTCACGTTGGTGATAGTTATGAAATTATTATTTCGCAAAAAGAAAATCTTTCTAAAGAAGACAGTCAAAATGAGTTTTTAATTCACACCAATCAAAAGAAAGTTACTGAAACTCGCGCTATTCAAACATTTATTAAATATTTGGGTAATGCAGTATTAGTTGGGTATCGTATCAATTTTGATATAGAAATAATAAACGAAGCTTTAGAAAAACTTAATTGTGGCCGATTGAAAAACGAAGCATTAGACATTGAAATTATGTATAAAAAACTTCACGACATAAATGATAAAAACTTTACTTTGGAAGAGTTAGGAATGCTTTTTAAAGTACCAAAAGCCGAAAGAGTTTCTACTGCTGACGATACTTTTACAATTGCTTTACTGTTTTTGAAATTAAAATCTAGATTAGGAATTTCTTAACTATTTTGCAAAAAATCAATTAGTTTTTTAACCGCAATTGCTCGATGACTTATTTCTGATTTTTCTTGCATAGTAAGCTCTGCAAAAGTTTTTGAATAACCAGAAGCAACAAAAATTGGATCATAACCAAAACCATTATCTCCTACTCTATTTTCAATGATTTTTCCGTTTGCAATTCCGGAAAAAAGATGTTGTTTTCCGCCTATATTCAAACAAATTACTGTTTTAAAGTTGGCTTTTTTGTTGTTTTTATCTTTTAATTTTTCTAAAACCTTATCAATATTTTTGGAATCATCTTTGGGTTCACCAGCATATCTTGCTGAAAAAACACCTGGTTCTCCATTTAAAGCATCTATTTCTAAACCAGAATCATCAGCAAAACAATCAAATCCGAATTTTTCAGTTACATAATTAGCTTTTAAAATAGCATTTCCTTCAATGGTGTTGGCAGTTTCTGGAATATCTTCAGTGCATCCAATCTCGTTTAGACTCAAAATTTCTATTGAATTAGGAACTAAAAGTTGAATTTCTTTAATTTTATTAAGATTGTTGGAAGCAAAAACTAGTTTCATAATTGATTTATCAAGTTATTATAAATAAACACCTGTTTATTACGTAAATCTCAGTCTAACATAAACATGTTTTATACCTTTTTTATCCGATTCACGCTCGTCTATTTCGAGAATATCTGTAAGTGATTTTAACATCGGTGTAAGTTTAGAAAATCCATAATTACGAGGGTCAAATTCTGGTTTTTTCTTAGAAATTAAGTTTCCTACATCACCCAAAAAAGCCCAGCCATCGTCGTCGCCAATTGCTTCAAGTGTGTCTTCTATAAGTTCAATAGTTTTGATGTCAATTTTATTAACAACTTCTTTTTGAGGTACTAATTCATTAGTATTAGTTTCAAGTAGCTTTGGCGTTGGCTTGGAAGTTTTAGTTGTTACGGTTCTAACTTTTCTTGTTTTTGTAATAGCACCATCTAAAACTTCTATGTAAATAAATCTATCACAAGCAACTATAAACGAATTCGGTGTTTTTTTCTCTCCAATACCAATAACTTTCATGCCAGATTCTCTTAATCTGATTGCTAATCGTGTAAAATCGGAATCGCTGGAGACAATACAAAAACCATCTACTTTGTCTGAATATAACAAATCCATAGCATCAATAATCATGGCCGAATCTGATGAATTTTTTCCGACAGTATAGCTGTATTGTTGAATTGGTGTTATGGCGTGCTCGAGCAAAACAGATTTCCAACCGTTTGAGTTAGGTTTGGTCCAATCGGCGTAAATACGTTTGGTTGTTGGTGTTCCTAACTTTGCGATTTCTTCGATCATGCCTTTTACATTGCTATAGGGAACATTGTCGGCATCGATTAAAACAGCTAGTTTGAGTTCTTTATTGGTTAACATAATTGAGGGTTGATTTTTGAAATTAAAATCAAATTCAAAGATACAATGTTTTTTTTGAAAACGAATGCCCTAGCCGTGATTGCTTCTCCAGTTCGCACTTTCAGGCTCGAGTGTAGTGGAAATCCTGTTATTGCGAGAATACAAAATTTCATTTAAATACTAAATAGAAACTCGCGATAACAGATTGCAACGGATAGCGCGATTAGCTCCTTAAAAATTATGAAATAAAATATAAAATAGTTAATTTTGCAACTTGAAAAAACAAAAAATCAGATGGTAAAAGATTTATTCGAAAGAATTCAAAACAATAAAGGTCCTTTAGGTAAATGGGCTTCTCAAGCAGAAGGATATTTTGTATTTCCTAAACTAGAAGGAGAATTAGGACCAAGAATGAAGTTTCAAGGAAAAGATATTTTAAATTGGAGTTTGAATGATTATTTAGGACTAGCCAATCATCCAGAAGTTCGTAAGGCTGATACTGATGCAGCAATTGCTTATGGTGCAGCTTATCCGATGGGTGCAAGAATGATGAGTGGTCATACCAATGCACACGAACAATTAGAAAATGAACTAGCTGAATTTGTTCAAAAAGAAGCTGCTTATTTATTAAATTTTGGATACCAAGGAATCATGTCTTGTATAGATGCACTTGTAACCAAAAATGATATTATAGTTTATGATGTAGATGCGCATGCGTGCATTATAGATGGTGTTCGTCTTCACATGGGTAAACGTTTTACCTACAAGCATAATGATATTGAGAGCATGGAGAAAAATCTTCAACGTGCTACAAAAATGGCTACCGAAACAGGTGGTGGAATTTTATTTATTACCGAAGGAGTTTTTGGAATGCGTGGTCAACAAGGCAAGTTGAAAGAAATTGTAGAAATGAAGAAAAAATACAATTTTCGTTTATTAGTTGATGATGCTCACGGATTTGGAACATTAGGAAAAACTGGCGCTGGTGCTGGTGAAGAACAAGGTTGCCAAGACGGAATTGATGTTTACTTCTCTACATTTGCTAAATCTATGGCAAGTATTGGTGCTTTTTTGGCTGCTGATAAAGATATTATTGATTATTTAAAATACAATTTGCGTTCACAAATGTTTGCAAAAGCGTTACCAATGATTCAAACAGTTGGTGCGTTGAAACGTTTGGAATTATTGCGCAAATCATCTGAATTGAAAGACAAACTTTGGGAAAATGTAAATGCATTACAAGGCGGTTTGAAAGCTAAAGGATTTAATATCGGTGATACTAACACATGTGTAACGCCTGTTTATTTAGAGGGTTCAATACCAGAAGCAATGGTTATGGTAAATGACTTGAGAGAAAATTATGGAATCTTCTTATCTATAGTGGTTTATCCTGTTATACCTAAAGGAATTATTTTATTAAGAATGATACCAACTGCTACACATACTTTAGCCGATATTGACGAGACTTTAACTGCTTTTGAAGCTATCCGTGAAAGATTAGTAAACGGAACGTATGCTAAATTAGCAGAACAAAATGTTGAGAATATGGCTTAATAAAGGCTTTTTTATATTTTATAGAAAAATCCATCGAGAAATTGATGGATTTTTTTATTTAATCTCTAGCCTAGCTATTTATTGGAATGTCTATTATAAGTAGGCTTTATTTTTATTCTTGAAGTAACTTTCCATTTCTCTTTTTATTCTAAATATGAAAAATAAGACACGTGGATTAATTCTAAATCATTGTTTTAAAATTGTGAAATAAACTTTATTATCACAAATTAAGAATATAGTTGATATTGTTGCTGATAGTATAAAACCACTTTCAAAGCCGCCAACTTAAAAATATACCCACCCATCCCAAACCTACAAATCCTTCTTATAAGTCTTTCTTTTTCTAAAAGTTACAGGATCAAAATGCTTCCATATTTGATGAACAGCATGATTATCGGCTAGTTCTGGCGTTCTTATACAGTTTTTTATTCCTTTTTTGGCAAAAGAAACATAGTTTTCGTTAAAAATAATAGCGGTAACCCCTTTATTATGGTATTCTGGAGCAACTCCTATTAAGTAAAACAAAACGTCTTTACTTTCTTTTCTGGCTTTTAGCATGTGGTAAACTCCAAATGGAAATAATTTACCGTTTGCTTTTTGTAAAGCTTCTGCAAAACTCGGCATTACAATGCTAAATGCAACCATATTATCATCTTTATCAAGCACAAACTTTATGTATTCAGGATTGATAAAGCTTATATACTTTTTCTTGAAATATTCTTTCTGTACATCTGTAATAGCAACAAACGATGATAAACCGGCGTACGAATGGTTGAACAAATCAAACATTTTGTCAACATAAGGCATAATGTCTTTTGTTTTGGTAAAATTCAACGGACTTAATTGGTATCTTTTTTTGATTAATTCTTGAGCTTTAAAGAAAAATTCGGGTTTTATATTTTCAAATTTCATTTTGTTTTCCCAATATTCTTTCTCTTGAACAAATCCTAATTGTTCAAGATGTGCTGAATAATAAGGATAATTATACCAAGTAATCATTGAACCAATTTCGTCAAATCCTTCGGTTAGAACACCTACTTTATCAAGATTAGAAAATCCCATTGGACCTTCAACGTGTTCTAATTTGTGGTCTTTACCAAATTCATATACTTTTTCTAGCAATGCTTTGGTAACTTCAATATCATCAATAACATCCCACCAACCAAAGCGAACTTTCTTTTTGTTTTGGTCGTTTACTTCATTCCAATTAATAATGGCTGCAATTCTTCCAACAATCAGGTTGTCTTTATAAGCTAAATAAAGTTTTGCGTCAGCGCTCTTAAAAGCAGGATTTTTATCTTTATCAAAAGTTTCAATTTCGTCAGCAATGAGCGGTGGCACCCAATAAGGATGATTTTTATATAACGAAAAGGGAAATTTAACGTACTCTTTTAAATCTTTTTTAGTAACTACTTCTCTAACTTCTATCATTATTCTTCTTTTTCATTTGATTTTGGCAATTTATCGAGCATCTTCTTTTCATTATTTTTTTTCTTTTTTTCTTTTTTAGCTTTATCAGCTTTATTTTTTTCTGGTGATTTTATCAAATGATCTTTGTAATTTGTGTCTGAACGCCAAGTAAGACCAATTCCACCATACATAATTGAAGGAGAATTTTTTAAACTTTTGCTTATTGAAGCATCAATTTGAAGATTACCCAGAAGCAAATAAGCACCGCCAGCAGAAATAAAATTATCTTTATAAAATTTATTAGAAAGTCCTTTAATTTCGGTAAAAGCAGACCAACGCTCATTAAAACCTTTGGTTAATGTTAGTAAATAGCCCAATTGTTGACCTTCTGTAGCAATTTTATCCAAAAATGTGTTGGTTATAAACACAAGTTGTTCACCAAAAATATTTTGTGTTATCAACATTAATTTTGGACTAATAATTGCTAATTCTTCAGCACCAATTAAAAATTTATTATTACTAAAGTTTAAGTTCATACCTCCATAAACAGCCACAATCGGAATTAATTGACTCATTTTGAACTTCTGATTGGCTTTCCAACTATATAAGTTTACATTTTCTTCATAAAACTTATATGGATCATAAACTAAGTATTTCAAACCTATTGTTGAAACTTTTAAACCATTTCTACTTCTGTCTCTATCAGAAAATTCTTGTGTGTCTCTTTGATGGCTTAACTCTAATACGGCCTCTAACTGTTCTTTAAAAAAACCATAACGCACGTTTAAATCAGCCACTACTCCATTTGCTTTATAATCTAATGTATTAACAGCGAATGTGTTGTCTTTTTCGTTAATGAAACCAAACCCGCCTTCTAATTGAATAACCGTTCTACCAACAGCAAAAGCCGACATTGATTCGCTAGGACGATTAGAATTGACAATATCCGTATATTGAGCATTACTCAATTGAAAAGTAAGTAATGCTATAAAGGATAAAAACTTTAACTTCATAAAAATTGGTTTTAAATACATTAAATTCAAAGTATCCAAATGTAGAATTTTTTTATTATTTATTTAAGATTCCAATTCGGCAAGATTTATTATTTTTGAACAAATTTATTAACTTATGGAAACGGCTTCTTTTACTGGTTTTTTCAAAACGCTTATTTACATTGTTGGATTTTATTATGTTTTTAGATTTTTGGCTAAATTATTTTTACCAATTTTACTGAAAAAAGCGGTTCAAAAAGCGGGTGAGAATTTTCAAAAACAACAACAGCAATACCAACAACAATATCAAAATACCACAAGTAACAACGATATTATTTATGACAAAGCAACTTCTTCTAAACCTCGCGAAACTAAAAAAGTTGGCGAATATGTTGATTATGAAGAAATAGAATAATTTTTTTTTATTTAGTATTCACAAAAGTTTGATTACCTACTTATTTTTTGACTATTTTTGAACTTTACTATTGTTTACTAAATCGCTTTATGAATTTACTTAAGAAGTTTTATCCACATGCACTTGCCGTTCTTGGTTTTGTGCTAGTTTCTATCATTTATTTTTATCCTGTTTTACAAGGAAAAAAAATATACCAATCCGATATTGCACAATATACCGGAATGGCAAAAGAGCAAAATGACTTTAGAGCCAATGAAAATACCGAGCCTTATTGGACCAATTCAGCTTTTGGTGGAATGCCAACATATCAGCTTGGAGCAAAATATCCTAACGATTTTATAGGCAATTTGGATGATGTAATTCGCTTTTTGCCTAGACCAGCAGATTATTTATTTCTTTACTTTTTAGGATTTTATGTATTGCTTTTGGTTTTGAAAATTGATCCATTAAAAGCCTTTTTTGGTGCATTAGCCTTCGGTCTATCAACCTATTTAATTATAATTCTTGGTGTTGGACACAATGCCAAAGCGCACGCTATTGCTTATATACCATTTGTAATTGCAGGAACTATTTTAGTTTATAAAAAGAAATACATAATTGGTGGATTGTTAGCCATGTTTGCCACCGCTTTAGAGATTAATGCCAATCACTTTCAGATGACGTATTACTTTTTGTTTTTACTTTTAATTATTGGAATTTATTATTCTGTAAAACTAGTAAAATCAAAAGATTACAAAGCTATAGTAAAAATAAAATTGACCTTTTTAGTTACTATAATTTTGGCTCTTGGAGCAAATGCTACTAATTTATTAGCTACAAAAGAATACGCTGATTTTAGTACAAGAGGAAAAAATGAATTGACCTACAATCCAGATGGTTCAAAAGTAGAAGGCACAAATGGACTTTCGTATGATTATATAACAGAATACAGTTATGGTGTTGCAGAAAGTTTGAACATATTTTCCGCTCGCCTATTTGGTGGTTCTAATAGTGAAAATATTGGTACACAAAGCAAAATGTACGAATTCATGGTTGGTCAGGGCGTTCCCGAAGGTCAAGCTGCTGAGTTTGCTTCTGGTTTACCAACTTATTGGGGCGATCAACCTATTGTGGCTGCTCCAGCTTATATTGGTGCTGTTGTGTTTTTCTTGGCAATTTTGGCTTTGTTTATTGATAAACGTAAACTTAAATATGTATTTCTTTCAGGAGCAATCCTTTCGTTGGTGCTTTCTTGGGGAAAAAATTTTTCCATTATAACCGACTTGATGATTGATTACATGCCTTTATACAATAAGTTTAGAGCAGTTTCATCTATACAAGTTGTTCTAGAATTGTGTATGCCTATATTGGCAATTATGGGGTTACAAGCATTTTTCAAAGCGGAAAAAGAAGTTCAATTCAAAGCTTTATGGCAATCGGCAGCAGTGGTTTTAGGATTAATTGTTGCTTTGTTTCTATTCAAAGGAATGTTTGCTTTTTCTGGTGGTAGCGATGGTTACTATCTACAAAGCTATGGTCCTGAATTTGTTGATGCACTAAAAGAAGATAGAAAAAGTATGTATTCTGCTGATTTACTACGTTCAGGATTTTTGATTGCACTAGCAGCTTTCTTACTTTGGATGGCAAACAAGAACAAATTGAACCAACAAAAGACTGTCATTTTAGTGGGATTGGTAATGGTTTTGGATTTGTTTTTTATAGCAAAAAACTATGTTAGCAAAGATGATTTTGTACCAGCAAGTCAAGTGGATGTTCCTTTTGCGGCAACTCCAGCAGATATGCAGATTTTACAAGATACAACACATTATAGAGTTCTAGAAATAGATGGCAATATGTCAAGTGCTCGTGCTTCTTATTTTCATAAATCAATTGGTGGATATAGTGCTGTAAAACCGCAAAGAATGCAACAATTATTTGATTATCAAATAGCTCAAAACAATATTGATGTATTGAATATGTTGAATGTAAAATACCTAATTCAAACAGATTCAACTGGAAATTATTTTCCAACTTTAAATCCTGAAGCAAATGGAAATGCTTGGTTTGTAAAAGAATTAAAATTAGTTAAAGATGCTGATGCCGAAATGAAATCTTTGGATAGTTTGGATACAAAAAACATTGCGATATCCCAAAATATAGTCGATTTTAAAAGTCTTTCATTACTAAATTTTGAAAAAGATTCTATTGCAACAATTGAATTAAAAAAATACAAACCTAATCATTTGGTTTACGAATCAAATAATTCAAAAGCTGGTTTTGGTGTGTTTTCTGAAATGTATTATAAAAACGGTTGGAAAGCCACTATCAAAGGTAAAGAACTTCCAATTTATCGAGTAAATTATGTTTTACGCGGATTAGAAATTCCAGCAGGAAAACACACAATTGAATTCAAGTTTGAACCTGAAGTTGTTAAAACTGGTAGCGCAATCGCCTTATATAGTTTCATTGGAATGATTTTGATATTGATTGGTGGAATTTATTTGGAATATAAAAAATCTAATAGTAAAGATTAGAAATAAATAAATGAAAAAAAACAGTTCTTTTTATGCAAATCCAGAAGTTCATCAAGCTAGAAGAATTGAGGAAATAAAAGCATTATCCTATGAAGATAGAATAAAGCGATTATTTGCATTGATTGAGATTTCATTTAAAATTAAGAATTCAAATAAGAAAAAATGACTGAACAAATTTTTGCAATTTGGAAATATTTTTTTCAGTATGATGTAAAATATATCACTATTGGTGGTTTTGCAGTAAATTTCCATGGTTATAATAGAAGTACTGGTGATATTGATTTATTATTAGAAGATTCTACAGAAAATAGGCATAAATTAAGAAATGCATTTATTGAAATTGGTCTTGGTGATATAAAAGAGTTGGAGACAATGCAATTTGTTGCTGGTTGGACAGAGTTTTCATTAAATAATGGGTTTAGCCTCGACCTTATGACTTCTATCAAAGGTCTTGAAAATAAACCTTTTGATGAACTATTTGAAGTTGCAAATGAAACAACAATTGATGGTGTTTCAATCAAGTTTATTGATTACGAAAATTTAATTATTGCAAAGAAAGCAACTAATCGTCCAAAAGATATTTTAGACATTGAAGAGTTAGAAAAAATTAATAAAAAATCTGATTCTTAAATTGAAAACTAAACCAAAAAAAATCCTAATCATCACTTACTATTGGCCACCAGCAGGCGGTCCTGGTGTGCAACGTTGGTTGAAGTTTGTAAAATATTTACCTGATTTTGGTGTGCAACCAATAGTATTTATTCCAGAAAACCCTACTTACCCTATTATTGATGAAGCTTTGGTAAATGAAGTTTCGGATAAAACGATTATTTTAAAACATAAAATCTTTGAACCTTATCAATTAGCAGGGATTTTTTCTAAAAAACAAACCAAAAAAATTAGTTCAGGCATCATTCCTAATCAAAAAAAACAAACATTTTTAGAGAAAATATTGCTTTGGATTCGTGGTAATTTATTTATTCCAGATGCACGTAAATATTGGGTTAAACCTTCAGTTGACTATCTTAAAAAATACATTAAAGAAAATGAAATTGATACCATTGTAACTTCTGGACCACCACATAGTTTACATTTGATTGGTTTACATCTGAAAAATGACTTAAAAATTAACTGGCTTGCCGATTTTCGTGATCCTTGGACGACTATTGGCTATCATAAAGCATTGAAATTATCTTCATATGCCGCCAATAAACATAAAACATTAGAAAAAAAGGTTTTAACAACTGCCGATACTATAATTGTTACCAGTAAAACCACTAAAACCGAATTTCAAGCCATTACTAATCAACCAATTGAAGTAATTACTAATGGTTATGATGTTGAAAATATTCCGAGACAGAAATTGGATGAAAAATTTACAATGTCACATATTGGCTCGTTTTTATCTGATAGAAATCCATCTATTTTATGGGAAGTTTTGAGTGAATTGGTTACTGAAAATAAAAATTTTGCCTCACGTTTTCAGTTGAATTTAATTGGAAAAGTTAGTCAAGAAATTATTGATAGTATTTCAAAATTCAGTTTAAGCAATTATTGCAATTTAGTTGGCTATGTTTCACATAATAAAGCAATTGTATTTCAGAAAAAATCACAAGTTTTATTATTAATTGAAATCAATTCTCCAGAAACCAAAAGTATTATTCCTGGTAAATTGTTTGAATATATGGTTTCAGAAAGACCTATTATTGCCATTGGACCAAAAGATTCAGATTTTGCCGAAATCATAACAACTACCAATACTGGTGTTTTCTTTACTTATGATGAAAAAGAAAGATTAAAGAAAATAATTTTAGCTAATTTTGAGCTGTATTTAGAAAACAAATTACAGGTTTATCCAGTTGGTTTGCAACAATATTCAAGAAAAAGCTTGACCGAAAAATTAGTAAAAATCCTAAATTCAAATTCCTAAATCTAAATTCTAAAATGGGAATCGTAATCAACCAATCTATTAAAAACACTATCATTACCTATATTGGTTTTGCGATTGGTGCGGCTAATGCATTGTTTATGTATCCTCATTTTTTAGGCGAAACTTATTATGGATTAACAGGTTATATTTTATCTTCTGCCAATGTTATTTTTCCATTGTTAGCATTTGGTGTTCATAATACTTTAATCAAATTTTTTACACAATATGAAACGGATCAAGAGAAAAGTTCGTTTTTAACCTTTGTTTTAGTTTTGCCTTTATTGGTCATTATACCCGTTTTTATTGCAGGAACACTTGGTTATGATTGGATTGCAACATTCTTTTCTGCTAAAAATCCAATTGTTTACAATTATGTATGGCAAATTCCTGTAATTGGTATTTGTATGGGCTATTTTGAGATTTTCTATGCTTGGGTAAAAGTGCATTTGCAATCTGTTTTTGGAAGTTTTGTCAAAGAAATTCTGCTTCGCGTTTTTATCTCAATTTTTCTTTTTGGTGTTTATTTTGATTGGATTTCAACTTTAACATTTATTAATTCCTTAATGGGAATTTATCTCGCTTCTACACTTGTAATGTTTGTTTATGCCATGAAAGTTCGACGCATAACTTTTAATTTCAAAATGCCTAATAATAGCAAGTCCATTGTGGTTTATTCATTTTTTATTATTCTTTCGGGAAGTATTGCCAATATGTTGTTGGATATTGACAAAACTATGCTGAATCAATACATTGAAATTGAAAATATTGCCTATTATTCAGTTGCTATTTTTATTGCAACAGTAATTGCGGTTCCAAGTCGTGCGATGCATCAAATAACGTATCCGATTACGGCAAAATTGATGACAGAAGGCAAGCACGATGAACTCAACGATTTGTACAAAAAAACTTCTATCACTTTGCAAATTGTTGGTGGATTGGTTTTGGTTGGAATCTTGGTCAACATCAAGCAATTGTATCTATTATTGCCTGCCAATTATAGTGGTGGCATATTTGTAGTTTTCACTATCGGAATTTCTAAATATTTTGATTTGATTTTGGGTAATAATAATGCTATTATTTTTAATTCAAAATATTACAAAGCGGTTTTATTTTTGGGTTTACTGCTGGCCTTTTTTGCCATTACTTTGAATATGCTTTTTATCCCTATGTATGGTATTAATGGTGCGGCTTTAGCAACTTTAATTTCGATAACACTTTATAGTTTAGCAAAACTATTGTTTGTGGTTGTAAAAATGAAATTATATCCGTTTTCTAATAAAACGTTGCTTTCTTTTGGAATTTTGACAGCCACTTTTTTACTGTTTTATTATTGGGATTTTCCTTTTAACCCTATTCTGAATATTGTCTTGAAATCGATTTTGGTAACTATTCTTTATGTTTTGGTTAATTATAAATTAGTTATTTCGGCTGAGTTTAATCAAGTAGTTCACTCTATACTCCAAAAGCTGCGATTAGTCTAGTCATGATTAGCTCACTTTGCTTTTATTTTTTATAGGAGTTCACTGAATGCATAGCATTTGTAGTGGAAATCCTTTTGCTTTTTAAAGAAAAAAGTAAAAGATTATAACGTATAGCGCGAATAGCTTCCCCCCCCAAAAAAAAAAATCCTGCTTCCTCTTTTCAGAATCAGCAGGATTTTACAAACTAACCAACCAACCAATTTTTTTATTCTTTGTCTTCAACTAAGGTTTTTGGAAAACTCAAAAGAAATATTGATGGCTTAAAGGATCAAACTGAAATAAGAAAAGATGAAGATTGATTTTTTGCTGATACAAAGGTTTTTCTATAATTGAAGAACTAGATTTAATTTTAATAAACCTATAATTTCTCCTTCAAATACTTACCAGTTACTGATTTTTTATTCTTTACAATTTCTTCCGGAGTACCGAAAGCTAATAATTGCCCACCGTTTTCGCCACCTTCTGGACCTAAATCTATTAAATAATCGGCACATTTTATTAAATCTAAGTTGTGTTCAATTACAATAATTGAATGTCCTTTTTCTAGTAAAGCTTCGAATGATGACAATAATTTCTTGATGTCATGAAAATGCAATCCTGTTGTTGGTTCGTCAAAAACAAAAAGTGCTTTGTCTTTGGTAGTTCCTTTTACTAAAAAAGAAGCCAATTTAATCCGCTGTGCTTCACCACCCGAAAGCGTTGATGATGATTGCCCTAATTGTACATATCCCAAACCTACATCTTGCAAAGGTTGTAGTTTTTGTATAATTTTATTTTGTTTGTGCAATGTAAAAAAAGCAATAGCATCATCAATAGTCATTGTTAAAATATCGTCAATATTTTTGCCTTCAAAATTGACTTCAAGAATTTCTTTTTTGAAACGTTTTCCACCACAAGTTTCACATGGTAACTCAACATCTGCCATAAAAACCATTTCTACATTGATCGAACCATCACCTTTACAGGTTTCACATCGTCCACCATCAACATTGAAAGAAAAATGTTTGGGTTGATAACCTCTAATTTTAGATAATTTTTCTTTAGAATATAAATCTCGAATATCGTCATATGCCTTGATATAAGTCACAGGATTAGAACGTGAACTTCTTCCTATTGGGTTTTGATCGACATATTCAATGCTTTTGATATGTGAATAACTTCCGGCTAATTCGGTAAATTGTCCAGCTTTTTCACCAATTCCTTCTAACTTTTTCTGTAAAGCTGGGAATAAAATTTTCTTTACCAATGTGCTTTTTCCACTTCCAGAAACACCAGTGATTACGGTTAATGAATCTAATGGAAAAGTAACATCAATATTTTTTAGATTATTTTCACGTGCCCCTTTAACTTCAATAAAATTCTTTGAAGTTCTATGTTTTTTAGGAACAGTAATTTCTAGTTTTCCATTCAAATATTGCGAAGTTAAGGAGTCGCTTTTTAAAATTTCAGCAAAATCACCTTGCGCCACTAATTCTCCACCATAAGTTCCTGCTTCTGGACCAATATCTATAATCATATCGGATGCTTTCATAATATCTTCATCATGTTCAACCACAATAACAGTATTGCCTAAATCACGCAAATCTTTCAATACTTTTATCAATCGTTCAGTATCTTTTGGATGCAAGCCAATACTCGGTTCATCTAAAATATACATTGAACCAACTAGCGAGCTTCCTAACGAAGTTGCCAAGTTAATACGTTGACTTTCACCGCCAGAAAGTGAAGCTGAATTTCTATTGAGAGTAAGATAATCCAAACCAACATCTGATAAAAAAGCCAATCTATTATTAATTTCTATCAAAAGTCGTTTCGCAACTTTCAAATCATATTTGGATAAATGTAATTCATTAAAAAAACCAATTAGGTTCTTAATTGGCATATCTACCAATTCTGAAATAGTCTTTCCTCCTACTTTTATATTATTGGTTTCTTGTCTAAGGCGTTTCCCTTTGCAAGTGCTACATTTGGTTTTGCCACGATAACGCGAAAGCATTACACGGTTCTGAATTTTATAATTTTTCTCTTCCAATTCTTTGAAAAAATCATTCAATCCTGTGAAGAATTTGTTGCCTTTCCAAACTAAATCTTTTTGATTTTCTGAAAGTTCATAAAAAGGTTTGTGAATAGGGAAATCAAATTTATAGGCATTGTTTACCAATTGCTCATTGTACCAACTCATACTTTCGCCACGCCATGGATAAATTGCGTTTTCATAAACTGAAAGTGATGAGTTAGGAATAACTAATTCTTCATCAATTCCGATAATATTTCCGTAACCTTCGCAAGTTGGACAGGCTCCATAAGGATTGTTGAAGCTAAATAAATGAATATTAGGTTCAAGAAATGTGATTCCGTCAAGAGTAAAATTGGTGTTATAATTGATTCTCTTATTTGTATTTAAATCCTGCAAAAAACATTCACCTTTTCCTTCAAAAAAAGCTGTTTGAACAGCATCTGCCAATCGATTGAAAAACTCTTCTTCTTCTTTAACAATGATTCTATCAATTATAAGAAGAATATCTTTGTTGTCTAATGAGTGTTGGCCGATTTCGTCTAAACGAACCACTTCGTTATTAACCAAAATGCGAGCAAAACCTTGCTGTAAAAGCACTTTTAGTTTATCTTCTAACTTTCTACCTTGTTCTAAATGAATTGGTGCTAGCAAAAGCCATTTACTAGCGGTTTCAAAAGTTTTTACATCATTAATAACATCACTAACATTGTCTTTTTTTACTTCTTTACCAGAAATTGGAGAAATTGTTTTTCCAATACGGGCAAACAACAACTTCATATAATCATATATTTCTGTTGAAGTTCCAACGGTTGAACGTGCATTAGTTGTATTTACTTTCTGTTCAATAGCAATTGCAGGTGCAATTCCTTTTATATAATCAACTTTTGGTTTGTCTAATCTTCCTAAAAATTGTCTTGCATAAGAAGACAAACTTTCAACATAGCGTCTTTGCCCTTCAGCATATAAAGTATCAAAAGCCAAACTCGATTTTCCAGAACCAGAAAGCCCAGTAATAACAACTAATTTATTACGAGGAATTGCTACATCAAGATTTTTCAAGTTGTGAATTTGCGCTCCTTTTATCAGAATGTTTTTCTTAGGCTCGAGTATAGATATATCTTTAGGAATCATACTAAAAAGTGAATTTTTGCAAATATAATCATTTCTAAAATTAGAAATAGTATAAAGTTATGAGCAAAATTGAAGCAAATTACTAATTTGATAAATAGACAAATTCAATTTTTTTTGGATAAAATTACTACTATATGAGATTTTAGAAACAAATTTTAAATTAAACACAATTATTAACATTACAATACGATGTGAAATGCAATAATTTTACCTATACATTAGCTCAACATATTGTGTTTATCCACTAATTTCTAATTCCAATATAAATATATGATTCTATTGGATTAGTATATATATCAAACGTTTTCGTAAATGTTTTTTATGTATAGTTTTTATATAGTTAAACAAAATAGGAACAATCGATAGGTTGAGTAAATTTGGAATTAAACTAAATTAATAATATTATGAAAAAAATTACTCTATTAGCACTACTATTGACTTTTTCAATAGGAAATGCTCAAACAATTGAAGGTACTTGGAAAATGACACCAGCAGCTGCGGCTTTGGGAGTTGGTCCAAATTTAGGAGACATTTCTTGGTGGTCAAATTCAGCCGGTGATGTTACAACAAGAGGTTGTTATTTTGACGATGAGTTTATGTTTAATGCAGATGGCTCTTTTTCAAATGTACACGGAACACAAACATGGTTAGAAGGTTGGCAAGGATTTGCTGATGGTTGTGGTACTCCAGTTGCACCTCATAATAGTTCAAATGCTGCATCTTGGGTATATAATTCAGGTGCTAATACATTAACATTAACAGGTATTGGTGCTTATTTAGGTTTATCTAAAGTATATAACGGAGGTGAACTTTCAAATCCTGCTAATGCTCCAGCATCTATAACTTATACAGTTACAACACTAACTGCTAGTTCTATGATTTTAGACATCTCAATTGGTGGTGGATGGTGGCGTTTCAATTTAACAAAGCAAGGAGTTGCTCCTTCTTGTTCTGATGGAATTCAAAATGGTGACGAAACAGGAGTTGATTGCGGCGGGTCTTGTCCTAATGTTTGTTTAGCTCAAATTAATTTGCCTGTAACTTTTGAGGGAACAATTACTAATTATGCTGTTACAGATTTTGGTGGAACTTCTTCGAGCTTAGTTGCTGATCCAGAAAATGCAAGTAATATGGTAATGAAAGTTATTAAAACTGTTGGTGCTGCAGGTTGGGCAGGAACTACAATGAGTACTGATTCAGGTTTTAGCTCTCCAGTTCCATTTACATCTACTAACAAAAAAATGTATGTTAAAGTTTGGGCTGCAAATGCTGGAATTCCAGTAAGATTAAAAGTTGAAGATCACGCAAATGTTAATCATTATGTTGAGAAAGATGCTTTTACAACAGCTTCAGGTTGGCAAACTTTAGAATTTGATTTTGCAACTCCAGCTACTGCTGCTTTTGATCCAAGTTTTATTTATGACAAAGCTTCCATTTTCTTCAATTTTGTTCCAGATGTTACAAATGCAACTGAATTGACTTTTTATTTTGACGATGTTAGTTACGGTACGTCTTTAGCAAATTCTTCATTCAATTTGGCTTCTTCATTAAAAGTTTATCCAAATCCTGCTAACAATGTAATTACTGTTGATTCATTTAAAACTATTGAATCTATCACTATTGTTAATCTTTTGGGACAAGAAGTTATTTTAAAAAATACAAATTCTGAATCAGTAACTTTAGATATTTCTTCACTTCAAAATGGAATTTATATTCTAAAAACAACTGTTGGAGGTTCTACAGCAACTTCAAGAATAATCAAAGAATAAATTTTTATATTTTTTCAAAAAAAGCACGTTTTTATAGACGTGCTTTTTTATTATAATTATTTTCCTTTTTCTATTTAGTTATATTGTTTATCTTTATCGGTATTAATCTATTTTACAATGCGTTTACGTCTTTTTATTTTTATTTTTTACTTAACACTAAATTCTTTTAGTCAAGAATTGCCTCCTATTGTAAAATACGGCTCATCAACTTATGATGCAGGTAATCAGAACTGGATGATTTCTCAAGATAAAAATCATTATGTTTATTTTGCTAACAATGAAGGATTATTGGAATTTAATGGCTCCAATTGGACTTTATATAAATCTCCTAACGAAACAATTATTAGATCTGTAAATGTTATTGGTAATAAAATATTCACGGGTTGTTATATGGAATTTGGTTTTTGGAAAAGACAAAGTAATGGTCGGTTGACATATACTTCTTTGAGCAAAAAAATTAAATCTAAAATACTTGACGATGAACAGTTTTGGAATATTATAAATTATGATCAATGGGTAATATTTCAATCATTAAGTAGAATTTATATTTATGATACTAAAACTTCTTTGTTTAGAATTATTATTCCTAAAAATAATATTCTGAAATCATTTAAAACTTCAAATTCAATTTATTATCAAACCGAAAATGATGGATTGTACGAAATTGAAAATGGTAAAAGTAAATTGGTTATAAATAATTCTGTTTTAAAAAATATTAAAATTGTAAATATATTTTCAATTGATGAAGGCATGTTAATTCATACTCAATTCAATGGTTTTTTTAAACTAATAAATGGAAACCTAACAAAATTTAATACAGAAGCTGATTCCGAAATTGCGGCTAGTAGTATTTATAGTAGTCAAATGCTTTCCGATAGTAGTTTTGCAGTAGGAACAATTTCTAATGGCGTTTTTATTCTAACTAAAGATGGAAAAGTCAACTATCATATTACTCAAAATAAAGGGTTAAGTAACAATACTGTTTTATCACTATTTGAAGATATTGATAAAAATTTATGGATTGGATTAGACAATGGTATCAATTGTGTCAATTTACAGTCGCCGGTAAGAAGCTTTTCTGATGACACCGGAATTCTTGGTACAGTTTATACATCAGCACTTCATAAGAATAAATTATATATAGGAACCAATCAAGGTTTGTTTTTTAAAGACTATTCAAATGGAAATCCGTTTGAGTTTATTTCAGGTACAAAAGGTCAAGTATGGTCACTTTTTGTTCATTATGGAACATTATTTTGCGGACATGACTCTGGAACTTTTGTAATTGAAAATGAAAAAGCAAAGCAAGTTTTTTCAAAATCAGGAACCTGGAAATTTGAGCCCTCTCCAATTAATAGAAATACTATTATTCAAGGAAATTATTATGGGTTATCAGTTTTAGAAAAAACAAACAATCAATGGCAGTTTAGAAATAAAATAACAGGTTTTGATTATTCATCTAGATATTTTGAAATCACAAACAGCAACGAAGTTTATGTTAGCCATGAATACAAAGGCGTTTTTAGATTTCAACTAGATTCAAAAAACATAAATGCTTCAAATTTAAATACTTATACAAGTCCAACTAAAGGAAAAAATGCAGGATTAATTACTTTTAATAATACAATTTATTATGCTTACAAAGAAGGTTTTTTTAAGTTAAATAAGAAAACAAAACAATTTGAAAAAGATAAATCTCTTAGTTCTGTCTTTGATAATAAAGAATATACTTCAGGCAAAATGGTGTTAGATAATTCAAACAAGTTATGGCTATTTTCAAAAAATTACATCAATTATTTTACCCTTAACAAATTAAGCTCCGATTTAAAAAAGAATTCAATTCCAATTCCATCTTCACTAACAAACTCAATGTTGGGATATGAAAATATAACACAATTATCTAATTCAAATTATCTTATTGGTACAACAGATGGTTACTACACAATCAATATCAATGATTTAAGTTTTAAAAATTATAGCGTATCAATTTCTGATATAAGTATAAATAAATTGAATGAAAAATTAACTAGTTTTTCAATAACCGAAGAAGGCAGTTTTAAATATGATGAAAACAACGTGACCTTTAGTTACACAGTTCCAGAGTATAACAAATATATTAATGCAGAATATCAATATTTACTAGAAGGCTTTCAGGATGAATGGAGCGAATGGAGTGCAAAACCAACAGTAAATTTTAAAAACTTGCCTTCTGGAGATTATATTTTCAAAGTTAGAGCAAGAATAGCAAGTTCGACTCCAGAAAATGAAGCTGTATATTCTTTTACAATTAAAAAACCTTGGTATGCAACTAATTTTGCTTTACTACTTTACATTATGTTATTAGCATACATGCTTGTATATATCAACAAATTATATAAAAATTATTATCAAAAACAACGTGAAAAATTAATAGAAGAGAATAATTTATTACTTGAAATCAAAGAGTTAGAAAACGAACAACAATTGATGAAAATAAGAAATGAGCAACTTTCACAAGATGTTGATGCCAAAAATAAAGAGTTGGCTGTTTCTACAATGAGTTTAATAAAAAAAGACGAACTACTTTCCGTAATAAAAGAAGATTTGAAAAAAACATCTGACGAAAATAGTAGCAGAAGCATAAAATCTGTAATCTCAACTATTACACGAAACATTTCTGAAGAAGACACCTGGAATGTTTTTAAAGAAGCTTTTGATACTGCTGACAAAGATTTTTTAAAGAAAGTTAAAGCTGCTCATCCATCACTAACGCCAAATGATTTAAGACTTTGTGCCTACTTACGATTGAATCTTTCTTCTAAAGAAATTGCTCCTTTATTGAATATTTCTGTACGAAGTGTTGAGATAAAACGATATCGTTTGCGCAAAAAGATGGATTTATCACACGAACAAGGATTAGTAGAATACATACTATCTATTTAAATCTTACTTTTTAGATAATTTAACTATACATTACCTCAACAAAAACGTTTTCGATTCGATTAAAATGTATAGTCTTTCACAATTTTAAATCTAAATAAAACCTCATTTTATAGTTAAATAAAGTGTTTTTTTACTAAATTATCAAAATCATAATCTTTTTATGAGATGTATATTTTTTGTAGAGGTACATTTTAGTTATTTATCATAAGAAGTAAGTAATTTTAAAAATCTAAACAAAATAATATTATGAAATCTAAACTATTAGTAATTATTTTCATTTTAATTTCATCAATTGGGTTTTCTCAAAAGCATGAAATTAGTGGAAAGGTTATGGATGGCTCAAGCGGAGTTCCGCTTCCAGGAGTTAACATAACAGTAAAAAACACATCGCAAACAATAGCTACAGATGTAGATGGAAAATTCAAATTTTCTAATTTGTTAAAAGGTTCAACCTTAGTATTCAGCTACATTGGCTATCAAAATTTTGAGTTGAAAGTAACACAAAGTCAAGAAATTACGGTTTCACTAAAAGAATCAAAAAACAGTCTTGACGAAATTGTGGTTGTTGGATATGGTAGTGTAAAGAAAAAAAATCTTACAGGATCAGTTTCTTTAGTATCGAGCGCAACTATAGAAAATCTTAAACCTATAAAAGTTGAGCAAGCATTGCAAGGAACAGTTGCAGGTGTTCAAGTTTTAGCTAATTCTGGAGCACCAAGTTCAAAACTTGATATAAGAATAAGAGGTATATCGTCTAATGGAGAAAATGGCCCTCTTGTTTTAGTTGATGGTTATCAAGGAAATATGGAACTACTAAATCCTTCCGATATAGAATCTATTACTGTTTTGAAAGATGCTCAAGCAGCTGTATATGGTGCAGTTGGTGCAAACGGTGTAGTCTTAGTTACAACTAAGCAAGGGAAGAAAAATTCTAAAACTAAATTTACTTTCAATTCTTATACTGGTTTTCAGGAAACTACAAAAAAAATTAGAGTGTTAGATGCAACTGAATATGCTTTGTTGCTAAACGAAAGCTATACAAATGCTGGATTAGCAGCACCCTATTCTTCTGTTGTTGGTTTAGGTGAAGGAACTAATTGGCAAGATGAAGTATTTAAATTAGCACCAATAATTAATAATGATTTATCCGTTTCAGGAGGATCTGATAAGATTACTTATACCTTTAGTGCTTCCAAAATCAAACAAGATGGTATTGTTGGACTCGAAAAATCTGGCTTTGATAGAGGTACTGCAAGAATAGCAATTGGAGCTGATTTGAGTGAAAAACTTACTATTAAAACTAATTTAATCTATACCGACTTTAACAGACAAGGCTTAAATGAAGGTGGCTTAGGTTCTGTTTTGTTCAATGCTATAAACACACCATCTGTATTTAAACCTTACGATGCTGTTGGAAATTTTACACAAGTGCCAAGCACACCTGGTTATGGAATAGAAGTTATAAATCCTTTGGCACAAATACAAAATACTTATAATAGATACAATCAAGAAAGATTAAATGGGAGCATTGGTCTAGAATATAAACTATTTGATAATTTAAAACTAACATCTAGATATGGGTTTCAAAGAGGAAATAGTGTTGATAAATCTTTTAATCCATTGATTAATTATGGAGACGGTAAAGTATTTAATAATGTAACACAAAGTACTGTTTCTCAAAACACTCAGAAATTTAGTAATTATACTTTTGACTTATTTGCAGAATATGAAAAAAGAATTTTAGAAAATCATAAATTCAAGTTGACTATTGGTGGTACTTTATTTGAAGAAAATGGAGAAGGTTTATTTGCAACTGGATATGATGTGCCAAATAACTCATGGGAATTTGCAGACATTGCATTAGCAATTGGATTACCCAAAGAACCTGTTAGAACTAATGGTTCTTATAAATCTACTCCTTATAAAAGACCGTCTTTTTTTGGAACTATTGATTATGATTATAAAAAGAAATATTTATTATCCTACATATTTAGAAGAGATCAGTCTTCAAAATTTGGTCCTAATAACAGCGTTGCCTATTTTAATTCTGTGCTTACTGGTTGGATAATTTCTGATGAAGATTTTTTTAATAATGAAGGCAAAATTAATTTTTTAAAATTAAGAGCTAGTTACGGCACCTTAGGTAATGATGCCATTTCTGGAGATACTTTTAGATCATTATTATCAGGAGAAGGTGTTTATGTATTTGATAACTCATTAGCAAGTGGTGTAGCTTTGGGAACAATAACAAACCCAGACGTTAAGTGGGAATCAGATACTAAATTGGATATTGGTTTTGATGCAAAATTGTTTAATAATAAAATTGAAATTACCGCTGATTATTATAACAACACAAGAAAAGACCTGCTAATAAGAGCTACTCCTGTTTCAGGAATAAATGGTGGTTCAGCTCCTGGTTCTGGTAATCCAACTGTTAATGCTGGAACAGTTAAGAATAAAGGATTTGAATTTTCAATTAACTATAAAAACAATGATAAAAAACTTAAATATAATTTAGGATTTAATATTGCTTCTTTAAATAATGAAGTAACTGAAGTTAAAAACTCATCTGGTTATATTGAAAGTGGAGCATTTAGTACTGGACAACCATCTCCGACAAGAATGCAAGTAGGACAGCCAATAGGTTCTTTCTATGGTTACCAAACTGATGGGATTTTTCAAAACCAAGCTGAAGTAAATGCACATCCTTCTCAATTAGCATTAGGAGCTGAAGCACAACCAGGCGATTTGAGATTTAAAGATGTAAATGGTGATGGATTAATAAATGCTAATGACAGAACTTTCATAGGAAAAGCTATTCCAGATTACACACTAGGTTTCAATATGACTTTTAATTATGGTGGTTTTGATTTTGTAGCTTATTCATATGCTTCGATCGGAAATGATATGATTAGAAACTATGAAAGAACTGAAAATAAACTAAATAAACTAAATTATGTTTTAGACAGATGGACAGGAGAAGGAACAAGCACTGAAGTTCCAAGAGTTACTGCAGGAGCATCGTCTAACAACCTTTTTTCTGATTATTTTGTTGAAGATGCATCATTCTTTAGAATTCAAAATATACAATTAGGTTATTCATTACCAAGCACTTTTATTGAAAAAGTTGGATTTTCTAAAGTTAGATTATATGCCTCTGTAAATAATGCCCTTACTCTTACCAAATACAGAGGTTTTGATCCTGCTGCAAATAGTGGAGATCCTATTTCTGGTGGTATTGATTATGGCTATTATCCTACTCCAAGAATTTATATGCTTGGTATTAATGTTAATTTTTAAAGTTATGAAAATGAAAAGATATAATATCAAAATTAGTTATTTTATAATGTCATTATTATTAATAATAACAAGCTGTTCAGATGAGTTTGTAAATGAGAAACCACCTTATTCAATTGATTCCGAAAGTTATTTTAATAACAAACAAGAATATGAAAATGCTTTAATTGGAGCATATGACATGTTACAATCTTCTTACCTAAATGTTATGTTAGGTGAAATTGCATCAGACAATACTCTTTCTGGTGGAGAAAGTGCTACAGATTTTGTTGGAATACAACAAGTAGATGAAATGATTCATACACCCATAAATTCAGAACTACGAAATATTTGGAACTGGATGTTTGCTGGAGTTTACAGAGCAAGTTATATATTAGAATTCAAAGATAAAATCGATTTTGAAGGAAAAAATCAAATAATTGCAGAAGCTCGATTTCTCAAAGCTTATTACAATTTTGAGTTGGTAAAATGGTTTGGTCCAATTCCAATTAAAGTTGACAAAAGATTTAGTGTAAAAGATGTAGAAACTTTACCAAGAGCTCCTTTAACAGAAGTTTATGCTAACATAGAAAGTGATTTGGCATTCGCTATCGAAAATTTAAATCCAATTCCGTCTCAAAAAGGTCGCGCTACTAAAGGAGCAGCTCAGGCTTTACTAGGAAAAGTTTATCTATTTCAAAATAAATATGTAAATGCATCAAATGTTTTACAAGATTTAATAGATGACGCAAATTACTCTCTGGTTACAAATTACAATACAATATTTGAAAATGAAGGAGAAAATGGTTTAGAATCTGTTTTTGAAGTTCAATATACAGATGCTGAAGGCGCTGGTTTTGGATGCTTACAATGTAGCGAAGGAAATGTAGCTGTTGGTTTTAATGGTATTAGAAATTATGATGGTCCATTATATGATTCTGGATATAGTTTTAATGTTCCAACACAAGAAACTTACAACTCATTTGAAGCAGGTGATAATAGAAGAGATGTAGCAATTTTAAATATTGTTTCATGGTCGGCATCAAATAATGCTACTTATGGAGAAGGTTATAAACATACAGGTTTCTTTAACAAAAAATACATAGCTAGAAAAGGAGACTCAAATATAGGTGATCAAAACCTAACCAACCCAAACAACTATAGAGCAATTCGATATGCAGATGTATTATTGATGGCAGCCGAAGCCTACAATCGTGGTGGAATTGATGATGCAAAAGCTAGAACTTATTTGAATGAAGTAAGAAGACGTGCTTTTGGCGACACAAATCATGATATTTCTGCGTCAGGTGCCGCTTTAACCGATTTTATTTGGGCAGAAAGACGTGTAGAACTTATGGGCGAAGGACATCGTTTCTTTGACCTAGTAAGAACAGGAAAAGCAGCACAAGCTATTAACGGGTTTACTCCAAATAAAAATGAAGTATTTCCAATTCCATTTGAAGAAATTCAATTTTCTAATGGAAATTGGCAACAAAACACAGGATACTAAAAATATAGAACTATGAAAAAAATAAAAATAATACTATCACTATTCATTCTGACATCTTTTATAGGATGTACAAGCGATGATGAAAATGTGAACTTAGACAATCTTGTTGCTCCATCCAATATATCTGCTTTAATGACAATTGAGCAAGATAATTCTGGAAAAGTTACTATAACACCTCGTGGTGAAGGTGTAACTCAATTTGAAATAAATTTTGGTGACGGAACTACAGAAAACGCTTTTGTAAGTCCAGGAGGATCTATCCAAAATATATACGATGAAGGTACTTACCAAGTAAAAATTATTGGTTTAACTCTTAATGGCAAAAAAACTGAAGTAACTCAACCTTTAACTGTATCATTTTTAGCACCAACAGACCTAGAGGTTACCATTACAACAGGTGCTAATCTTACCGCAAATGTTAGTGCTAAGGCAAAACTAGAAACCTACTTTCAGGTTTATTTTGGTGAAAGTGCAACTGAAACTCCTGTTGATTTTATGGAAGGAGAAACTGTTTCTCATACTTATTCTTCTGTTGGAACTTATCAAGTAAAAGTAGTTGCTTTGAGTGGAGGTATTGCAACTACTGAACAAACTCAAACGGTTGTCATAACTAACTTAACAGCAGCTCCTACTCCAACTGTACCTGCTTCAAGTGTTATATCAATGTTCAGTAACGCCTATACAAATGTTGCCGTAGATACTTGGAGAACTAACTGGTCAAGCGCAACATTGGATGAAGTTTCAATAAATGGTAATGCAACAAAAAAATATAGTGCTTTAAATTTTGTAGGTGTTGAAGCTACTACAACTCCAATAAATGCATCAAATATGACACATTTTCATACTGATGTTTGGTCTTCCGATTTCACTCAATTTAAAATTAAATTAGTTGACTTTGGTGCCAATGGTAGTTTTGGTGGTGGTGATGATGTAGAACATGAAATTACATTTAATGCTCCAGCAAAAGATACTTGGGTAAGTTTAGATATTCCTTTATCCGATTTTACTGGTTTAACAACAAAAGCACACATTGCACAATTAATCTATGTTGGCGCACCATCTGGTAATACAACTGTTTATATAGACAACGTTTATTTCTACAATCAAAATGCAACACTTTCTACTCCAGCACCAACCCCAACTTTGCCTGCTGCTAATGTAATATCTATGTTTAGTGATGTTTATACTAACGTAAATGTGAATACTTGGAGAACTCCATGGTCAAATGCAACTTTACAAGAAATTTCAATTGCAGGAAATCCAGTTAAAAAATACAGTGCCTTAGATTTTGTTGGAATTGAAACAACTTCAAACCCTATTAATGCATCAAGCATGACACATTTTCATACAGATGTTTGGTCAAGTGATTTTACAACATTTAGAGTGAAGTTAGTTGACTTTGGAGCAAATGGAGCATTTGGTGGTGGTGACGATGTTGAACATGAAATTGTTTTAACCTCACCTGCTCAAAATACTTGGGTAAGTTTGGATATTCCTTTATCACAATTTACTGGATTAACAACCAAATCACATATTGGTCAATTAATTTATTCGGCTTTGCCTACAGGAAATAATACAGTTTACATCGATAATGTTTATTTTCATAACTAATAACATAAATCAAATATGAAAAATATAAAAAAGTACCTATTAGTTTTTACTTCATTATGGCTGTTTGTAAGTTGCCAAGAAGATAAAGCTACGTTTGGAGATTTAAACGCTCCAACAAATTTGACTATAACAGCTGAACTCGTTGGAAAAACGGCTGAATTGCCCAATGGTGACGGTTCAGGTTTTGTTAACTTTACAGCAAAAGCTGCTAATGCAATTTCCTATAAAATTATTTTTGGAGATGGTGAAACAAAAAATGCACCAAGTGGAGAATATTTAAAAAGATACACAAAAACTGGAACACATATTTATACAGTTACCGTTCTTGCTTCTGGTAAAGGTGGCGTAACGACAACAGCAAATATTGATATTGAAGTTTTTAGTGATTTCAATGATGATGAAGCAGTAACATTTTTAACTGGTGGAGCTTCTAAAAAATGGTATTGGTCTGCTTCTGAACCAGGGCATCTAGGTGTTGGAAAAAACATTAATCCTCTTGATCCAAACTCTCCAAATCATATACCAAGTTACTATGAAGCAGCCGCATGGGAAAAAGCTAGTTCTGGAGACAGCAGCTGTTTATATGAAAATGAATTGACTTTTTCATTAGATAATGGCACTCTAAAATATACATTAAACAATAATGGTAGTACATTCTTTAATACTGCTTTTCAAAGTGTTGCTGGTGGTAGTGCAGGTTTTGATTTTTGCTATAGTTATGATACATCTGGAACAAAAACTGTAAACCTTTCTCCATCAGAATCTGTTGTTGCAGCAAATGGAGTTCCAGGACAAACAAGAGGAACTATGATGAATTTTTCAGACGGTGGTTTTATGGGATATTACATTGGTCAAAGTTCATACGAAATTCTATCAATTACTGCCAATAGATTATATGTTAGAGCAGTTATGGGTGGAAATCCTGCCCTAGCTTGGTATCATGTTTTTACAACAACCAAACCAACACAAACACCAGATGTTGATTTTACAAACCTAGTTTGGTCAGACGAATTTAATACTGATGGTGCTCCTGATTCAACTAAATGGGGTTATGATTTAGGCGCAGGTGGTTGGGGAAATGGTGAAGCTCAAACATATACAAATGCTTCTGCAAATGTATCTGTTTCTGGAGGAAACCTAAAAATTACAGCTATTAAAAGTGGTAGTACTTATACATCTACAAGGTTGAAATCTGAAAATAAATACGAATTTACTTACGGAAAAGTTGAAGTAAGAGCAAAACTTCCATTCGGTGGTGGAACATGGCCTGCTATATGGATGCTAGGTCAAAATTATGCTACAAATATTTGGCCAGCATGTGGAGAAATTGACATAATGGAACATAAAGGAAATGATGTAAATAAAATTTATGGTACATTACATTATCCAGGTAATTTTGGTGGTAATGCAAATGGTAATAGTACAACAATTACTGGTGCGACAACAGAATTTCATATTTACAAAACTATTTGGACAGCAACATCAATAAAAATTTATGTTGATGATTTGCTTTACCATTCAGTTGCCAACAACAACTCTTTACCATTTAATAGCGATTTCTTTTTGATTCTGAATGTAGCTATGGGTGGAACTTTTGGTGGTGCAATAGATCCAACTTTCACACAATCATCAATGGAGATTGATTATGTAAGGGTATATCAATAAATCATATTTCAAATACAGGAATGGTAGTTCACTATCATTCTTGTATTTTTATTAAACTTGAATTTTTTATAATGAAATTAATTCCAATTAGACTATTTTTAAGCATAGTTATTCTTTCACTATCAAGCTGTAGTTCTGCACAAAAAAAGAAAGCAAATCTAAGAAAAGAAACTACTTTAGAACAAAAAGTTGATTCTGTTATGAATCTAATGACTTTAGAAGAAAAAATTGGTCAACTCAATCAATATAATGGTTTTTGGGATATAACTGGACCAGTTCCAAAAGAAGGACAAGCAGCCAAAAAATACGAACATTTAAAAAAAGGTTTAGTTGGTTCTATGTTAAATGTCAAAGGCGTTAAAGATGTAAAAGCATTACAAAAAATTGCAGTAGAACAAACACGTCTTGGAATTCCATTAATTTTTGGATTTGATGTTATTCACGGATATAAAACAATTAGCCCAATTCCATTAGCAGAATCAGCTAGTTGGGATATTGATGCCATAAAAAAATCAGCTTCAATTGCAGCTGAAGAAGCTTCCGCAGTTGGCTTAAACTGGACTTTCGCTCCAATGGTTGACATTTCTCGCGATGCTCGTTGGGGTCGCGTAATGGAAGGCGCTGGAGAAGACCCTTATTTGGGAAGTCAAATTGCCATTGCTAGAATAAAAGGATTTCAAGGTGAAAATTTCAAATCAAATAAAACAATTATAGCATGTGCAAAGCATTTTGCAGGTTATGCTCAAGCAGAGGCGGGTCGTGATTATAACTCTGTTGATATAAGTGAAGAAATGTTACAAAATGTAATTTTTCCACCTTTCAAAGCTTCAGTCGATGCAGGTGTTCGCACTTTTATGAATTCATTTAATGAACTTAACGGAATTCCAGCAACAGCAAGTAGTTATTTACAAAGAGATGTTTTAAAAAGAGATTGGAAATTTGATGGTTTTGTAGTTTCCGACTGGGGTTCTATTAGTGAAATGATAAGCCATGGTTACGCAAAAGATGGTAAACAAGCAGCAGAAATTGCTATAAATGCTGGTTCAGACATGGATATGGAGTCTGTATTATATGTTGAGCACTTAGCCACTTTGGTAAATGAAGGAAAAGTAAAACAAGCAGTTATAAACGATGCTGTAAAAAGGATTTTAAAAGTAAAATTTGAACTTGGTTTGTTCGCTAATCCATATAAGTATTGCGATGAAGCTTATGAAAAAGCAACTGTTGGAAAAAAAGAATTTCACGAAGGTGTTTTAGATGTTGCTAAAAAATCAATTGTTTTATTAAAAAATCAAAATGATATATTGCCATTGAAAAAATCTGGTCAAAAAATCGCTCTTATTGGTGCATTGGCAAACGATAAAACCAGTCCGTTAGGAAGCTGGAGATTAGCAGCTGATGAGAACTCGGCGGTTTCTGTATTGGAAGGTTTGCAAAATTATAAAGGAAATACATTAGCCTATTCAAAAGGTGCTGATGTTGCAGTCGGAAAAATTGAATTTATTTTTGAAACTAAAATCAATGAAACAGACAAAAGTGGATTTGCAGAAGCGATAGCTTTAGCCAAACAATCAGATATTGCCATACTTGTTTTAGGTGAACACGGTTTGCAATCTGGCGAAGGAAGAAGTCGATCTGATATTGCATTACCTGGTGTTCAACAAGAATTATTAGAAGAAATTTACAAAGTAAATAAAAACATTGTTTTAGTTTTAAATAATGGTCGTCCACTTGCCTTTCCATGGGCAGCTGAAAATATTCCAGCAATTGTTGAAGCTTGGCATCTTGGTTCTCAAAGCGGAAATGCAATCGCTCAAGTTCTTTATGGAGATTACAATCCAAGCGGTAAATTGCCAATGACTTTTCCGAGAAACGTTGGGCAAGTTCCAATTTATTACAATCATAAAAATACTGGAAGACCTAGTATTGAAAACAAAGATTTAGTGTTTTGGTCACATTATATGGATGTTGACAATTCGCCTCTTTATCCTTTTGGGTATGGATTAAGTTATTCTAAATTTGACTATTCAAATCTTTTTTTAAGTTCGAATTCTTTTGATAAAAACGGAAAAATTGAAGTTTCAGTAACGGTAACAAATTCTGGAAAAGTTACAGGAAAAGAAGTTGTTCAATTGTATATTCGTGATTTAATAGGAAGTTTAACGCGTCCTGTAAAAGAACTAAAAGGTTTTGAAATAATTGAATTAAAACCAAATGAATCAAAAAAAGTTACTTTTACTATAAATGAAAAAACTATAGAATATTTTACAGCAAATAAAAAATGGGAAGCAGAATCAGGTGATTTCAAAGTATTTATAGGAACGAATTCTGCCGAAACTATTGAAGCAAATTTCAAATTCAATAACTAAAAAAATGAAAACAACTATTCTTGTTGCAATTTTGCTTCTATCATTTTCCTTTTCTTGTGCACAAGAAACTAAACGTAAACTAGTTTGGGAAGAAAATTTTGAAGGCAAAAAACTTGATGAAACTGTATGGAATTATGAATTAGGAAACGGCTGTCCATCTATTTGTGGTTGGGGAAATAACGAACGTCAAGTTTATACCAAAATCAATCACAAACTTAAAAAAGGAAAACTTACAATTACTGCCATGAAAGAAAAAGAAACCTACACATCTACTCGCATTACATCAGCTGGCAAAAAAGAATTTCAATATGGTCGAATCGAAGCACGGGCAAAATTACCTGTGGGCGAAGGAATTTGGCCTGCATTCTGGATGTTAGGTTCAAATATAAACAATGTAGGTTGGCCAAAATGTGGCGAAATTGATATTCTTGAATACGTTGGTAAAAATCCACATTTAGTATATACTTCTTTGCACACCCAAGATAGTCATGGTGAAACTATTAATTCAAAAAAAATAGTTTTTCCTAAAATTGAAGAAGGATTTCACATTTTTGCAGTTGATTGGACTAAGGATAAAATGGATTTTTTTGTTGATGATAAACTAGTATATACTTTTCAACCAGAAGTTAAAAATGAAAACACATGGCCTTTTAACCAACCCTTTTATATAATTATTAATATGGCTATTGGCGGAAATTTTGGCGGACCAGAAGTGGATGATTCCATTTTTCCTCAAGAATATGTATTGGATTACGTAAAAGTGTATCAATAATTCAAACTTTTTTTAAAAATTAGTACCTAAAACTGTTAAAATTTCAATTAATATTTGTTTCTTAAGAAAATATTATGCTACATTTGGCTAATAATTAACTCACAAAACCTAGTTGCCTATACAATAAAATTACTTTTTAGAGAAAATCTCAAATTTTAACTCAAAACTAAAAGTGTAATTTTATGGCTACTATTCAAACCTCAGATGCCTTATTGGTAAATAAATATATGGCTGGAGATGAAAACGCTCTTGCTATATTAATAAAAAGACATCAGTCTAAAATATACGGTTTTATTTATTCAAAAATTGCCGATAGAGCTATTGCAGACGATGTTTTTCAGGATACTTTCGTAAAAGTTATCAAAACTCTTAAATCACAATCTTATAACGAAGAAGGAAAATTTTTGCCTTGGGTAATGCGTATTGCACATAATTTAATTGTTGATCACTTTAGAAAAAGTAAAAAAATGCCAATGCTTCGCGAAACCGAAGAGTTTTCTATTTTTACTATCTTAAAAGATAATTCTCCAACAATCGAAGGACAACTTATTACGGAACAAATAGAAGGCGATTTGGCAAAAATAATTGAAGAACTTCCATACGATCAAAAAGAAGTAGTAATGATGCGTATTTACCAAGATTTGAGTTTCAAAGAAATATCAGATTTAACAGGCGTTAGCATCAATACAGCCTTAGGCAGAATGCGTTACGCTATATTGAACATGCGAAAACTTATTGAAAAAAATCAAATAATTTTAACTAATTAAACAATATTGTAACAACTGTTGCGTTATAGAATATATAATTTAAATCATTCTATGGCAAAACTTTACTCTAAAAAAACTGTTGCAATAACTAAAATGGCACCAAAAAAAGAAACAATCGATTTTTTGCTTAATTTTTCTAAAGCATTATCTGTTGTGAAAATTGGAAAAGCTAAATTTGAAATTATTGCCAACTAGGAGAAATCCCGAATTGTAGTACTCTTCGGGATTTTTTATTTAACAAAGGTTTTTAAAACCTCTTTTCGACCAATAGTTTTGGTAATGATGTCTTTTTCAATATCCCAACTACGCGCTGGCGAATATTCTCTTCCATACCAAATAATTTGCAAATGCAATTCGTTCCATAATTCTCTCGGAAAAATAGCTTTCGCATCTTTTTCGGTTTGTACAACATTTTTTCCGCTAGATAAATTCCAGCGATATAGCAATCTGTGAATGTGCGTGTCAACAGGAAAAGCTGGTACTCCAAACGCTTGACTCATAACAACACTAGCCGTTTTGTGACCAACTGCAGGTAATTCTTCAAGTTCTTCAAAACTTTGAGGTACTTCACCATTGTATTTGTCTATCAAAATATGTGACAAACCATGAATTCCTTTTGATTTCATTGGCGATAATCCACAAGGTCTAATAATTTCTTTTATTTCTTCCACACTCATTTTTATCATATCAAACGGATTATCAGCTTTTGCAAAAAGAAGTGGTGTAATCTTATTAACACGAACATCTGTGCATTGAGCTGAAAGCAAAACCGCAATCAGCAACGTATAAGCATCTTTATGATCTAACGGAATAGGAATTTCGGGATATAAATCATTTAACGTATTAATAACAAACGTTGCACGCTCTTTTTTAGTCATTTTTAAGTAAATTTGGGTGTAAAAATAAACTAAACTTTTAAACTAATAAACTCTTAAACTTTTAAACTCAAAAAAAATGACAAATTTAAAAAAAGGCGACAAAGCACCCGATTTTTCAGGGTTTGATCAAGACAATAAATTCCATCAATTAGAAGATTACAAAGGCAAAAAGTTGGTAGTTTTCTTTTATCCAAAAGCTAATACACCTGGTTGCACTGCCGAAGCTTGCGATTTGCGTGACAATTACGAACGTTTTCAAGCCAACAATTATGCTTTGTTAGGTGTAAGTGCCGATAGCGAAAAAGCGCAATTAAAGTTTAAAGAAAAATTCAATTTTCCTTTTCCTCTTTTAGCAGATGAAGATAAGTCGGTTATTCAAGCCTTTGGCGTTTGGGGACCAAAAAAATTCATGGGAAAAGAATACGATGGTATTCACAGAACAACTTTTGTAATTGACGAAAACGGAATTATTGTAAACGTAATTACCGATGTAAAAACTAAAGCGCATGCTGCACAGATATTAAAATAATTACTTTTCAATTTATAAAAAAATGGAGTTCGTTGGAGCTCCATTTTTTTTGTTAATAGGTTTGAATTAAAACGTCAGTTGGGAACTGTTAATTTTCATATCGTTCTATCAAAATGCCTAAAAGTTCTAATTCATCACCTTCTCGCGTTCCTTTTTTTGCATCAAAAATTACTTCAAGTCTTTCTAGAGCTTGATTGTAATCTTTTTCATTTTTTATAAGATGGATATTCATAGTCTTTTTTATTGTGTTAGCATTAATTTAATCATATTCTGCTTATTTCCATAATATAAATCGAATCACAACAAATTTTTAAATCTTTATAAATTATAAACTGCGACTGATTATACTATTTAGTTTAATTTCCAAATATTTTATAGTTATATACCCTACCAAATCAACACCTTCAACTTCTCATCTTGATACATTGGGCTTCCTTTTTTGATGTTAAAAGCTTTGTGAAATTCTGTGATATTGGCTAATGGGCCGTTAATTCTAAACTGCGCTGGCGAGTGTACATCGGTCATTACTTGTTGTGCTAGGGCTTCTTTGTTGGTATTAACCATCCAAGCATAGCCGTATGCCAAAAAGTAGCGTTGATCAGGATTTAGTCCGCTAATTTTTTCGTTGGTTTTGTATTGTTTGGTTTTCTTAAACGCTTCGTAACCCATTACAACACCACCCAAATCGGCAATGTTTTCGCCTTGTGTAGCATCGCCATTTACGTTTTTGTCACCAACTTTGTACTTGCTATATTGGTCAACAATCAACTTAGTTTTGGTTCTGAACTTAGCTAAATCTTCTGGTGTCCACCAATTATTCAAGTTGCCTTTTTCGTCAAACTGGCTTCCTTGATCGTCAAATCCGTGTGTGATTTCGTGTCCAAAAGTCGAACCGCCAATAATTCCGTATAAAACCGCATCATCGGGCATTCTTCCTTCAAATCCTGGTACTAAAATATTGCAAGCTGGCACGCAAATTTCGTTGTTACTTGGGTTGTAATAAGCATTGTACGTTTGTGGATACATGTGCCATTCGTTTCTATCAACTGGTTTTCCAAATTTTGAAACATTATCAGTATAACTCCATTTGTTTACAGCCATAATGTTACTACAATATGATTTTCTATCTATTGTAACACTGCTCATGTCTTTCCATTTGTCTGGATAACCTACTTTCATTACCACTTTGCTCAGTTTGGTAAGCGCTTTTTCTTTGGTAACAGCACTCATCCAATCTAATTTTTTGATTCTTTCGGCATATACATCGCGAATGTTGTTTCCTATTTCTAACAATTTTTCTTTAGAACCTTTTGGCAAATACTCAGCCACATATACCTGTCCGATTAATTCACCTAAAGAATTATCGGTTTGCCCTACTACTCTTTTCCATCTTGGTTTTTGTTCTTTTACACCACTCATTACAGTTGCAAAAAATTTGAAGTTTTGATTTTCAAAATCTTTGCTCAAATAAGAAGCATAAGTATTTATCAAATCCCATTTTAGATACGTTTTCCAATCTTCGATAGTATATTTGATAATGCAAGTATTCAATTGAGTAAAAAATTCTGGTTGCCCAACAATTACTGTATCGGCATTTTTAACTTTCAAATCGGTAAAAAGTTTATTCCAATTGATATTTTTGGTAGCACCATTTAATTGGGCAATGTTCATTTTGTTGTAATTTTTAATTGGATCACGCATTCCTTCT
>NZ_JBILJG010000021.1:0-51495 GCF_044377315.1 Flavobacterium sp.
AGCTTTTGCTAAATCGGTTTCCAATTTCATTATAGTTGTAGCCTTTTCGGCTGCATTAGTAATTCCTGCTAATTCCATCATTTTTTGCAAATGTTTTACATATTCTGCACGAATAGCAACCGTTTCAGCATCGGTATTGAAATAATAATCGCGTTGTCCCAGTCCTAACCCACCCTGATACAAAGCAAGTGCATTTTTAGCACTGTTTTTTTCATCTTGACCAACATAAAAACTAAAAGCAGGCGAACAACCAATTGTGTGCAAATAACCAATAGATTGTAACAAACTAGGCACATCTTTTATAGCGTCAATTTTGGCTAATTCCGCTTTTAGAGGAGCAATTCCAGCTTTGTCTATGGCAATGGTATCCATTCCTGAAGCATAGAAATCGCCTATTTTTTGTTTAGTACTACCTTTTTCAGCATCGGTTTCTTTAGCCGAAGTTTCACAAATAGACTTGATTTGATTATTTATTGTATCTTGAATCATTCTGAAAATTCCATTACTGCGCTCACTTGCCGGAATTGGATTTCGCTTGAACCAACCGCCATTAGCGTAATTGAAAAAATCTTGAGAAGGATCAACAAGTGTATCTCTATTAGTCACTAATGGATCGATAAAAGCCGTTTCTTTTTTGGAACAACTTGCTATTGTTATGGCAGCAAGTAAAAGTATTTTAAAATAGGTTTTCATGTTTTTTTTGTAAAATTAATAAGCCATCAATTCGTTTAAGACTGTTTCAAATCTTGATTTTGGTAAATATTGATCTTCCAATGCTTTGGTAAACGGAATTGGAGTTTCTAAACTAGCTACACGTTTAACTGGACCGTCAAGATATTCGAAACAATCTTCCATAATCATAGCCGAAATATCGCTTGCAATTCCTCCAAACATAGAATCTTCTTGCAGAATAATTACTTTGTTGGTTTTCATAACCGAAGCATAAATGGTTTCCTTATCAAGTGGTTGCAACGTTCTTAAGTCAACTAAATCAGCCGAAATTTGAGGATTTTTATCCAATGTTTCTATTGCCCAATGCACAGCTGCACCAAAAGCAATGATGGTAATTTGATTTCCAGTTCGTAAAACAGATGCTTTTCCTAAAGGTAAAGTGTAATAGTCTTTTGGAACCTCTTGGTGAATGCTTCTATATAATTGTTTGTGTTCAAAAAACAACACAGGATTTGGATCATTTATAGCAGTGTTCAATAAACCTTTTGCATCATAAGGAAAGGCTGGGTAAACCACTTTTAACCCTGGTGTTTTAGTAAACCAGGCTTCGTTAGTTTGCGAATGAAATGGTCCCGCTTGCGTGCCTCCACCACAAGGCATTCTGACCACAACATCTGCTTTTTCAAGCCATCGATAATGCGATTTTGCCAACAAATTTACAATAGGATTAAAACCAGTCGAAACGAAATCAGCAAATTGCATTTCGACAATAGCCTTATGTCCATTAATAGACAATCCCATACCGGCAGAAACAACAGCCGATTCACAAATTGGTGTATTTAGAACTCTTTCTTTGCCAAATTCAGCGACAAAACCATCTGTAATTTTGAAAGCACCACCGTATTCGGCAATATCTTGACCCATAATCACAAGATTAGAATGGCGTTGCATAGATTGCTTCATACTATGTGAAATAGCATCAATAAAACGAATATCTTCAACTTCACCAGAAGATTTAACTTCTTCAAAATCATAAGGTTTGTAAACATCATTCAATTCATCTTCATAAGAAGCTACAATTTCAGCTTCAGTATTTGCCATCAATAAATGATCATCAATTTCTTTCTTGATTTCATTTTTCATCGTTTCATCTTGCGCTTCCGATAAAATATTTTGTTTAATCAAATAACGTTTGTAGTTTTCAACAGGATCCTTTTCTGCCCAAGCATCAATCAATTCTTGAGGAACATATTTGGTACCACTCGCCTCTTCATGACCACGCATTCTAAAGGTTTTAAACTCTAACAAAACAGGTCTTGGATTGGTACGCATGGATTCTACAATTTCAGAAATTTCGTTGAAAACCTCTAAAATATTGTTTCCATCAATAATATGTGCTTCCATACCGTAACCAACGCCTTTATCGGCTAAATTTTCACATCTATATTGTTCACTTGTTGGTGTTGAAAGTCCGTAACCATTGTTTTCTATTACAAACAAAACGGGTAAATCCCAAACTGCTGCAATATTCAAAGCCTCATGAAAATCACCTTCAGAAGTAGCACCTTCACCAGTGAAAACTGCGGTTACTTTTCCATTTTTCTTTAATTTATTGGCTAATGCAATTCCATCGGCAACACCCATTTGAGGTCCTAAATGCGAAATCATTCCAATAATTTTATACTCTTGAGTACCAAAATGGAAACTTCTATCACGACCTTTGGTAAATCCACTTGCTTTTCCTTGCCATTGCGAAAACAAACGGTATAAAGGAATATCTCTACTAGTAAAAACACCCAAATTTCTGTGCATTGGCAAAATGTATTCGTCTTTTCCTAAGACTGCAGTTATTCCAACCGAAATAGCTTCTTGACCAATACCCGAAAACCATTTAGAAACTTTTCCTTGACGGATAAGAATCAGCATTTTTTCTTCGATAAGTCTTGGTTTTAGTAATCTTTTGTATAAATCTAATAACTGTGTATCGGTAAGATTTTTTCTTTCAAAATTCATTTTATGATGCTGTATATATATTTAATGTTCAAAAATAGCAAAAAAATATGGTATTGTTTGTAAATAGACTTTTTTTTTAAATTGTTGATAACTTTCATTGCTGAAATTGAAAAAAGCTTTACATTTGTAGATATGATTGGTAAAAAACCAATTTTAGTTATTAACAAAAAAGTTTTAGTATGCAACAAATTCCTAGTGTTGACTTACGTGATTTCCTGTCGGATGATCCGGCACGTAAACAAAAATTTGTAAATGAAATCGGAAGAGCTTATGAAGATATTGGCTTCGTAGCATTAAAAGGTCATTTTTTAGATGACAAATTGGTAGAAGATTTGTATTCAGAAGTACGCAACTTCTTTAGTCTTCCATTACAAACAAAAGCCAAATATGAGATTCCAGGAATTGGCGGACAACGTGGTTATATTTCTTTTGGAAAAGAACATGCAAAAGGTCGTTCTGCTGGAGATTTGAAAGAGTTTTGGCACTTTGGTCAGTATGTAAGTGAAGGTTCAAAATATGCTAACGAATATCCTGAAAATGTTACTGTTAACGAATTAGCAAACTTTAATTCAACTGGCAAAGAAGCTTACAAAATGCTTGAGAAAACAGGTGTATACGTCTTAAGAGCTTTGGCAATACATATTGGGCTAGATGAATTTTATTTTGACAACTACATCAAAGACGGAAATTCTATTTTACGTCCAATTCATTATCCACCAATCACTGACGAACCTAAAGATGGCGCTGTTCGTGCTGCTGCTCATGGCGATATCAACTTGATTACACTTTTAATGGGCGCGCAAGGAAAAGGATTGCAAGTTCAAAATCACGATGGCGAATGGATTGATGCTATGGCTCAACCAGACGAATTGATGATTAATGTTGGTGATATGTTATCAAGACATACTAACAACAAATTAAAATCAACGATTCATCAAGTGGTAAATCCGCCAAGAGAACTTTGGGGAACATCTAGGTTTTCTATTCCTTTCTTCATGCATCCTGTAAGCGACATGAAATTAAATTGCTTACCTGAATGTATCGACGAAAATAATCCAAAATTATATGAAGACATTACCGCAGGTGACTATTTATATGAAAGATTGGTTGATTTAGGATTGATTAAGAAATAAAAGTATGAAATTCCAATAGTAAAATTCCAAATTCCAATTAGTTTTGGGGTTTGGTTTTTTGTTTAAAAATTTAAAAAAATATACGCCACGATGGAACGCGAATGAAACGGATTTACTTCGTAAAACGCAGATTAAAACAGATTTTTGAAAATAAATTATTAAAATATATGCCAAATGGAATTATTACACAAAGATTTAACCGATATTATTTTGAAAACTTTTTATGAAGTTTATAACGAACTTGGATACGGTTTCCTTGAAAAAGTTTATCAAAATTCTTTACTAATTGAATTAAGAAATAAAGGATTAATGTTATTCCTCAAAAGAAAATAAAAGTCTTTTATAAAGGATACGAAGTTGGAGAATATTTTGCCGATTTAATTGTTGAGGACAAAGTTGTTTTAGAATTGAAAGCAGTTAAATATATTGTTGAAGAATTTGAAAATCAGTTATTAAATTATTTAAGAGGGACAGATTGTGAAGTTGGATTACTATTGAATTTTGGTAAGAAACCTGAATTCAGAAGAAGAATTTACGAGAATAAAAGAAAGAATAGAAAAAATCAGTTTTAATTAGCGTTTCGCTTAAGCGAATCCGTTTTATCCGCGTGCTAAAAAATATGGACTTACAAGAACAACTAAAAAAACTATTCCCAGACCTCGAGGTTTCTAACGAACCAGAAATCGTTGAGGAAAAGAACCACGAATTATTCGTTCAAAAAGAACCAATGATTTGTAAATTTGAAAAACGAAAAGGAAAACCCACAACCATTATTTCAGGTTATGAAGGTGAAGATGAAGATTTCAAATTGTTAGCAAAAGAATTAAAAAACAAACTCGCTGTTGGAGGAACATTCAAAGACGGCGAAATCATTATTCAAGGTGATTATCGTGATAAAATAATGAAATTATTACAAGACAAAGGATTTAAAACTAAAAGAGTTGGAGGATAATTTTAAGTACGAAGTACAAAATACGAAGTACGAAGTAACTCATAAAAAATAAAAAAATGATTGCATCATCAGAATTAATATTGAATCCGGATGGAAGTGTTTATCACTTGAACCTAAAACCGGAACATATTGCAAAAGACATCATCTTTGTAGGTGATCAAAATAGAGTTGAAAAAATTACTAAACATTTCTCAAGCATTGAGTTTTCGAAGCAAAAACGTGAATTCAAAACACAAACTGGCATTTACAAAGGAAAACGAATAACCGTAATGTCCACCGGAATTGGTCCAGATAACATTGACATTGTTATGAATGAATTGGATGCTTTAGTAAACATCGATTTGAAAACTCGTGAAATCAAAGAAGAATTGACTTCGTTGAACATTGTCCGAATTGGAACTTCAGGTTCATTACAAGCCGATATTCCTTGCGATAGTTTTGTTATGAGTCAATACGGATTGGGATTGGACAACATGCTTCGCTCCTATTTAATTGATGAAATTTCAGAAACTGCTATGGAAGACGCTTTTATTGCTCAAACCAATTGGGATATGAAAAAAGGTCGTCCTTATGTAATTAAAGGAAGTGAAATTCTTGAAAAACGTCTGGAAAGTAACAAAATCTATAAAGGTTTTACTGGAACTGCAGGTGGTTTTTATGGCCCACAAGGAAGAGTTTTGAGATTAGACATTCAAGATCCAGAATTGAACAGTAAAATGGACAAATTTGAATTTGAAGGCATCAAAATGACTAACCTTGAAATGGAAACTGGAGCCATTTATGGTTTAGGAAAATTACTTGGACATCAATGTTTATCCTTAAATGCAATCATTGCAAATCGCGCTACAGGAACTTTTAGCGAAGATCCATACAAAGCGGTTGATGCCTTGATTGAATATGCTTTGGATAAATTGGCGGAATAGATTAACGATTGAAGATTAACGATTTTTGATTTTAGAAATGTGAAAATATGACTTTCAGATTCGCAAGACATACCAACAATTTAGAACAACTCAAATCCTTTTATATTGATATTTTAGGATTGGAATTGCTTGGTGGTTTTGAAAATCACAATGGTTATGATGGCGTTTTTATAGGTAAACCCAATGAAAATTGGTATTTAGAATTTACCAAATCGGACGAGATTGTTACATTTAATTTTGGTGAAGAAGATATTTTAGTTTTTTATCCAAATACTAAATTAGAATTTGAACTGATTCACGATAAATTAAAAACAAATAAAATGGAGTTCATTAAAGCCAAAAATTCCTATTGGAATGAAAATGGTAAAATGATTCTCGATCCAGATGGATATCGCGTTGTAATTTCACATTTGAAAATAAAATGAAAGACTATAAATATACTCCATTCAATATATTAGGGTTTATAATTTTTTTAATGTCATTAGTTATAGTAATTAGATTATATAATGATTTCTCATTTTACTTTTTAATGTATCCTTTATTCGGATTATTATTTGTTGTAGTTGATTATTATTTTCAAAGTAAAATGTTTAATTTTAAAAAACTTTTTGTTGTTGAAAGTATAATTTCAATAGCTGTAATTTTATATTTTATTAATGGATTAGCAATTAATTTTTAAATGAATTTAATACTAGAAACCCCAAGATTACTGCTTCGACCATTAGATTTATCTGATGCTGAAGCATTATTTGAAATGAACAAAAACCCAAATGTTCACAAATACCTTTGGCAAAAACCCGAAGTTGTTATTGATGAAAGCATAAAAGTAATTGAATATGTTCAAAGACAATATGCAGAAAATAAAATTGGTCGTTTTGCTACAATCTTAAAAGAAACTGGCGAATTTATAGGTTGGACAGGAATCAAGTTTGTAAACGATCATGTAGAAAACGGAAATACTAATTTCTACGATTATGGCTATCGTTTGAACGTAAAATTTTGGAACAAAGGATACGCCACTGAAGCTTCAAAAGCATGGCTTGATTTTGGTTTCTTCCAAATGAACATCAAAGAAATGAACGCTTATACTCATTCTGAAAATGGTGCGTCTAATCATGTTTTAAAGAGAGTAGGTTTCAATTTCATGGAAGATTATTCAGATAAAGACGGAGTTATTTGGAAATGGTGGCAAATTAGTAAGCAGTCGCAGTAAGCAGTTTTCAGTTGATATAACTCAGAACAAAATCCGTTTAATCTGTGTAAATCTGTGGCAAAAAATTAACATGAAGCAGTAACACAATACCTTTTAAACGTTTAAACTTCTAAACTCATAAACTTAAAAATGAAGCACATAAAAATAGCAGGCGTTCCCGAACATTTCAATCTTCCATGGCATTTATGCATTGAAAATGGCGAATTTGAAGCTGTTGGAATTGATTTGCAATGGATTGACGTTCCCGAAGGCACTGGCAAAATGTGTCAAATGCTTCGCGATGGTGAAACTGATATTGCTATACTTTTATCAGAAGGAATTGTAAAAGATATAAACGCTGGAAATCCTTCTAAAATTGTGCAAGTTTATGTGGAAAGCCCATTGATATGGGGTATTCATGTGGCTGCAAACTCAAAATTCAAAACGCTTTCCGATTTAGAAAATAAGAAAGTAGCCATTTCAAGATTAGGTTCAGGATCGCAATTAATGGCTTATGTCAATGCTAGTAATCAAGGTTGGAATACCGAAAATCTTCAATTTGAAATTGTAAATACCATTGATGGCGCTGTTGAAAGCTTAACCAAAGGCGAATCCGATTATTTTATGTGGGAACGTTTTATGACCAAACCTCTTGTTGACAAAGGAATTTTAAGAAGAATAGCCGATTGTCCTACTCCATGGCCATGTTTTGTAATTGCCGTTCGAGAAGATTTTTTGAAAAAATATCCAAATGCAATTTCGCAAATTCTAGAAATCATTAACTTGACAACACGAGAATTCAAAGAAATTCCGAGTATTGACAAAACTTTAGCATCCAAATACCATCAAAAAACAGAAGATATTCAAGAATGGTTGCGTTTAACAGAATGGTCACAAAAATCATTAACTGAAAATATGTTAAACAAAATTCAAAATCAGTTGTTTGAACTCAAAATTATTGATAAAATCGGTACATTTGCTTCGATTGTTAAAGCCGTATAGCTTTGCAACAATGCGTTTATGATTCAAAAAGAAAAACTTACTTATGAGCAACTAATTGCCAAATTCCAAGTCAAAAAACCTTGGGATATGATTATTATTTTTGTTTTGAATGTTTTGCTAGCCATTCCTGTTTTTTTAATTGCTCATCAAAATTTTATTGACCTTCAATGGGGTTTGCATTTAGATAGAATATTACTTTTCACCACAATTATAGTATTGATTCAGTTGGTATTACGAGCTATGCGAAGAGTAACGCTTGTTTCAATTTTCCTATATTTAATCATTCTTTTTATCGGAACTGTTTTTGGCGGTTATGGTTTCAAAAGCGTTTTTGAAGACTATCGCTATATGCTTTATTCGATGTCAGAAGATCCAAATCCACAAGATATTATTATTTCCAAATTATTGCCGTTTCCTAACAAATCTAAAGTAATTGATGCTATTCAATATGACAATCCAAAAGTGAGAAGTTTTGCGATAATGGCAACAATCAAAAATTTTAATGATTTAAAAGAATACAGCAATTATCGCACTATTATTCAATGTTTTGCCGTTTTCAAAGAAATTAATTCTCGCTGGAATTATGTTAGCGATCCCAAAGGAAAAGATTACATTGCAACTGCTTCTGAATCTTTACGTTACCTGTCGGGCGATTGCGACGATCATTCCATTTTGATGGCAGCTTGTATCAAATCTATTGGTGGAATTCCGAGACTTATTCACACCGACGGACATATTTATCCCGAAATTCTAATTGGTTCTAGAAAAGACTTTGAAGCCATAAATTACCTAATCAAAAAAGAACTTTTTGTAGAAGAAAGCAAAGGGCAAACCATTCATTATCATATAGATGAGCGCAATCAAATTTGGTTAAACCTCGATTATACAGCTCATTATCCAGGCGGACCATTTATGCACGAAGTTATTTTAGGAGCATTGACTTTGAATTAGAAGCGAACCTGTCTGCCGGCAGGCAGGTGGCTCGGGCTTTATCTACAATCCTTATTCCTGCTTTCCGTTCTACTTCGTGCCACTGCAATCAGGGTTAGAGGGTGATTCTTTTTTTCTTTTGCTACCAGTCAATAACAACATTATTTTTAGAAAACAAATACTCGTTACATAAAATAAAATGATTATTTCCAAACCATTTTTTATGAACACTTGCAAAAGATGGATGACCACTTTCTAAAACCAAATGTTTTCCTTTGTTGACTTTCAAACCTTTTTTTTGAGCAAAATTTCCCCAAAGCATAAAAACCACATTTTCCTTTTTATCAGAAATCAATTCAATAACTGCATCAGTAAAGGTTTGCCATTTCAGGTGTTTATGACTATTGGCAACATCTTTTCTAACCGTCAATGTAGCATTTAACATAAGAACTCCTTGCCTAGCCCAACGTTCTAAATTTCCTGAAGTTGGAGTAAAAATAGCATCAAATTCAGTATTTATTTCAGTAAAAATATTTCGCAACGAAGGCGGAATTTTTACACCTTCATTAACCGAAAAACACAAACCATTAGCTTCACCCTCACCATGATATGGATCTTGACCAATAATAACCACTTTCAAATCATCAAATGAACATTTTTCAAAAGCATTAAAAATCAACTCTTTTGGTGGAAAACAAGTAAAATTAGCGTACTCATTATTAACCTTTTGCATTAAATCAATAAAATAAGGTTTCTCAAATTCTGGCTCTAAAATAGCTTTCCAAGATGGATGAATGTTGACTTGCATTTTAATATTTTTTTACAAATATAAATACTTTAAAACTTTGTAACTTTGACCTTTTACTATAAAAATGATTTCAATTACAGATAAGACACTTCAAGACCTAGAATTCAACACTATTTTGGAAACCATTTCGGCAATTTGCAACACCGAAATTGGAAAACAAAAAGCATTGCAAATAGTTCCTTTTAAAGATAAAGAATTATTAATGAACGCTTTGCTACAAACATCTGAATACGTTTCGTCTTTTACCAATAATAATGCAATTCCAAATCACGGATTTGAAACTATCACTTCCGATTTGAAAATGTTGGCTATTGAAGATAGCTTTTTAGAAGTTAGTAGCTTCCGAAAAATGGCAGCTTTGTCTGAAACCGTTAATGTTTTGCTTCTTTTTCTTAAAAAATTTAATGATTATTACCCTAAGTTAAACGAAAAAGCTTCTCAAATAGAATTTACTAAAGTCATCATTCAAAAAATTGACGAAGTAGTTGATAAATATGGTGAAATCAAAAACAATGCATCGCCAGATTTGGTCAATATTCGTAGAGATATGAGTTTGGTTCGTGGCAAAGTCAACCAAAGTTTTGGAATGGCATTATCGCAATACAATTCGCTAAGTTATTTAGATGAAATTAAAGAAAGTTTTGTCGAAAATCGTAGAGTTCTAGCAGTTTTAGCCATGTATCGAAAAAAAGTAAAAGGTTCAATTTTAGGAAATTCTAAAACAGGAAGTATTGCATTTATTGAACCAGAAGCAACTTTAAAATATTCAAGAGAATTAAACAATCTTGAATTTGAAGAACGAGAGGAAATTACTCGAATTTTAAAACAACTATCCAACGATATTCGCCCATATTTAGAGCTTCTAAAAAGCTATCAGGAGTTTTTGAGTGATGTTGATGTTATTGCTGCTAAAGCTAAATATGCTAATAAAATCAATGGATTATTACCAAAAATAGTTGAAGAAAAGCGTTTGTTTTTTAGAGATGCCTTTCATCCTATTTTGTATCTAAATAATAAAGAAAAAAAGGAAATTACATATCCGCAAACAATTGAATTAACCAATCAAAACAGAATTATAGTTATTTCTGGACCAAATGCTGGCGGAAAAACTATTTCGCTAAAAACGGTTGGATTGCTTCAATTAATGCTGCAAAGCGGTATGCTAATTCCTGTTCACGAACGAAGCGAAACCTTTTTGTTTGATAGAATTTTAACAGATATTGGAGATAATCAATCTATTGAAAATCATTTAAGTACCTATAGTTACCGACTTAAAAACATGAACTACTTTTTGAAGAAATGTAATTCTAAAACTATGTTCTTGATTGATGAATTCGGTACAGGTTCTGACCCAGAATTAGGTGGTGCTTTAGCTGAAACTTTCTTGGAAGAATTTTACCACCGCGAAGCTTTTGGTATTATTACAACACACTATTCAAACTTGAAAATATTAGCTAATGAATTGCCATTTGCTTCTAATGCGAATATGCTTTTTGATGAAAAATCATTAGAACCAAAATACAAACTTATTTTAGGTCAAGCCGGAAGCTCATTTACGTTTGAAGTAGCTCAGAAAAACGGAATTCCATATGGATTAATAAATCGTGCCAAAAAGAAAATTGAAGGTGGAAAAGTACGTTTTGACAAAACAATTGCTACACTTCAAAAAGAGCGTTCCAAAATGGAAAAAACGGCAACAAATCTAAAAGAAGAAGAAACAAAAGCACGTGAAGAAGGCAAGAAGATGGAAATCATCAATGCCAAAATTCAAGATAAATTAGAAAAGTACCAAGAATTATACGATGCCAATCAGCGCCTAATTTACATGGGACAAAAGATTGACGATATTTCTGAAACGTATTTTAATAACAAAGATAAGAAGACTCTAATTGGTGAATTTCTTAAAATAGTTGAGATTGAAAATTCAAAAAGAAGAAAACTCACTTTTAAAGAAAAGAAAGTCAAAGAAGTAGTTCATAAACAAGTAGTTGAAGAAGTGAAAGTTATTGTAGAAGAAATAAGAGAAAAGAAAATAGAAGATAGAAAAAAGAAAAAAGAAGTACAATTAATTAAACCAAAAGTAACATTAAAAGTTGGTGATAGAGTAAGAATGTTTGATGGAAAAGCTATCGGAACGATTGATAAAATTGAAAAAAATAAAGCTATTGTAAATTATGGTGTTTTTACTTCAACAGTAAGTATAGATACATTAGAGTTTGTAGATGCTTTAAAGAAATAGTTTAAAAGTTTAAGAGTTTAAATGTTTAAGAGTTTAAATGTTTAAGAGTTTAAAAGTTTAAGAGTTTAAATGTTTAAGAGTTAAGCATAAATTAATTCCAATATTTAAACAACAAATCATAATAAAAATGCAAGATTTACCTAAAAATAAAAAAATAATTCTCTTTGATGGTGTTTGCAATTTGTGCGACAACTCTGTTCAGTTTATCATAAAGTATGATAAAAAAGATGTTTTTAGGTTTGTAGCCTTGCAGTCTGATTTAGGACAAGAAATTCTTAACTATATTGGTGTCAACACAAAATCTATTGATAGTATTTTATTGTATGAACCAGGAATTGCTTATTATTATAAAGCAGAAGCTATATTCCAAATTGCAAAAGAATTTGATAGTTGGTATAAATTGGTTTATTATTTAAGATTTCTTGGAAAATCAGCCAATTTCCTTTATGATTTTGTTGCCAAAAATCGTTATAAATGGTATGGTAAAAAAGACAGCTGCATGTTGCCAACACCTGCCATAAAATCGAAGTTTCTGTAGTATGACAATTATCATATTTGGATTCAGTAAATTAAAATAAATTTGAACAACTAAACTGATGAAATTATGAACAAATTATTTATTCCGCTTTATTCTCACGACAATGGCACTTTTATTATGATAGGAGTTTTTACTCTTGTCATAACTGGATTGGTCGGAGCTATTTTTTTATTAATGTTTACAGACAAAAAGAGAAAAGACTAAAACGAGCTAAATTAATTTGTCAGTCGGTGTTGACAATATGCGTTAAATTTCAGTTTATTTACAGTTACCATAGCAAAATAATATTTTATTCTCTTACTCAATAAAATATTGACATGTAACCTTGTATTCTCCATCAATATGAATACTTAGATATTAATAACTGCGACTGTAAACTGAGACTACTTAAGAATTTCATCAAAATTAGGCTTGAAATAGTTTGGACCTTTCATTACTTTTCCATCTTCTCTGTAAATTGGTTGTCCGTCTTGGCCTAGTTTACTCATGTTACTTCTTTGAATTTCGTTAAAAACAGCATCCATTTTATCTTGTAAACCGTGTTCAATAATTGTTCCACACAAAATATATAACATATCACCAAGTGCATCGGCAACTTCTACAATATCATTGTTTTTAACTGCTTCAAGATATTCTTCGTTTTCTTCTTTCATTAGATTATAACGAAGTAAATTTTTTTGTTCGCCCAAATCGGCTTTCATCGTTTCACTATATCCTAGCTTATAAGCTGTATGGAATTCTTTGACAGCATTGAGTTTATTTTGCATAGTATTGATTTTTTTGAAGATGCAAAATACATTTTTTTGATAATAAATAAGTATTTTTACACAAAAATTTAAAAAACATGTTTAGCACTGGACAATTAATTTTTGCAGGTTTATTTGTGATAGCATTCATAATTGCTTCCATTTTTGTTTATAGAAAAGACGCTTCGATGCACCAATTTTTCTATAAAGGAAGTTATAAAGTATTAATTGGCTTTATCCTTTTTATCATTATTCTATTTATTATAAAAGTATTTATGAAAAGATAAAAAAATGTATCGTATTATTTACATTTTAACAATTTTATCTTAAATTTACATTATTATATTTTAGCTTACTAAATGAGAATTTTAAAATATTTATTTCTACTACTATTACTTGCAGCTTTTGCAATGAGTATGTTTTTTGCAACTCAAAGAGGTAATTATGATGTTGTAAGAAGTAGAATAATAAATTCACAAAGAGCTACTTTATACAACTACATAAACGATTATAAAAATTGGGAATACTTTTATAATCCTCCAGTAAATGAAACAAAAACTGATTATATTTTTTCAAAAAATACGGTTGGAAAAGGCGCTTCTTTTTCATGGGAAAACGAAGATGATTCTGGTAGTTTTACAACAACTGATACTAAAGAAAATAAAACTATTACTCAAAAAATAGTTTTTAACAATTCAGAATCAGAAGTTTACTGGACTTTTAAAGATACACTTGGCAAAACAAAAGTTACCTGGAGAAGCAAAGGTGTGATGCCTTTTGTCTTCAAAATTTACACCATGCTCAATGGTGGTCCAGATAAAATATTGGGCAAAATGTATGAGAAAAGCCTAGCTACAATTGACAATTCTTTACACAAAGAAATTAGCACTTATACTATTGTTGTAAACGGACAAGTTACCAAAATGGGCAACTATTATGCCTACTACCCAATCAATAGTAAGATTTCAAATATTACCAAAAACTTTAGAGCAATTCTGCCAAAAATTGATAAATTTTTACAAAAAAATAATATCAAGTCAAAAGGCCAACCTTATATTTTATTTAATAAATATGATACTACTAATGATTTTACCAATTTTTGGGTTTGTATCGATTTGAAAGAAGAATTTATAACTGGTCCAGAAAGTGAAGTTTTAAGCGGAAAATCTGAAGCTTTCCAAGCGGTAAAAGCAACGTTAACAGGCGATTATTCACATTTGAATGAAACCTATTCCAAAATTGAAAAATACATGCTTCAAAAAGGAATTAAACAAGATTTTTCACAACCATTTATCGAATTATACCTTAAATCTTTGGCTAACGAAAAGAAATCATCTCTATGGAAAACAGTAATTTACATTCCAATTTTGATTCCTAAAAAAGTAGAATACCTTACTTATATTCCTAAAGCAAAAACAGAAAAAACAATCATAAGTCCAGTTTCAGATATTAAACTAGAAAAAAAATCACCAAACGATATTGAAAAACCTATCGCTATTCCTGATTTGAATCGACCTCAATAAAAAACTATTTTGCCTATTAAACCTATTGTCATTTTTATAGTCAAATTACTATAAAGTAATCTTACCTTGCAAGAAGAAAAAGAATTTATAGTCGAATTATTGAATCCGAAAACGCAAAATCAGGCGTTTCAAAAACTCTTGAACCATTACCAAAAACCTTTGTACAATCATATTAGAAGCATAGTTCTAAATCATGATGATACGGATGATGTTTTGCAAAATACATTTATCAAAATATTTCAAAATTTAAAAAACTTCAAAGGTGAAAGCAAGTTATTTTCATGGATTTTCCGAATTGCAACTAACGAAGCTATTACTTTTATCAACAACAAAGCCAAAAGAAATGGTACAACCAGCGAAGAATTGCAAACAAAAATTATAGAAAATTTGCAATCAGATGTTTACTTTGATGGAAATGAAATTCAATTAAAATTGCAAAAAGCCATTAACTTATTGCCCGAAAAGCAAAAATTAATCTTTAAAATGAAATATTTTGAAGAACTAAAATACGAAAATATTTCTGAAATTTTGGGCACTTCTGTTGGAGGATTAAAAGCATCTTACCATCATGCGGTCAAAAAAATTGAAGATTATATGAAATTAAATTAAACTTTTTGCAAAAAATAAAGTCTAATAAATATGAAGAATTTTAACTTAGAAAACGAACCCAAAATAGAAATAGGATTTACTATTCCTGAGAACTATTTCAACGATTTTTCCGATAGAGTAATGCAACAATTACCATCCGAAAAACCAAAAGTGATTTCGTTATATCATTCTAATAAAAATTGGTTTTTAACGGCTGCGGCAATTCTAATTGTTTCCTTTACAATTCCAACTTTTTATTTATTACAAAACAATTCAAACAAACTAAATACTTCTGAATTAGAATCCTACATACTTGAACATTCAACCGTTTCGCAAGATGATATTGTTGATTTATTAGATCAAAATGACCTAAAAGAAATAAATATTGACTATAATTTAGAAGACATTTCATCAGAAGCAATTGACCTAGAAAACATCGACTTAGAAAAAAACTTATACTAAAATAGCATGAAAAAAATAAATTTAATTACCCTAATCGCTCTTTTAATTTCTACTTTGACATTTTCCCAAGATGGAAAACTTAGAAATCAAATTAAAGCTTCAAAAGTAGCCTTTTTAACCAATGAGTTAAACTTGACAACAATAGAAGCAGAAAAATTTTGGCCACTTTACAATACTTTTGAAGACAAGCAAAGAGAAATAAAAAAAGAAAAAATAAAAGGTTATAGGAATCGTTTAGATAATTCAGATGATAAATTGACCGAAAAAGAAGCAGCAGCTGCTTTAGCTCAAATGGAAAAAACGGAAGATGAGTTGTATCAATTGAGAAAAAAATTTATTTCTGATTTAAAAGTAATTTTACCAGTAACAAAAATTTTAAAGCTTAAAAAAGCAGACGAAGATTTTAATAGAAAATTATTAAAACAGTATAAAGATAAAAAATAAGTACTGGAAAACAAAAGTTTATAGAAAAACAAGTTAGTATTCAACAAACTTTGTAAATTAAAAAGTTATCGAAAAATTGAACTAATTCTTTAATACATTTTAATGAATCTGTACTTTTTTTTGGCCAAATAAGCCTCGATATTTATTGTTTTTATTTTAGCTTTCTTCTATCTCTCTCTGTTTTAAGTAAATTCAATTCTCTACTTGTTTGTCCTGCAACCGATGTATTTTCTTCTGCTCTTCGAATTAAGTAAGGCATAACATCTCGTACTGGTCCAAATGGTAAATATTTTGCAACATTATATCCGTTGGAAGCTAAGTTATAACTAATATTATCACTCATTCCGTATAATTGTCCAAACCAAATTCTCTGATCTATTATTTCAATAGCATTCATTTTCAACATTTCCATCAACTTATACGAGCTTTCTTCATTGTGTGTTCCGGCAAATATTGCCATTTTATCAATATACTTCATCATATAATCAACTGCAGCATTATAATTAGCATCAGTAGCTTGTTTCGAAGCGCAAATTGGAGTTGGATAGGCTTTTTCTTCGGCGCGTTTGTGCTCTTTTTCCATATAAGCTCCACGAACTAACTTCATTCCAATGAAGAAACCTTCAGTTTTTGCTCTTTCGTGCAATGTCTTCAGATAATCCATTCTATCCCAACGATACATTTGTAAAGTATTGAAAACGATTACTTTATCTTTATTATATTTGCGCATCATATCTTCAACCAAATCATCTGCGGCATCTTGCATCCAACTTTCTTCAGCATCAATTAACAATGCAACATCTTTGCTATGAGCTGTTTTACAAATAATTTCGAAACGTTGTTTTACTTTATCCCATTCAGCTTGTTCTTCTGTAGAAAGTGGTTGCTTCTCTCCTACTTTTGTATATAAATCTAATCGTCCTAAACCCGTTGGTTTAAAAACTGCAAACGGAATCGCCTGACGTTCTTTGGCAAACTCAACTGTTTTTAAAGTCATTTCTAAAGCCGCATCAAACTGTGCTTCTTCTTCTTTACCTTCCACAGAATAATCCAAAACTGATGATACACCTTTAGTGTACATCTTATCAACTACAGAAAGGCAATCCATTTCATTCACTCCACCACAAAAGTGGTCAAAAACGGTAGCACGAATCAAACCATCTACGGGTAAATGTGCCTTTAAAGCAAAGTTGGTAACTGCAGTTCCAATTCGAACTAACGGTTCGTTGGAAATCATTTTGAAAAGAAAATACGCTCTATCTAATTCAGTATCGCTTTTTAATGAGAAAGCAACTTCGGTATTGTTGAAAATTTTATTCATCGAAATTTTATTAATCATGCAAATATAAATAGAGTTTTAGAATTAATTTTATGATTTTAACCACAAATTCCTATACTTTTTATCTTTATCATAATCAGAAGCCTGTTTTTCTATATTAAAATAGCGATTTCCTCTTGGATCATTGCCTACTCCTGCTAAATATGCCCAATTTCCCCAATTGCTACAAACATCATAATCAATAAGTTGTTGTTCAAAATAAGCTGCACCAAATCGCCAATCGAGTTTTAAATCATTGCACAAATAACTCGCTACATTCTGGCGTCCACGATTACTCATAAAACCTGTTAACTTTAATTCAATCATATTAGCATCAACAAAATCGATTCCTGTTTCTCCATTTATCCAATCTTGAAGTTGACTTGCATTATACTTGTTTACAGCTATTCCTTTGTTTTGAATTCCAGCTTGTTGAAAGAATTTAGTGTTGTATTTTTTCATCATAAATCTAAAATAATCACGCCACAACAATTCAAAAACCATCCAATAAGTCGATTCGTTGGCTCCAAATTGCTTTTCATATTTTTTTAATTCATCATGAATGAATCTAGGTGAAATACAACCTAAAGCTAACCACGCAGAAAATTTTGATGAATAATCGGCACCAACCATTCCGTTTCGGGTTTCTTTGTAATGTGAGATACATTTAGTTTGATAAAAATAATGTTTCAAACGTTTTAACGCTTCGGTTTCGCCACCTTTAAATTTTATAACTGCTCTTGAATCAATTGCTTTACAATCTATTCCTAATTCTTCTAATGTTGGTAGTTTTAAAGTTTTTATTTCTGGAGATTTCAACTCATTTGGCTCTTCAAATGAAACTCTGATAAGAGCATCTTTTTCTGTTTTTCTTCTAAAAATTGCAAAAACATCAGGAATATCTTTTATTGAGAAAGGTAAATCTTCTGCATGATATAAAGTGCTTGTGCTAAATGTTTTAAGTTCACATTTCAATTTGAATAATTCCTCTTGAACTCTAGCCTCTGTCTTTTTTTCTTCATAAGAAACTTCACGTTTTGCAAAAACTTTAGTTGCTTTATATTCTTGTACAATTTTAGTAATTTCAACTTCAGGTTTTCCATTTACAATCAGTAATCCTGAACCAATTGCTCTTAAATTGTTATCTAAATCAATTAGCGATTCTAATAAAAATTGCGCTCTAAAACTTCCTGTTTTTTTAAATCCAAATTCAGTGGTAACCAAATATGATTCATCAAAACAATACACCGGAATTATTTTATCACTTTGTGCAATTGCTTTGATAAGTGTTTCATTATCATGTAATCGTAAATCAGTTTTAAACCAAACAATTGATGTTCTCATTCTTTTTATTTTATTGTTTTAGTTTAATGTTACTAGTTACAAAAATTTAAACCCTTAAACTTTTAAACCCTTAAACTTTTAAACTTATAATTCATTTATATTTTTCAAATAATAATCTGCTTGCTCTAATAGCGCTATTTTGTCTTCGGATTTCATTTTTCTCCATACGTTATACATCATTCCGATTCTTGGATTTTTTGACAATTTATCTTCATTTCGGTCATAAAAATTCCAATATAAACTATTAAATGGACAAGATTTCTCGCCTGTTTTTAGTGCTTTTTTGTAAAAACAACTTCCGCAATAATGACTCATTTTATCAATATACGATGCCGAACTTACATAAGGTTTTGTGCCTACAATACCGCCATCAGCAAATTGACTCATACCGCGAGTATTTGTAATTTCAACCCATTGAAAAGCATCAATATAAATTCCAAGATACCAAGCGTCGATTTCGTCGGGATGAATTCCTGCCAAAAGAGCAAAGTTTCCTGTAATCATTAAACGTTGAATATGATGCGCATAAGCATAATGTAACGATTGATTTATAGCATCTTTCATGCAATTCATTTTGGTCTTACCTGTCCAAAACCAATTAGGTAATTTTTCTTGATTGTTAAAAAAATTCATGCTTGCAAATTCGGGCATTTTGTTCCAATAAATGCCTCGCATGTATTCGCGCCAACCAATTATTTGACGCACAAAACCCTCTAACTGATTGAATTCTATTTCGTTTGGACGTTTTTGCCATTCTTCTATTGCTCTATCGATTACTTCTTTAGGTGAAATCATTTTTACATTCATCGAAAATGAAATTCGAGAATGATATAATGACCACTCGTTTGTAGTCATCGCATCTTGATAACTGCCAAAAAATTGCAAACATTCTTCTGCAAAAAAATCTAATAACTCTAGAGATTGCTTTCTATTTATTGGCCAAAAAAAGTTTTTACCATCAATAGTACCAATAGTTTTTACATCGTTTTTGTTAATTTCTTCAAGTATTTCAGAAACATCATTATTGAAAACTAATGGAGTAATTGGTTTATGATTTTTGGGTAACTTTTTTCGGTTTTCACCATCATAATTCCATTGACCTGTGAGCGGTTTATCGCCTTGGATCAAGACGTTATGTTTTTTTCGCATGGCACGATAAAAACTTTCCATCAAAAAGATTTTCTTTACTTCAAAGAAATCGCCAAGTTCATTTCGAGATGTAAAAAAATGTTCCGAATCGATTGCCAAACTTGTTATTGAAATGGATTCACAAAGTTTTTTTAAATCTAAATCAACTCGATATTCGTCTGGAAATTGGTATTCAAAATGAGTAAAATTGTGTTTTAAAATCAAGTTTTGAATATTTTTTTCAAAGGATTGTAAGTTGTTTTTACCATTTAAATAAACATAGGTAACTTTATGATTATTAGATAGTAAAATATTTTTAAAATTTTGCATTGAAGCAAAAATTCCGACTACTTTTTGAATGTGATGATTGACATAATCGGTTTCGGAACGAATTTCCATCAACACATAAGTAACTGAATCATCGACGGTTTTAAACCAGGAATGATTGCTATTTAATTGATCTCCGAGAATTAATCGTAACGTTTTTGACATCATCATTTTTATTTGCCACAGATTCACAGATTTTTTATTTAATTTCTAATCTGTGAATCAGTGGCTATTTAGTTTTATACATTCTACATTTATCGCTACAATAGTTGACTTCGTCCCAAACTTTTTCCCATTTTTTGCGCCACGTGAATGGTTTTTGGCAAACGGTACATATTTTACTTGGAAGGTTTTGCTTTTTTACTCCTCTCATTTTTAGGTTTATTTGGATTACTAACGTGTTTGCTTAAGATTCGTTTTCCTTCTTCTTTGACAGCATCATTTTTACGAAAACTCCAAACGATATCACTTGCTTTTTTTCGAGTTTCATCAATATCTACAATTGGAAATGGATAATCTTTACCAATTTCGCAATTGTAAAACTGTTGTTCTATTGCGTTTAATTTCCATGGCTCGTGAATCAATTCTACTGGAACTTCTGTCAATTCTGGAATCCATTTCTTGATAAAAATCCCTTCTGAATCGTGTTCTTCGGAATTTTTAATTGGATTGTAAATTCTAATGGTATTTATTCCAGTTGTTCCCGATTGCATTTGGATTTGCGGATAATGAATTCCAGGTTCGTAATCCAAAAATTGTCGAGCCAAAAAATGTAATTCGCGCCAATCTTGCCATAAATTAAAAGTAAAAAACGAAACCACCATTGCTCGCATTCTGAAATTAATGTAACCTGTTTGAACCAAACATCGCATGCATGCATCTAAAATTGGAACACCGGTTTTGCCTTCTTGCCAAACTTTTATGTAGCTTTCATTTTTAGGTTTAATTAAAGAATCATAAGCTCTGTTTATGTTTTCAAATTCCATGCGGCATTCATCCTCAAATTTTTGCATAAAATGACAATGCCAATGCAGTCGAGAAACAAAATTTAACATAGCTCTTTTGTTTTTTGACGCTTCGTAATGCTGATTTGTATATTGATAAATCATTCGCATACTAATGTTTCCATAAGTCAAATAAGGTGACAATCGGCTACAGCCCGATCGGCTTAAATTGGGTTTGGAAATGTGTTTACTATAATTCACATGTCGCTCTTTTGCAAAACTATCCAAATAACGCCAAGCCCAATATTCTCCACCTTGTTGGAAGTTTTTATTTCGAGTTGTGATTTCTGTTGATAGTTCGTTTCCTTTCAATTTTATATAGAAATCGGTTTCCAAGCTTTCCACTTTTAAAGCATTCAAATCAACCATTTTTGGAACATCACGCATTACTTGTTCCCAAAGTTTATCCCAATTGCTTCTTGATTTTAACTTACGAATTACGCCATGCATTTGTGATTGTTTCCACAAAATCTCATTTGAATCAAAAAAATGATGCATTGCAATATCTCTTTCAAAAGTGATTTTATTTCCAATTTCTTGATGTGAGAAAACAGTTTTTACATCATATATTTTATTCAATTCATTAAAAACTGATTGTACTTCACTTTGAAAAATATAAATAGTTGCAGAAATTAAATTTAATTTGACTTGCATTTCCTTTAACGACTCGTATATAAACCGCCAATGACGAACATCGGAATCATCATAATTCATTACGGAAGGCTCAAAGAAATAAACTAATAAAATCGGAATCTCTTGCTGTTGTGCTAGATAAAGCGGTTCGTGATCTGTAAAACGTAAATCACGTTTGAACCAAACAATATTTATAGCCTTTTTATTCAAACTTTTAGTAATGAAGTAATTTCTTTATCGGGTTTTGCGTAACTTAATCGGTCTAACTGAATGGTTTTGTGATAACTATCTAAACCGGCACAAGTAATTGTATTTGCTTTTTCTAAATCGATAAAACCATCATCGTATAAACAGTTTTCTGGAATGTAGATTTGAACAATTTCTCCAACTATCATGACAGTATTATTAATAGAAATATCGATTTTCTCTTTAAATTCAATCCCTAATTGAATGTTACTTTCTGCTACAAATGGTGCGTGAAAGTCATTTTTATATTCTGAATTTAAATTCGTCATCTCAAATTCTGAAATTTCTTTATCGTATCTAGCCGATGTTTGATGTGCTTGTTTATAAATAGATTCGTTGACATGATTAATAGTATAAAAACCTGTTTCAAGAATATTAAAAAGTGTATCTCGTTCTGGCGGACTTGGACGAAATATCATTCCAATTAATGGTGGGTTGGCACCAATATGAAAAAACGAACTAAAAATGGCTAGATTCTCGTTTCCATTTTCATCAGAAGTTCCAACCAATGCAACGCTTTTAAAACCTCCTAAACTATTAATTAGATTAACTCTTTTTGGTTTTTCAAGTTGTTCTATTTGAACTTTATTGATATGAATTTTACTCATTTGAAATTAAATTTATGCTAGATGAACCCATTTTTTTTCGCTATTCAATTTAAAAGTTCCAATATGTTCTCTATTCCATTCGTTTGGAGCAATTAACGAAAGAGAATTTGTTCCGTCATTGTTGGCATACAAATGATATATTTCACCAATAACTGGCTCAAAAGAGAATTTAGAGTTGTAAACCAATTCGTTCCATTCGAATTCTTGCATCAATTTTTCATATTGAATTTTAAGCTCGTTAAACTTATTTTCAAACTCCTTATTCACATTGCTTATTCCTCTACTTTTCCATGATACAACATCATCCATTTTGATAACTGGCGCACCAACACTTGTAGAATAAGACAACAAGCTGGCATTGTAACCTTCGCTTTCTGAAAAAACTACATTATCAGGTTTTTTACTTTCCATTTTATCTTTTAGAAATTTTATTATTTGAAATTGAACGTTGAAGATTGCATTTAAATCGATCAATGCCTTCAACTCTTTTCGCTACATGCTTGGTTTTGCAATTTTCAACTCGTTCACGCCACAATTTATAACTACTAAATTTTAATTCTTTTTTCATTAAAGCTTTTACATCGGCTTCGGCTAAACCAAATTGAAACTTTATTGCATCAAATGGAGTACGGTCTTCCCATGCCATTTCGATGATTCTATCAATCTGGATATCAGATAAATTTTCTTTTTCTTGGGTTGCAATTATCGGTTTCAAATTTAATTTTGTTTAATGTTTATGTGTTTTAATTAAACAAAAGTAATCATTTCGTTTTAAGCAAGAATAATTTTAACGAAAAAATAAGTTATTGTTAAAGTTTAAATGGATAAAATAATATCTCTATTTTTGTTCAAAATTTACAAATTAGTATGCAATCAATTGAAGCCAACGGATATTCTATTTATTTTAATGAAAAAGGATATGATGAAATCAACCAGATTATAATTCAAAACAATTATTCTTCAATTTTCATTCTTGTTGATGAACATACTAATGAGCATTGTTTGTCAAAATTTTTACCAAGTTTAGCAACTGAGATTTCAATTGAAATCATAGAAATCGAAGCTGGTGAAGAAATAAAAAACATCAAAACTTGTGTTGAAATTTGGTCAATATTATCTGAACTTAGAGCCGATAGAAAAAGTGTAATCATTAACCTAGGCGGCGGCGTTATAACAGATATTGGTGGATTTATTGCTTCTACTTTCAAAAGAGGAATTGATTTCATAAACGTTCCAACTACTTTATTAGGAATGGTTGACGCGTCTTTAGGAGGTAAAAACGGTGTTGATTTAGGAAACTTAAAAAACCAAATAGGTGTAATTAATGTGCCTCAAATGTTATTGATTGATACTGATTTTTTAGAAACTTTATCTCAAAGAGAAATGCGTTCAGGATTAGCAGAAATGCTTAAACACGGCTTGATTTATGACAAAAAATATTGGAAAGAATTTCAAGATATATCTAAATTTGATTTTGCCGATTTTGATACATTAATTTATCGTTCTATACAAATCAAAAACGAAATTGTAAAGCAAGATCCTACAGAAAATGGCATAAGGAAAGCATTAAATTTTGGTCACACTCTTGGACACGCAATTGAAAGTCATTTTTTAGAATCGGAAACACCGCTTTTGCATGGAGAAGCTATTGCAATTGGAATGATTTTAGAAAGTTACATTTCAAAAGAAAAAGGATTACTTTCTAATGAAGAATTTCATCAAATTAAATACACCATTTCTACTATTTATGAATTACATAATTTTAGTGATGAAGACATAATTTCTATTCAAAATTTACTCATTCACGATAAGAAAAACGAGTACGGAAAAGTTCAATTTGCATTAATAAATGGTATTGGAAAAATCATTATAAATCAATCTGTTGAAAATGAATTGATTATTAATAGCTTTAAAGATTATAAATCATAATATTTTTTATAAAAATTATTGCAATTCGGTTATTTTATTTTTTTACATTTGCCCTGATGATAAAAAACAACAACACTACTACTAATAGTACTTTCACGCTAAAAACCAATACTGGATTTCAAGTATTGTGTGTTGCTTTTTTGACCTCTATTAGAACCATTTTGGGATTGTTTTTAGAGATGATAAAATCTGAAACCGAAAAACTTCCTATAGTTTATGCCAATATTAGGGTTTGAGAATTAGATTAATTCCGTTTTATTATTAATCTAAACAAACCAAACGCTAATGAACACTAAATATTTCGACTTAATAAATCAAACTTACTATTTTCCTCAAGAAGAATTTACTTTAAACAAAGAAAGCGCGCTTCAATTTCATAATATCGATTTGATGAAATTGGTAGAACAATATGGTACACCTTTAAAATTTACATATTTACCTCAAATTTCCAATAACATTAAAAGAGCCAAAAATTGGTTTAGAAATGCTATGGAAAAAAACAATTATGAAGCTAAATACTACTATTGTTATTGTACAAAAAGTTCTCATTTTAAATACATTATGAATGAGGCTTTCAAGAATGATATTCACATTGAAACATCGTCAGCATTTGATATTAATATTGTTGAAAATTTACTTGAAAATGGTAAAATCAATAAAAGCACTTATGTTATTTGTAATGGTTTCAAAAGAGATCAGTATGTTACAAACATTGCTCGATTAATCAATAATGGTCATAAAAATACAATTCCAATAATTGATAATTATGAGGAATTAGATTTGTTACAAGCGGAAATTAAAGGGAAATTCAAAATCGGAATCAGAATTGCTGCCGAAGAAGAACCAAAATTTGAGTTCTATACTTCTCGTTTAGGAATTGGATATAAAAACATAGTTCAGTTTTACAAAAAACAAATTCAAGAAAATGATAATTTGGAGTTGAAAATGCTTCACTTCTTTATCAATACAGGAATTAACGACACAGCCTATTATTGGAATGAATTAGTAAAATGTATTAAAGTATACATTGCACTAAAAAAAGAATGTCCAACGCTTGATGGTTTAAATATTGGTGGTGGATTTCCAATCAAAAACTCATTGGCATTTGAATATGATTATCAATACATGATTGATGAAATCATAAATCAAATTAAAATTGCGTGTGAAGAGGCCGAAGTCGATGTTCCTAATATTTTTACTGAATTTGGTTCGTTTACAGTAGGTGAATCTGGTGGAGCAATTTATCAAGTTTTATATCAAAAGCAACAAAATGATAGAGAAGCATGGAACATGATTGACTCATCTTTTATAACTACTTTACCTGATACATGGGCAATTAACAAACGATTTATTATGCTTGCAGTAAATAGATGGAATGACACTTATGAAAGAGTTTTGCTTGGCGGAATGACATGTGACAGTGATGATTATTACAATTCTGAGCAAAATATGAATGCGATTTATTTACCGAAATACAATAAAGAAAAACCATTATACATCGGATTTTTCAATACTGGTGCATATCAGGAAACAATTGGGGGTTTTGGAGGATTACATCACTGTTTAATTCCACAACCAAAACATATATTAATTGACAGAGATAAAAACGGAATTATTGCAACCGAAGTTTTCTCTGAACAACAAACAGCTGACGAAGTATTGAAAATTTTAGGTTACACAAAAAAATAATAAAAAAACAGTTTGAAGTTTTAGAAAAAAAGATTTTCTTTGATAAGCAAACTGTAAACACAAACTATATACTAAAAATATGAGCAAAGGACCAATAAGTCAGTTTATTGAGAAGCATTATCTTCATTTTAATTCAGCTGCTTTAGTCGATGCTGCTAAAGGATATGAGCAACATTTACTAGAAAACGGAAAAATGATGATTACTTTGGCTGGCGCCATGAGTACTGCCGAGTTAGGAAAATCGTTAGCAGAAATGATTCGTCAAGATAAAGTACACATTATTTCATGTACTGGAGCAAATCTTGAAGAAGATATTATGAATTTAGTTGCTCATAATTCATACAAAAGAGTTCCAAACTACAGAGATTTATCTCCACAAGAAGAATGGGATTTATTAGAAAATCACTACAATAGAGTTACCGATACTTGTATTCCTGAAGAAGAAGCGTTTAGAAGATTACAATCACACTTATTTGACATTTGGAACAATGCTGATTCAAAAGGGGAACGTTATTTTCCACATGAATTTATGTATCAAATGATAAATTCAGGTGTTTTAGAACAATACTACGAAATTGATCCAAAAGATTCTTGGATGGTTGCTGCAGCAGAAAAAAACCTTCCAATTGTAGTTCCAGGTTGGGAAGACAGTACAATGGGTAATATTTTTGCTTCTTATTGCATCAAAGGAGAATTTAAACCTACTACAATGAAGAGCGGAATTGAATATATGATGTGGTTAGCCGATTGGTATCCAAAAAATTCTGTGGGAAAAGGTGTTGGATTCTTCCAAATTGGTGGTGGAATAGCTGGAGATTTTCCTATTTGTGTAGTTCCCATGTTGTACCAAGATATGGAAATGCATGACATTCCTTTTTGGAGTTATTTTTGCCAAATATCAGATTCAACAACTAGTTATGGTTCATACTCAGGAGCTGTTCCAAACGAAAAAATAACTTGGGGTAAATTAGATATTCATACTCCAAAATTCATCATTGAGTCGGATGCCACTATCGTTGCTCCATTAATTTTTGCTTATTTATTAGACCAATAAAATACATTTATGAGAAGAGTTATTGTTGATTATGCTAAGCTAACTGGCGATATTTTAAACCTACTAGTTGATAAATTTCCTGAAGGATATGACGATAGTGATATTATCCGTTTCAGAAATGCTCAAAACGAACTTGTTGAAGCTGTTGAAGTAAGAACTGAAGACACTATTTATTTAGTGAAAGTAAGTACTAAATTGGCAAGCAGAATGGAGAAATTTGATGAAGAAGACGATTTGGATTCAGTAATAGAACCTATTATTCCTGTTGCAGGTCTTGATGACGATGAAGATGCTTCTGGTGATGATGACGATGTTGAAGAAGATTTACTAAAAGACAAAGGCGGTTCTGACGATGGTGACGACGATGATGATGACAATGACGACGAACCATCAGACAACTTTGACGACGATGACGACGAAGAATAAATTTTAAATTCCAATATTTAAAATCCCAAATTCCAAATTTATGGAGTTTGGGATTTTTTTTAAGGATCAAATTTTGGAATTTGTCTTTTGTCTTTTGGAATTTTCTTAAAAATATCTTTCTTCAAAAACTCTTTGATGATGATTCTGATGACCAATAATTATAAATCCTAAAGCTCTAACTGACATTAGATTGTTATTAGCATAACCAACTCTCAAAAGCTGTTCTTCATTAAAAGATTTAAATAATAACAAAGTTGCATGACGAACTGCCGAAAACTCAGTTAACAATTCCATAATGCTTCTTTTATTTCCTTTAGCTTCGTTGGCAAAATCATCTTCTTCATATCCTGGCAATTCGGTTTTGTCATTTCTAGCAAAACGTAAAGCTCTGTAGGCAAAAACTCTTTCGGCATCAATAGTGTGCTGAATAATATCCTTAATAGTCCATTTTCCTTCAGCATAACTATAGTCAAATTTATCCATCGGAATGTCTTGCACAAATTTGATATAACGATGCAAAGAAATTTCTAATTCTTCTTGCAAAGTATATTCATCAGAAACTTGTGCGACGTAGCTTGCATAAAATGGCGCGTATTCGTTGGAGTTTAGTTGGGTTGATTTCATTTTATTATTTAGTAAATGATTTGATATGTCAGTAAATTTCTAGTAGGCACTGAAAATCAAAAGTACAAAACAAACTTTAAATTAATTCCTTAAAACCGAAATTTATTATACTGATTATGGTACTATTTTAGTAGTTTTCGAATTAATTTTCGTATTTTGAAATGTGGTAAAAAAAAATTAGTAAGCTTACTTATCAAGAATAAACTGAAAAACGGAAACAAAAAAGTAGAGGGGTTTATTTTCTCATTTATAATTTAAGTCAATTTAAAATAAACTTGCTTTCTTGTTATTTGAAAATCGTTGGAAACTTTCCATAAAACGGAAATTTTGGCTGCAAAATTGCTGTTTTTATATTTGAAAGTTCAAATTATTTTTTTTTAATTTTAGTTTAATTTTCAGATTAACAGCAGTTTAATTAATATACCATGGTTTCTCCATCATTTGGAATAAAAACCTTTTCCGAAAGTCCAATTTTTGAAACTTCGCTACTTAATTGTTTTCTTGTCGTAGGGCAATGATTTACAGCCTCCAAATGGTTAGCGATAACTTGGTTTGGTGCGTTTTTTACGAAATTTAATATGTCATCCATTCGCATTAACAAAGGTTGAAAAATATCCAATTGAGCTGTTCCACAAGCGACAACAGCTATTTCAGGTTTTAATTGTGTCAAAACTTTGTGAACATCATCAGTATAAATGGTATCTGCACTTAAATAGATTGATTTTTCATTAGTTAATTCTATGTGAAATCCCATTACATTTCCCATTGGTTTTGCTACAAATCCGTATCCATGAACTGCAGGAATTCCTTGAATTTTTCCACCTAAAAAAGGGTTTTCTTTCCAATATTCAACCGTTTGGGAAACGTTTAACCCTTTTTTTCTTAATGTAGCTTCATCTTTTATACTACAAATAACAGGAATTTGTTTAAGACGAAGAAAATGCTCCGCTTCTTTGTCCAAATGGTCTGGATGCAAATGCGTTAGTAAACAATGTGTAGTTTTTTCAACAATATCCATTGCATTGTTTGGTAAATCTACAATAGGATTTCGTTGTGGTTTGAATCGGAAAAGTGTAAAAGTTGGTCCAGCCGTTCCTTTTTTTCCAAGCATTGGATCAACTAATATGAAATTATCTCCAGATTCTATTACTAAAGTGGCGTTTCTTAAATGGTGTACTTTCATTATTAAATAGTTTTAAATTGAAAGCACAAAGTTGCCCAATACTAAAATAGATTTCATTGATTCAAATCAAGAAATTAAATTCTTTTTCTAATTCTGCTCAATGTTTCTGGTGTAATTCCCAAATAAGAAGCGATATGATATTGTGGAATTTCAAGTAACCAATCAGGTTTATTTTTCATAATATCGAGATACAATTCTTCTGCAGTATTTACAAAATGGTTAAATTCTTCAGTTTCTTTATTAACAACAATTCTTTGGAAAATAGTTTCAATAAATAGTTTGCCACATTTATATTGGTCGGTAAAAATCAAGAATTTTTCTTTGGATAACACTCTCAAATCTAAATCGGTCAAACATTCTTGATACTTTCTTGTTGCAGTAGAATTTGTAAATGAGGAAAAATCGGTAATAAAATTTGAATTGGTGTAAAAATTAATATTTTTTTCCTTGTCATTGGTTGCATAATATTCCCTAATAATGCCTTGGTCTAAAAAGCGAAGTTGATTTTCAATAGTTCCATTTTCTAAAATGACTTCTCCCTTTTTATATGATTTAGTTACAAAAGTATTTACAAATTCTTCTAAACCGTCTTTATTAAAAGGAAATTCATTGCTAAAAAATAAAGATAATTTGTCTGCTTCTTTCATTTTTAAGTTCGTATTTTTTATAGGTTCATTTAGTAAAAATGTATCAAAACTTATATATTTAAAGTTGCAAGTTTAAAATTTATACAAAATAAAATAATTAATAAAAACCTCAATATAGCATTTGTATTTTCAATAAGTGAACGCATTACTAATTTTTGTATATTTCTAAAATTTTGTACTTTTTCCTATAGATTTTCAACAAAAAAAACCTCAAGAAAAAAACTTGAGGTATGTATAAATTGCTTTTCAATAAAAAAAAATTAAATGTCTTTGAAAATGGTGTGCATTAAACGTTTTTTATCGTTGATACTTTCCTCTAGAGAAATCATCGTTTCTGTTCTGTAAACACCCTCGATATCATCAATCATGAAGATTACATCTTTAGCATGTTTGGTATCTTTAGCTCTAATTTTACAGAAAATATTGAATTTACCTGTAGTTACATGAGCTACAGTTACGAAAGGAATTTCGTTAATTCTCTCTAAAACAAATTTAGTTTGTGAAGTATTATTCAAGAAAACACCAACGTAAGCAATGAAAGAATATCCTAACTTTTCATAATCTAATGTCAATGAAGAACCCATAATGATTCCAGCATCTTCCAATTTTTTTACTCTTACATGAACAGTTCCTGCAGAAATTAATAATTTTTTTGCGATATCTGTAAATGGTATTCTTGTGTTATCAATTAACATATCAAGGATTTGGTGATCTACCTCATCTAAACGAAACTTACTCATAACTAGTATTTTATATTATTATTACTTTTACACTACAAATTAATGTATTTTATTTAGTAAAAATCAAAAAATAGTGTTATTTTTTCAAACCATTAACAAATTTTATATTTTTTCCTAAACAAAAATTAGCTTTTTGATTTAATTTCGGAATATTTTCGTCATTATCAGAATATAACATTTTGTGTGCGTTATACATAACATGACCAAATTTCCCTTTCAATTCTCCAATTTCAGCTATATAAGCGTTCAATTGGATTTTTTCATCAATTAGCTCTTCATTGTATTGTGCCGCAAAATTCGTAATTATTTCTTTACCATCATAATTTATTTTGATGTTTTTATAAATAAAATCATAAAAAACGATATTATTTTGAGAAATTAATAAATATTTCTCGATTTCGTTGTGAACTACATCGTTTTCGCAGATATGCTTCAATCCAGAAATTAAAGCAATAAAGATCATTTTACGAGTATATTCTCTATAATAATCATCTTGATAATGACCCGCTTCAAATAGAATTGTTGGCACATTTAAAAAAGTTAACATATCGCCAATGCAATTGATGTTAAAGCCGTCGTCAAATCGTCCAACTTGATTAGGAATATGTTTTTGCAACTCTTCATTCATTGCCACAATAACATTCATGGCTTTGGAACGAACTTCATTTACATCACGATTTTCATTGAAAGATGGTGCTAAAAAAGAAACGGTTGCTACATTTCCAGAAGTTCCTGCTCCAAAAATGGTTCTTTGATCATGAAGATTGTAGCAAAAATCAGGATTAAAATCCTCAAAAGTTTTACGAAGTAATTGACTTTCAGGTTGTGATAAATCGACTGAATCTCTATTTAAATCAACCATATTTGCATTTTCACGAGTATAGAGTTCAGCTCCATCTGGATTTACCATCGGAAGAAAACAAAAGGTAAATTCTTGAAGTAACTTCCCTCCTATTTCTTCTTGCGAATGAAGTATATTGAAAAAATCAAATAAAGCTTTTGTTGTTGTACTTTCGTTTCCATGCATTTGTGACCACATGAAAACTTTAGTTTTTCCATATCCGACTATATATTTATAAATTGGCTTTCCTAAAACTGATTTTCCTATTATTTCTGTTGAGAAATTTGATAAAAGTGGTTCAATATCATTTAATGTAATATACCGTCCAAAAAGTGAATTGGCTTTGTATTCTTTATGTAATTCTATATAATTCATTATCATTTTTTTAAACTTGAAAACTTCTTTCTGGAATTTTACCAATAACCCCTTTATAGAATGGTAAAATTTGCTTCATATCTTCTTCATAACTGCCAGTAACCTTAAATGGCTCTCCAATTTTAACTTCTTTTTTTCCAAAATCAAATGCAACTGGAACAATTGGAACATTTGCTTTTAGTGCTATATAATAAAATCCGGTGCGAAGTTCGGTAACTTTTTTTCTAGTTCCTTCGGGTGATAATGACAAACGAAATGTTTCGTGTTTTTCAAAAACTTCTGCAGTAGCATCAACATTGTTTTTTCCACCGCTTCTATCTAATGGTGCTCCACCAACAGCTCTAAAATAATAGCCAAATGGAAAAACAAATAGTTCTTTTTTGCCAACAAAATTAATTTGAATATCCATAATTCCTCTGACTAATAATGCTATAAAAAAATCTAAGTTGCTTGTATGCGGAATTACAATAACAATACATTTTTTTATACTTGGTGGAATTGTATTTATCAATTTCCAGCCCATAAGTTTGTAAAAAATAAATGTATAGAGTCGTTTTTTCATTTGAAATATTTTCTGTAAATTTAGCATATATTATATAATTATTGACATTCATATTTATGTTCGCCAAATTTTTCAGTTATTTTATTCCGATTAATGTTCACAAAAAAAACTCAGCTATAAGTAACACCTTAGAAGTTACTTGGAATAACGGCGAATTGGTTTTGGATTCAAAAAATACTAATTATTCGTATGGAAGTTTGCAACGAATATTGAGAAAAGGATTGAAATATATTGGTTTTGAACGCATTAAAAAATTTGAAGACATCTTGATTCTAGGCGTTGCAGGCGGAAGTGTTATAAAAACGATTGTTGACGAAATAAAATTTAAAGGAAAAATAACAGGTATTGAAATTGATGCTCAAGTTGTTGAAATTGCGAATAAATACTTTAAGTTGAATGAAATAAAGAATTTAGAATTGGTTGTTGATGATGCATTTGAATTTGTTTTAAAAACCAAAGAAAAGTATGATTTGATTGTAATAGATATTTTTCAAGATACAAAAATGCCTAATTTTTTATTTGAAGACTATTTTATTAATCACGTAAATTCTTTGCTAAAAATAAACGGTTTTATCCTATTTAACACAATGGTTATTTATGAAAAAGATAGAATTAGAAACGTTGATTATAAAAAGAAATTTGGCGGAAATTATTCCTTACGAATGTATCCAAAAGTTGAAAATCACAATGAATTGTTTACGATAAAAAAACTTAAATAATGAAATCGATTTTAAGGAAACTACTTATGATTAGTATCCAATATAACTTTCTTAAAAAAGATTAGTTAGTATTAAGGCTATGTTTTCTTATCGATTGTGGTTTTGATTTTGTATTTCTTTTCTACAAAAGTGAAAACAAAAGGTTATTTTGATAAAAAGGTTTTATGTTTAAAAAATAGTTTTACAAAAAAAAAGCTCTACATTTCTGCAGAGCTTTTTGTTTATAAAATCGAGAGAAATTATTTTTTCTCTTTCTTTTCTTTTTCCATTTTGGCTTTAAGACCAGCAAGGATTTCGTTGTTATCTCCAAGAGTTTGAGCAGGAGCATTAGTTGATGCAGTTTCTGCAGCAACTTTTACCACTTTTTCTTCTTCTTCACGGAAGATAGCTGTGTGAGAAGCTACAACTCTTTTGAATTCTTTGTTGAATTCGATAACTTTGAAATCAGCAGTATCGCCTTTTTTCAATTTTTTACCGTCTTCTTTTTCTAAGTGACGAGTTGGAATAAAAGCAACGATATCATCACCAAATTCAACAGTAGCACCTTTGTCAACGATTTCAGAAATTTCACCATTATGGATAGTTCCTACAGCGAAAGAATCTTCATATTGATCCCATGGATTAGCAGTAGTTTGTTTGTGACCTAAAGATAATTTACGTCCATCAACATCTAATTCTAATACTACAACATCTAATTTTTCACCAACGTTTACAAATTCAGATGGATGTTTGATTTTCTTAGTCCAAGATAAGTCAGAGATGTAAATTAATCCATCAATTCCTTCTTCTAATTCTACGAAAATACCAAAGTTTGTAAAGTTTCTTACAGTTCCTGTATGTTTAGAACCTACTGGATATTTAGCTGTAATGTCTGTCCATGGATCTTGTGTCATTTGTTTGATACCTAATGACATTTTACGGTCATCTCTATCTAAAGTTAAAACAACAGCTTCTACTTCATCACCTACTTTTACAAAATCTTGAGCACTTCTTAAGTGAGTTGACCAAGACATTTCAGAAACGTGAATTAAACCTTCAACACCTTCAGCAACTTCAATGAAAGCACCGTAATCAGCGATAACTACTACTTTACCTTTCACTTTGTCACCAACTTTTAAGTCAGTTCCAAGAGCATCCCATGGGTGAGCGTTTAATTGTTTTAAACCTAATTGTATTCTTGTTTTCTCATCATCAAAATCAAGGATTACAACATTTAATTTTTGATCTAATTCAAGAACTTCACTTGGGTGATTGATTCTAGACCAAGAAAGGTCAGTAATATGGATTAATCCATCAACACCACCTAAGTCAATGAACACACCATAAGAAGTAATGTTTTTAACAACACCTTCTAATACTTGTCCTTTTTGTAATTGACCGATAATTTCTTTTTTCTGAACTTCGATATCTGCTTCAATAAGCGCTTTATGAGAAACTACAACGTTTTTGAATTCGTGGTTAATTTTTACCACTTTGAATTCCATCATTTTGTTTACATATACATCGTAATCACGGATTGGTTTCACATCAATTTGTGAACCTGGTAAGAATGCTTCAATTCCGAAAACATCTACAATCATACCACCTTTAGTTCTACATTTAACAAAACCTTGAACAATTTCTCCAGTTTCGTTAGCAGAAATAACTCTATCCCATGATTTGATAGTTCTTGCTTTTCTGTGAGATAATACTAATTGACCTGTTTTATCCTCACGGATGTCGATTAATACTTCTACTTTGTCTCCAACTTTTAAGTTTGGATTGTAACGAAATTCGTTAAGTGAAATTACACCTTCCGATTTTGCGTTAATGTCAACAATCGCGTCTCTTTCAGTAATTCTAACTACTACACCTTCTACTACTTCTTCTTGGTCAGTAGAAATAAAAGTTTTAGATACTAAATCTTCAAACTCTTGTAAGTTTTTTTCATCTACTGCATCAATACCTTCTGAGTAGTTGTGCCAGTTAAAACCTGCTAAAAAATCTTGTTGTTCTTTGTTTAATTCAGACATGCTGATAAAAAATTTGTATTTTGTTTTTCATGAGTTTCTTTAAGCGATAGAAAAACAAAAGTGTTTTTACTTAAATAATTGATTTCCAAACGAAACTCTACTCTGCATTTTGGACTGCAAAAGTAATCATAATTTATTAATTACAAAATAAATTAGAAAGAAAATAGAGTATATAAAATAGAACAAAGAGTTTTATTTTTAAAATAAGAAAACCTGATAATTTGAACAACTATCAGGTTTGTATTTTATTAAAAATTTATTTTTTTAATTACTCACATTAGACACTTCATCAGGATTGTGCTTGTGTTTGAAGAAAATAGCAAATAGAACTGCAACAACTAAAGCATAACCTGCAAAAGCAAGCCATATTCCATGCCAATCAGAAACGCCTTCGTGAACAAAATATTTCCCAATAACAAATCCAGATACTTTACTTCCAAGATACGCTCCAAAACCATTCGTCATCATCATAAACAATCCTTGAGCAGAAGAACGAATTTTTGAATTTGTAGTTGTTTCAACGAAAAGCGAACCTGATATATTAAAGAAATCAAATGCCATTCCATAAACTATGTTTGACATTAATATCAATATTAATCCAAAACCATATGGATTTCCGAAAGATAAAAATCCGAATCGTAAAACCCAAGCTAACATAGAAATTAACATTACATTTTTAATACCAAAACGTTTTAGAAAAAAAGGAATTGTTAAAATAAAAACTGTTTCTGAAATTTGAGATAACGACATTATGAAAGTTGAATTTTCAGTTACAAATGATTTTGCATATTCAGGATTTTTAGCAAAATCATATAAAAATGCATCACCATACATATTTGTCAACTGTAACGCAGCTCCAAGAAATAATGAAAATATAAAAAATAATGCCATTTTTGAATCTGCAAAAAGCTTGAAAGCATTTAAACCCAATTGTTCTATTAACCCTGCATCTTTAGAAATTGTTTTTTGTGGCGGACATTTTGGCAATGTAAATGAATAAAAACCTAAACCAATAGCAACCACTGCTCCTATATAAAATTGATTAGCATTAACATTACTATGAGTAAAGTTTGTAATCCACATAGCAGCAATAAAACCAATAGTTCCCCAAACTCTTATAGATGGAAAAACTTTGACTACATCATAATTATTACTTTTCAGTATTGTATAACCTATTGAATTTGATAATGATATTGTTGGCATATAAAAAATCATTGCCCCAAAAATCACATAATATAAAACATCTGGATCATTAACTTGTGGAACGTAACAAAGTACAATTCCATATAAAATATGTAGTATTCCATATAACTTTTCTGCATTAATCCATTTGTCTGCTATAATTCCAGTTATAGCAGGCATAAACAATGATGACAATGCTAATGTTGAAAATATTGCTCCAAATTGAGGAAATCCCCATCCTTTAGAACTTAAACAATAGGTACCAATTGTTATCAACCAGGCTCCCCAAACAAAAAATTGGAGAAAACTCATAAGAGTTAATCTAAATTTTAAACTCATAACGAAATCGTATTTTTAATGTAAATAGATTGTAAAACTAACATTAATATTGAAATTTCCAAATGTTTTAATCATTTACAATAAAGATTTTTTAAATAAATTGAGATTCTTCCTTCGTCAGAATGACAAAATTGGCGTTAATTACTAATTACTTCTTCAATCAACTCTAAAACAGCTTGAAACTGCTCTTCTCTTGATAGATAGGAATTGTCTATTTCGATGGCGTCATCTGCTATCACTAATGGAGAATCGTCACGATGTGTATCAATATAATCCCGGTCTTGAACGTTTTTTAGTACTTCTTCATAGGTAACTGAATCGCCTTTGGCTTGTAGTTCATCAAAGCGACGTTGAGCTCTAGTTTCAGCACTTGCGGTCATGAAAATTTTGAGTTCGGCATCAGGAAAAACTACAGTTCCTATGTCACGTCCATCCATAACAATGGCTTTGTTTCTACCCATTTCTTTTTGTTGTTCTACTAATTTAGCACGAACCTCGGAAACTTCGGCAACTTTGCTAACAAAATTGGAAACTTCGATGGTACGGATTTCTTTTTCTACATTGACATCGTTTAGATACATTTCGGCAAAACCCAAGTCGGCATTGAATTGAAAATATAGCTTGATTAACGGTAAACTATTTATTAAAGTTTCTTTGTTAAAAAACTCATTTGAAATATAGCCTTTTTGCATAGTAAATAATGTTACAGCACGATACATGGCGCCAGTATCAACATAAATGTAACCTAAATGTTTGGCTAATTGTTTAGCTAATGTGCTTTTTCCTGTTGAGGAAAATCCGTCGATGGCGATTGTAATTTTTTTCAAAAGTTATATTAATATAAGTTATAAAGAATGCCTAAAGATTGAAAATAACCCCGATTACTTCACATTGCTTTTATTTTAATCGGAGTTCAGTGAACTTCGTTTGGAGCAAGTATCCTCGTCTCATTTTTATGAGGCGAGATACTGTGGAAAGCGGGAATATGGTTTATAAAAATACTCAAAGTGATGTTTCTGACTATTGTTCTGCAAAGTTAATTGATAATCCGAATAAACTTGTATTGCCTGCTAAGGTATAGCGAGAATGTGAATAATCAAATTTTAATTTTCCCATTTTAAGTCCAAATCCAACAGAAATTCCTGAAAAACTTCGCTGTTCTTCAAGTTTTAGCTCTTGTGCTCGTCGGAAATTATAACCAAGTCTAATATTGAAGCCTTTTTTTGGCATAAGCTCTGCTCCTAGTATGACATGACGAAGAGCGTTGTTTAGAAATGAAACTTCTTCTTCAATAACTTGACCATCTAAAGTTCCTTGTGCTCTATTTGGATTGGAAAAAGCCAAATTCCATTGTTGAAGATTTTCTAATGTTAAATGCCAACGAACAGGAACATTTTCGAGTTCTTGTGAAATTCCGGCAATAATTTCTAAAGGCAATTTTTCATTGATTTCGTTATATGCTTTAAACTGTGTGCCAAGGTTACGAATAACAAACGCATAATTTATATCGTTTTTTTCATCGATGTATATTGCGCCTAAATCGAGTGCACCTCCATAAGATTGGTAACTTTCTAAAGTTGATGATATTAATTTGGCACTTGCCCCAAGATGCAAATCGGTAAATGGAACGTTGTAAGCGTAACCAAGTGAAAGTGCTATTTCACTGCCTGTAAATGAAGCTGTCGGGTTTCCAAGTTCGTCATACCCGTCAATATTGCCATAATTTACATAGTTTACACCAGCTTGAAATGTTTGCACATGTCGGTCGTAAGTATATGCATAAGAAGCAGTTCCGTATGTAACTTCGCCAAAATAGCTTCCATAATTTAGTGATAATCTATTATCCATTTCGGGATTTATAGTCGCCGGATTGAAATTGGCTTGGTTTACATCATAATCATAAATAGTAATGATTTTTCCGCCCAAAGCAGCTTGCCTTGGAGAATTTATGAGATTAAGAAATTGATAGGTTGACTTACCACCAATTTGACTAAAACTGATAGAAGAATAAAAGATTATTACTAAAAATAGTTGTTTTTTTGACATAAATCGCTTCACATTTCTGTAATGATAACGCAAATGCGAAGATATTATTTTTAAAGCTAAGAAGACATATTGTAATTTTATTTTTTGCAAAAAAATATTTAAACAAAAAAGGATAGTACTTATGGGTACTATCCTTTTGATTTTAAGTTTTTAAAACTTTAAAAACATTGAATAATTTTGAATAAATTGAAATGTAGGAAAGCATTGAAGTGACTTGGGGGAAACTTTTGTAGCATTGAATCAATATATTACATAAAATTATTGTTGTTCAAACATAAAACAAAATCCGATGAAATAAAAATAAAATCGATGAAATGCATAAAAAAAATTAATTTGAAGTAAAAAACTTACTTATGGAGCTAATCTTTCAATTTTCCAATCAAAATTATCTTGTAATGTGTATCTAATTCTGTCATGTAATCGGTTTGGTCTTCCTTGCCAAAATTCAACTTGAATTGGTCTCACCAAAAAGCCGCCCCAATTGGATGGTCTTTCAATTTGTGTACCTTCAAATTGGCGTTCTAATTCTTTTAATTTGTTTTCAAGAATTTTTCGAGATTCAATAACTTCACTTTGGTTAGAAACTATTGCTCCTAATTTGCTTCCGTCTGGTCGTGAGGCAAAATAATTATCTGAAATTATTGTGGAAGACTTTTCTGTAATGCCTTTGATAATAACTTGTCGCTCCATGCTATGCCAAAAGAAAGACAAACAAACATTGGGATTAGCTGTTATTGCTTTTCCTTTTTCGGAATCATAGTTGGTGTAAAAAATAAAACCTTCTTCATTATATTTTTTAAGTAAAACAACTCGTGATTTAGGAAAACCGTCTAAACCAATTGTAGAAACCGTCATAGCATTTACTTCATCAACACCGCCAAAATCTTCCACTTCATAAAACCATTTATGAAAAAGATTAATTGGATCATCAGGAATATCGGTTTCAATCAACTGGCTTTTTTCGTATGATTTTCGGTAATTGCTTAAATCTTCCATTTTTTTTAGTATGTATTAAAATTCAAAAGTTTTTCCATCGTCTGATAATAACACATTTGGAAAAATCGTTGTTGCTTCTTCTGCAAATTTAGTTATTGAATCATATCTAGTAGAATAATGTCCTAATAAAAGTTGTTTTACATTGGCTTCTTTTGCAATAGTTGCTGCTTGTTTAGCAGTAGAATGCATTGTTTTATTTGCTAAAGCTTCTTCGGTGTCTAAAAAAGTGGATTCGTGGTATAAAATATCAACATTTTTTATCATCGCAATAATGCTTTCATCAAAAGAAGTGTCTGAACAAAAAGCGTAATTTTTAGTTGGAATTGGATCAAAAGTTAGCAACTCGTTTTCAATTTCTGTTCCGTTATCTAAAGTGATGTTTTTTCCATTTTTTATCTTTTGATAGTAGCAATTTTCAATTCCATATTCATTAACAGCATCCATATTTAACTTTCTATCTCCAATTTTTTCTTGAAATAAAAATCCATTAGTATAAACACGATGTTGAAGTGGAATTGTTTTTACAAGCACTTTTTCATCTTCATAAATCACTTCACTTTCGGTTGATTCAAGTTCATGAAAATACAAACCATAATTTGTCCAAGAATTAGATAATTTCAATTGTAATAATATGATTTCTTTAATTCCTTTTGGCCCATAAATATGCAAATCTGTAGTTCTGCCTAATAGCATAAATGTTGAAACCAAACCAATTAAACCATAAAAATGATCACCATGCAAATGAGAAATAAAAATGTGATTAATCTTTGAAAATTTCACTTTGTTTTTTCGCAATTGCACTTGAGTTCCTTCACCGCAATCAATTAGAAATAAGCTGTTTCGTATTTCTAAAACTTGTGATGTTGGATTGGTAAACGTTCTTGGTGTAGCTGCATAACAGCCTAAAATTGTTAGTTTCATTTTTTAAGTTTAAAAGTTTAGTAGTTTATAAGTTTAATAGTTTATAAAAAGATTTAAAGTTTTTACTTTTAACCTTCTAAACTCCTAAACCTCTAAACTTTTTTTAATAAATATCTAATCACGGTTTCTGCTGCATATAGCCCGAAAAGTCCTGGCATATAGCTATTTGTTCCGTAAAAAGATTTTTTATAATTAGAACCATCGGTCATTTTCAAACTTGTTTCGTCTTGAATTTCAGAAGAAAAAACAACTTTTAATTTGTCAATTTTATGTTCTTTTAACCTTCTTCTTATGGTTTTGGCAAACATACAATTTACGGTATTGGTAATATCGGCAACTTTTACTTTAGAGGCTTCCATTTTTCCACCAGCGCCCATTGATGAAATTATTTTTACACGTTTTCTTTTGGCGGCGATAATCAAATTTAATTTTGGTGTAACACTGTCGATGCAGTCTAAAACGTAATTAAACTCTTCTGATACAATCTCAAAAGCTCGTTCTGGAGAAAGAAATTCTTGTACACGAATCAATTTCAACTCAGGATTTATATCCATCAATCTGTCTCCAACAATATGTACTTTTGGTAATCCGACAGTTGAATGCAATGCTGGTAATTGTCTGTTAATGTTAGTAATATCAACCGTGTCACCATCAACAATTGTCATTGAGCCAACGCCTGCTCTTGCTAAAAATTCGGCTGCAAATGAACCAACTCCGCCAAGTCCAACCACTAAAACATTTGAATTTTTTAAATTTGTTAATCCTTCTTCTTTAAATAAGAGTTCTGCTCTTTCTTGCCACTTTGCCATTTATAATATTAGATATTAGATTTGAAAACTGTAGTGAAATTGGTTTTTACAGTTTCTATTATTTCGGTTAATTTTATGTTTTTGTAATCTGCTGCTAATTGATAAACTTCGGTTAAAGGCTCAGTAATAGTATCCGTTTCAAGAAAAAATCTATCATTCGGAATCGATTGAAAAACACTTTTTAATTCAGGTTTTTGCATCAAATACTTTCCAAATGAAATATAAAATCCGTTATCAATTATTTGTTTTGCTACTTGTTCATTTTTTGAAAATCCGTGAATTATCATTGGAACTTTAACTTTCAATTGGTTTTTAATTTCAATTACTTCTTGAAATGCTGCAACGCAATGCAAAATTAATGGTTTTTGGTGCTTTTCGGCTATTAAAATCTGTTTTATAAAAACTTCTTTTTGAATTTCAAGTGGTATTTCAATTCGTTTGTCTAATCCGCATTCGCCAAGAGCTAAACATTCATTTAATTTTAGTTTTTCATCAATCAATTTCAAATCGCTTTCTAATCTATTTTCGTCAACATACCAAGGATGAATTCCAATAGAATAAGTTGGAATTGATTGGTCAAATTCCCACGGATATTGATTAACTACTTCTAAAATAGTTGAATCATTCGTAAATTGATGAGTATGAAGATTGATAAATTGCATTAGTCATGAAACTTTTTTACACCAGCTCTAATTTCAATATTCAAATCGTTTTCTAATGGAACAATCGGACATGAATATTTGTGATTATAAGCACAATATGGATTGTAGGCAGTATTAAAATCAATAATAATAGTTTCAGATTTAGGAATTTTCATATCGATATATCTTCCGCCAATGTAGCTTTCTTTTCCACAAGTAAAATCTGAAAATGGCAGAAATAGATAATCTTCGTAGCCTTCTTTCTTTGTTAAATCAATATTTTGATAAACATTTAATTTATAGACTACATTGTCAATTATAAAATGAAATTCGCCATATTTTACATATTCTGGAAGTCTTGCCGTAGAAGTTTTCATTTTAAAAACCTTTTCGTTTTCAGTTCTAACAAATGTAGCTTCAACTGCAAATTTTGAATTTATTGGAAAGAAATCTAAACTTTTAAAAACAGCTAAATCTTCATCTCTTAATGGACTTTTACCCTCTGTGGCATATTCTATATTTAATTTTTCTTGATAAAGCTTGGAAGATTCTTCAGTCCATTTTTCTTGAGCATTTGCACCTAAAAAGAAAAGAAAATTAATTATAAAAAGTAGTTTTTTCATGCTGTTAATTTTTACAAAAATAGTTTAAAAGTTGTAAAGCCACAACGTAATAAATTCTACATTTGCAAAACATCAAATCTAACCATGATTAAAAACGCTTTTCGTAAATATATTGACAATTTTAGAGGTTTCAGAAGAGAAATATGGATACTTACGCTCGTTACTTTTATAAATCGAGCTGGTACAATGGTGCTTCCTTTTTTGTCGAAATATTTAAACGATGATTTGCATTTTTCTTTACCACAAATTGGGAATATACTGGTATGTTTTGGTTTAGGATCAATGGTTGGCTCATGGCTTGGCGGCAAATTATCAGATAAAATTGGATTTTATAAAATAATGATTTTCAGTTTGTTTGTTAGCGGTTTAATGTTCTTTGGGTTGCAATACATTACAAGTTATATTGGTCTTTGCATTAGTATTTTTCTAATAATGGTAGTTGCCGATATGTTTCGTCCTGCCATGTTTGTATCGTTAAATGTGTATGCAAAACCCGAAAACAGAACGCGAGCATTAACTTTAGTTAGATTGGCAGTCAATCTTGGGTTCGCAGCCGGACCAGCTTTGGGCGGATTAATTATTATGAATATTGGTTATAAAGGTCTTTTCTGGGCTGATGGTGCAACTTGTATAATTGCCATTTTAACCTTTTGGCTATTGGTTAAAGAAAAAAAGAAACCAACCGAATCTAAAGAAGAAAAAGCACTTTTAGAAGCCAGCAGAGAATCTGTTTTTAAAGACAAACCGTTTTGGATTTTCCTATTTATGTGTGTGATTACGGGTGTATTGTTTTTTCAATTGTTTACCACAATTCCATTATATCACAAAAAACAATTTGATTTGAACGAACTCCAAACTGGTTTACTTCTTACCTTAAATGGAGTATTGATTTTTTTCTTAGAAATGCCAATTGTTAGTTATATCGAACGTACTAAATTAGATAAAGTAAAAATAGTATCAATTGGATGTTTTATGATGGCAATCAGTATGTTCTTGATGTTGCTAAACTTTTGGGCTGGAATATTGATTATCATGATGTTGTTTATGACTTTTGCCGAAATGTTTGCTTTTCCGTTTTCTAATTCGTTTGCAATGAGTCGTGCTCCCAAAGGTCACGAAGGAAGATATATGGCAATTTTCACCATGAGTTTTAGTGCAGCACACGTCTTGAGCGCCAAAATAGGAATGGGAATTGTTGCTGTTTTTGGCTACCAAATGAACTGGCTTTTCATGGGGATTTTAGGCGTGATTGGAACCTACGCTGGATATTGGGTTATGCGTTTAGTTGAGAAAGAAAAATTACTAAAATCAGATTTATAGATAGTTTCGTCTTATTTCCTGAAATGATTGATTTGTAGTTATCAATTGTTCAATTATTTCTTTTCTTGCACTTTCAATATTTTCGACATTTAAGTGCTTTACCCAAGCGGTTTCTTCTAGTAAAGTTCTTATTTGTTTAAGCAATTTAGTAGTTTCAACCGATGTTCTTACTACTTTATCTTTATTGAAATTCTCACTTTGTTTGTGATAGAAATTAGCCGTTTTATTTTGATAATCAACTTCGATAAAATATAATTTTTCAAAATCATTTTGGGGATAAAAATCAGTCCATTTTGCAAAACCTATTTTTGTTCTATTGTATTTGACATCGCCATTGATTAATCTCCATTTACAATTGGCCGCACGTCCCCAATGATTTGAATAACGGTAAACGCCTTCTTCTATAAAATAGTATTTACTTCCCGATTTACTTTGGTAATTGCATTTTAAATCTTGTATTTCAATGAAATCAACTTCTTTGAAAATACAAAAAGTGTGCTTGTGGAAATTGGTTTTATTGTAGGTCTTCAATCGTTTAAAGTATTTTTTCAAAGGTAAATCAATTTTTATAAAATCATAAATTTCACTAAAATAAGTTAAAAAATTGTAAAACCTTTTTTGTCAAAAAAAATATAATTTTAAGTTTGTTATGAATTTTAAATAAAATCAATCAACAATTAAATCATCAGGTTATGTTACTCAGAAAAAATAGTTTAAAACTGACTTTACTAGTGGCTTTTGCCTTTTTATTTCAGTCAAATTTGCTAGCTCAAGGAAATAAATTTTATTGGAATAATGACAATGCATCCAAAGACAATATTTATATGACTTGGAACAAAAACACACCAGAAAGCGAAATGAAAGACGACATCAAAGCGCTTGCTGAGTATGGTGTAACGATTAAATATTCTAATGTTAAAAGAAATTCAAAAGGTGAAATTACTGCCATAAAAATGGAGTATTTTGACAAACATGGAAACAAAGGTTCAATGCAATTGGATAATCTCAACCCGATAAATACAATAAAATTTTACAAACAAGGCGACGAAGTTGGATTTGGTGAACCATCTGGAAATGATATGATTGCAAGTAATGATTTCTTCAATAATTTTGGTAACGATAGAGTGAAACAATTCAATTTTAACTTTGATAATGATAGTTTGCAACCGCAAAAATTCAACTTTAGTTTTCCTGACGGACAATCATCTGGTCAATCAAAATCGAAAATTATTATCAAAAAAGATGGCAAAAAAACACTTGTTATTGAAGATGGTGAAGTAATAGAAGGCGCAGAAGATTATTCACAAGAAGAAATTGATGAAATCAAAAAAAATAATCGTGTTGAAGGTTTAGGAAACGGACAAAATTTCAATTTTAATTTCGATTCTGATTCGATGGATAACATCAAAGAACAAATGGAACGAATTCAAAATATATTTCCTAATTCAAAAGGTGACAAAATCAAAATTGAAAGAGATTTTAAATCAAATGATGACGATTTAGAAAAAACAAAAGACGAAATGCTCAAAGCCAAAGAGGAAATGTTGAAAGCTAAAGAAGAAATGCAAAATGCCAAAAAAGAATTGGAAAAAGCAAAATCCACGCTCAAAACACAGAAAGCTTAATACTACTTATAATAGACCTTGTAATTTATGACGAACTTTTCTATTTTTGTAAAAAACTTTACAATGTTTAAACTTTTAGCCAAACTAAACAAACTAATTCTGCCTAGTTTTACCAAACAACAATTGGATATAGCCAAAGCAAAAAAATGGCAAATGGCAATTATTGGTTGGCGTTATTATGTAACGTGCCGAGCAATCGATTAGTACGTTATGGCTGCAAAAATATTATTGTTTCCAAGTTTTTCTCTTCCGTTTAGGAAACTTAATTCCATTAAGAAATTACATTGTACAATTTCGCCGCCTAATCGTTCTACCAATTCGCAAACCGCTTTTGCAGTTCCGCCAGTTGCTAAAACATCGTCATGAATTAAAACTCTGTCGCCTTTTTTAATAGCATCAATATGAATTTCTAAAGTATCAGTTCCGTATTCTAAATCGTAACTGGCTGAAATGGTTTGGTAAGGTAATTTGTTAGGCTTTCTTACAGGAACAAAACCTGCATTTAATTCTTCAGCTAGTAAAATTCCAAAGAAAAAACCTCTGCTCTCTACTCCTATTACCTTATCAATTTTCTGATTTTTGATAGTCGAAAGTAATAAATTCAATGTTTCTTTACGAGCAATTGGGTCAATTAGCAAAGGAGTGATGTCTTTAAAACCAATTCCAGGCTTTGGAAAATCCTGAATATCACGGATGTATTTTTTAAGTGGCATTTTTTTTACTTTAAAATTAATTTTGGTTTGCAAGTTAAGCAATTATAACTATATTTGCACCCACAAAAAGGCCTCGTGGCGCAACTGAATAGCGCATCTGATTACGGCTCAGAAGGTTACTGGTTTGAATCCAGTCGAGGTCACGAATAAATAGAATGTAAAAAAAATACGCCAAGTTCACTTGAGCGTATTTTTTTTTACATTCTATTTTCAAAGCGGAGCTTTGTTGGATATTGCGTAGCAAAATCCAATTAGTGGAAAACTCAAGAATAAAAATCTTTTATTGAAAAAGACTTTTCATTTCCACTACGGAGCTCATTCTGGAAAAACGAAGTTAATCCAGTCAAAATAACAACTAAATTGAATACAAAATCCAATTCGTAAAAAACTTAAGAATGAAAATCTCTGATTGAAAAAGACTTTTCATTACCACTACGGAGCTCATTCTGGAAAAACGAAGTTAATCCAATCAACTAAATGACCTATAAACGCTCGTTTTTTTATTTCATAAATATTCAATAATTTAGCCTCACAAACACTATACACAAACAAAAAATGAAAAATACATCATTAGCAGACATTCACGAAGGTTTAGGAGCAAAAATGGTTCCATTTGCAGGTTACAATATGCCTGTTCAATATGAAGGCGTAAACGCAGAACACGAAACCGTTCGCAATGCACTAGGCGTTTTTGATGTCTCGCACATGGGAGAATTTCTTTTGACTGGCGAAAATGCACTTGCTTTGATTCAAAAAGTAACTTCTAATGATGCTGCTACACTTGAAATTGGAAAAGCACAATATTCTTGTCTTCCAAACAATGATGGCGGAATTGTAGATGATTTAATTGTTTACAAAATAAAAGAAGAACAATATTTACTTGTCGTAAATGCCTCAAATATCGAGAAAGATTGGAATTGGATTTCAAAACACAACGATTTAGGTGTTGAAATGAAAAACCTTTCTGACGATTATTCATTGTTAGCAATTCAAGGTCCAAAAGCCGTTGAAGCTATGCAATCATTGACATCAATTGACTTATCGGCTATCAAATATTATCATTTTGAAGTAGCTGATTTTGCTGGAATTGAGCATGTAATCATTTCGGCAACTGGTTACACAGGTTCTGGTGGATTTGAAATTTATTGCAAAAATTCAGAAGTTGAACAAGTTTGGAACAAAGTTTTTGAAGCTGGTGCTGCTTTCGGAATCAAGCCAATTGGTCTTGCTGCACGTGATACTTTGCGTTTAGAAATGGGATTCTGTTTGTACGGAAATGACATCAACGATACAACTTCTCCATTAGAAGCTGGTTTGGGTTGGATTACCAAATTCAATAAAGAATTTACCAATTCAGCTAACTTAAAAGCTCAAAAAGATGCGGGTGTTTCTCGTAAATTAGTTGGTTTTGAGATGGTTGATAGAGGAATCCCACGTCATGACTACGAAATTGTAGATGGAAATGGAAATAACATCGGAATCGTAACTTCGGGAACGCAAGCACCAAGTCTTGGAAAAGCAATTGGAATGGGTTATGTGAAAACCGAATTTTCAGCTGTTGATTCTGAAATTTATATTCTTATCAGAGATAAAAAAATTGCAGCTAAGGTTGTAAAAATGCCTTTTTATAAAAAATAAACAATAACAATTTCAATAACAATAGCAATAACAATGACAAATTGAATTGATATTGAAGTTTATTTTTGAAATTGAAATTGAAATTGAAATTGAAAAAACTTTTATTACTTCTGTTTCCTATCATAAGTATTGCACAAAGCGATAAAAATCCGTGTAAAACTTTGTTACAGATCAATAAACTCATTCAAGAAAATCATTTTAAACCAAAACCGATAGATGATAGTTTATCGGTTTATGTTTTTGATACTTTTCTAGAAAAATTAGACCCAAACAACTCCTTATTCATTAGTTCAGAATTTGTTGAATTGAAAAAACACAAATTCAAAATTGACAATTATATTAAAGATGGAAATTGCTCTTTTTTGGAGCTAATTTACAAAACCTATAGTAAAGCCATTGCAAGACATCAATCTATTATTGAGTTGATTACGAAAGAACCAATGTCGTATTCAAGTAATGAAGTAATCTCGTTTAGTAAAAAAAGACCTCCGTATCGCAAAAGTGAAAATGAACTAAAATTATTGTACAAAAAAAGAATTCTTTTTAATTTGTTAACCGATATATCTCAAACTAGTTCAAACAAAGATTCGTTACTAACTGTTTTTAAGCAAATTGCCGATTCAACAAAAGTAAAAATACTTGAAAATTACGATTGCGAAGCGAAAAATATGTTGATTGAAAAACCCGAATTCAACTCTATTTTTTACACTGTTTTTTGTTCCTATTTTGATCCGCATACTATGTTTTTTTCGAGCAGTGAGAAGTCAGATTTCTTATCATCTTTAAGTTCTTCGAATTATTCCTTTGGATTTAATGTCAATCTTAGTGAAAAAAATGAACTATCAATAATTGAAATTATTCCAAATGGTGCAGCCTATTTTTCAAATAAAATTGAAGTTGGTGATATCATTCAAAAAATTAAATTTAACACTGTTGAATATGCCGTTAATTGTACCAATAATAAAATTATAGATGAGAAGCTAAAATCATCAGAAACCAAAGAAGCTATTTTCACTCTTAGAAAAAAAAGTGGTTCTATCTATTCGGTTAAATTGATTAAGCAATTAATGCGTGATTATCAGAATAGTGTTTACAGCTATATTATTGAATATAAAGACACTAAAACTGGTTATATAAAGATTCCGAGTTTCTATTCCAAATTTGAGAATGGAAAAACCAATGTAAGTGATGACGTAAAAAAAGAAATATTAAAACTAAAAGAAGATAAAATAAACAGTCTAATAATTGACCTTGAAAACAATACGGGTGGTTCGATGCAAGAAGCATTTAAGCTATGTAATCTCTTTATTAACGCACCAGTTTTAGGAATAATTAGGTATGCAAAAAATGAACCCGTGCTAGTTCCAAATGAGAAATCAAAAGCAATTTTTAATGGCCAAATTGTAATTATCACCAACGGTTATTCGGCTTCTGCTAGTGAACTTTTTACCAATGCAATGCAAGATTACAACTTGGCATTAGTTGTTGGAACAAAATCGCATGGAAAAACTAGTATTCAAGATATTTTTGAACTAAAAAATGAATCAAACGATTTTATTAAAATAACAATTGGGAAATTTTATAGAGTTAACGGAAAAAGCAGTCAATACAATGGTAACAGTCCAACTATAACAATCCCTTCGGTTTTTGATGATCAATTTACAAGAGAAAAAAACGCTAAAAAAGCACTAAGAAACGAAAGTATTGCCAGTTATCTTGATAATAAAAGTTATCCATTGAGCGAAAAGCAAAAAGAAATAATTAAAACCTATACAACTAAATACAAAACCGATACAAGTATTCAGAAAATAATAAAACTAAAGACCAAAATAAATTCGGTTTTTGGTGATAATTTGGATTCTGCTAAACTAAACTTTACTTCTATTTTTGATTATTTAAACAATTATACATTGCTCTGGAAAGAAATAAAAGCTTTGAGCGAGAATGAGTATGATTTTACTATTTCAAATACTAGTTTTGATATAGAAAAGAATAAAAACAATGACTATCTATCAAATATTCATAAAGTTAATGTCAAAAACATCAAAACTAACTTTACAATTTTTGAAGCAACAAAAATTATTGGTGATTTGAAATAAGATTTTTACAAAATTTATTTTATAACAATGTAAATATTCTATTTTTGCAATCTTAAAATTATACAATAAAAATACTCATAGAAATGGGAAGAGCGTTCGAATTTAGAAAAGGTAGAAAAATGAAGCGTTGGTCAGCGATGGCTAAGGCGTTTACTCGTATTGGAAAAGATATTGTGATGGCAGTAAAAGAAGGCGGTCCGAATCCGGAAGCGAATTCAAGATTAAGAGCTGTTATTCAAAATGCCAAATCGGCTAATATGCCAAAAGATAACGTAGAACGTGCTATCAAAAAAGCTACCGATAAAGATACCGCTAACTACAAGGAAGTTTTGTTTGAAGGTTATGCTCCTCACGGAATTGCACTTTTGATAGAAACGGCTACTGATAATAATAACAGAACGGTTGCTAATATTAGAAGCTATTTCAATAAATGCAACGGAACAATGGGTACACAAGGTTCGGTAGAATTTATGTTTGACCATACTTGCAATTTCAGAATTCCTAAAGGTGAATTAGATCCTGAAGAATTAGAATTAGAATTAATCGATTTTGGTGCAGAAGAAGTTTTTGAAGATGAAGACGGAATCTTAATTTATGCACCATTTGGAAGTTTTGGTGCTATTCAAAAAGAATTAGAAAATAGAACTATTGAAATTTTATCTTCTGGTTTTGAAAGAATTCCACAAGTTTTGAAAAAATTAACTGCTGACCAAGTTGCTGACGTAGAAAAACTTTTAGAAAAAATTGAAGAAGATGATGATGTACAAAACGTATATCACACAATGGAAGAAGAATAAAAAATCTAAATATTTTACATAAAAAACTCCGAAAAATATTCGGAGTTTTTTTTTATTTATATATCTAATTATAAACTATTTAACGTATTCTATTTTAAGTTTTTCTTCAATATTCACACTATCGAAAAAACCTTGTTCCTTCATCCAGTCATCACTAAATACTTTGCTCATA
>NZ_JBILJG010000031.1:0-33315 GCF_044377315.1 Flavobacterium sp.
TAAATGATGCTATTGTAAAATATGATACTTATGCTCCAGATTTAGTTATTTCCGATATTAATCTGCCAGTTTATGAAGGTAAATTAAGCGCAGATAACCATGGGGATATAGAAGGTAAAAGTTCGGGGTTAGATATTGTTAAATATATAAAGATAGAAAAAAATCATGAAACTCCTGTTATGATTTTATCTGGAAATAATAATGAAGACATAATTGAAAAAGGATTTGCTTTAGGAGCTGTCGATTTCGTAAAAAAGCCATTAAGTTTAAATGAAATAGGAATTAGAGTTAAACGAATAATAGGCGCAAGTAATGTATCATACGTAGCAAATAAAAACAAATTTATTCAAAAAATAATTGTTGGTGTCGTGATTCCGTGTTATAACGAAGAAAAAAGATTAGCAAGTGATGAATTTAAGCAATTTGTTAATTCTAATTTAGGTTATCATTTATGTTTTGTAAATGACGGAAGCGAAGACAATACATTAGATGTTTTGCATAAATTAAAGAAAGGTAGCGAAGGAAGAATTAGTATTTACAATTGTAAAGAAAATTTTGGAAAAGCAGAAGCTGTTCGTTTAGGAATGTTGCATCTATCCAAGCAACAACAGTTTGATTATATAGGTTTTTTAGATGCTGATTTATCTACTAATTTTGAAGATTTTGATGCTTTAGTCGATACTATTGAAGCTTCAAATTTTAAAATTGTAAGCGGTTCAAGAATAACAAGAATGGGGGCTGAAATTAAAAAAAAATCTGCCAGAGCAATTATTAGTAATGCTATAAATTTTATTATTAGAAAAACATTAGGAATGGATTTTAAAGATACACAATGTGGTGCAAAAATCATGACTATAGACGTTATAGAAGATACATTTCAAACTAAATTTTTAACTAGGTGGTTATTTGATGTTGAAATTTTTATGAGAATGAGAAAAAAATATGGTTTAGAAAAAGCCAAAACTTTATTTTGCGAAAAACCACTAAACAGATGGGTTCATAAGGATGGTTCAAAAGTATCATATAAAGATTCCTTTAAAATACTAAGTCAAATAGTTCAAATAGCATTTCATTATAAATAGTTTTTTATATTTTATTTTTCATTAGTTAAAATTGCATTTTTTTCTATATTTGAAGATTAAATGCATATAAGTTAGTTGTTTGAGTAATGATTACCAAAGTTAAGTTATTTATTTAATAAACTTTAACCTAAATAATGAATTATAAAGAAGCCTATAAAAAGATTGGTCCTGAGCAGTTTTTTATGATTACCATTCTGTTTGTAAATGCAGGTAATTATTTATATAACTTATTGTTAGGAAGGATTCTTGGTCCAGCACAATTTGCTGATGCTGCAATACTAATAACTTTTCTCCTTGTTTTATCTTTTATAGGAATGACTTTTCAAGTGGTTACAGCAAAATATGCAGTATTATTTGAAGATGAAATTCTAAATCAATTTTTAAAATTTATTTTTAAAAACGCACTTGCCTTTGGTTTGTTATTTGGGTTTTTAGTAATTGTTTTTAACCAACAATTACAACAAATTTTCCATACAAAAACGGCATTAATGTTTGTAATTTTTGGTGTAAGTTTGCCGCTCTATTTTGTAATGAGCATAAATCGTGGGTTATTTCAAGGTAAAAATAATCTAAAAAGTTTATCAAAAACGTATTATTTTGAAATGCTTTGCAGATTGATTCTAACCATTGCAATTATTTTACTTTTTCCGTCTATTCAATCATCATTAGTAATTGCTTTTGGCATATTGATTTCTCTTATCTTTGGATTAATTCCTTTTCAAAAATCAATTCTTAATAAAGACAATAGCAATCAAAATGAGCAATTAGATACAAAACCAATCATAACATTTTTTGCATTAACAGCCTTTTACGAACTCACACAGATCATTATAAACAATAGTGATATTTTACTTGTAAAACATTACTTCAATAACGAACAAGCAGGTTTGTATGCATCATTAGCACTTATCGGTAGAGTAGTTTATTATGTAGCTTGGATGTTTGTAATGTTGCTTTTGCCCAAAGTAATTCAATTAAAAAAAGACGGCGCCGATACTTTGCCAATACTTCTAAAATATGTTTTTTATATAGTTTTAGTATCTGCAATTATTGTTTTGGGCACTTTTTTGTTTCCTGAGTTAGTAGTAAAAATAATGTTTGGAGAAAAATATTTACCCATTGCATTTTTATTATGGAAATATGCTTTAGCAACTTCAATTTTTGCAGTAGCAAATATCTTTGCTTATTATTTTTTGTCTATTAATGAATATGTTCCAGTACTGATATCAGCAATTTTAGGGCTAACTCAAATAATTTTGATAGTTTTATTTCATAAATCATTAGAACAAGTCGTAACTATGCAAATTATAGCAATGATTATATTATTAGCATTCCAATTGAGTTATTTCTTAATAAACAGAAATATAAAAGTGAAACGTCCTCTTAATTAATTTTATAAAACTATTAAAGTAGCAGTTGTAACAGCATTTCCGCCAAGTAAAGTAACACTAAATGAATATGGGTATCATTTGGTAAAAAACTTTGTGCAAAATGATGAAGTTACTGAATTAATTTTGATGTCAGATAAAACTAATGAACCCAAACAATTAGATTTTGATAAAAAAGAAAAAATCAAGATTAAAGAGTGCTGGAAGTTTAATAGTTACACTACCTTTTTCTCTATAATTAAAGCTACTAGACAAGAAAACCCAGATGTAATTTTATTCAATTTACAATTTGTAAAATTTGGAGACAAGAAAATTCATTCTGCAATGGGTTTATTATTACCAATGTTTTTAAGGCTATTCGGATTTAAAACGGTTGTTTTATTACACAATATTTTAGAACAAGTAGATTTAGAAAAAGCAGGTTTTACAGAAAGTAAAATTATGCAAACCATCTATAATTTTATAGGCGAAAATATTACAAGATGCCTTTTGAAAGCGAATAAAGTAGCCGTGACAATTCATAAATATGTTACTATTTTAAATGCAAAATATAAAACAAAAAATGTAATTTTAATTCCACACGGAACTTTTGAAACAGTAAAAGAGCCCAATTTTGAGCTTAAGTCTGGACCAAAACAAATAATGGCTTTTGGAAAGTTCGGCACCTATAAAAAAGTCGAAATTCTAATTGAAGCCATTGAAATTGTTAGAAAAACCAATTCCGATGAGTTGAAAGTTATAATTGCAGGAACCGATAGTCCAAATACACCAGGTTATTTAGATAGAGTTCAAAAAAAGTATAAACATGTAAAAGGAATTTTTTTTACGGGATATGTTGAAGAAAACGACGTAGAAAGAATTTTTACAGACAGTACAATTGTTGTTTTTCCATACACATCGACCACAGGGAGTTCTGGTGTTTTGCATCAGGCAGGAAGTTATGGAAAAGCAGTTATCATGCCCGATATAGATGATTTAGCTTTATTAGTAAAAGATGAAGGTTACAAAGGCGAGTTTTTCAATCCTGAAAGTGCGCAATCATTAGCAACTGCAATCGAAAAAATTTTAACAAATGATGATTATCGAAAAGAAATTGCCAAAACTAATTTTGAGGCAGCAAGTGCACTTTCAATGGATAAAATAATTACAATGTATATGAACTGTTTTAAATCAATAAAATAATAAATACTAAAGTTATGAAAACAGTATTAATTGATGTTCAACAACTAGTTTCGTTATCTGATTTATCAATCTCTTTTTTCATTTGAATTAAAATAGGCATTACTTTTGTTAAATATTTACAATAAAATTCAAAATAACTATCATGATAGATAACCTAAAAAAAATACTAAACGAAGATCAAGATCCAAAAGCTATTGAGAAAATTACTTCAAAATTGAGTAATTTATTAATGTCAAATGAAGAAGTTGGATATATTGCTGTACAAAAAAAACCAGCTTTAACAATTTTGCCAGATAGTATTGTTGTTACCACTAAAAGAATAATTCTTTGCAAACCAAAAAACCTTGGTTTATCAATGGAGTTTATTGATTATGATTGGGATGATATTTCGGCAAGTTTTGTAAAAGAAGGAATTCTTGGTTCCGATTTTACTTTTACTACCAAATCAGATTTGACGCATACAGTTGATTATTTGCCAAAAAATCAAGCTCGAAAATTGTACACTTATGCAAAAGAGCAATTAGATTTACTAAAAAATCCGGCTTCAACAACTTCAAGTTTAGTAGTTGAAGAAATTGCGCCTGTTTATGATGAAGTTGTAGAAGAAATAGAGACAGAAGAAGTAACCGATTTTGCCGAAATTATGCCAACTACATATGAAGAATCGCAAGCAGAAGTTGCTCTTGGTGAAAAAAAATTAAGTGATTTATCAAAAGAAGAATTGTTTGACAAGCTTCAAAATTATAAAAAACTGCTCGATAACGGATTAATTCTTCAAGGTGAATATGACAAATTGAAAAACGAAATCTTGAGTTATTTGTAACTAAAAAATTAAATAACCCTTACAGTGTTTAAAACTCTATAAGGGTTTTCTATTTTCTAAAATCTAACTCTCAAAGCCATAATAAAGTTTATACCAGGCGCAACAATTCCAGAACTATAAGTTCTATATCTTTGGTCTGTAATGTTTTCTACACCAGTAGTTAGCAATAATTTTTCATTCCATTTATACATCGATTTAAAGTTCAAAGTGTACCAGCTTGGCGAGTATGGATTTCCTTGGCTATCTATTGCATAAATTTCTGTTTTGCCTTTTTCTTCTTCTGGTAAATTTTCAAAATCTCTTTTGCCACTGTATTGTGCATTCAATTGAAAGTCAAATTTGGAAATAGCATAGCTTATTCGAGTAGTTCCAAAAAAAGGAGCTGCATGTCTTGACGGACTTCTTTCTCCATTGTCTACCTCTTCTTCTCCTTTTTGAAAATTAAAATCGGAAGAAAAACTAAAACCTTCTAGAAGTTTAACTTCTATTCCAGCCTGAAAACCATAAATAGTTGCTTTAGTAGCATTTTGAATGGCTTGCACATTGCTCAACTCGCCATCATACATAATTTGCGATGTGCCATTCAAGGTAAAATCTCTTCTTACTAATGCATCTTCGAGTAAAGTATAATAGGTAGAAAAATCAATTTTAACAGTTTTTCCAAACATTTTAGCGATGTTGAAATCAACATTATAGGCATATTCAGAATTCAAATCTGGATTTGGAATCACCACAGAGCCTGGCTCAGAATCGAATACTTTTCCAATATCGTCAACATTTGGCGAACGAAATGCACTTGCTACATTTGTGCTAATAATCCAATCGGTTTTGGGACGATAAACCAATCCTAAACTTCCAGTAATTGCATCGTTATTCAATTTAGCTTCTGTAAATGGAAAAGGAAAAAAAGGTGTATCAAAATCAGCATTAAGAATCACTTGGTTGTATCGTAATCCTGCTTGAAAAAGAACTTTTTCTGAAAATTTGTATTGATCATTTAAGTAAATTCCAAAAGATTGCCAATTGGCTTGGGGGTATCGTGCTTGTGCTTTTTTAAATGAATTTGTGTCAATATTTTCATTAATTCCTATTGAATTTACATCGTTATAAACAAACTCTAAACCATAAAATAATTTGTTTTTAGAAGAAGTTGCTTTCAAAAAATCAGTATTAGCAGAATAAGCATTTACTTTTTCAATTCTAACTTCTCTATCAGGTTTGTTACTATTTCTACTATAACGGCTTTCTTCAAAAAATTGATGTGCCACTTTTACCGATAGTTCATCATACAATTTTGTATTGGTTTTATGAGCAATTTCTAGATTATTCATCATCCATTTTTGCGGACCATAGCTAAATTCTCCATATTTTGGCATGCCATTTTTAAAAAGAATATGCCGGTCATATCGTGAATAATCAGATGTTTGTGAATAATGAAAACCATACTGAAAATCCCATTTTTCATTGGGTTTAAAACGAATTTTTTGCATAGTATTTACTTGAGAATAACCCGTTGGAATTTGTTTTTTCGGATTATCATTTGTAATGACTACATCTTTTCCGTCAATTCTTTCAACATACAAATTTCGTAAATATTCATCTGGTCCATGGCTTCCCATTCTCAAATCGCCAAAATTATTGGTAGATAAACTACTCACAAAAGCCCAATTTTTGAATCCAATATTTACATCAATATGTGAAGTTTTTTCTTCATTAGCCGATGAATATCTGGCAAATGCGTTTCCGAAAACGGCTTCTTTATGCTCTCTAGCCAACATTGGAGTAAGTGTTTGAAAACTCATTACGCCCCCAATTGCATCACTGCCATAAATAACTGAACCAGGACCAAAAACAACTTCAGTTTTTTCAATTGAAAAAGGATCTAACGAAATTACATTTTGAATATTTCCGCCTCTAAAAATGGCTGTATTCATTCGAACACCATCAATAGAATACAAAAGACGGTTGGTTGAAAATCCTCTAATCATTGGACTTCCACCGCCTTGTTGACTTTTTTGAATAAAAACTTTTCCCGAAACGCTCAATAAATCGGCTGCTGTTTGCGGATTTTGCAAGGTTACATCTTGAGTCGAAATCACATTTATTTTTTGCGGAATTTCGGATGTTTTTTGCTTCCATTTTGAACCTGAAACAACCACTTCATCCATCTGAAAGTGCATTGGCACTAACCAAATTAGATAAGACTTTGCTTGTAATTGTTTTTTGCTAAAAACTTGCCTTTCACAACCTAAGCTGTTAAAAACAAGGTATTTAAAATCACCTAATTCAGAAATTGACGCTTCTCCATTTGCATTAGTTTGAACTGTTTTTTTTCCATTGGTTGAAATGATAACCGATTCAAGTGGAGCATTAGTTGTTGCATCTTTTACAACTATAGTTTGAGCATTGCTTATAGAAAGAATTGCCAAAAACAAACCCACTATATATTTTTTATACATAGTTGTTTTTTTTTAGTTATACATATTTGTTTGCTATTTTTAATAGCCAAAGTGTTATAACTAAAATTTTGGAGGTTGTAAAACGGTATTTAATTGAAGAAAATTATAAAAATTCTTTTTTAATATTATAATTGATTTCGTCTTAATAAAAACTAGAGGTTTCCAATCAAATACTTCTTGAAAATAAAGTGTTTTGTAAAATGTAAAAACCTGATTCTCTTTGTCTTTGGTCTTAGAATCATGATTAAAAACGGAAGTTAAAAGTTTTTGTAATTTTTGATTCAAAATGGTTTCTTCACTGTCTAGCCAACACCAAAGTTGTGTTTTGTCATTCACTAGTTGCTTTTCAACAACATCGTACATTTGATTATTGTATTCAAACTCTTTAGCATGTTCCCAACGAATTATTGTGTTGATTTCGTGAGTTGAAAATTCAAAATAAACCAACTCTTTTTTTTCAATTCCGGCTATCATTTTCCACTTCACTTCTTTTTTTATGGCACTTTTATGTAGCTGTAACCAAGTGTAAGTTGCTACAGCTGGTACAAGCAGAATAAAAAGAAAAAAAAGACTTACAAATTGTTTTTTCAATGGTTGTTGAATTGTTGCCAAAAAAGCTATTTAGTTAAAATAATAATAGTGTTGAGTAAGTTATTTAGGTGCTAATTAACAATAACTTTTTCATAACTGTTTTTTCCAGCATGACTAATCTTTAGTAAATAAATGCCTTTACTTACTTTTAGTTCAATTTGGTTTAAACTTGAAACAGTGGTTTTTCTATAAATTAATTGGCCGTTTATAGTATATATTTCAATAGAATCTACCTTTTCAGTATTTTTTTCGATTTTTAAAGTAAAATTTCCGTTACTTGGATTTGGATAAATCATAAATTTATCATTTTCAAATATTTGCGAACTCAAACTTGGCAAAATATTTACGGTATAATCTTCAACTTCACCATAATTAGTATTTCCACAAGGTAAAATAGATCCGTCATACATAAGCCTTAAACGCATTCTTGTTGAACCAATTCTGGCATTTTCTGGAACCAGAATTGTTCCTGTTCCAACTGGGTTACTATAGTTAATAGCAAAATACTCATTTTCGTCAGTAAAGTCTCCATTATAGTTCCAATCTATCCAACAACCCATTTGGTCACCTCCAAAGTGTTCTCCATTTGTTATAGAAATTGGATAAGATTGACCTCTATTAATTTCAGTAGAAATAGATGTAAAATCTGAATAAAAAGTTCTTTGACTTACATTATTAATTGATCCAAATTCGACATTAGAAATATATTCATCTTCTGAATTATTAGAACCGCCATCGCAATAACTTGGAACAAAACCAACGGTAATTACAAAATCTTTTTGATTGGTATATTGATTTTGAACGCCCCCAGTAACTCCAAAATTAAGTTGTACCGAAGTGCCATCTATTATTGAACTATTTGCAGTAATTGAAAATTCAAATAATTGGTTACCATTTATAGCCATACCATAAGGTAAAGTTGTTGCATTAGCAATTAAAAGTCCAATATTATTAGAAGTTAAAGTTCCTATTACATTGGTAATTGAGGCATGCCCATTATTAGTCACTTCAATTTTAACTAGTGCAGTTTCACCTGGGTCGAGTATTCCATTATTATTTCCGGTTGTGTCAAAAATTGTTAAATTAGCAATTGTAAATTTGGGAGCATTAACATAAATAGTTTTTGTTTCGTTCCAAATTTCATTGCTTGCATCTGTCATTTGAATAGTAATAGCTACTGGATATTGATCTACTAAATCGTTGTCAACTTGTAAAGTAAATGAGTCTGAACTCAATGGAGTTATAGCATTTGCAATAACCTGTCCAAAATTAAAAATATTATTGGTTATTGTTGCATTTGTGTCAGAGCATGTTACGGTTGCGCCTGCATTTGTAGCATTGTCTAAACCAACATTTTTTAGTGCTAAATTTATGTTTTTAGTTTGACCAAAATTGATGGTGTTACTTTCTAAGTTATCTACAACAAGGTAAGATCCTGAGGTGTTAATAACCGTTATTTCAGAAATATAACTAACTTGATTAAAACCTATTATTACTAATGAAATTACTTGTCCAGGAACCAATGCAGAAACAGGAATTGATGTTGTGCCGCCAGAAACATTAGCAGAACCAATAATTTGTCCGTTATAAGATAAAGTTGCAAAAGCACCTTCAAAACTACAATTTACCTGAAAAGTTTCTGATCCAACAACTACAACATTATTATGAGAAACAATCATTTGAGCAGGATTATCAGTTCTAACTAATAAGGATGGATCTCCAAAACATGTCCAAGTATCAGTCATTGCAAAATCAGATGTTTCGTCATTCATTTTGAAAAAACCATTTACTATAATTCCTCCAAAAGTTTTTTTAATTCCCGTTGTTGCTGTTCCTACTAATATATCATTCATTTCATCTTGTCCTACCATTGGCGGACTCCAACTCTGATTGATAGTAGAAGCACAAATGGCTATTGCGCCTGTTGGTTGGTTATTATCTTGCGAACGCATCCAATATTCAGCAAAGGTTGTTTGTCCAACAAAATTTCCGTTAACACAAGCAACATCAAAAATAAATGGAAGTTTATTATGATTTAATAAGTCATCGGCATCGTTTCCAGAAAAGCCCGAAGTTGCCCATGATGTATCAGAGCCGTGTCCGACATAGTTAATTATACCAGCGCCACTATTTAGGGCATTAGAAACACTTTCTGCTGTTGGATTTCCTTGAGCATCAAAACCACCTTGAGATCCTTCAAAAAATTCGTAAACTGGATTTTGATATGTAAAACCCAATAAATCAGGTTGTATGTTTCGTAAATGCTGATAATCTAACTCGTTATCGTCGCCAGGACCTTCCTGAGAAGCTATTGAAATAATTTTATTTAACCAATTAGGTTCTAATTGTGTACCTTTTTCATAGTCAATAGTTCTTTGTACTTGAGTTGTCACTTGCGCAGCAGTTTCGGCTGAAAAACGACCTACAAAAAAATCTTGATAATGATCATTTCCTGTAATATAAGCATAAGCATTGTCAGAGTCTCCACCGAGTTCTATTCCTGCGACAATACCGTTATTGGTTGGTACTTGCTCTGCATCGCCAACTAAAAGTAAATAGGTTAGCCCTTTGGCAGCATAATAATTAGAAACATAATTTCTGATAGATGATGCTGATCCTCCAGCAGTTGACACAGTAACTATTTCGGTTGGACGTCCTATTGAATTTTTCCAATTTATTAAGGGTACCATTTCGCTCATCCAAGCATCATTGCAAATTATTAGCATCTTACCTTCTTCTCCCAAAGGAGTATAATTATTGCTAAGAGATGTATAATTCTTAAAATGATTTGTATAAATTTTGTCAAAATCTTTATCAATTTTTTCTATTGGAGTTATTCTGTCAAGCGTATTTTGTCCAATTTCTCCATCTGAAAAAACTCTAACTTTAATTTCTGTGAATATTCGCAACACCTTACTAACAGGATTATACTGAAAAGGATAAACTTGTAATGCTTGGCCTCTATAGTCTCTAATGATATAAGGAGTATTTAGATTGGTTAATTTTCCTGGAAAAAAAGCATCTTCTTCATAAGGTTTTCCATATTCATAAGGAACATTTTTTGGGAGAATAGTTCTTGAAAAATTCCCTTTAGATGGAGCTATACTTATATTAGGAACATCTATAAACTTAGAATCTACAACTTCAACTTTCATGTTGTCAATATCTGGAATGATAAGTGACTCAGTAAATTTTGGGAGATCTGGGGCGCCTTTTTGCATCATTGATGATCCGTTTTGGGCAACAATAATCTGTTCCATTCCTTTAGGAGTTCTTACTGATTGTAAGTTATATTGATTAATAGTGAAAGTTAAAATTGTTTCACTTTGTGTTGCTATATCAATTTTTGATTGATTTGTTTGGGAGTATAGTGTGCAAACTAAAAATAGTTGAATCGAAAAAAATAATAATTTTAGTTTCATGGTTGGGTTTTTATAGGATTCAAAAATACTCAAATAATTTCAAAATTTTAAATATGAATACATTATATATTATTTCAGTTTTTAGTAGCTTTAGTATGATCTAAATATCGCAACCGATTTTTTGTTTGATGTCATAAAAAGTATTGGTTAGTGAAAGTAAATAAACGAAAAAATCCCAAACTCTGAATAGAATTTGGGATTTGTATTTGGAATTTTATCTTAATTACAATTCTAATGCTTTTTTAGTATTTCCACCCATTAAATGTTCTACTGGGTTTTCTAATGCTTCTTTTACAGCAACCAAGAAACCAACTGACTCACGACCGTCGATGATTCTGTGATCGTAAGATAAAGCAACATACATTACTGGAGCAATAACTATTTGACCGTTTTTCACGATAGCTCTATCAACCACATTATGCATTCCTAAAATTCCTGATTGTGGAGGATTGATAATTGGCGTTGACAACATACTTCCAAAAACACCACCATTAGAAATAGTGAATGTTCCACCAGTCATTTCATCAACCGTAATTTGTCCGTCACGTGCACGAATTGCTAATCTTTTAATTTCAGCTTCAACACCTCTAAATGATAATGTTTCAGCATTTCTCATTACAGGAACCATTAAACCTTTTGGTCCAGAAACCGCAACTGAAATATCACAGAAATCATAAGAGATTTTCTCTTGACCATCAATCATAGAGTTCACGTCTGGGAATAATTGTAAAGCTCTTGTAACCGCTTTTGTAAAGAACGACATAAAACCTAAACCTAATCCGTGTTTAGTTTTGAATTCTTCTTTGTATTGTTCACGTAAAGCATAAATTGCAGTCATGTCAACTTCATTGAAAGTAGTTAACATAGCTGTTTCGTTTTTAGCAGAAACTAATCTTTCAGCTACTTTACGACGCAACATTGATAATTTTGTTCTTTCAGAACCACGAGTTCCACCTGTTGGAGTTCCCATTGAAGGTACTGCATTTACAGCATCATCTTTAGTGATTCTTCCGTCTTTTCCAGTTCCAACGATTTCTGTTGGTTGGATGTTTTTCTCGTCTAATATTTTTCTTGCTGCTGGAGATGGAGCTTGAGTAGCATAAGTCTTCTCAGCAACTGGAGTCGCTTTCGGAGCCTCTACTTTTTTCTCTTCCACTTTTGGAGCTTCTGCTTTTACTTCAGCTGTTGGAGTTGCACCGCTAGGTTTAGCTGCACTTGTGTCAATTAAACAAACTACTGCACCAACTGCAACTGCATCGCCTTCTTCTGCTTTTAGAGTAATAATTCCGCTTTCTTCTGCTGGTAATTCAAGAGTTGCTTTGTCTGAATCTACTTCGGCAATGGCTTGATCTTTTTCTACATAATCGCCGTCTTTTACTAGCCAAGTTGCAATTTCAACTTCTTTTATCGATTCGCCTGGTGAAGGCACTTTCATTTCTAAAATCATATTCTTTTAGTTTATTGTTCGTAGTTAATTGTTTATTGTTATTTGTTTGTAGCCCAACTATGAACTACAAACTATATACCATAAACTCTTTTATCTAAATAAATTCTTATCAAAAACCATTCTAATAGCATCTGCATGACGACGTCTATCTCTAGTGTGACTTCCTGCTGCTGGTGCTGCATAAGCTTTTAATGAAGCTAATCTCCAAGGTACTAAATTGAAATTCATCAACATATAGCTGTAAGCCCCCATGTTTTTAGGTTCTTCTTGTGCCCAAACATAATCGTCTGCGTTTGGATAACTAGCAATAATTGCCTTTAATTGTTCTACAGGTAAAGGAAATAATTGCTCTACACGAACCAAAGCTACATCATTTCTACCGTTATTTTCTCTTTCGGCAAGAATGTCATAGTAAAATTTTCCGGTAACGAAAACTACAGTTTTTACTTTTTTCTTATCTACTGAAGTATCATCAATTGTTTCTTGAAAATGTCCGTTGAATAAATCTTCTTGTGTAGAAACACATTGCGGATGACGCAACAAACTTTTTGGTGAAAAATGGATTAATGGCTTACGGAATTTCGTTTTCATTTGTCTTCTCAACAAGTGATAGAAATTGGCTGGCGTTGTACAATCGGCAACATACATATTATGACGTGCGCAAAGTTGTAAGTAACGCTCCATTCTAGCCGAAGAGTGTTCAGCACCTTGACCTTCGTATCCGTGAGGTAATAAAAGAACAATTCCGTTTTGGTTGTTCCATTTGTCTTCACCACACGAAATGTATTGGTCAATCATGATTTGTGCACCGTTGGAGAAATCTCCAAATTGTGCTTCCCAAATAGTCAATGCATTAGGATTTGCCAATGCATAACCATAATCAAAACCTAAAACTCCATATTCTGAAAGGAAAGAATTGAAAACATTGAACTTTCCTTTTTTATCTTTTAGTGAATTTAAAAGAATTACTTCTTCTTCGCTATCTTCTACTTTTACAACGGCATGACGATGGGAGAATGTTCCTCTTTCTACATCTTGACCAGAAATTCTAACATCAAAACCTTCAGTTAAAAGTGTGCCATAAGCCAATGATTCGGCTGTTCCCCAATCGATAACATTGTTGTCAAACATTGTTTTTCTTTCATTAACAATTTTTGTGATTTTGCTAATGAATTTTTTATCAGATGGCAATGTCGAAATTTCGTTAGCTATTTGATCTAATTTCTTTTTATCAAATTTAGTGTCAAATTTTTGCAACATCACATCATCTGATACTTGCTCGAATCCTTTCCATTCGTCTTGCAAGAAAGGTTTGATTATTGTCAAATCTTTTTTACGTGATGCTTGAAGATTTTCATCTAACTTATCTTTGTAGTTGTTTTCAATTTTGGTGATATAAGCTGCGTCAACGATACCTGCAGTAATCAATTTCTCTGCATAAATATCTCTTGGATTTCTATGTTTAGCAATAATTTTATATAAAACTGGTTGTGTAAAACGTGGTTCATCACCTTCATTGTGACCATATTTTCTGTAACCTAACAAGTCTATAAATACATCACGACCAAACTGCATTCGGAAATCTAAAGCAAACAACATAGCGTGCACAACAGCTTCAGTATCATCAGAATTAACATGAAGTACTGGAGAAAGTGTCACTTTTGCTACGTCGGTACAATACGTTGATGAACGAGCATCTTGGTAATTGGTGGTAAATCCGACTTGATTGTTAATTACAATATGAATAGTTCCGCCAGTTTTGTAACCGTCTAATTGTGCCATTTGAACAATTTCATAAACAATTCCTTGTCCAGCAACGGCAGCATCACCATGAACAGCAATTGGTAATACTTTAGAGAAATCGTCTGGCGTATATTTATCTTGTTTAGCTCTAGCAATTCCTTCAATAACGGCACCAACTGTTTCAAGGTGCGAAGGATTTGGCGCTAAATTGATGTTGATTTTTTTACCCGATTTGGTTTTTCTTTCAGAAGTTAAACCTAAGTGATATTTTACGTCACCATCAAAATATTCTTTATCGTAATCTTTTCCATCAAATTCTGAGAAAATGTCTTGCGTTGCTTTTCCGAAAATATTAGCTAAAATATTTAATCTACCTCTATGCGCCATTCCCATAACGAAATGTTCTACACCTTTTTCCGCTGCTGATTCAATTAAAGCATCAAGAGCAGGAATAATGCTTTCGCCACCTTCAAGAGAGAAACGTTTTTGACCAACATATTTAGTGTGAAGAAAATTTTCAAAAGAAACCGCTTCGTTTAATTTTCCTAAAATGTGTTTCTTTTCTTCGTTATCAAAATTTGGAAGATTATCATTGATGTTGATTCTATTTTGAATCCATTGAATAACATCTGGTTTTCTCATATACATGTACTCAATACCAATATGTTGGCAGTACACATTTTTAAGATGAGTGATGATTTCTTTTAAAGTTTGAGGCTGATGTCCAATCACTTTAGCAGCATCAAAAACCGTATTCAAGTCAGCATCTGAAAGTCCAAAATTTACCAAATCTAAATTTGGCTCATAACTTCTTCTTTCACGAACTGGATTAGTTTCTGTAAAAAGATGTCCACGCGTTCTGTATCCATCAATTAACTTAAGAACATTAAATTCTTTTTGAAGTTTTTCAGAAGCTTGTCCTTTATCTATTGAAGTTGCGGCATAATTGGCTACATGTTCACCTGTGTTTTCTTCGTTGAAAGTTGCCATTCCAAAGTCGAAACCTTGGAAAAATGAACGCCAACTTGGTTCTACACTGTCAGGATTTACAAGATATTGGTCGTATAATTGTGCAAAAAATTCGGTATGAGCTGCGTTTAAGAAGGAAAATCTATCCATGTTTTAAGATAAAATAATCGTTGGGTTAAAAAATTTATGCAAAAGTAAAATATTTATAACAATCTTTCAATGTTTTTGCTACTTTTATGTCGCTAATTAACTATATATATAAGTATGAAAAAGAGGGCTTTAACAAATTTAACAAAAAGATTAACATTTCTATTTTTAATGAGCTTAAGTTTTTCAATTTCAGCACAAGTAACAACTTCACCAAAAGCAAAAAGTGATTTTTGGAAAAAAGTTCAATTTGGTGGTGGATTTGGACTCGGTTTTGGTTCTGGTTTTACCAATATATCTCTTGCTCCAAGTTCTATTTATAATGCTAATCAATATATTTCTATTGGACTTGGAGTTCAATATAGTTATTTAAAACAAAAAAATGTTTTTGCATCAAATATGTATGGTGGGAGCATAATAGCTTTGTTCAATCCAATACAAGAAATTCAACTTTCAGCAGAATTGGAACAACTTAGAGTAAATGTAGATTATAAAGGACTATCTTCAATATCTAATGATTTCTGGAACACTGGATTATTTGTTGGTGCTGGATATAGAATGGAAAATATAACCATTGGAGCTAGATATAATGTACTTTTTGATAATGACAAAGGTGTTTACGGAGATGCTTTGATGCCTTTTTTGAGAGTGCTTTTTTAACATCATTATTAAAAATTACTTCTTTAAGTATGGGTCTTAAATTTTTCTTTTGTTTTTTCTCAAAATATATTTAAAAGTGTTAAAATTTACCTTCTGTATCAAATGTAAATTTTTTAAACAACTCATTTTTATTTAACGTGGGCAATAATAAACCATATTGTTTAAATTGGCTTTCAATTTATAATCCCATAACAAACAGGAAAGATATTTGTTATTTATTAAAAGAAAAACATTATATGAGTAACAAAAATCTTTTTCTTTTTTTGATTTAATTATCAAAGAATAGATTCTTTTAATCCTATTGTAATGAATGACTTTACATTTACAATAATGACTGGAGTAATAAATTCGATTATCAAAAAATGGTAATCAATACCGATTTCTAAACCAAACCTTCATCCATTCTCTTTTTAAAATTAAAAAAGCTACTTGTTCTGAAAGCTGCATGATGTCTGAACCATCGAGTTTTTTTACTTCCTTTTCTGGAACATCAACTATATAAAGCAAACTCAAATATTCGGCAAATTTGTACTGAATTAACCTGTAGATTTTTTCGTGAAGCTGTATTTTTAGTTCGTTGGGCGAAGTGCTTTTGGGTAAATCAATTGGTTCGTTGGCAAAATTGAAATCCTTGTTCAATTGCTCAATCAGCTTTAGGTACAAGTTTTCTTTTTCTGCTTCAGAAAGTAAATTATCAGTGGATATTGGAGCGATATACATATTCAATTGCAATTACAAAATTCAATATCAATATCAAATTGTAATTGACTTTTGATATTATTATTTTTATACATTTCTACTCATTAAATTTTCTCCGAAAGCTTTTAACATTACTTTTTTATCATTTGAAATATTCATTTTTTCTAAAGTTTCAAATGCTTTAAAAGTATACTCTTGAATAGCTTTTTGAGTGGCTTCAGAAGCTTTGGTTTGATTAAAAATTGATTTTACCGATTCTATTTTATCCCAATTGTCACTTGGTTGTATTGAAAATAAATGGGTTAATTGCTCTTTTTCATTAGCATTAGAAAATTCCATTGCTTTCAGGTACAAATACGTTTTTTTGTTTTCAATAATATCACCACCAACTTGCTTTCCAAAAGTTTCTGGATTGCCAAAAGCATCTAAATAATCATCTTGTAATTGAAATGCTATTCCGAGGTTCAATCCAAAATTATAAATCAAATTTGCATTTTCTTCGGATGTTTCGGCTACGATTGCTCCCATTTTCATGGCTGCACCAACCAAAACGGCTGTTTTATATTCAATCATTTTTAGATATTCTGGAATCGTAACATCTTCTCTCGTTTCAAAATCGACATCATATTGTTGTCCTTCACAAACTTCTAAAGCGGTTTTACTGAACAATTTTGCTAATTCTCTAAAAATCTTTGGTTCATATTCTTCAAAATGTTGATAGGCCAAAATTAGCATTGCATCACCTGAAAGAATTCCGGTATTGACATTCCATTTTTCGTGAACTGTTTCGTTTCCTCTTCGCAATGGAGCATCATCCATAATATCATCGTGAACTAAGGAAAAATTATGAAAAACCTCAATCGCAGTTGCTGCTGCCAAAGCTTTTTTGCAATCTACATCAAATACTTCGGTCGCCATTAGTGTTAAAATTGGACGCATTCTTTTTCCGCCTAAATGAAGAATGTATTCAATAGGTTCATAAAGATTTTTTGGCTCTTTATTCAAATGCAATTCTGTGAAATAAACTGAAATAAGTTCTTGATAGTGAGAAAGTGCGTGCATTAATTCTGAGTTTAAAGTTTAAATTTTCAGGTTGTACAAAGAACGTTAAAAAAACTTGAAACTTAAAACTTGAAACTTTTACTAATGTTAAATTTATGTAAATACATTGGAAACTATTTTTGTTTTTAAAGTTTCCAACTTATATTTGCACTCGAAATAAAACATAAATTATAATGAATAGGATACAAGTAATATTGACTATCGATATAGAAAATCTTCCAAAAAATTTTTCAGAAATATTAATTAAAGAACAAGAAGTTATTGAAAAATGGAAAACGGAAGGTATTTTAGATCATCTATTTTTGAGAGAAACAAAAAATGGAGCAGTACTAATTTTCAAAGGTATAGAAGAAAGAGAAGTTAAAAACTTAATAGAAAGTTTACCTTTTTATGCTTTAAGAAAAAATATTGAATATTATAATTTAATAAAAAAGTTTTAATTAAATTGTGGTGATCCACATTTGCTGCTTATGAAAGAAAAAATCATCAAAAAAGCAACAGATATGTTCCTGAAACTTGGTTTCAAGAGTGTTACTATGGATGATATTGCTTGTGAAATGTGCATTTCTAAAAAAACAATTTACAAATATTTTAGCAACAAAGAAAATTTAATTGAAGAAGGAACAGAGGTTATTCATCAAAAAATTCATTCATTAATGGATGAAGTAGTTAGCAAGAACTTTAATGCAATTGAAGAAAATTTTGAAATGCGAAAAATGTTCAAAGAAATGTTCCAATCATTCGATCACTCACCAGCTTATCAATTAAAGAAGCATTATCCAGAAATTTATGAAAAAATGATGGCCAATGAAATTGAAGATTGCAATAAAATGTTTTCTCAAAATATTGTAAAAGGAATTCAACAAGGACTTTATAGGCAAGAAACAGATGTTGAATCGGCTACAAAGTTTTATTACACGCTTATTTTTTCAATAAACGAAAACACACAATTAGAAAGTGATGCCTATAAACTAGAAGGCAAAGCATTAGAATATCATACAAGAGCCATTGCAACACCAAAAGGAATTTTAGAACTCGAAAAACAATTAGTAAACTATATATAATAATCAATCCATGAAAAATAAACTAATGCTAACCTTGCTCTTTTTTGCTGTTTTTTTACAGGCCCAAGACAAGAAAGAATCGTTTTCTTTTACGCTAAAAGAAGCAATTGATCATGCAATTCAGCACAATTATTCAGCTATAAACGCTAATCGTGATGTTGAAGCTGCTAAGCAAAAAAAATGGGAAACAACAACCATTGGTTTGCCACAAATAAATAGTGGAATTGGGTACCAAAATAATTTTGTCATTCAAAAATCTTTGATACCAGCCGAAATTTTTGGAGGTACTCCAGGGACGTTTCAAGAAGTTGCTTTTGGTACAAAGCATAATATGATTGCATCAGGAACAATTAGTCAGCTTATTTTTGACGGTTCCTATTTGGTCGGATTACAATCGGCAAAAACCTATTTGAAAATTTCTGAAAATGCCAAAATCAAAACCAATCAGGAAATAAAAGAAATTGTAATCAATTCTTATGGAAATGTGCTTTTGGCTGACGAAAGTATTTTGATTTTACAAAAAAATAAAGTGATTCTTGAAAAAACTTTTTCAGATACAAAAGAGATTTATAGAAATGGTTTGATTGAAGAAGAAAATGTAGAACAACTCCAAATTACTCTGGCAATTATAAACAGTTCACTAGAAAATGTGAAACGTCAAAAAGAAATTGCTAATGATATGTTGAAACTAGTTTTAGGAATCGATTTGCAAAACGATTTGAGTTTAACTGACAAACTAGATGTCTTAACTCGAAACAATGTTGATTTGGTTTTACTAAAAGAAGAATTCAATGTAAATAATAATATTGATTATCAAATTGGACAAAATCTTCTAACAAGCAAGGAATTACTGTTAAAGTTAGAAAAAAGCAAAGCTTTGCCATCGCTAGGAGCTGCTTTTAATTTTGGTTATAATGCATTTGGAAATCAATTTGCTTTTTTAAATCAAGATCAACGATGGTTAAATTTTTCTAATGTGGGTGTAAATTTAAATGTTCCCATTTTTAGCAGTCTAGGAAGAAGCTCCAGAACGCAGCAAGCCAAAATTGCTTTAGAACAATCAAAAACACAGCTAACTCAAACCGAGCAACAACTGAAATTACAATTTGAAAAAGCCAAAAGCGATTACGAATTCAGTTTAGAACAGTTAACAACTTCTAAAAGCAATTTAAGTTTAGCAGAACGTATCGAAAACAAAAACCAAATCAAATTTAAAGAAGGTTTAGCTAGCAGTTTCGATTTGACAAAAGCGCAAGAACAATTATATTCTGCACAACAAAATTACTTACAATCAATGCTTGATGTAATCAATAAAAGAGCAACTTTAGAAAAATTATTAAATAAAAACTAACCAATATTTCAAAATAAAATGAGAAAAATACTTTCAATAACAGCACTTTCTATTCTACTATTTTCATGTGGTGGAAAAGAAAATAATCAGTCAATTGACGATTTAATCAAATCAAAAAACACGAAAGAACTTCAAGCCAAAAAAGCATTAATTCAAGCCGATTTAGCTAAAATTGATGATGCTTTGGCAACTTTGGTAGTTGCAAAAGATGAAGAAGCATTAGTTTCTGTTGCAACAATAAAAGACACGGTTTTCAATCATTATCTTGAAATTCAAGGAAATGTTGATACCAAAGAAAACATCTTAGTTCAACCAGAATTCAGCGGAAATCTTACTTCACTAACTGTAAAAGCTGGACAACGAGTTTCTAAAGGTCAAATTCTAGGTCGAGTTGATGATGCAGGAATGAGCCAACAATTAGCAAGTTTAGAAAATCAATATGCGTTAGCCAAAACCTCATTTGAAAGACAAAAAAATCTTTGGGATAAAAAAATTGGTTCTGAAATTCAATTTCTTCAAGCCCAAACACAAATGGTTTCTGCTCAAAAAGGGGTGGCTCAAATGAGAGCTCAATTATCTAAAACAGTAATTCGTGCTCCATTTAGCGGAACAATTGATGAGGTTTTTGTAGAAAAAGGACAAATTGTAGCGCCAAGTCAACTAGGTTTAATGAGAATTGTAAACTTATCTAATATGTATGTTTCAACATCTGTTCCTGAAACTTATATAGGAAAATTAAAAGTTGGTACCGAAGTTGATGTTTTCTTAACTTCTTTAGGAAAAGCCTACAAAGGAAGAGTACGTCAAGTTGGAAATTATTTAAACCCAAACAACAGAAGCTTCGGTATTGAAGTTAGTGTTCCAAATCCTGAAAACTTATTGCGTCCAAACCAAGTTGCAAAACTTAAAATCATTGATTACACAAGTAAAAATGCAATTGTAGTTCCAACCAATGTGGTGCAAGAAGATGGCGAAAAAAACAAATTTGTTTTCACAGTTGCTAATTCAAATGGTAAAACAGGAACTGCTAAAAAAGTTCTTGTAAAAATTGGAAAATCATCAGATAATGTTACCGAAATAGTAAGCGGATTATCTACAAATGAAATTATCGTAACCGAAGGTGTAAATAGTATTGCTGACGGAATGAAATTGAATTTCTAAAAAAAAAGTTTAAAAGGTTAAAGGTTTATAAGGTTAAAAGTTCCTTCTAAACTCTTAAACTTTTAAACTCCTAAACTAAAATTTATGAGTCACACAAATAAAGAATTCAGCATATCAAGTTGGGCAGTTGACAATCGTGTTACTGTTTATATCTTGACCTTATTAATCGTTATTACAGGAGTAATTGCTTATGTAACAATGCCTCGTGAAGATTTCCCAGAGATCATCGAAAATAAAATATACATTTCTTCTGTTTTCCCAGGAAACTCAGCCGAAGATGTTGAAAAATTAGTCATCAAACCACTTGAAAAAGAATTCAAAAACATTTCGGGTGTTGAAAAAATAACGTCAAGTTCGTTTCAAGATTATGGAATGATTATCGTTGAATTTGCCGATAAAGTAACCATTGAAGAAGCGAAAACGAAAATTAAAGACAAAGTAGATTTTTCTAAAGCAGATACCGATTGGCCAAATCTTGACAACGGAAGCAAAGTAGAACCAAATGTATTTGAACTAAACATTTCGGAAGAAGTGCCTATTTTGAATATCAATTTGCAAGGAAATTATACTACACAACAACTTAAAAAATATGGCGAATTGCTTCAAGATGATATTGAAGAAATTCCAGAAGTTAAAAAAGTAGATATTCTTGGAGTTGATGATAAAGAAGTAGAAATTGCGGTTGATATATTCAAAATGACAGCAGCACAAGTTTCGTTTGACGAAATTCAAAATGCTGTAAAATATGAAAACATGACACTTTCGGGTGGAAATTTAATCTCGCAAGGTTCCAGAAATAACATCAGAATTGTTGGTGAAATCAAAAATCCAAAAGAACTTGAAAACATTATCGTAAAATCTTATGGTGGAACAGTTTACCTAAAAGATATTGCCGTTGTTAGTTTCAAAGAAAAAGAAAAAACAACCTATGCTCGTGAAAAAGGAACTGAAGTTGTGATGTTGAATGTAAAAAAACGTTCCAATCAAAACATGATTTCGGCTATTGAGCAAGTAAAAGAAAAGCTAGAAAAAGCGGAAACTTCTTATTTGCCATCTAATTTAAAACTAACACTTTCTAACGATCAATCGTCAAGAGTTGAACACCAAGTTAGCGAACTATCAAATCACATTATTTTTGGTATTGTATTGGTAATGATTGTGTTAATGTTTACCATGGGTTTGCGAAATTCACTTTTCGTTGGAGCTGCAATTCCGCTTTCTATGTTGATGGCGTTTAGTATTCTTTCTATGTTTGGATTGACCTTAAATACCATGGTACTTTTCGGATTAGTTATGGGATTAGGAATGCTTGTTGACGACGGAATTGTGGTGGTTGATAACGTTTTTGCCAACATGAAAAAAGGAATGGATAGAGTTACGGCTTCCAAAATTGGTATTGGCGAAATCGCTTGGCCTGTAATTTCTTCAACAGCAACAACACTTATGGCGTTTTTACCATTTGCATTGTGGCCAGGAACCATGGGTAAATTCATGAAATATTTCCCAATCACATTAACAGTTACATTAACGGCTTCTTTATTTGTAGCGATGGTTGTAAATGCTGCCATGACTGGAGGTTCGATGGATATTGAAGATAAAAATGTGTCTAAAAAATCGGCTAAATTATATACTATTATATTTAGTGTTCTTGGAATTGTTTTTGTCATTTTAGGAAATTTAACAGATTCTACTTTTGCAAAAGCAATTGGTCATTTAGCTATAATTTCTCTTGGATTAATGTGGTTGTACAAATTAAAATTATACCAATGGACACAAGATTTTCAACATAACTTTTTTCCAAAAATGGAAGATAAATACAAGAATTTCTTGGCTAAGATTTTAACAGGCAAAAAAGCTTGGTTTGCTTTGGCAGGAATCATCGTATTGTTGTTTTTCTCTTTCATTTTACTTGGAATTTTCCCTAGAAAAGTATTGTTTTTTCCAGAAAACACGCCAAATCAAGTAATCACTTATATTGAATATCCGCAAGGAACTGACATTCAAAAAACCAATAAAGCCACTTTATTTGTAGAAAAACAAGTCATCAGTATTTTGAGCAAATATGTAGATGAAACTACCAAAGAAAACTTCTTGGCAGAATCTATTGTCTCTCAAGTGGGTGTTGGCGCAGGAAATCCAAATGTGGATGCAGGTTCAGCATCGGAAACTCCATTTAAAGGAAAAGTAACGGTAAATTTCTCCGAATTTAAATTCCGTCGAGATATTGATACTAATGTAATTCTTGAAGAAATTCGTGCTAAAGTAAAAGGTATCGCAGGCGCAACTGTAACGGTCGAAAAAGATGCAAATGGACCGCCAGCAGGTTATCCAATCAGTATTCAATTGACAGGAACTGACTATGATTTGATGTTGAAAGAAGCTGACAAAATGATTGCTTTTATTGATGCCAAAAACATTCCAGGAATTGAACGTTTAAGCGTTGATGTAAACAAAGAAAGTCCTGAGTTGGAAGTAAAAGTCGATAGAGTTAGCGCAGGAAGTTTAGGTGTTTCAACTGGACAATTAGGTTTCAATTTGCGTCGTTCGGTTTATGGTCAAGAAATCTCTACATATAAAGAAGGTGATGACGATTATAATATCACAATGCGAATGCAAGAAGACCAACGCAAGAACGAAAATGTATTGTTCAATCAATCATTAACGTTCCGTAATCAAAACAATGGTCAGATGATGCAAGTGCCAATTTCGGCAGTTTCTCAAACAGAAAAAACGACTACTTATAACCAAATCAAAAGAAAAAACCAAAAACGAATCATGACGGTTTATTCTAATGTTTTGACAGGTTTTAATGGTGACGAAATTTCAAAACAAATTCAAACGGAATTAAAAGGATATGAATTACCAAAAACAGTAACGTATTCGTTTTCAGGAGTTCAAGAAGAACAAGGAAAAAACCAAAGTTTCTTGATGTATGCGTTGTTTTTAGCCTTGGCAGGAATCACAATTATTATTGTTTTACAATTTAATTCGGTTTCTAAAACAATGGTAATTTTATTTACAGTTATCTTGAGTTTTAGTGGTGTTTTCTACGGTTATGTCATTGCAAATATGGATTTCGTAATCCTAATGACCATGATGGGAATCATTTCTCTTGCCGGAATTGTGGTGAAAAACGGAATTGTATTAATGGATTTCTTTGTGCTTTTATTAGATAAAAAAGTAGCTGACAAGCATTTATCTAGCCACGAAGATTTATCGCTTGAAGAAATAAAAGAAGTAATCATCGAATCAGGAAAATCACGTTTACGTCCAGTATTATTGACAGCTTTAACAGCAGTTTTAGGATTAATTCCATTAGCAATTGGATTAAACTTTGACTTCTTTTCTTTAATTACAGACTTAAATCCACATATATTTATTGGTGGAGACAACGTAATGTTTTGGGGACCATTAGCATGGACTATCATCTTCGGATTGACTTATGCGACAGTTTTAACTTTGGTTATGGTTCCAGTAATGTTCTACTTAGTAAAACGAGTAAAATATTGGTTGCGTGATCGAAGAGAAAGTAGAAGAATGGCAGAAGAAATCTAAAATAATAAATTGTTTATAGAAGGCTCGCAAATTTGTGAGCCTTTTTTTATATTGCACAAAAATCAAAAATCATGAGAAAACTACTTCTTCTTGCAACCTTGTTTTTTATTATTTCGTGCCAGGAAAATGAGAAAACACAAACCATAAAAATTAAAAATCAATATAGTTTAGACTTGCCAGAAAGTTTGTCATTAGCAACCAATCTCAACACCGATGCTTCTTTGCAATATCAAAATGTTTTTGACGATTTATACGTTATCGTAATCGATGAATCCAAGCAAGTAATCAATTCTTATATAGACGACAACACCGATTTTCCTCCAAATTTGAATGGTTATACTCAATTATTAAAAAGCGGTTTACAAACTTCGGTTACCAATCCAATATTTTCTAAAACAGAAAAAAAACAACTAAATGGGTCAAAATCACATCAAATTTCTTTATCCGGAAAAGTTGATGATTACGAAATTTACTATGAGTTTGCGCATATCGAAGGCAAAAATCATTACTACCAAGTTTTTGTATGGACATCTTTAGAAAAAAAGGAGAAACTTTCTACCAAAATGAAAAAAATAATCAACTCTTTCAAAGAATTGAAAAGTAGAGGAAGGTGATTTTTTTTAAGGAGCGAATGTTTCGGGCTTTTCAGTGATGGTAATTCCCGCTACTGGAACTCGCTTTAACTTTGTTAAGAGCTCAAACAATTCCAGTATCGGGGCTAGTTAGTGAATCATTTTTGTGAAAATAATGATTTACTAACAGCCTTTATTTTATTTTCGATTTTAATATTTTTTTTTACCTTCCTTAATAATCAACAATCTCTCATACAATTCGTATGCTTTTTCCGAATCATGATTGATGGTTATATTACTTGCCGAACCACCTTTTTGATTATTACTTATCAACGAATACTTGTCATCTGATAGCAATAACTTTTCAGTTTTAATAGTATATAATTTACAAATGTAATCAATTTTAGTTGTCCAAGTAGAAGCTTCACCTTTCACCATTCTTAAATAGGTTGATTCTGAAATTTGCAACTTTTGCAAAATATCTTCTAGTGAAAAACCATTCGCTTTTCGCAACTCTTTTAATTTTTCTCCAACTGACTTGTTCATAATTTGATTTTTTGTTTCAATAAATAGAAAATAAAAAGTCATTTTATGACACTATCAACATAAATTTTATTTAACTAATTTTAACAAGTTAATACTATAAAAAATTAGCCTAAAAATGAATAAAATTTAATTAAATCTATAAACATGAAAAAGTTTAAGTTTTTTAAAGATGGTTTTAAATATAAATTACTATGTGTTATAGTAATTTTGTTTTGTAATAATCTAAATGCACAAGTCGCCCCTATCGCACTAAAATGGGATAAAACGGGCTGCCAAGCCAACTTGGTAGATCAAATAAACTTTGATAGTAATTTTTCAACTGCAACTTGCCTAAAAGTTTGCCAAAACAGCATGATGAATTATAGATTGATAGGATCAAATTTGCCAAATGTAACCAATGTAGAATGGACAGTTACGGGCGGCGAAATAGAAACAAATAAAGAATTTGCAGTAATTAATTGGGACGATACCAATTCGGGATTAATCGATATAAAATTAACTTTTATAGACAACACAGTCGTTCAACGTACTATTTGTGTAGAAAAGATGGAGAGTCAATTGATCTTATCTTGGGACAGAATAGGATGTCAAAACGAAGATAATAATATAAGCGAAATAAAATACAGTAACATATCTTTATCAAACCCGTGTTTAAAGGTTTGTAAAGATACAAAACCTACATTTAGTCTCAATGGAGATAATTTAGCTAACATCCAAACTATACAATGGCTTGTTACAGGAGGCGTGGCAGAAACACCAAACGATTTCAAAACCAATATAGTGTGGAATGCTACGAACACAGGATATATTACCGTTAGAATTAAGTATTTTACAGGAACAATTGTTCAAAAAAGTATCTGTATAAATAAAATAAACTCTTCATTGCTACTAGAATGGGAAAAGATAGACGAAAATACGGTACATGAAGTAAAGTTGGTCAATACAGAGGCCAATAAAGAGTCTATATTAATATATGAAAATAGTGTTGTAGATTATACCATAAAAGGAACCAACAAAAGCACAATTACAAGTGTTAATTGGGAGGTAATTGGTGGTTTCACGGAGAACGCAACGGGGTTTACAGTGCCTGTAATTTGGACTGATGAGGCTGTTAAAGAATTAATAGTACATATTAATTATGTAGATGGCACAACATCAGAAGAGAAGTTTGCAGTACTTAGTAAAGCAGCAGCACCTGGCGGTGGTACTGGAGCCTATAACACAATTGAATTTGAATACGATAATGCAGGCAACCAAACCAGAAGGAAGTTTATTTATTTATCAGCAAGACCATCTAGTAATTCTATAACTCAAAAAGAAAAGATGGTAGCAAAACAAGAAGATTATATAGAAAGTGATATTTATCCTGAAATATCCTATTATCCTAATCCTGTTCGATCAGAATTATTTATCAAATGGACAGACACCACAGAAAAAGATATTCAAACCATTGAATTATATGATTTGAGTGGTAAACTTTTTATGACCTATAAAAATCAAAGTAGTCTTGACGCCAATACTATTAATTTTGAAAATTACCCAACGGGTATTTATAATATTATGTTATTATACAATTCTGGTGAAATAAAAAACTTAAAAGTTGTTAAACAATAATAGTAATTACATATGAAAAGAATTTTAAAATCTCAACTATCAAAGTACAATACAATTGTAATTTTATTATTTGTTTACAGTATAAGTTTAGCACAAAACTTTCAAGATACCAAAGGAGAATTAAGTATTTCCAGTTCAGGAACAGCTAACTATACTATCCCTATTGCCACACCACCAAGTTTAAACGGAGTAGCACCAATGATAAACCTCAGCTATAACAGCGGGGCAAGAGGCGGTATTGCGGGGCAAGGCTGGAGTATTTCTAGTATATCTAGCATAACGCGCATTGCAACAAGACAAGATATAGATGGTTTTAGAGATGGAGTTGATTTTGACGACAATGATAAATTAGCATTAGACGGGCAACGACTACTTTTAAAAACAGGAACGTATTGGGCAAATAATTCAACTTATGAAACGGAATATAAAAGCAATATAAAGATTGAGCTTATTATTCATACTCCATCGTCAATTACTGGACCGACAAGAAGTTTTATTGTAACACAACCAGATGGTTCAAGAACATGGTATGGATCTCGACAAGGCGATAACATTGGCTATTCAAGAACTTCTCGTAATGCATGGTATATAGTTAGACATGAAGATGTTTACGGTAATTCTATAAATTATGAGTATCTCACTTTTAGTTCTGCTACTGTAGCAAATTCTAGCAACCTTTATATCTCGCAGATAAAGTTTGGTGGTAATGAAAGCCAATCGTTACCACATATTAACAGCATAAATTTTCACTACACAGAGCTAGCTCGTAAAGAGAGAGACTTTATTATTGGTAAAAGCACATCAGGCATTGTTACATCTTCTAATCCAAGCTATGCTTCACAACTGTTAGATTACATAACGGTTACTACCCAAAATAACCTGTTTAGAAAATATGAGATATCACATATCTCTGATGATGATGGGTACCAGCGCGTATCTGAAATAAAGGAAATAAATGGCGCATTGGAAGAGTCGAACCCAATTAAATTTTTTTATGACACTACACCAACATCAACATCAGTTGCTACAAAATCGTATGTAAACAACTTAGCCTTTGAAAACATTAGTTTGGCGGGAGATTTTGATGGTGATGGAAGAATTGATTTTGGGGCTGGTAATCAATTATATACAAACTTATTTGCAGCAAATTCTGGAAATATCCCAATCAACATGCCTAACTTCGGTACCAAAATATTTCCTGCTACAACAATAACAGATAATAAACTAAATCAAAAACAATCAGTTATTAAAGTTAATGAAACGTTAAATTCTATAGAATTTCATTCTTATGCATTAAATGGGAATAGTCAATTTGTCAACAATAACTCCAAAATAATTGCATTTAACAATGTAGTTCCTTGTTTTGATAATTGTGGTTTTACAAGTTATGGAGAGCCTATTAATAATTATGAGAGCCAATGTGCCAACCCTCCAAGCGTAAAAACTTCAAATAAGTTTTTAGAGGGCGATTATAATGGTGACGGTATAAGTGAGGTTCTTATATTTAGCTTTAATGAAACAGAATCTTACAACCAAGATGAAAGTGGCCCCGCTCAAGTAGATCACTTATTTTCAAACAACAATAATAATGGTAATACTAATAACTTCATGCCTCCTGGGGAAACCATTTTTCCTTGTGATTATGAAAAATATGTCTCAACAACTTTTAATAATTTAAGGTTAGTTGATTTAAATCCATCTGCATCAGTAGATGAAAATTCACAAGGAAATACAACTATGGCTAACGGCAGTTTTTTACAAGGTAATCAACGATTTGTAGCTGATTTTAATTCTGATGGAAAAGCAGATATAATGGTAATTCACGGTTCAAATTCTTATAGAATAGTTGGTTTTAAACAATTAAACCAATCTCCTTGGGTTGAATTAGAACTCTTGGGTGAAGGGATTCTTGATGCTTATTCTCCTACAAAACAACTACTTTTTGGCGACTATAACGGCGATGGAAAAACCGATATTATGCTGCCCGATACCGAAGGCGGAAGCGGTCATACAGTTTGGCATATTTATTACAGTAATCCAAATCCAAATGGAGGTGAGTTTTTTGTTAAAGAATCTCATACTATTGTAGAATATTGGCCCAACACTGGTAATACTTATAACAATCAAATGCATTGGAGTAATTATTATGCTATGGATGTTAATAAGGATGGAAAATCTGATTTAGTTCGTTTTTGGAGAAAATACACCAAGCCTGATTCAGATTGGTGGAATCCCACCACATGGACAATAAACGATCACGATACGTATTGGAGTGTTGCTGCTTATACAAATACTATTGGAAAAACTGGAGCAGCGGGTTTCACATATACATATCATTCAGGTGAGTTTTATTCTGATTCTCCATGGTTACCTACACCAGTTGCGGGCAATTTTAAACAGTCAAGAGGAAATACAGATTTGGTAGTTGTTCTAGCTCACCACAACAAGTTGCAATATTTTAATTTCAACAAAGACTTCAATAAAGACAATAGACTACTACAAGTAAAAGAGTCTAATGATAAAATTGTACATACAATTCAGTACTCCGCTATGGAAGCCCCAGGAGGTGGACTAGGTAATCCTCAAACTGACTTTTATTCTTCCACTAATACAGCAACCTATCCGAATATTGAGTTAATTAAAAACCCTACTTCCTTTTTGGTTTCTAAACTTACAGCAACAGTTAATGGAGTTTCTAAACATCAAGACTTTAGATACAATGGCTATGTTTCCAATTTTGTTTATGGAAGTGTTGGATTTAAACGAACTACCAGAAGTAGTTGGTACGTACAACAGTCTGACCCCAAAATTTGGACAACTGAAAATAATGATATCAGTTTAAGAGGTGCTAACACCATTACATGGAGTAGTACAAACGGTCTTACAGTGTTTGAAACAACCCCAACCGATTTATTGAGTACCAAAACCAATTATTTTAGCACCTATACTTTCCCATCAAAAGTGTATAATGTTTTACTCAATCAACAAACCACTCTTGATGCGCTTACTGGAGTAAAAGTTGATAAACTATATTCTTATGATGGTACAGTTGATACGCTGGGTACTTATGGTTTGCAAACATCAGTTACTACCAATTATTATAATGGTACCACTTTACAAGGTACGACCACAACTAATACTCCAATAGAAGAGTATGCCAACAACCCAACAGGAGTTGGTAATACTTTTTATATTGGCAAACCTAAAAAAGTCACTACTACAAGTACAATATACAATGCAGATGGTTTTACTGATACTAGGACATCGGAAGAAAAATATACCTATGAGGGTGCTAACATAACCAAAAAAGAGAAAAAAGGTCACAACACCGATTACCTAGTAGAAGATATGACATATGATGCAGTCGGGAATCTTTTGACCAAAACAGTCTCTATACCAACAGCTTCTCCTGCTATCGCCTCAAGAACGATTGCTGATGAATATGAACCAACCAAACGTTTTGTAAAAAAGAAAATCGACCACCAAGACTTTGTTACTGAACTTGAATATAACGCACTTGGACAAGTAAAAAAATCAACAAATTATCTAGGGGTTGTTAGCGAATTTAGTTATGACAATTGGGGCAAACTTACCCAAAGTAAAACCACTAATGCAACAGCAACGCAACTTATTACTGCAACCAGTTATGTAAAAAATGCAGATGGCGGTTATACAGTAACTAGTTTAAACAGCTCTGGCGACAACGCTAGAAGCAAAACAACCTATGATGTTTTAGGTAGAGTTGTCAAAACGACTACCAAAGGTTTTGCCAATAATAGCGAAATATCCAAAACTATAGAGTATGATGCACTGGGTAGAAAATTTAAAGAAAGTGAACCTTTTTTTACTAGTGCCTCTAAGTTTACAGAATATACTTATGATAATTTACACCGTCCAATACAAGTTAAATTACCTACATCAAGAATACAAACACTATCCTACAGCGGACTCACAACGACTAGTGTTGATGATGGCAAAACAACAACAATAACTGTTGATGCTTTAGGTAATAAAGTAGCGACTACCGACCCAGGCGGAACTATCAATTTTACCTATTTTGCTAATGGTGCTTTGAAAAAAACCAATTACGGAGGTCACGAAATAACTCATACTATAGACGGTTGGGGTAATAAGATATCAACTTTCGACCCAAATGCAGGTAACCCTTCTGGACCAAATGGAGGAAATTATTCTTATAGTTATGATCCCTTTGGGCAAATATTGACAGAAACAACACCAAAAGGCACCACCACCTATACCTATGATGATGATGGTAAAGTGCTAACCAAAAAAGCCATTGGAGATGGAGCTGATTTTAATACAATTTATGCTTATAATGATTTTGCTCAGTTGGAAAGTGAAACTACCACTACAACGGCAGGTGCCTCTATTGATACCTATGGCTACACATACGACAGCTATCATAGACTAACCATAACATCCGAAAACAATGCTTACCTTGAGCATACTAAAACAATTGGCTACGATGCAATAGGTAGAATAGCTACAGAGACAAATTGGACAAAGGAAAAATCGGCAGCCAATTTTGAATCATCAGTTATTACCAAATATGGTTATAATACCTATAACGGTATTTTAGAAAAACTTACTGATAACAACAATGCTGCATTATGGCAACTGGTCACTGCCAACGAGAAAATGCAAACTCTTACTGCAAATTTAGGTAACGGTGCAGGAGTTATCAATATTACTAACACCTATAACACCGATTATTACCTAACCAACCAAAAGCATTTAAAAGGAACAACCTTTGTCGTAAATAATGTATATAACTTTGATGCTGTAAAAGGAAACTTAATGAGTAGGCAAAACCTAGCACCGGGTATGAATATTACGGAAAGTTTTACCTACGATCCACAAGATCAAGACAGATTAAAAACATGGACAAACCCAGTAACAGGAGTACTTGACTCTAATGTTTATGATGACAGAGGCAGAATAACGAGTAACAATAAGCTAGGAACTGTAAGCTATAATGGAGATTATGCAACGGGTATTTACCGTAAGGATAGAATAGCGCTTAATTCCGAAGGCAAGGCTTATTATAATGCATTAAACGGTAACCAAATTGTTGCCTACAATATGTTTAAAAGTCCTATAAGTATAAACGAGAGCAATAAAGGCAAATGCAACTTTATGTACAACTCACATGCTTCAAGAAGCAGAATGTTGTATGATAATAGAGCCATTGCACCAAGTACCACAAGATTACAACGCAAAACCAAGTTATATACCGACGATGGTAGTACCGAAGTTACATACGACCATGTTGCCAATACCATAAAAATTATTACTTTTGCGGGAGGTGATGCCTATAGCGCTGTTTTGTATAACGAAAAAACGCGAAGCGCAACAGGAACAGTAACTACTGTTAACAATTATTTACACAGGGATTATTTAGGTAGTATCATTGCTATTACTGATAACGCAGGTGTAGCCATAGAGAAACGCCATTTTGATGCGTGGGGTAACTTAGCAAAAATTGTAAACTCAAGTAATGTTGCCTTGCCACTGGCTAACGGACTAGTAGTATTAGACAGAGGTTATACAGGTCACGAGCATCTCAAGGAAGTGGGACTAATACACATGAATGGTCGTTTGTACGACCCCGTATTGCGAAGTTTCCTAATGCCCGATAACTTTGTACAACAACCTGAGAATACCCAGAATTATAATAGGTATTCATACGTTCTTAACAATCCTTTGCGCTATACCGACCCAAGTGGAGAGGAACTAATATCATTTACAACAGCAATT
>NZ_JBILJG010000004.1:0-105057 GCF_044377315.1 Flavobacterium sp.
AGAGTTCCCGACTTGACTCGCTGGCAACTAACAACAGGGGTTGCGCTCGTTATAGGACTTAACCTGACACCTCACGGCACGAGCTGACGACAACCATGCAGCACCTTGTAATTTGTCTTGCGAAAGACTAGTTTCCTAATCGGTCAAACTACATTTAAGCCTTGGTAAGGTTCCTCGCGTATCATCGAATTAAACCACATGCTCCACCGCTTGTGCGGGCCCCCGTCAATTCCTTTGAGTTTCATTCTTGCGAACGTACTCCCCAGGTGGGATACTTATCACTTTCGCTTAGCCACTGAGATTACTCCCAACAGCTAGTATCCATCGTTTACGGCGTGGACTACCAGGGTATCTAATCCTGTTCGCTACCCACGCTTTCGTCCATCAGCGTCAATCAATTAGTAGTAACCTGCCTTCGCAATTGGTATTCCATGTAATCTCTAAGCATTTCACCGCTACACTACATATTCTAGTTACTTCCTAATAATTCAAGTTAAACAGTATCAATGGCCGTTCCACCGTTGAGCGATGGGCTTTCACCACTGACTTATCTAACCGCCTACGGACCCTTTAAACCCAATGATTCCGGATAACGCTTGGATCCTCCGTATTACCGCGGCTGCTGGCACGGAGTTAGCCGATCCTTATTCTTACGATACCGTCAAGCTCCTTCACGAAGGAGTGTTTCTTCTCGTATAAAAGCAGTTTACAATCCATAGGACCGTCATCCTGCACGCGGCATGGCTGGTTCAGGCTTGCGCCCATTGACCAATATTCCTCACTGCTGCCTCCCGTAGGAGTCTGGTCCGTGTCTCAGTACCAGTGTGGGGGATCTCCCTCTCAGGACCCCTACCCATCGTAGCCATGGTAAGCCGTTACCTTACCATCTAGCTAATGGGACGCATGCTCATCTTTTACCGTTGGAACTTTAATAATCAAGTGATGCCACTCGAAGATACTATGAGGTATTAATCCAAATTTCTCTGGGCTATCCCTCTGTAAAAGGTAGATTGCATACGCGTTACGCACCCGTGCGCCGGTCTCATATATTGCTATACTACCCCTCGACTTGCATGTGTTAAGCCTGCCGCTAGCGTTCATCCTGAGCCAGGATCAAACTCTTCATCGTATATTGTTTGTCAAGCTAAGCTTGACTGTTTTTTAGACGAATTTCTAGTCTCTTTTCAAATCTCTCGATTCTCTTACTCTCTTTTTGTTTGTTCTTAAAATCTCTTTTAAAAACGGCTGTCAATTCAATATGTCTAGGAACGTGTCTTCTTCTTTTCGCCTCTCTTGCGGTTAGCGGGTGCAAAAGTAATCATTCTTTTTTATCTGGCAAGCTTTTTTGAAAATAATTTTAAAATTTTATTTCCGCCTAAACTCTACCACTATATCAACGAACTTCCCTATTGCGGGGTGCAAATATAATAATTCTTTTTTACCCTTTCCAAATTTAAATCAAACCTTTTTTATTCTTTTTTTTAAAACACTGAATATGCGGTTTTTGGAAAACAAATTTTGTTGGTTTAGTATCAATCTCTTTTGAAAATCGAATCCCATAGCCGTGATTGTAGTGGAAATCCTTGCTCAAATTTGGCTTATTTTTTCTCGTTTTTGAAAGAGCGACCAACGGAAGCTCCTTGCAAAACGTAGAAAAGTTGCCAAATTTGGGCAAGATTGCAACGAAAAGCGCGAGTAGCTACTAGAAAAAAACTACTTATTAATTTTTACAGCGAGTTGTTGCCAATGCTCGTATAATTCGTCGTAATCGACTGGATTGGCTGGTGGTTGGTTTACTAATCTACCTGAATTGAAGGCACGATACAAGATGCTTTCGATAAGAAAATCTTCATTGACTTGATACGGTGCGTATTTGGTTTTGAGATTAATATCGAATAATCTGGCGGTATTGTTAGACCAAAATGCTTTCCAGCCGCTTTTATAGTCCTTAATAAGTGAATAAGTTGTAAAGCCTGTTTGGCGGTGGATTAACTTAACCAAAATTTGACCTTGTTTGCGAGACAATTTTTTGAGTTGGGCTTCAAATTCGTTTTCCATGTAGTCTTCTACGATTTTGAAATACTTTCTTTTTTCTTTTTCGGTTTTGAGTTTATCCATATTCTTTTTGAGTATGGTTAGTCTTTCAGATGCGATTTTGGCATAAGGATATGTTTTGTAAACTCTATTTCTTAATAATAAGTATTGCTTTTTTGCTTCGGGATCGAGTTTCTCCTTATATACAAGTATTTCTTCTAACTGAATTGGTTCGTTAGAAAGTGTGTCTATATCTTTGATATCGTAACCCATTTTGGTCGTATCTTTCTGGATAACTTGGGCGTTTGCCGTGAAAGAAACAACTAAACAAAAAACAAAATACTTTAGCGAATTCATAAACTTGTAATTATTTACCAAAATTATACAATATATATAACAAGTGTAATGCCAAATTTATATTTTAGCAAAAAAATATTTTATGGCAACAAAATCAATACTTACAAAATCATCTATTTCATTTTTAGAAAAATATTTGAACAATGCTTCACCAACAGGATATGAAAGTGAAGGGCAAAAACTTTGGATGGATTATCTAAAACCTTACGTTGATACTTTTATAACCGACACATACGGAAGTGCCGTTGGAATTATAAACCCAGATGCACCTTTTAAAGTAGTAATAGAAGGACATTCGGATGAAATTTCGTGGTATGTAAACTATATTACCGATAACGGACTTATATATGTAATAAGAAATGGTGGTTCTGATCATCAAATAGCGCCTTCAAAACGCGTTAACATTCATACTAAAAACGGAATTGTAAAAGGTGTTTTTGGTTGGCCAGCGATTCACACTCGTGGACGTGGAAAGGAAGAAGCTGCTACACAGTTCAATATTTTTATAGATTGCGGTTGTGAAACCAAAGAACAAGTTGAAAAATTAGGAATTCATGTAGGTTGTGTTATTACGTATCCTGATGAGTTCATGATTTTGAATAAAGATAAATTTGTTTGCAGAGCTATTGATAACAGAATGGGCGGATTTATGATTGCAGAAGTTGCCCGTTTGCTAAAAGAAAACAAGAAGAAATTACCTTTTGGATTATACATTGTAAACTCTGTTCAGGAAGAAATTGGACTTAGAGGTGCCGAAATGATTACGCAAACTATCAAACCAAATGTTGCCATAGTAACCGATGTTTGTCACGATACCACTACTCCTATGATTGATAAGAAAATTGAAGGCGATTTGCAAATGGGCAAAGGTCCAGTTATTGCGTATGCACCAGCTGTTCAGAATAAACTTAGAGAACTAATTGTTGATACAGCAGAGAAAAACAAAATCCCGTTTCAGCGCCATGCTACATCTCGTGCTACTGGAACAGACACTGATGCTTTTGCTTATAGCAACGGCGGTGTTGCTTCTGCATTAATTTCATTACCATTGCGTTATATGCACACCACTGTAGAAATGGTTCATAGAGATGATGTAGAAAATGTAATCAAACTGATTTATGAGAGTTTGTTGCAAATAGAAAACAATCATAGTTTTTCTTATTTTAAATAAACTTAAAGAATTTATATTGCATACAAATCCAGATTAATCGTCTGGATTTTTTATTTTTATAAAGAATATTTTCAAAAACTGTAACATTCTAAAAACCCAACTGTCTTTTATATAGATTAACTAACCAAAACGTTTGAAAAACCAAGAAGTAGATATTGCCATTCTTCTCAATCTGTGCAAAGAGAACAATGAAAAAGCGCAACTAACCATTTATAATAAATATTATAAAGCAATGTTTAATGTGGCTTTCAGAATTGTTAATGATTATGCATTGGCTGAAGATATTATGCAAGAAAGTTTCTTGAAAGCGTTTACCAAGTTGGATTCGTATAGCGGAAAAGTAACATTTGGCGCTTGGTTGAAGAAAATTGTAGTAAATAACAGTATTGATGAATATAAAAAAGTATCAAAACATCAAATAGAAACACTTGATGAAAATACTGAAGTAATTGATGACAGTAATGATAATGGCATTTCATATAGTGAACTAAAAGCTGAATCCGTTTTAAAAACCATTCAAAACTTGAAACCCAATTACAAAATTATTTTAACCTTATTTTTTATTGAAGGTTATGATTTAGAAGAGATTACACAAATACTAAATATAAGTTACGAAAACTGCCGAACGATGATGAGCAGAGCAAAAGAAAGTTTGAGAACAAAATTAAATGCCTTATGAGTACCAATAATAAAATAGAAGATTTATTTAAAACTCAAGACAATTGGGATTTTGATATACCCAATCAAGGTCATGAAAATCGATTTTTAGATAAATTGAAAAATAAACAGCCTAAGAAAAAAAGAAATTGGATTCCGCTGTCTATTGCGGCTTCGCTCCTATTTGGCTTTGGGATTTTATATCTGAATTACACTTCAGAAAAAAAACAAGAAGTTGCTTTTTCGCCTCAAGTACAAGAAACGCACGATTATTTTTCGTCTGTAATCAATGTCGAACTTGAAATGCTAAAGAAAAAGGAAACACCACAAAGTAAAGCACTTATAAATGATGCCCTGAAACAAATGGAAGCACTAGAAAAAGATTATGAAAATTTGAAACAAGAAATCATAAAAAATGGCGAAAACAAACAGATTATTTATGCCATGATTACCAATATGCAAACCCGAATTACCTTTATAAAATCGGTATTAGACCAAGTCGAAACTATCAATAAATTAAAAATTGAAGCAAATGAAAACCATAGTTAAAATAGTATTTATTATTGTTCTATTTCCAATACTTTCTTTTGGATATAATGACGATAATCATGCTTACAATAAAGAAAAAACTATTTCAAAAACCTACGCTGTCAACGAAGATGCGCAAGTAAACATAACCAATTCGTACGGAAATGTAAATGTGTATTTATGGGATGAAAACAAAATTTCAATTCAAGTAAATATTAAAGTTTCTGGCAATAGCGAGAAGAAAATCAATGAAAGAATCAATTCTATCGATGTTGATTTTACAGCCACAACAAGCAAAGTTTCTGCTAAGACAATTTTCACAACCAAAGAATGGAAAAGTAGCAATATAAGTTACGAAATAAATTATACCATAAAAATTCCAAGAAATGGAAACATTGATTTGAACAACAAATACGGAAATATTATTGTAGAAAAATTAAACGGAAGTTCTGATATAACTTGTCATTATGGAAGCATTATTCTTGGACAATTTAACAACAAAACTAACAATATAAGCATTGCCTATTCCTCAAATTCATCTATAAATTCTATTGACAAGTTGAATTTAGAAAGTCAATATTCAGATGTTGATTTTCAGAAAGTAAACCATATAAATATTGATGGTAACTACAATACTTTCAATTTTCAAAACGTTGGCGGATTGAATTTGTCTTCCAATTATACCAAAATCAAAGCAAGTTCTATTCAAAAAATAGCCGTTGATGGCAATTATCTAACATTAAAATTGGGCGAAATTGGAAACGCAATCAACATAAGTTCAAATTATAGTGATATTCAATTTTCAGTCTCAAATAAAACAGATGCTATTGCGATATATGGAAATTATACCAATTCAAAAATAACTTGCAGTTCTGATTTTGCGTTCAATTTTGATATAAATCTTGGTTATGGATCGTTCAAAGATGAATTAGATTTGAAATACACTCAAAAATCAGAAAAAAACACATCAAAAGCCTATTCCGGTTATCATATTAGTCAAGGAAAAGCAACAATGAAAATTTCAACCAATTACGGAAGCGTTCAACTTTTAACAAAATAAAAATCATGATAAAAATAGTATTATTAATAGCATTTATGAGTATTTCAACAACAAATGCTCAATGGAATAAAGAAAAAATAAAAGAAAACGGTGTTCAAACGACCATTACCAGAACGACCGAGTCGTATGATGAAATCTCAGCAAGTGGATCATTTAACGTTGAATTAGTCGCTGGAAAAGAAGGAACTATCACAATTTCTGGCGATGAGAATATTATAAATCACATTGTTACTGAAGTCAATGGTTCAAAGCTCAAAATTGGTTTTGAAAAAAACAAAAACTATTCTTATCATTCTGACATTGTAATTACTGTTCCTTTTGAAGAAATTAGTGCCGTTTCCTTTACCGGTTCTGGAGAAATTACAACTAAAGACACTGTGAAAGCTGCCGATTTTGAAATTAAATTAACAGGTTCTGGAGATGGTGATTTTTCGGTTGACACCAAAAATTTGATTGCTTCAGTGGCAGGTTCGGGCGATTTGAAAATTACTGGAACTACGGAAGAATTAGAAGCTAAAGTAGCCGGTTCAGGTGACTTAAGTTGTACAAAACTAATAGCTCAAAACGCCTTTGTTTCTGTAGCTGGTTCGGGCGACTTAAAAGTAAACTGCACCAACAAACTCAAAGCTTCTGTAGCTGGTAGTGGTAACATTCATTACAAATCAAAACCTGAAACTATCGATTCAAAAGTTACAGGTTCAGGTGATATAACAAGTTATTAATTACGTTAGTTTTTACACAAAAACGTCTCAAAACTTAGTTGATTTGGGGCGTTTTTTTTTAAGAAATGGTAATTGAACTACTTACTTAAAATTAATACCATGAGCTACAAAAACACGGAAATTTTGACATCAAAACCTCAAGTTGGTTGGCAACACCTTTAGAAATAAGAAAACTTGGTGGCGCCATTTTTGGAGATTGGCGTTTTGGAAGAGTTTTTGTTTACCATAATGGAGCCGAATCTTACTATGCTGTAAGAGGTTTTAGAGGTATTTTGAAAGTTTAAAAACTATAACTTACCAATAGAATGAAGATTAAAAATCTATTCAATTTTTAAACGAATTATAAAAATCAACTTACAGATTATAATTAGTAAAATTAATTAAACTTTTGATTCGTGTGAATTTCAATTAAAAAAATCTTATCAACAATCTGAAATCTGAAATCTGAAATCTGAAATTTAGTTTTACCTTTGGCATTCGAAAAAAAATAAAGATTATGATTTATAAATTTAGAGTAATTCTCGATGCCGAAGAGGATGTTTTCAGAGATATTGCGATACAAGAAGACGCTACTTTAGAGGATTTACACAATGCTATTGTAAACGGCTTTGGATTTGACGGACTAGAAGTAGCTTCGTTTTATACATGCGACGATACATGGAATCAAGAAGATGAAATTCCGATGTTTGACGCTGGTGATGTTCCTGGTGAAAATCGTATTATGAGCGATTACCAATTGTCGGATATTCTTGACGAGGAAAATACCAAAATCATCTATGTGTACGACTTTATCAATATGTGGACATTTTTAGTCGAATTGGCTGCTGTTGAAGAAGTTCAAACTGGAGTTACTTATCCAGATTTGTTATTTTCTCACGGCGAAATGCCAGCTGAAGCGATGGAAAAACACTTTATTGCCGAAGATGACGAAGAAGCTTACAACGAATTTGAAGACGACCTAGATGAAGATGATTTAGATGCTTTTGGAACTGACGACAGCTTTGAAGATTACGGGTTTGAAGAGAATTGGAATTAAAAATAGTTTAAGGTTGTTTAAGGTTGTTTAAGGTTGTTTAAGGTTGTTTAAGGTTTAAAAGTTTAAAGTTGTTTTATGGCTACTGTAAAAAAGTTTGAAAATTTAGAAATTTGGATAGAAGCAAGAAGACTTTCAAAAGAAATAATTTTAATTTGTAAAACAACTGATTTAAAATACGATTTTAAACTTAAAGACCAAATTAAAAGTTCATCTGGCTCAGTAATGGACAATATTGCCGAAGGATTTGAAAGAAATGGAAATGGAGAGTTTCGTCAATTTTTATCTGTTGCCAAAGGTTCCGCTGGTGAATCAAGATCACAGTTGTACCGCGTTTTTGATAATGAGTATATTGACGAACAAAAGGTAACCGTTTTAGTTTCTGATTACGAAAAATTAAGCATCAAAATACACAATTTTATAACCTATTTAAACAAAAAAGATTACAAAGGGACAAAGTTTATAGACTCCTAAAAAAACAAAATTAAACAACCTTAAACGTTTAAACAACTTTAAACTTTTAAACAACTTTAAACTTTTAAACTTTTAAACCCTAAAACAAATAAAAAAATGATCAACCTATATAACACCCACATCGACAGCTTATCTATTCACCGAGTAGGGAATAAAAGCCGTAACGAAGCTATCTTTTTATCGGAAAACACTTTTGCTATCAACGACGAGATTACACCGTTATTGAAAGAGTTTTTCCTGAAACCTTTTCGTGATAAAGAAGAAAACTACTATCAGTTTGCTCACGAAATTGACTTAGATTACAACGAAATGTTTAAGTTTTCGACAGAAGTTTTTGCTAATCCGTCGAATATTCATGATGTTTCTAAAAAGATTACACAACACTTGTTTGAGCAATCCAATCATCCGCATATTAAGAATGGTGAAGTGTATGTTACGCACTTAACCAATATTAACATCGATAATAATGTGGTGGATGCTATTGGAATTTTTAAAAGCGAAATTCAAAGCGATTTTTTACAGTTTGAAGAAAAAGGTTCTAACCTCGAAATGCATTTGCAACAAGGAATTAACCTTAACAAATTAGACAAAGGTTGCCTTATCTTTAACTACAAACAAGACGAAGGTTACAAAATCCTAACAGTTGACAGCAATCGCTATGACGCGCGTTATTGGTTAGAACATTTCTTGAATGTAGATGCTTTTGAAGACGAAAACTTCATTACTAAAAAGTATCTAAAATTCTGTCAAGGATTTGCCAAAGATGTTGTTTTGCCAGCCGAAGACAAAAAAGAAGAAGTAATGTTCATGAACCGGTCGGTGAATTATTTTGCCAAAAACGATGCGTTTGAAGAAACCAACTTTATGAACGAAGTAATAGACAATCCCGATTTGATTTCGGAATTCAAAAACTACAAAGTTGATAAAGGCGAAAAATACTCTATCGAAGATATTACCTCATTCCCTATTGCCAATGCCGCAGTAAGTGATGCCCGAAAATCGATAAAAAACGTCATCAACTTGGATACCAATATTCAGATAAAACTAGATTTCATAAACCCAGAAAGTGCCGAAAAATATGTAGAAAAAGGCTGGGACGAAGAAAAACAAATGTATTACTACTTGGTTTACTTTAACAAAGAGCAGAAGTCTTAGTTTGGGTTGGAAGATGGAAGTTGGAAGTTGGAAGTTGGAGGAAAGTAGTTTGCAGATAGAATAACAGTTTTTCCAAACAGTTTTTCTTTCCACAAACTTGTCATCCGCAGCGGCGGATCTCACTTTGGAATTTGTTTTTTTTTTTAGAATTTGAACTACTTTAAATTTGCTTTTCAAAATAATAAAACAACCTTCGACAATTATCCTAATTTTAGTCCTTCATGCCGAAAAAGTTATTTGTATTGGCTCAACCAAGCCAAACGTGAAGAAACACGCAAAACAAGAATTGATGAAATAATTCGCCCTTGTGATAAAAACATAAAATCTAGACCCTAAAATTCTTCCACTTTCTTAATTTTATATAGCTTTGCATTTCAAAAGTAAGAAATGATAAACCCATCAGCAAACGGTTGGATTGATAAGTATTTTGTTGAACAAAAAACAATGTTCGACGAGGCTTTTGTTGATGATTTATCGCTTTACAAAAGTATTCGAGAAACAGGATTTATCTATGGTCACATCATTTCGATACATTCCAACCCGATAATTGATATTTCGCAATGGAAATCGGATGAAATTTCTAAAATTGCCTTATTGACAACGCTTTACGATGTATATCAATTTTGTAAAAAAGAAACCAATTCGGAAGATTTTATCAAAAAAACGGTGGCTTTTTACAAAGAAATGACGCCGTCTAATTTTGATTTTATCCGAAAAATTATTTCGTCTTCGGCAAGTTCAAAATTGGAAACTTTGATAAACGAACGCGTTCAAACTAACAAAGATATTATAAGCAAAAACTTTTCTCATATTGTTACTAATGCCTTATTGTTTGTAGATGTTTTGGCGTTTCAACAGTATTTGCAAAAAGGCGAAATTCCAGAAAAATATTTAAAACGAATGGAAGAAACGATTATGAGTATTGTTTCACTTTCGTTAAAAATTAAAACGGTCAAATCGCAACATGATGATTTGTTAATAAAACTTTTTGAAGCATCTGTTCGCTATACCAAATTTTCAAAAGTAAATATTCAGAATCTTGACGAATTGCCTTTAGATTATTTTACCAATAATTTAGAGAATTATTACCTGCTAGACTTAGCGGGCATAACACTTTGGAACGATGGAAAAGTAGAAAATGAAGAAGTGTATTTCCTTGATAAATTAGGAAAAGTCATGTCCATTTCAGAAGGATTTGTTGCAGAAAGTGTTCTTGCAACCAATAAATTTATAACCTTACACAAAAAGGAAATTCAGTATTTTAATTATTCCAACCCGGTAAAGCATTTTTACGATCAAACTACTACTGGTGTTAAGGTTTTAATAAAAAGAAACCAAAAACGATTGACCAAAGAAATCTCTGAAAGTAAAGAATTAATGCAACTTTTAGCCAAATCAACCCAAAAAGATTTGAGTACAGAAGAAAAAAAGAAAGTGAAAAAACAGTTACTCGACATTTGCAAAAGCATTCCGTCTTTAACAATCTTTTTACTCCCTGGCGGCGGTTTATTATTACCAATATTGATAAAATTTATTCCACAATTATTGCCTTCAGCTTTTAATGAAAATTTAGAAGATTAAATATCAAAATACAGTTGATGTACAGCATCTAAATCCTTATTACTACTGAAATTTACATTCAAATCGGTTACATAACCATCGTTTAATCCGTAAACCCAACCATGTAAAGTAACTTCTTGTCCTTTTTGCCAAGCTGCTTGAACTATCGATGTTTTAGCTAAGTCTAACACCTGTTCACGAACATTGGTTTCTACAAATTTATTAAATCTTTCCTTTTTGTCTTCGATGGCATCTAACTCTTTTTTGTGCAAACGATAAACATCTTTAATGTGGCGAATCCAGTTGTCGATAATACCAATTGAGTTGTTTTCCATAGCTGCTTTTACGCCACCACATCCATAATGTCCACATACAATAACGTGATTTACTTTCAAAACATTTACGGCATAATCTAAAACACTTAGCATATTCATGTCGCTATGAACCACCATGTTAGCTATGTTTCTATGAACAAATACATCACCTGGTTTTCCACCTACAATTTCGTTGGCAGGCACACGACTATCAGAACAACCAATCCATAATAATTGAGGATTTTGACCTTTTGCTAAATCCTTAAAAAAATTGGAATCAAGAGCTAATTGACTCTCAACCCATTTTTTATTGTTCTCTAAAAGTTGTTTGTAGAATTGACTCATTTATTTATTTTTTTTCAAATGTAAATATAAAAAAACCATTAATCTTTAATTGATTAATGGTTTTGAATAAATAATTAATTAAACTTAATCTTTAATAAAAGATGCATCTTCATAAAAAGTAACTTCTCCTGTTTCAAGATTGTGCATTGCACCTATAATACCAATTTCTCCATTTTCAACCATTTGTTTTAAAATATCACTACGGTCTAAAATGCTCTTAACGTTACGTTTTACATTAATCTCAGCAACATTTTCTACAAACTCTGAGTTTTTTGAACTTCTATCAGTTGTAGTTATTTTTTCTTGATAGATTGCTGGTTGAATTTTAGATAACAACTCCGTTAAATTGCCCATTTCTACATGGTCGCAAGCACCTTTTACAGCTCCACATTTGCTGTGACCAAGTACCACAATAAGTTTAGAACCTGCAACTTTACAAGCAAATTCCATACTTCCTAAAATATCAGTGTTTACAATGTTTCCAGCAATTCTTACCGAAAAAACATCTCCTAATCCTTGATCAAAAATTAATTCGGCTGATGTTCTACTGTCAATACAACTTAAGATCGTTGCAAATGGCCATTGCCCGTCACGAGTATCATTAACTTGTTCTAATAAATTTCTATGAGCTTTTAAATTACTCATAAATCTTGTATTTCCTTCTTTTAAATACTCCAAGGCTTTTTTTGGAGTCATATTTGATTGTGTTTCTTTGCTATGTGCTTTCATTATATATTTTTTTATTTAATTTTTATTTTTATTAAAAAGGTAAAGTATTAAAAATCACAATTTGAAATTGATTGCGATTTGTTTTTTCTAAAGTTTGAGCCATAATTCCGGCTTCAACTTTAAAGTTTTTGTTGATTACATATCCTAAAGCACCGTATAATCGATTTCTATCAAAAATTGGACTTTCGGTATTAATAAACATTTCATTATAGGTTGATAAATAAATTGCATCTTTTTCCATTGTTTTTTTATTCAATGGTAAATTTACTGCTAAGAAATAGCGAAAACGCAATTGAAAATCATCCGGAAGAAATCGCTCTTCTAATCGATAACGATGTTGCAAATAAACTCTTCCAAAATTTTGGCGTGTAGTAAACTGCTGATAAATGCGATGCTCGTTAAAGCTATCTTTTTCATCAGAATTTGCAACATAACGTTGTGTATTTATAAACCCGTAGCCTAACAAAAGGTTATTATTGTTTTCTGACAAATTGTAACCTATTCCAGTTCTTAAAAGCAATTGATTGGCATCATCAATAAAGTTAAAACTTCGATATTGAACTTCGTTATGCCAATTCCATTTTTTGTTTATAGCTTGATTTCCAAAATAAATGAACCAATTTCCTGCTTCAGACTGCTGAGAAAATGAAATACTTGTGAAACCAATGCACACAATTAAAAAGAATCTAACTAGTTTAGTCATTATTTCATTAACTATTTAACCGGTTTATCTTTTGCTTCAACAAAAACATGTTTATCTTCTTCTACGGTTTCCTGGATATTATAATTTTTTTTGAAGCCTACTAATTTAACCTTAATATTTTCGGTTTTAGAATGTGTTTTTTTGAATTCCTTAATTAAAGTTAGTACATCAAAATCGATATAAACTGTTTTAGATGCATCAATAATTACATTAGAATTTTCTGGAATATTTGTTAATGTTTGTTTGATTGCCGCTTTATTTAAAAACGAAACTTCTTCGGCTAAATCAATATGAATGACATCACCTTCTTTATACTCGTCATTTCTATAAACATAAGCACGTTGCATATTGCCTTTCAATACAAAATACACACTTAAGATCATACCTAATGCAACTCCTTTTAGCAAATCAGTAAAAACTACTGCTATAATGGTAGCAAAAAACGGAAAATATAAATATTGATTTCGATTAATTTTAACTGCAAATTCTTTGTCATTTTTAGCTTTGAAATACATGTAAACTATTAATACAATTACTGCAACACCTAATGCTAGTTTTAAATATATACTGTCTGAATTTTTAACAGCTATCAAAAGGCCAACTATAATTGCAACCATAACATTCATTGCAATTGGCATGTATTTAGCAAAATGTTTGATATTTGGTACAGCTAATTTATAACCAATCATTAATAAAACCGCTGCAAGTGTTGCAAGAGGAATTTTATTCAATAAAAAAGGTATTGATAAAACACTAACTAACAATAATATTCCGTGAATAATTGATGACATTTTAGATTTTGCTCCAGCTGCATTATTTGCTGTAGTTCTTACTACAACAGAAGTCATTGGTAAACCACCTAAAAGTCCACTTACTAGATTACCAATACCTTGAGCTTTTAACTCCACATTAGTATTAGTATATCTTTTTTGAGCGTCCATTCTGTCAGAAGCTTCAATACACAATAAAGTTTCAATAGAGGCAACAATTGCAATTGTCATTGCAACAATCCATACTTTAGGATTTGCAAATTGAGAAAAATCAGGAAATACAATAATTGCTTTAAAATCATCAACAGATTGTGGAACAGGTAAACTAACTAAATGCTCTTTTAACACCTGTAAACTTGAACCCGATTGAATAAAAAATTCATTAATTAAAATACTCACAATTACCGCAACTAAGGCAGGTGGCACAATTTTAATTTTTTTGAATAATTCAATTTTTGGCCATAAAATTAAAATTAATAATGATACTAATGTAATACTTACAGCACCAAAATTTACTTTATCAACCATGTTTAATAGTTCAGAAAATGTGTTTTGATTATCAGCCTGATCAAAAGACATATCACCTTCATAATCGGCATCATATCCAAAAGCATGTGGAATTTGCTTTAATAGTATAATAACACCAATACCTGCAAGCATTCCTTCTATAACATTATTTGGAAAATAATTAGAAATTGAACCCGCTTTTAAGAATCCTAATACTAATTGAATTAAACCGGCTAATACAACAGCTAATAAAAAGATATTGAAGGCTCCTAAATCGGTAATAGAAGTTAGAACTATTGCAGTTAATCCTGCAGCTGGGCCAGAAACACTTAAGTGAGATTGGCTTAAATACCCCACAACGATACCACCTATAATACCCGAAATAATTCCAGAAAATAAAGGAGCTCCACTTGCCATTGCAATACCTAAACATAGCGGCAACGCCACCAAAAAAACCACTAAACCTGAAGCAAAATCAGATTTAAGGTTAGCAAAAAGGTTGATTTTTTTTGTCATACCAATAAATTAATTTAATATATAAAAAATATCGTTTCAAACAATTTGAAAAACGAAAAGTCGGGATGTATTAAACCAATTCTGGCGGAGGTGAAAATATTTCTTCGGAAACATTGTCGTGAAGTAAAATGTTTTTTGAAACAAATTTTGTATTTAATTTAATATTTGTATTCAAAAAAGGATAGTCAAATTGTTGTTTTAAGTCAGCTTTGATTTCTTTTAGGTCTTTTTGAATTTCTTCTTTTTCTGCTAAACTGTAAAACAATGAAATGTCAGTATTCTTCTCAATCAAGTTAACCAAGGTAGGTGCTGAAAGAAAAGAAATAAAAAGAACCATTAAAATTCTTGCAATTGACTTCATGCTGCAAAACTAACTTTTCTTAACATAATAAAAAGCCATTATTAAAAATTTAACAAAAAAAAGAGATTTATTTTTAATTATTTTAATAAGTTAGAATTAAAGATATCAATTTAATTGATAGTTTTTATATTTGCATCAAATTTTATTATACAATGACAATTACTCAACTTAAATACGTTTTGGCAGTAGCCGAATACAAGAACTTTACACTAGCAGCCGAAAAATGTTTTGTTACCCAACCTACATTGAGTATGCAAATTCAAAAAGTAGAAGAAGAATTGGATATTCAGCTTTTTGATAGATCAAAAAAACCAATTCAATTAACTGAAATTGGTCAAAAAATTGTTACTCAATCTAAAAATATCGTTAATGAAGCCGATAGAATACAAGATATTGTAGATCAGCAAAAAGGATTTATTGGTGGTGAATTTCGATTAGGTATTATTCCAACTATTACACCTACTCTATTGCCCATGTTTTTGAATAATTTCATAAAGAAATATCCAAAAGTGAAATTAAAAATTGAAGAACTCCATACCGATGATATTATTTTCAAATTAAATAACGGTCATCTAGATGCTGCCATTGCCGCTACACCTTTGCATGAAGAAAAGATTAAGGAAATTGTTTTGTATTACGAACCATTTGTAGCCTATATTCCTGAAAATCATGCAACTTTTGGTAAAAAAGAAATTGAAATTGGCGATTTGAATTTGGATGAAATTTTGCTATTGCAAGACGGACATTGTTTTAGAGATAATGTTTTAAACCTTTGTAAAAACAGTAATAATCTAGATTACAATCATTTTCAACTAGAAAGTGGAAGTTTTGAAACACTTATAAAGTTAGCTGATGAAGGCTTAGGAACAACATTACTACCTTACTTGCATACTTTAGAATTGAAAGAAAAAGACATGAACAAACTTCGCCATTTTAAAGAACCAAAACCCGCACGAGAAGTTAGTTTGATTTATCCAAAAAACGAATTAAAAATTCACATTATTGATGCCTTACGAACTACTATTGCTGGTGTTATAAAAGGTGCAATCGTATTTAATAATGTTCAGATTATAAGTCCAAAATCGTCTAAATAAAGGAGTTTAGTAAACTCCTTTATTTATTGAAATTTCGGTTAAACATTCTTTTAAGTGCGGTTTGTTAGAAGTGAAATAAACTAACCATTTAATTAGTTGCTCTATTTCATAAGGTAACAAACTGTTTAGCGCTTTTTTCAATTTTCTTTTAAAAAGACTTTGGTCAAAACTCACACTCTCTAATTCTAGCTTAGTGTAATCGTAAATCAATCTAGGCATAAAATAGTTATTAGTTTGGTTAATAATTTGCTTAAGATTTGGGAATCATTTTGTAAATGTAAAAAGTATATTTTTATAAACCAAAATAAAACTAGATTATTTATCGACAAAATACGTTTTAATTCGTTTAAATACATCTTTTTAATTATTTTAAAAATAAAATCGTACAAAAATTATAGATTCTTTAATCTACTAGTAAACAATTTCAATATCATTTACCACACTTTTTTTTATAAAAAAAAAGGAACCGTTTAAGTTCCTTTTAGTTTTATTTGTTGATAATCAGTAAACATTGCCTTAATTCGGGCTTTTCCTTGGTAAAATTTAACAACCATTCTGTTAATTGTTCTAATTCATAAGGCAAAAGCACTCTGACTGCTTTGTCTAATTCTTTGCAAAAAAGTTTAGCATCAAAGCTAACTCTTTCAAGCACTGACTTAGTATAGTCATAAATCAATCTTGACATAATTAGTTTTTAATTGGTTATAGTTTTAAATCTATGATTTAATAAGAACGTAAAAAGTATATCTTTTAACAATACCAAATTTAAAATATTTAAAATTCAAAATTCAAAAAAATACGTTAAATTTTTGTAGCCCTCAACATTTCTCTCTTTCCTGGAGCACCAGGTAATTTTTGAACTTTGAATCCACATTCTAACATAGCTCTTTTTATTGAGCCTCTACAAGCGTATGTTACTAAAACTCCATTACTTTTTAAAGCTTTATACATTTTTTTAAAAATTTCGAGTGACCAAAGTTCAGGTTGCACTCTAAAGCCAAAAGCGTCAAAATAAATTAAATCAAAAACATTTTCATCTGAAATATCTTGAAAAAATTGTTTCCGCTTAGTTAATGAAAAATTAGATGAAATAAAATGCTCTTCTTCCCATGAAGATTGATGCATTTTTGAGAAAATTTCAGTTGCATCAGTTGCATTTAATTCAGATACATAATTCATTTTCAAAGCTTCATCAAATAAAACTGGATAAGCTTCTACTCCAACATAATCGATAATTTGATTGGTTTTTTTTGCTTCTAAATACGTAATAAAAGTATTTAAACCTGTTCCAAAACCAATTTCTAAAATGGTAACTTGTTTTCCATCAAATAAGGAAAGTCCGTTTTTTATAAATACATGATATGCTTCTTGAATAGCGCCGTGTTTAGAATGGTAACTTTCATCCCAATCGGGCAAATGAATGGTCGTAGAACCGTCGTTTGTGGTTAGAATTTCACGTTTCAAAATTACTTAATATATAATTTTTTGATTCTCGGAATTGGTCCACTACATTTCCCTTTGTGACAAGTTACACAAGCATCAACACCTTTATTGAAATTTTCTTTTACATTTTCAGGATCAGAATAAATCAGTTGTTGCGCTTCACTATATTTTTTTGCATTTTCCCGAAAAAAAACATCATTATCCTTGGTTGTAGTAAACTTTGCTGAGTAAATTTTATTAAAAAAATCAGGATAAGTTCCGACTGAATCACCTTTTATAATTCTTAATCTCAATTGCTGATTGTGTGCATACATTTGCTCCATGAGCATTGCCATTTCTGACATTTCATACATTTTAAATTCTTTGCCTTCTGTAGAACAAGCATCTGCATCATCTTGCTTTTTCTGGCAAGAAAACAAAACTGTAATTAAAAGTAAAACTACTGCTAACTGTTTCATTAACATTATTTTTTTATTAAAACACCATCAGCCATAAACGAATAATTGGTTTCTGGAGCGACAATACTATCAACAGCCGCTTGTGATTTTCCTGCATCTTTAGCATATTCTTTTAAATCTTCTATTGAAGTTAACTCGATAAATGCTTTTCCATTAACCACAACTTCACTTTCGGCAGCATTTAATGGAACAAAAAATGCATAATCTTTAAATTTTACAAAAGCCGTTTGGTTATTTCCTAAATCTAAATTCATCCAACATCCTTTCTTTTGGCAAACATCAACTATTTTAGTCGCTACTTTAACTTCAAGTGTATCGGTTTCTTTCATTGCCTTATATTTTTCGAGCAATGCTTCTTTAGTAATAGCACTTTCGGCAGTTATTTTATCACCAAATTCAGCATAAGAAACAGGTTTTTCTTTTTTACAACTTACCAAAGCCATCATTATACTAGCAGCATAAACTATTTTTTTCATTAGAAGTATCGTTTTTTTTATTTTCTACAAAATTAACTAGTTCTTAAAGAATTCTAACTACAATATATAATAAATTTTGGCATTTTAATAGAAGTTAAAAAAGTGAATAAATAAATTCTTTTGAATACAAAATGAATTCATTTTTTTATTAGTTTAGCAAAAAACTAAATAACAACTGCTTCTATATTGTAAATTATTGATTTTGAATAAAATACAACAACTTGCAGAAACTAAAAATACTAATGGCTATACTAAACGCTAACGAAATCGATATAGTTAGAGTGAATTCTTCTAAAATCGACACTATAGATTTCGAAAATCTTGCCTTCGGAAATGTATTTACTGATCATATGTTATTATGTGATTATAAAGATGGAAAATGGCAAAAAACAATTATAAAACCCTATGAACCTTTCATGATAGATCCATCAGCCAAGGTTTTTCATTATGGTCAAGCAATTTTTGAAGGTATGAAAGCCTACAAAGATGAAAATGATGATGTGTGGTTATTTAGACCCGACGAAAATTTTAATCGTTTTAATAAATCTGCTGTAAGAATGGCAATGCCAGAAGTTCCCGAAAACATCTTTATAAATGGCTTAAAAACTATTTTAGATATCGAAAGAAATTGGGTAAAAAAAGGTTTGGGAAATACACTTTATATTAGACCTTTTATGATTGCAATTGGTTCTGGAGTAATCGCACAACCATCTACACAATACAGATTTATGATAATACTTTCGCCAGCTAAATCTTATTATTCAGGTGAAGTAAAAGTTATTATTGCCGAACATTATAGTCGTGCTGCTAACGGTGGAATTGGTGCTGCAAAAGCGGCCGGAAATTATTCAGCGCAATTCTATCCAACCAAGTTAGCAAACGAAAAAGGATTTCAACAAATTATTTGGACAGACGATGCGACGCATACCAAACTAGAAGAAGCTGGAACAATGAATGTTTTCTTCAGAATAAACGATACCTTATATACAGCTCCTACAAGCGAAAGAATTTTAGATGGTGTAACAAGAAAAAGTTTGATTGAACTAGCCAAACGTGACGGATTGAATGTAGAAGTTCGTCCAGTGCTTGTAGAAGAATTGGTAAATGCTGCTAAAAATGGTAGTTTGAAAGAGATTTTCGGAGCAGGAACAGCAGCTGTCGTAAGCCCAATTGTAGCTTTCTCTTATCAAGGAACTGAATATGAACTGCCTAAACAAGACAAATCATTTGCATTGCAATTAAAAGAAGATTTAACCAAAATTCAATATAAACTAGCCGAAGATACTTTTGGTTGGACGGTGAAAATATAGTTTTACTCTCAAATGTATCTTTAATACCGTTTTTAAACAAACACAATTTGCTAAAATAAAAAAAATAATTTTCATATTTTTTTAACCCTAAAATAAAAAGCTTTCACTTTTTTTTCATTTATTTGAATAAATTTTATAAAATTACATATGAAAGCATTTTCGATACAAGAAATAAATGAAGTTTTAAAAGGCGAAATCCTTGGTTCAACTTCTGCAAAAATAACCGCTCCAGAACAACTGGAAATGGCCAATTCAACCGAAATTTCTTTTATCGGAAATAAAAAATATGAAAAATATTGGGCAACTTCAAACGCTTGTGCAGCCGTTGTAAACGAAGATATTGCCATTGAACCTGGTGAAAACAAAGCATTTATTAAAGTAAAAAATGCCGATTTAGCCATGTCACAGGTTTTAGAACTCTATGCTCCAGCTCCACCAGTTTTTGCAACACAAATTCATCCAACAGCTACAATCGATTCTTCAGCTACAATTGGAAACGGAACTAAAGTTGGTGCTGGTTGTTATATCGGTCCAAATGTTACTATTGGAGAAAATTCTATTATATATCCAAATGTTACCATTCTTGATGAATGTACAATTGGTAGCAATACTGTGATTTGGTCAGGAGCAGTTATTAGAGAAAGATGTCATATTGGAAATCATTGTATTTTACATCCTAATTGTACCATTGGTGCTGATGGTTTTGGATTTCGTCCAGATCCGCAACGAGGTTTGGTAAAAATTCCTCAAATTGGAAATGTAATTATTGGAAATGGTGTTGAAATTGGAGCCAACTCATGTGTTGACAGAGGAAAATTCAGTTCAACTGTTTTGGGTGATGGTTGCAAAATAGATAATCTAGTTCAAATTGGTCATAATTCTAAACTTGGAAAATTCTGTATTATGGCAGGAAATTCTGGCTTAGCAGGTTCTGTAACGCTAGGAAATGGAGTTATTATTGGCGGAAGCGCGTCTATAAAAGACCACACCACTATTGGTGATGGAGCAATTGTTGGAGCAGGTTCAGGTGTAACTGGCGACATTGAAGCTGGTAAAACAATGCTTGGCTATCCAGCAGTGGAAGCTAGAGAAGCTCTTAAACAATGGGCTATATTAAAACGATTGGTTAAGGAAAGTTCGAGATAGTTTTTTACCACCAAGAACACTAAGAAAGCACAAAGGTCACAAAGAATATTCTCTGTGACCTTCTAGATTTCTACATTATCAAAATGACAAATCAGACTTAATTTATAACCTTAGCATTTTTAACTTTATCCTTAGTAATGGCAATAGCTAAAACTTCACTCATTTCTTTTACATAGTGAAATGTCAATCCATCGATATATTCAGGTTTAATTTCGTCGATATCGGCTTTGTTTTCTTTGCAAAGAATGATTTCTTTTATGTTAGCGCGTTTGGCAGCTAAGATTTTTTCTTTTATTCCACCAACAGGAAGCACTTTTCCTCTTAAAGTGATTTCGCCTGTCATTGCTATACTTTTCTTAACTCTTTTTTGCGTAAATAAAGAAACTAAAGACGTTAACATTGCTATTCCAGCACTTGGCCCATCTTTTGGTGTTGCACCTTCTGGAACGTGAATATGAATGTTGTATTTAGCTATAACTTCGGCATCTAAACCAAGTAATTCAGCATTTGCTTTGATATATTCTAAAGCAATGGTAGCCGATTCTTTCATTACAGTTCCTAAATTTCCTGTAATGGTCATAGTTCCTTTTCCTTTAGATATTAAAGATTCAATGAAAAGAATATCGCCACCAACACTTGTCCAAGCTAATCCTGTTACAACACCAGCCACTTCATTATTTTCTGATTTATCTCTTTCTAATCTTGGAACACCTAGGGCTTGTATTATATCTTCATCGGTCACTTTTACATTATAAGCTTCTTCCATCGCAACCGATTTAGCAGCATTTCTAATTACTTGAGCAATTTTAGCTTCCAAGCCACGAACTCCAGATTCTCTTGTATAACCAACAATGATTTTTTCTAATTGCTTTTTGCCAATAGTCAAGTCTTTTGGTTTTAATCCGTGTTCTTTTAGTTGTTTTGGAAATAAATGTTGACGTGCAATTTCAATTTTTTCTTCAACTGTATAACCCGACATTTTGATTACTTCCATTCTGTCTTTCAAAGCAGGTTGAATAGTTGCCATATTATTGGAAGTTGCAATAAACATTACTTTTGACAAGTCATATCCCATTTCGAGGAAATTATCATAAAAAGCATTGTTTTGTTCAGGATCAAGAACTTCTAACAATGCCGAAGATGGATCGCCTTGATTATTGCTAGTCAGTTTATCAATTTCATCTAAAACAAATACTGGATTGGATGTTCCTGCTTTTTTTAAACTTTGGATAATTCTTCCTGGCATTGCTCCAATGTACGTTTTTCTGTGTCCGCGAATTTCTGCTTCATCTCTTAATCCGCCTAACGAAATACGAACATATTCTCTTCCCAAAGCTTCTGCCACTGATTTACCGATAGAAGTTTTTCCAACTCCTGGAGGTCCAGTTAGGCAGATAATTGGTGATTTCATATCATTTCGCAATTTTAAAACTGCCAAATGTTCTATCATTCGTTTTTTCACATCATCTAAACCAAAATGGTCTTTGTCGAGAATTTTTTGAGCGCGTTTTAAATCGAAATTATCTTTGGTATATTCACCCCAAGGTAATTCTAAAAATAATTCGAGGTAATTGCGTTGAATTCCAAAATCGGGTGCATTAGGATTCATTCGTTGCATTTTGGAAAGTTCTTTTTCAAAATGCTTTTCGGTTTTGTCATCCCATTTTTTTGATTTTGCTTTTTGATGCATTTCTTCAATTTCTTGCTCTTGAGAAACGCCACCCAATTCTTCTTGGATTGTTTTCATTTGTTGATGCAAGAAATATTCGCGTTGTTGCTGGTCTAAATCAAAACGAACTTTGGACTGAATATCATTTTTTAATTCCAACTTTTGCATTTCAATATTCATAAAACGCAACGTTTCTAAAGCTCTTTCTTTTAGAGCATTTATCGTTAACAAATTTTGTTTTTCTTGAACAGATAAATTCATATTAGAAGAAACAAAATTGATTAAAAACGACTGACTTTCAATATTTTTAATAGCAAAAGTAGCTTCAGTAGGAATATTTGGACTTTCCTTGATTATTTGAATTGCCAACTCTTTTATTGATTCTAAAATCGCTTTAAATTCAGTGTCATGTTTGCTTGGTCTTTTTTCTTCAACTTCTTTGATAGTAGCTCTTAAATAAGGGATTTCAGAAGTTACTTCGTCAATTTCAAAACGTTTTTTCCCTTGAAGAATAACAGTAATATTTCCATCGGGCATTTTTAATACACGAAGAATACTTGCTACAGTTCCTACTTTATTAATATCATTTTGAGTTGGATCTTCATCTTCTTCATTTAATTGAGCTACAACACCGATTATTTTATCACCAGCATTTGCATCATTAATTAATTTTATAGATTTATCTCTTCCTGCAGTAATTGGAATTACAACACCTGGAAATAAAACGGTGTTTCTTAATGGTAAAATAGGTAATGAATCAGGAAGTTGTTCATTGATCATTTCTTCCTCATCTTCGGGCGTTAAAAGTGGAATTAATTCGGCTTCTGAATCTATTTCCTGCAATGACAAATTGTCAAGTGTGAATATTTTATGTTGTGACATATATAAATGAGTAAGTCAATATGACATTAAAAATGATTGATTGTAAAACAAATGTAGCATTTAGGAACATCAAAACTAATTAAAATCGATGTAACGCTTATATATTCGTTTGCTGTGTTAAAAGGGCAAACTTTGTGCCATAAAAAATCCGTCATGAAGACGGATTTAGAAAAATTAATTTTCATTTTTTTAGTATGGCAGATAAAATTCTCCTTCAGTAATAATTCTTGTCTGGGTCATACCATCATTTTTTCCAATAAAATTAAAAGTCCCTTTTATAGTATTTGGGGATTGATTTAATTCAGTAATGACAATATTTCCAGGACTTGTTGTTAAATCGTCATAATCTGAATTAAAACCATTATTTCCTTGAATATATGAACAAGTAACCTCTGCGAAACTTAATGGATAATTTCCAACTCCATCTGGTGTTGTAATATTTAATGCAAAGGAATTTATACCATCTGTTGATAAAATCATTAATGCAAAATCCGAATAAGAAGCACCTGTAACGTCTGTAGGATATGAAAAAACCTTTAATACTCCATCAATTTTCATTTTCAAATAGAACTCACTGCCACCCGTTGAAACTGCTGCCAAATTTTTAAGAGGTGACCAGCTACTAGTTTCAGTTGCAGAACATTTTGCTCTTACATAAAAATCATAACTATCGTTTGTTAAGTTAGATACAGTAAATGGTTTTGATGTAGCTGTTAGCGTTGTGCCTTGTCCAATAGATAAACCTGCAGGAACATATAAAACCTGCCAAGAAGTTTCTGTACCGCCAGCAGTCCAATTGACAGTTGCTGTTGAGTTTCCTGAATTTCTAACGACTGTTAAGCCACTTGGCGTTGAACAATTAGGATTTGGCGGTGTAACAGTAAAAGGTTCAGACCACTCTCCAAATTCTGTTGCACTACATACAGAACGAATCAAAAAATCATAACTAGTAGCAGCTTGCAAACCATTTATTACTCGGCTTGTTGATGTAGAACTAATAATTGTTCCTGCTCCTAATGCAAAACCCGCAGGTCCATATTGTATTTGCCAAGAAGTTTCATTGTTAGCTTGAGACCAAGAAATAGTTATGCTTGTTGCGCTTGAAAAAGCTCCATTAACACTTTCTGGACTCTGACAATCTCCCTCTTGATTGCCTAAGTTATTAATTAATGCAGGGTCGATAGGTTCAACTGCTTGATCACAGGAATTAAAAACTATTAAAGAAAAAAGTAAAACTATTACTCTAATTAACTGTATGTTTTTCATAAATTTTTTTTTATTTGCCAAATATAAATATATTACTTTTTAATTGTAAATTTTTGCTCTAGTATTTTTATTTAATAGAATTAATTTTTACTTTTTTCATAAAACTTAAAACTATGTATCCTAATAAAAAGAAAATTGCCAGGATAAAAATTGAGTTTTTTAGTGAATCTGAAATAGCACCTACAAATCCAAAAATAAAAGTTCCTAATACAATTGCAATTTTTTCAGTTACGTCATAAAAGCTGAAATAAGTTGCGTGGTCATCCGTTACGGGTAATAATTTAGAATATGTGGAACGAGAAAGTGATTGAGTTGCACCAAGAACCATTCCAATGCCAGCTCCAAGCAAATAAACTTGTAAATCAATAAATTCACTTTTTGCATCTGTAAAATATATTGCCAAACACACAATTCCCCATATTGCAATAGTTATTTTTAAAGTCTTAATATTTCCTAATCTATCAGAAATTCTCGAAAATAAAAAGGCTCCTAAAATAGCAACAATTTGAATTAAAAGTATGATTATAATTAATTTACTTGTTTCGATACCTAACTCTTTCTTTACATAAATTCCCAACAACAATATTATTGTTTGAACTCCAACACTATACATAAAAAAAGCGGTTAGAAATTGTTTCAAACTTGTTAATGATTTTAATGCTTTTAGAACTTCTCTTAGTTCTTTAAATCCTTTAAAAATAAAATCTTTTTCTGGTTTTTTATGAAATATATTATTTGGTAAATGATAAAATGTAACTTGAGCAAAACCCATCCACCAAAGTCCAACCATAAGAAATGAAATTCTTGCTGGCAAACCTGCATCGGTAATTCCAAATAATTCTGGTTTCATGACCATTATCAAATTGAAGGCTAACAATAAAACCGATCCCGTATATCCATACATGAACCCTTTAGCACTTACCCTATCTTGTTGCTCAGAATGTGCTATTTCGGGCAAATACGAATTATAAAAAACAAAGCTTCCCCAAAAACCAATACTTGCTAAAATAGTGAAAACAATTCCTATCCATAAATTTTCAACACCTGTAAAAAAAAACAAACTCATTACAGAAAGTGAACCTAAGTAACAGAAAAACTGCATAAATCGTTTTTTATTTCCTGTATAATCTGCTATTGCAGAAAGAATTGGAGAAATAAAGGCTACAATCAAAAACGAAAATGAAAGTGAATAAGACAGTAAAGTTGAGTTATGAAATTCAGTTCCTAAAAAGTGAACAATCCCACCATTTTCACCAGTAATTGATTCATAATAAATAGGGAAAACGGCTGTTGCAATAACTAAACTATAAACAGAATTTGCCCAGTCATAAAAAGCCCAAGCGTTAATTAATTTTGGATTTCCTTTTTCGAGATTTGCCATTTTTTTTTGCTTTATAAAATAAAAAAATCCCGAGTTCTCGGGATTCAAATATACTCTTTTTTTGTTATTTCAATATTATTTAAAAGTAGCACCAAACTTAGCCGCTTCAGCCATCGCTTGAGGAATTAGTGAAGATAAATGATCAATTCGTGTTTGATTACTTGGGTGTGTACTCAAAATTTCTGGTGGAGCCTGTCCGTTTGATTGCGCTGACATTCGTTCCCAAACTGCTACAGCATTTTTAGGATGATAACCCGCAATTGCCATAAGAGTTAGTCCAATCATATCTGCTTCACTTTCGTGTTTTCTACTAAAAGGTAACATTCCGCCTACTTGCGAACCTACCCCATATGCTTGCATTACAATTAGTTGAGTTTTTGGGTCTTGATTTCCTACTGCTACTGCAGCACCAACTTGTCCAAGTTGCTGAAGCATTCCTGCACTCATTCTTTGTTGTCCGTGGTTTGCTAATGCATGTGCAACTTCATGTCCCATAACCGCCGCAATTCCTGCATCGTCTTTACAAATTGGGAGAATACCTGTATAAAAAACTATTTTTCCACCGGGCATACACCATGCATTTACTTCTTTACTATCTACTAAATTATATTCCCAATTATATCCATTTAAATAATCTGAATGACCATTTGCAGCTAACCAGCGTTCTGCAGCAACTTTTATTTTTGTACCTACGGTTTCAATTTTTTTAGCTTCTACAGTATTTTTTACAACCTTATTTTCTGACAAAAATTGATTGTACTGTTGAAATGCCATTGGAAATATTTGACCATTTGAAACCAAAGCCATTGTACTTTTTCCTGTAAAAGGATTTTTTGCACAAGCAAAAACTAATGCTACAATAACTAATGCAATTAATAAATTTCTTTTATTCATACTATATAATTATTGCTAATTTTCTTTAAAACCCTCTCTATTTAAAATCAAATATAGGAAAAAGTAGGCTTTTAATTCTTTTTCCTTATATATATCTTTAATCCTATTATATTTAATTATTTTGAAGTATATATACAAAAATTGAATTTTCGGCGGGTTCAACAATCTATTATTTTTTATCAAATTTTATTTATATAGAATCAAATTTTATGCCATTTCGTTTTTAGAATTTACAGGAAATAAAATTTCAACAACTAAATCAGGAGAACTTATACAAGCTCTATCTTCAAGTTAAGATTCCATACAAATTATATATAAACTAGTCTGAACAATAGTTTGAACTTTTTGTCATTATTACTATTTTTAAAATCAATTAATCTAACATAAAAAGGAGCAATATATAAACCACTACTTTTAGTTTCAAAAAACTAACTAAATGTATAGTCAATTTTAAAGAAACTAATTGATATTTTTTCTCTGAGTCAGACTCTATTTAAGAATTTTTCCTTTTATTAGTTCAACTCTTTTAGAAAATTGCCATTATAAATAATCCGCATAAAAATAGGTACCATTTAAATCTAATTATTCAATATCAATAAGCATTTTGATCTTAGTAAAATTAAAAAAAATAAATGCAAAAAAATTATCCAATTAAATGTATTTCAGTAAAATCTTTATCAACTATTAATGAAAATCCATCGAATGAAACTTGATCTAAATTTATCTTCTCATTATCAATTTCTATACTAATAACTTTAAATGGAACTGCTTTTAGATTTATTTTAATGGTTTGATAAATTGTTTCAAAAGCTCCTTCTTTATGTTGGTGAATAAACAATTCTTTGTCTTTACCAATTAATGTGAATGTTTTATAACTAAATTTTCCTTTGTTATAATCATAGCCGTCTTGAGCATCTTCATAAACAAACGATTTTTCTTTTCCTAACTTGAAATAAGCATCTAATGTAAGATCAGGATGTTCAATTTGTCCAACATATTGCTGAATTGGATATTTTGGAATAATTGTACCTTCTTTAATAAATAGAGGAATTTGGTCAAAATCGGTGGCAACCCATAGTTCTTTTTTGCCTACAACTAGTTCATTTGTCCAGTAATTATACCAATTACCTTGTGGTAAATACATTCTTCTACCAAGAGCATTTGGTTCTAGGATGGGGCAAACCAATAGTTGATTTCCAAAAATAAATTCGTCTGTTCTATAATGCGTTTGAGTATCATTTTGGTCAAAATATACTAATGGTTTCAGCATTGGAATACCATCGTTTACATATTGCCAAAACATGGTATATAAATAGGGTAATAATTGATAGCGAAGTTCAACGAATTTTCTAGTAATATCAATTACTTCTTCTCCAAAACTCCAAGGTTCTTGATCACCGTGATGTCCAGATGAATGTGTTCTACAAAATGGATGAAAAACACCTAATTGGATCCAACGTGCATATAATTCTGCAGTTGGTTGTTCGGCAAATCCACCAATATCTGAACCCGTAAAACCCATTCCAGAAATTGACATACGTTGCATTTGAACGTTTGCAATCCATAAATGTTCCCAAGTAGCAATATTATCGCCAGTCCAAGAAGAAGTATAACGTTGTGCTCCTGAATAAGCTGAACGAGTAATTACAAAAGGTCTTTTTGGATATGCAAATCGTTTTACACCTTCATAAGTAGCACGTGCCATTTGAGTTCCGTATACGTTATGCGCTTTTCTGTGACTGCAATTATTTCCATCGTAATTATGACGAACGTCTAGGGGGAATGTTTTTGTTGAAACTTCCATTACTGCTGGTTCGTTCATATCATTCCAAACACCTTTCACGCCTATTTCTGACACCAATTCTTTAAATAATCCTCCCCACCATTCTCTAACTTCTGGATTTGTATAATCTGGAAAATTACATTCGCCTGGCCAAACCTTTCCTTTCATATATGGTCCATCAGCTCTTTTGCAGAAATAATCATTTTCAATTCCTTCTTTATAAACTGAATAGTCTTTATCAATTTTAATTCCAGGATCAATGATTACAATGGTTTTAAATCCATCTTTAGCTAAATCAGCAACCATTTGTTTTGGATCTGGAAAATAGTCTTTGTTCCAGGTAAAACAACGGAAACCATCCATATAATCAATATCTAAATAAATGGCATCACAAGGAATTTGAAGTTCTCTAAATCTTCCTGTAATTTCTTTGACTTTCGCTTCTGGATAATATCCCCATTTGCATTGTTGGTAACCTAAGGTCCAAAGTGGTGGTAATTCAGGTTTTCCTGTTAAATGAGTATAAGTAGTAACTACATCACTCATTTTTGGCCCGTAGATGAAATAGTAATTCATTTCTCCACCATCTGCCCAAAAACTAGTTACACCTTTTTTTTCGTGACTAAAATCGAAAAATGAACGGAATGTATTATCAAAGAAAATTCCATAAGCTTTACCATGATGCAATCCGATGTAAAAAGGAACAACTTTATATAAAGGTTCTTGGTCTTTTACAAATGCGTATTGATCGGTTGCCCAATTTTCAAGCCTTTTGCCCTTCAAATTTAGATGTGTTGCTTTATCTCCTAATCCGTAAAATGATTCTCCATCATGAGATGTCTTACTCATTTTTACAATATTTCCTCCATATTCATAACATTCTTCATAATGAAAACCAATTTCATCTTCGAGAATTGCAGTTCCATCTAACTCATAAATTCCAACTCTACAATCGTGTTTTTGGACAATTACATATACTTTGGAAGTTTTAATTCTATAATGATTTGTTTCCTCAGTTACTTCTAAAACATTATATTCGTGCGATTGGGTTTTATCAATAGCATAAGAAAAGTCATTGCTGAAATATCCTTTTGCAGTAAAACGGAAACGAATCATACTGTCTCGAAGAACTGTAACCCTTAGAATTACATTATTATCAGTATGAAAATCTATTGAATCTACTTCGTGTTGGTAATGTATAATTTGTGTTGGAAATAAATCGCCTTTATATTCAAGTTGGGTGTTAATTATCATAGGTTAATTTTTGACAAAGAGACAAATTTACAAAGTTGAAACCTATAAATTATCAACTACCAAAAGTTTTTTTAACTATAACGTTTGCGTATAATAACAACTTGAAAATAGACCTTTCAGTATTAAAAAAACCTGAGAGGTCTTGTATGAATTAAGTGATTTTAAATAACAAAATTCCTAACGTAGCAAGAAAAATTTCAGGTAAAAAAAAATATTTTTCATTCCACGTAGTTACTTATATTTTATTGTTTTAAAATTGTTAACTCTGTTTCCATTATTTTCCAATTTATCAGAATTAAAAATTTCTGTTAGCCTTTGTTTTGTTGGAAGACCAATTCTGTAGTTTTCATGGACAACTGGTGCCATATTACAAACCACAATTAGATTGTCTTTTTCTTTATTTCCTTAGTGATAACATAAAATTCTCGTAAAATATATAAGTCATCAAAAATATGATATGATTTTGATGGTATTTTCTATAAACACCTTCTTTAGTAAAATATTGCAAAGTATCGTGTATCTAAAACTTCATCCATTTCACTCCGAAACTTAAACCGCCAAGAAATATTGGTCTCGAAACCATTAGAAAACTAGTGCTTTCTTTTGTAATAGTTTGAACATCTGAAAAAGTTGCATAAGCATCTTTACCAAAATCTTTTTAGAAACTGACTTAGTGGTAAAAGATATAGCGAAGAGCAGGAAAAATGGTTTATAAAATAACTACTGATTAGCACTTAAAGCAAATTTAGTAGCTCCAAATTTTACTTTCGATAATCATGGGTGTTACAACTCCTACGACAAAGGCAGAAGAAATAAGAACGAAGTCGCGTTTGGAGAAACGGAAAAATGTTTGTAATAGCCATGAAAAAATGAGAACTGTCAGTACAACAACAATTTGTGCGGCTTCGATTCCGAGAGCAAATTCTAGCAACGGAATAATCTTATCGGTAGGTTTGCCTGATAAAATAGAATTGAAATAATTAGAGAATCCAAGTCCGTGAATAATTCCGAAGAATAGAGTGATGAAACCAATGGTATTCAAATTGCTATGTTTGGAAGTTTTTCCTGCAGTAAAAAGATTATAAATAGCCGTTACTAAAATAGTTATTGGGATTAAAAATTCAACAAAATCGGCTTTAATAAAAATGACATTAAATACAGAAAGTAATAAAGCTAGGGTGTGCCCAAACGTGAAAATGGAAACTAATATTAGGACTTTCTTCCAATCATTGAAGGTATAAGGAACCACCATTGCGATTAGAAAAAGAATGTGATCGTAGGCATTTATATCTAAAACGTGCCTTAAACCCACTTGAAAATAAATCCAAAACTCTGACATAGTAAAATAAATAATCGATTAAGCAGTGTAAATTTACGATTTAATTTGATTTTTACAATAATACATTAACTTTTTAAAAACTTACTAATTGATTTTTAAATAATCTGAAATAGGCTTATATTTGCATAATAAAACTAATATACTTATGTCATTTTCAGATTTATTTGATAGCGAATTTAAAACAAGAAATAAAGGTCATTTTTCAGCAATTGTCCGCGTTGCTATGGCCGACGGAGATTTGAGCAAAGAGGAAAAAGAATTTTTAGATAAATTAGCGGTTCGTTTAGAAATTTCGAGTGCAGAATACGAGGAAATTCTGGAAAACCCTTCTAAATACCCAATCAATCCGCCTTATTCATACGCACATCGTTTAGAGCGTTTGTATGATTTATCAAGAATGGTTTATGTTGACCATGTTCTTGGAGAAAAGCAAAAAAAGATTTTAACACGTTTGGCTTTAGCTTTAGGTTTTACACCTGGAAATGTTTCTTTTATAGTAGATAAAGCGTTGTCATTATTAGTAATTGGTGTTGACTTAGATACTTTTACTTATGAAATGACACATATGAATAAATAAGTACGAGGTACAAAATACTAAGTACGAAGTATAAAAAATCCTGATTGCTCAGGATTTTTTTTATTTATGTTCTTCCATAAACTCTTCGGCTTTGGCAACCATATTATAGCTTCCACAGAAAAAGGGTACACGTTGGTGCAATTCTGTTGGTTGAATTTCCATAATTCTTTTGTATCCATTAGATGCTTTTCCTCCGGCTTGTTCAGCTATAAAAGCCATCGGATTACACTCGTACAACAAACGCAATTTTCCATTAGGAGCTTTAGAACTTGTTGGGTAAATGTAGATGCCACCTTTTATCATATTACGGTGCATATCGGAAACCAAGCTTCCAATATATCGTGAAGTGTATGGTCGATCGCCTTCTTCTAACTGACAATATTTGATGTAGCTTTTAACTCCTTGTGGAAAATGAACATAATTTCCTTCATTAATAGAATAAATTGTTCCATCTTTAGAATATTTCATATTAGGGTGTGAAAGATAGAACGTACCAATAGCTGGATTTAGAGTAAAACCATTTACACCATGACCAGTAGTATAAACTAGCATAGTCGAAGTTCCGTAAATAACATATCCAGCAGCGACTTGTTGGGTTCCTGGCTGCAGAAAATCTTCTGAAGTTACAGGTGTTCCGACTGGGGTTACTCTTCTAAAAACTGAAAAAATGGTTCCAACTGAAACATTTACATCAATATTAGAAGAACCATCAAGTGGATCCATCAAAACCACATATTTATTACTATGACTATTATCAGAACCTGAAACGGTAATAAAATCATCATTTTCTTCAGAAGCAATACCGCAAACAATTTCGCGATTAATTAATGTTTGAATAAAAACATTATTAGCATATACATCTAATTTTTGTTGGTCTTCACCTTGAATGTTCTGTTCGCCTGCAGCCCCAACAATATCAACTAATCCAGCTTTGTTAACCTTATAGTTCACAACTTTGGCAGCTAATCTGATTGAGTTAATAATTCTGGATAATTCTCCCGAAGAATATTGAAATGCGTTTTGATTTTCAATAATAAATTCACCTAAAGTTTTGTTGCGTTCTTCCATTTACGAAATCGATGTAGTTGTTTGTGCAAATATCGTTTTTTTAATTAAAAATCAATCTAAAAACCGTAAAATTTCTAGTAAAAAAATTACGAAACTTGTTTTATCTTTGTTGCACAATTATTTAATATCATTAAGAATGAAATCTAGACAATTATTTTTAGTAATATGTATCGTACTATTTAGCTTTACTAAAACAACTGCTCAAATAAATTTAGGAGATAGAGCTTTAGGAGCTTTGCAAAACGGGGTAGCAAGTTTTACATTTAGTAATGAAACTGCGGCTTTACTTGCAAATGAAGCAGTAAGAAAAATGGATTCAAGTAATGTTGTTGCAGGTTCAAAAGACGGCTATGCTTTACGATTGAATAGAATTTTTGGCAAACATGCTACTGAAAATGGATTGGCTTTAAACTACAAAGTTTATTTGACAAAAGATATAAACGCTTTTGCCTGCGCTGATGGAAGTGTACGAGTTTTTTCAGGTTTAATGGATATTATGGATGACAATCAATTATTAGCCGTTATTGGTCATGAAATTGGTCACGTTGCAAATGAAGATACAAAAGATGCTATGAAAGTAGCCTATCGTAAAGCAGCTTTGACTGATGTAATTGCATCACAATCGGATAAAGTGGCTAAACTTACCGATAGCCAATTAGGACAAATAGGAAGCGCCATGCTAGATAGCAAACATAGTAGAAAGCAAGAATCGGAAGCAGATACTTACTCTTATGATTTTATGAAAAAACACGGTTATAATGTAAATGCAGTAGCTTCGGCTTTTGAATTATTAGCAAGTCAAAGTGGTGGAGCTTCTGCCAATTTTTTGACACGAATGATGAGTTCACATCCAGATCCATCTGAAAGAGCTACAATTGCAAAAGCAAGAGCTGAAGCTGATGGATTATACAAACCCTACAAACAGGGAACAATAAATAACAAAGCTACAACTACCAGAGTAACGACTAAAAAGCCAACAAAAAAACCAGCTAAAAAGAAATAAATTTATGATTATTAGAAAAGCTGTAAAAGAAGATATGCCTCAAGTTCTCGAATTAATTCAGGAATTAGCAACCTTCGAAAAAGAACCCGATGCAGTTGTCGTAACCGTTGAAGATTTAGTTCGTGATGGCTTTTCTAAAAATCCGCTATTTCATTGCTTTGTTGCCGAAGTTGATAATCAAATAATTGGCATCGCATTTTACTATTATAGATATTCCACTTGGAAAGGAAAAACCATTCATCTGGAAGATTTGATTGTAAAAGAAAGTAAACGTGGTTCTGGTGCAGGTTTTGCTTTGTATAGCGAAATTATTCAACAAGGAAAAAGAGACAATGTTCGCAGAATTGAATGGAATGTTCTCGATTGGAACACACCAGCCATTGATTTTTATGAAAAAACGGGTGCAAAAGTGCTAGATGATTGGCGTGTAGCACAAATAGATGAAACGGCTATTTCAAATTTTATTAAAAATTTGAAAAGAAAATAAAAAAAATCAAATACCAAAAACCAAATTTGGAATTTGGAATTTAAAAATTGGAATTTTACAAGTTATGAGAATATTCAAATTTGGTGGCGCTTCTGTAAAAGATGCCGATGGTGTGAAAAATGTAGCTTCAGTTCTAGAAAAAGTAGGACATGAAGATGTTTTAATTGTAATTTCAGCAATGGGAAAAACGACCAATGCACTTGAAGTTGTAATAAAAAATTATTTTGAAAAATCAAATGAACTCAATGCCTCTTTACAAGAAGTTAGAAAGTACCATAATCAAATTTTATTAGAGCTTTTTGACGATGAAGATCATGATGTTTATTTTGCTGTAAATAGTCATTTTGCAGATTTAGAATATTTCTTAAGAAGCAATAAATCGCCTAATTATAACTTTGTTTACGATCAAGTTATTAGTTATGGAGAAATCGTTTCTACCACAATCGTAAGTCATTATTTCAACGAAAAAGGATTGAAAAACAATTGGATAGATGTTCGCAACTTAATCAAAACAGATGCAACTTATCGTGATGCAAATGTAGATTGGGAACAAACGCAGAAATTAATTTCTAAAGGAATTAAAAAGAAAACTTTGAATATTACACAAGGATTTATTGGTTCTGATGAAAATAATTTTACCACAACTTTAGGAAGAGAAGGTTCCGATTATACTGCTGCAATTTTCGCCTATTGCTTAAGTGCCGAAAATGTAACCATTTGGAAAGACGTTCCTGGTGTTTTGAATGCCGATCCAAGGTATTTTGAGAATGCTGTTTTGTTGAATCAAATTTCGTATCGTGAAGCAATTGAGTTGGCATTTTATGGAGCTTCGGTAATTCACCCTAAAACATTACAACCTTTACAGAAAAAAGAGATTCCTTTATACGTAAAATCATTTATAAATCCGCTTTTACCAGGAACAAGCGTGTCAAAAGGTGAAGATTTAAATCCGAAAACTTCTTGCTTTATTGTGAAGAAAAATCAATTATTGATTTCGTTATCATCAATCGATTTTTCATTCATTATGGAAGAAAATATCAGTGAAATTTTTTCTTTGTTGCATAAATTCAAAATCAAAGTAAGCTTGATTCAGAATACAGCTATTAGTTTTTCAATTTGTATTGAAGATAAATTTGGAAATTTTAATGATTTAAAAAACATTTTATCTAAGAAATTCAAAGTTTCTTATAACGAAAATGTATCGCTTTATACCATCAGACATTACACCAAAGAAGCTGCTGAAATTGTAGAAAAGGATAAAACTATTTTGGTAAAACAGATTTCGAGAGAAACTATGCAAGTGGTTACTAAGGAGTAGTTTTTTGATGAATCTAAAAAAATTAATATCTTTATAAAAATTTAACAAAATGAAAATTAAAGATTTAAACAAATTTTCTAATGCTGAAAAGATAGCTCTTGCAGAACAATTATGGGATAGTGTTTCTAAAAAAGACATAACTTTATCTGAAGAAATTGAAAAAGAGTTAGATGAAAGAATACTGTTAGTTGAAGAAGGAAAAACTGAATATTATACTTGGCAAGAAGTTAAAAATAAGATAGATAAAATTAGATAATGTACTCTATTCAATTTACTAAAGAAGCACTTTTAGATGTTGAAGACATTGTCATTTGGTATGAAGAACAAAGAAAAGGGCTGTCTTTTGATTTTGAACTTTGTTTAGAAGTGGGTGTAAATGAAATTTTGAGAACACCAAAAGCATATCAAAAACGTTATGGAAAAATAAAAATCAGGTTTATTAATCGCTTTCCATATGGTATTCATTACATTATTAAAGAAGATTTAATAATCATAATTGCAGTATTTCATACTTCAAGATCTCCAAAGAATTGGTCAAAAAGAAAAAAGCTTTAATCAGAAAAATATGGATTGACTTCGTCTTTCCCAACAAAGCTCCGCTTTGATAATAGAAAACAGCTTTAAAAAACATTTCAAGCGAGCTTGATAAATAGTGGGATTGACTTCGTCTTTCCCAACAAAGCTCCGCTTTGATAATAGAAAACAGCTTTAAAAAACATTTCAAGCGAGCTTGATGTTTTTTAAAGCTGTTTTCTATTCATCCGTGACCACGGTGGGATTTGAACCCACACGCCCTTACGAGCACCACCCCCTCAAGATGGCAAGTCTACCGTTTCTCCACGTGGCCTTAACTAAAAAAAGCCATTCACCTAAGATGAACGACTTTTGTTGTGACCTGGCTGGGGCTCGAACCCAGGACCCCATCATTAAAAGTGATGTGCTCTACCAACTGAGCTACCAAGTCATTGATTGAAAAAATGAAAAAAAATTTGTGACCTGGCTGGGGCTCGAACCCAGGACCCCATCATTAAAAGTGATGTGCTCTACCAACTGAGCTACCAAGTCATTATCATTTCTTCAATGCGGGTGCAAATATAAGGCGATATTATTTATATTTCAAATCAAATTTGTTATAAATTTGTCTTTTTTTAGTAATTATCTTTAACAACCTAATATATAAGGTTTTATTCTCATGAAAAAAATAATTTTGATAGGTTATATGGGTTGTGGAAAGTCAACAATTGGAAAATTATTGGCGAAATCATCTAATATTGAGTTTGAAGATTTAGATTTTTTTATCGAAAAAAAGTTAGAAACTTCTATCGAAACGATTTTTAAAACAAAAGGAGAAATCTATTTTAGGAAAATTGAAAACCAATTTTTAGTTGAACTTTTAAATTCAAATAAAAAAATGGTTTTAAGTCTTGGTGGCGGAACACCTTGTTTTACAAATAACAACCAACTACTTTTCACTGATAAATACACAACTATTTACCTGAAAGCATCTGTAAACGAACTTTATAATAGACTTGAGAAAAACAAAGACAAACGTCCGTTACTAGCCAACTTTAATTCGGAAGAAATGAGAGAATATATTGGAATACACCTTTTTGAGAGAAGTGTGTATTACAACCAAGCTACTTACACCATAAATGTTGATGGAAAATCACCTGATGAAATAGTCCGTGAAATTAAAGATTTACTCTTGTAAAAAAGCATAATCACCTTTTTTGTCAAAAACAACCTGAACATGTTCTAACGAAGATGTACTAAGTGAAATTCCCTTAAAATCGGCTTTTACAGGATACTTTTTATGATTTCTATCTACTAATACTGCTGTCTTAAATTTCCTCAATGGAACATCTAGAAAATGCTTTACACCATATACCAATGTTGTACCAGAATTTAATACATCATCAACTAAAACCAATCCTTTATTAGTATATTCTTCTTTAGAAATTGAAGTTGAAATAGGCTGACTCGGATTTTGTTTATCAATAATAACCTCACAAAGAGTAACTTTTATATCAGAAATTGATTCTAAAGCTTGAGCAATTTTATTGGCAAAAATAAAACCGTTTGAAGCAATTCCGGCAATAATAATGGTTTCTTCACCAACAAAGGTTTCATAAATTTGGTAAGCAATACGTTTGATCTTATGTTCAATTTCTTGATGATTTAAAATTCTATTTCCACTCATAATTATACTGTATTATCCCAATCCTCGGTTATTGTTTCGTTTCCAAACTCGTCTAAATCTCTTCTATCTTTTTTGGTTGGCCTACCATCACCAGTTTTTCTGTAATGTTCTTTTGATAGTTTTAATAATTCTAGATGTTGATAGGCTTCGGCTGGTGTTTCGTCTTTTCTGTAAATATCAACTAACTTTGCTCCAACTCTATTTTCAGGAACGTCTAAAACAGTGATAATATGCGTAATTTGGTCTTTTCTAAAAGTAATCGTATCCGTTGCAAAAACTTCTTTAGACGGCTTTGCCACTTGACCATTTACGGTAACATGATTTTTTTTACAAGCTTCGGTAACCATATTTCGGGTTTTATAATACCTAACACACCATAAATATTTATCAACTCTCATAAATTTTCTTAAAATCAACGTTAAATTTGTTTACCAAAATAAATCTATATTGTATCTTGCGCCATCAAAAAACATTATAATGAACAAATTTAAGTTTTATTTTATTCTTTTTTCAACTCTTTTAGTATTATTTTCTTCATGCAATAAAGATGATGACGAACTTGCCGTAACTCCTTTAAGAGATTTTGGTGCTCAATTCAAAACTGACTCAATTGCTATAGACAAATATCTTCAAACTCACTATCTTAATTTAGAAAGCGTAACCGATATTGCTTCTGTTGTTAATAGTGCTGATTTAATAAAAAAAATGCCTACAACAGGAACACTTCCACCATCAATCTTTACTTTATTTAATAGTCCTACCTTACCAAGATTGTTGATCAAAAAAATTAAAAAACATGATATTATATACTCTGTTTACTATCTACAATTTAGTGAAGGTGATAGTGCAGAAAAACCGTGTCCATTAGATGAAGTATTGGTCACTTATAGAGGAACATCTCTAAAAAGTGGAACTGAAACCCAATCTACTGGTCAAGTTGAAGTTATAAATGCTACAGAATTTGAAAATAATCCAACAAATTCAAAATTTACTTTAAGCTCAACAATTGCTGGCTGGCAAGAAATATTTCCATTATTTGGAAAAGGAACTTTTGATGAAACTGCAACAGGAAACGGGCCAAATGTTTACTCAAATTTTGGATCAGGAATCATGTTCTTACCATCCGGATTAGCTTATTATAATGGAAGTCGTACAAATATACCTAGTTATTCTCCACTAGTTTTTAGCTTTCAATTATTGAACTTAAAACGAATTGATAATGATGGTGATGGAATATTTACAATTGATGAAATTGTTAAAAATACTGACTATAGTTTTACTTATTCAGATTCAGATGGGGATGGAATTGTGGATTTTTTAGATTTTGATGACGATAATGATGGGTTTCCAACTAGAAATGAAATAAAAAAACCAACTCCATTTCAAGGAACAAGCTTGTACTACCCATTTAATCCAATAGTTGACAATCCATTAACTACAGATATTGATGAATCTGAACCTAAAGGTATTCCAGATAAATCAGGAGATTTCTCAACTCCAACAAGAGTTAGAAGACATTTAGACAAAACTGCTAAACCACCTTACACAACATATTAAATTAAAAATCCTGATGTAAAATCGGGATTTTTTTATTTAAAAAACACATCGTAACCAAATCGAATTAGTGTACCGATTACAATTATCAAAAAGAAAATTCTAATAAATCCATTTCCTTTTTTGATAGCAACTTTGGCGCCAATCCAACCACCAAGAGCATTACAAATCGCCATTGGAATTGCTATTGCCCAGATGATTTTTCCTTTAATAACAAAAAGACAAATCGAACCAAAGTTGGTCGCTAAATTCACCATTTTAGCATTGGCAGAAGCGTGAAGAAAATCAAATCCAAGAATTGCTACAAATCCCAAAACCAGAAAACTTCCTGTTCCTGGACCAATAAATCCGTCATAAAAGCCGATACAAACACTCATTAAAACTGCATACAAAAGTTGTTTATTAGATGATAAATCTTTGGCTTGATGTTGTCCAAAATTCTTTTTGGTAAAAGTGTAAATGGCAATTAAAGTAAGTACAACTAGCAATAAAGGTTTCATAAAATCATTACTAACCATTGTCAGCAAATTGGAACCCAAAAAAGCGGCGCAAAAAGCAACAACAGCCATTATCAAAAGTAGTTTCCAATTCATATCTACTTTTTTCAAATATTGATTGGCAGCAAAACTAGTACCACTAAAAGCCGGAATTTTTAAAGAACCAATAATGGATGAAACCGCATAATTAGGCAACAAAATCAAAGCAACTGGAGTTTGTATCAATCCGCCACCTCCAACTATTGCATCAACAAAACCTGCAAAAAAAGAAGCAATACAAAGAATAATAATTACATATGTTTCCATAAATAGCATTTATATTCAAAAAAAAATTCCAAATTCCAAGTAGTACATCAATTGGAATTTGGAATTTATATTTTTGTAATTTTAAGTTTTTTTAAGCTCTAACAATGTTAGCACCAATAGCTCTCAAGCGTTCGTCAATATTTTCGTAACCTCTATCAATTTGCTCAATATTCTGAATTGTACTTGTTCCTTTAGCAGAAAGTGCGGCTATCAATAACGAAATTCCCGCTCTAATATCTGGTGAACTCATTACGGTTGCTTTTAACTGCGATTTAAAATCATGTCCCATAACCACCGCTCTGTGAGGATCACATAACATAATTTTAGCGCCCATATCAATTAATTTATCTACGAAGAATAAACGGCTTTCAAACATTTTTTGGTGAATCAAAACATCTCCACGTGCTTGTGTTGCTACTACCAAAACAATACTTAATAAATCTGGAGTAAATCCTGGCCAAGGTGCATCTGCAACAGTCAAGATAGAACCGTCAATATCCGTTTTTATTTCATAACCATCTTTGTGAGCTGGAATGTAAATATCATCACCACGACGTTCTAATGTAATTCCTAATTTTCTAAAAGTATTTGGAATCACACCTAAATTATCCCAGCTTACATTTTTAATTGTAATTTCACTTCTTGTCATAGCAGCAAGACCAATCCAACTTCCAATTTCAATCATATCTGGAAGAATTCTGTGCTCACAACCACCAAGCGATTCTACACCTTCAATTACCAATAAATTAGAACCAACACCAGTGATTTTAGCACCCATTGAGTTCAACATCTTGCATAATTGTTGCAAGTAAGGTTCGCAAGCGGCATTGTAAATAGAAGTTGTACCTTCAGCTAAAACAGCAGCCATAACAATATTAGCTGTTCCTGTAACAGAAGCTTCGTCAAGTAGCATATATGCGCCTTTCAAACGTCCGTCCATTTCTACACCATAAAAATGGTCTTCTCTTTCGTATCTAAATTTTGCACCAAGGTTTATAAATCCTTCAAAGTGTGTGTCCAAACGACGTCTTCCAATTTTATCACCACCTGGTTTAGGAATATATCCTTTTCCAAATCTTGCCAATAATGGCCCAACAATCATTATAGAACCTCTTAGAGAACCACCTTCTTTTTTGAAAGCTTCAGTTTCAAGATAACCAACATTTACTTCGTCTGCCTGAAAAGTGATAGATCCTTTTCCGTTTTTTTGAATTTTTACACCCAAATTTCCCAAAAGGGTTATCAGTTTATTAACATCAATAATATCAGGAATGTTATTGATAGTTACTTTTTCTGGAGTTAAAAGCACTGCACATAAAATTTGTAAAGCTTCATTTTTTGCTCCTTGTGGTGTAATTTCTCCTTTTAATGATTTTCCACCTTCTATTTTAAAAACGCTCATAGATTATTGGTTATGATTTAATGTTTTTATAAAAAACACTTATTGAATTTTATTTTGATTATTATTTTTCTTAACAAATGGTTTTTTCTTATTGCTTTGAATTTTTGGTTGTCCAGCAGGCATAATTTTGTTAGAAACTCGCTTGTTGGTTCGCATCAAGTCTGTGGTGTTCAATAACTCTTCATCACTTTGAATCAAGTTTATTGTTCCAGCTGATAATTCGTAAAGATGTTCAAATATTACGGCATCAGTAACAGTGTCTTTATTCCAACTCAAATACGATTTTTTCATATGATTGGCAATCACTTTTATCAAAGCTCCTTTCATTTCCCCTTCTTCCCATTTATTAGCAACATCTATCATATATTTGATATTGTTTCCATAAAATCGGTATTTAGGAAAATTCTGTGGATATTGAAGAACTTCAGGTTTCAACTGTAAAACTTCTCTCGACGGAATAGGATAAGGCGAATCTACATCAATCTTAAAATTAGACATAATAAACAACTGATCCCATAATTTATGCTGAAAATCGGGCACATCTCTCAAATGCGGATTTAATCCACCCATTACATAAATAATATATTTGGCCGTTTTGTTACGCAATTCTCTGTCTTCAATTGCAGTAGCTTGGTCAATCAATTTTTGCAAATGACGACCATATTCTGGAATGATTAAATGCGGACGCTCGGCATTGTATTCTAAATACTGAACCGTATCGTTGGCGTTTTCTTTTATATATTTTGGTACCATTATAATGAGATTATCCCTTCAATGTTTGAAACTTCAATGTATTTTTCTACAACATCAGCAGGGCTTTGCATTGTTACATTTATAGAAAGACTGGTGTATTTTCCAGTTTTAGACTGATGCGTATTGATAACCGCACCTATATTATCAAAAGCATTTTCAACTTCTTCCACTTTTTTCGGGTCTGTTGGCACAATAAATTTGTACAAATATTCACTTGGCCATTCAGATGTAGAGCTTAGCTCTTCTTTTAACCTAACATAAAATTCTTCTGTCTTCTTATCCATTCTTAAATTTGAAAATAAAAGCAAATATACAATTTTAGATTTAGGATTTACGATTTTATGATTTAGGAATTTTAGGAGCGAATGGTTCGGGTATTTTAGGGTACCATGTTCCCGCTTTCCGCACTACATGGTAGATGCTACAATCGGGGCTAGTTAATTTTTGTATTGAATAAAAATAAAATTTCAAAAACGTATTCTTTTATCTAAAACATTTCAATAAATTTGCGCCTAATTTCAAAAAAAAATTGAGAAAAGAACTTGTAGTTATAACAGGCGGGCCAGGAACTGGAAAAACCACCATAATCGATGGACTTATCGAACAAGGTTACTCGTGTTTTCCTGAGATTTCACGCCAAATAACACTCGAAGCCAAAAAACAAGGAATCGAACAACTTTTTCTCGAAAAACCATTACTCTTTAGCGAATTGCTTCTTGAAGGCAGAAAAAAACAATTTGAAAGCGCCAATCAAGACGCAGCCGATTTTGTTTTCCTAGACCGCGGAATTCCAGATATTTTAGCTTACATGCATTATATTGGCGATAGTTATCCTTCGTTTTTTGACCAAGCCTGCAAAGACCATACTTATACCAAAGTCTTTGTTTTGCCTCCATGGCAAGAAATATATATAAGTGACGAAGCGCGTTACGAAAACTACGAACAAGCCAAACTTATCTTTGAACATCTAAAAGAAACCTATCAAACTTTCGGTTACAATCTAATAGAGGTTCCAAAAGGAACAGTAGAAGAACGCATTCTTTTTATCCTAAATTCATTATAATTTATTGTTTTTATTACTTTTACGAAATATTCCTAATTCATAAATCCTAATTCGTAATTGATAAAAATGTCTAAACCATTAGAAATCCTTCAACAATACTGGAAACACGATGCGTTTAGAGCTCCGCAAGAGGAAATAATTTCATCAGTTTTAAACGGAAAAGACACTTTCGGATTAATGCCAACTGGTGGCGGAAAATCAATTTGTTTTCAAGTTCCAGCCATGATTATGGACGGAATTTGTTTAGTTATTTCGCCTTTAGTAGCACTTATGAAAGATCAAGTGCAAAATCTTCAAAGCAAAGGGATAAAAGCAATCGCACTAACAGGTGGAATTCGTCAAGATGAAATAATAGATTTACTCGACAATTGCCAATATGGAAATTACAAATTTCTATACCTTTCACCCGAAAGATTACAAAACGATTGGATAATCGAACGAATTAAAAATTTACCAATCAATCTAATCGCTATTGATGAAGCGCATTGCATATCACAATGGGGACACGATTTTAGACCTTCATATTTGAAAATTGTAAAGCTTAAAGAATATTTTCCAAAAGTTCCTTTTTTGGCATTGACAGCTTCGGCAACTAAACGTGTTCAAGAAGATATTTTTGTGCAATTGCAACTCAATAATCCTGCAATATATACCAAATCATTTGCACGAGACAACTTAGCATACATGGTTGTTGAAATCGAAGACAAACTCTATATAATTGAGCAAATTCTTCGTAAAAATCCGCAGCCATCTATCATATATGTTACCAATAGAAAAGCATGCTCTGATACTGTTTCACAACTTAAAAAACTCGGATTTACCGCTACTTTTTATCATGGTGGCTTATCAGCTAAAGAAAAAAATAACCAAATGCAACTTTGGATGGACGAGAAAGTACAAGTTATGGTGGCAACAAATGCATTCGGAATGGGAATTGACAAAGCCAATGTAAAAACGGTCATTCATCTTCATTTTCCGCAAAATTTAGAAAATTATTATCAAGAAGCAGGTCGAGCCGGTCGAAATGGCGCTAAAGCATACGGTATTTTATTAGCCAATTCATCTGACTTAATTCACGCAGAAGAACAATTTTTGGGAAGTTTACCTGATAAATCTTTCTTAAATTTAGTTTTCGTCAAACTGTGTAATTTCTTCCAAATCGCTTATGGAGAAGGAATTGACGAACAATTTAGTTTTAACTTGAACCAATTTTGTACCAAATATAATTTTCCTACTTTAAAAGTCTATAATACTATGCAGTTTTTGGATAGACAAGGTATTATCTCTCTTTCGCAAGAATTTTCAGAAAAGATTTCGTTACAATTTATCATCGAAAGTAAAGAAGTCATTAGATATATGAGTTTGAATCCGCAAGATGAAGAAATTATTTTAGCCATTTTACGAACTTATCCCGGAATTTATGAAACCTTAACAGCTTTCAATCTTCAATTGATTGCTAAAAAATCCAATTCAGCAGAAAATCAAGTTTTGGCCGTTTTAAAAAAGTTGAAAGAAAAATATATTATTGAATATATCGCTAAAAATAATGACGCTACAATAGTTTTTAATGAAGTTCGCGAGGACGAAAAAACCATAAATCGTGTTTCAAAATTCTTGGAAGCCCAAAATCAATTGAAAACACATCAGTTAAAATCGGTTTTGTACTATATAAAGGAAAAAAATACTTGCAAGAGCAAATTGTTGTTGCGTTATTTTGGTGAAATTAAAGAAGAAGATTGTGGCATTTGCTCGTATTGTGTTGCTAAAGCAGTACCTAAGAAAAGTACAAAGTCAATTGCTGAAAAAATTATTAGTTTGTTAAAAATACAAGAATTAAATTCGAGAGCTATTCAAAAAATGACCAAATTACCCAAAGACGATGTTATCTTTGCGCTTCAAGATTTATTGGAAAAAGATATTGTTATTGTAAAACCAAACAATCTATATTCACTTAAATAAAACTGAGATTAGTTTCGCTAAGGCGAACAAGTCGAAAACTCTTAAAATTAATGGAAAAACTAAGAATCGTATTTATGGGAACACCTGAATTCGCCGTAGGCATTTTGGACACCATAATCAAAAATAATTATGAAGTTGTAGGAGTGCTAACGGCAGCAGATAAGCCAGCAGGTCGCGGTCAGAAAATAAAATATTCGGCTGTCAAAGAATATGCTTTAGAAAATAATTTAAAACTTTTGCAACCAACCAATTTAAAAGACGAAACTTTTTTAGCTGAATTAAAAAGTTTGAATGCTAATTTACAAGTTGTTGTGGCTTTCAGAATGTTGCCAGAAGTTGTTTGGAAAATGCCAAAACTAGGAACTTTTAATCTACATGCATCGTTGCTACCCAATTATCGTGGAGCAGCACCAATAAACTGGGCTATTATTAATGGAGAAACTAAAACCGGAGTTACGACTTTCTTTATAGATGATAAAATTGACACAGGTGCCATGATTTTGAGCAAAGAAACACCAATTTATGAAATCGAAAACGCTAGAGAATTACATGATAGATTACTGAAAATAGGAAGTGAAGCTGTTGTCGAAACATTAGCTTTAATCGGAGGTGGCAATGTTACTACAACCATTCAAAAAGATTCAAGTAGTATAAAAACGGCTTATAAACTCAATCGGGAGAATTGCAAAATTGATTGGAATGTTTCAGGAAAACAAATTCTTAATCTAATTCTTGGGTTATCCCCTTATCCAGCAGCTTGGTGTTTGTTTAAAGATGGTAATGAAGAATGGAGTGTGAAAATTTATGAAGCAAAATTAAGTTTAGAAAATCATTCATTTGCTATTGGAACAATCATTTTCACCAAAAAAGAATTAAAAATTGCTGTACAAGATGGCTTTATTGAGGTTTTAAGCCTCCAATTTCCTGGAAAAAAGCAGATGAAAATTGCAGATTTGCTAAACGGGATTACATTTTTGAATACAATTAAAGCTTTGTGAGACCATGATTTTGTTAAATAATGGTAAAAATACAACTCTAAAAAGCTGGGTTTATCAACAAAAGCTATGATTTATCAACAAAATGAGTGAAAACGATATTAATCACTTGCGAGGATTATATTTTCTACTAAATTTGTGTGATTAACAAAAAAATGTTTAACCAACAATTAAAAACTATTATTATGAACAAATCAGAATTAATCGACGCTATTGCTGCCGATGCTGGAATTACTAAAGCTGCAGCTAAATTAGCATTAGAATCATTTTTAGGAAACGTAGGTGGTACTTTGAAAAAAGGTGGAAGAGTATCTTTAGTAGGTTTCGGATCATGGTCAGTTTCTAAAAGAGCGGCTAGAGACGGAAGAAATCCTCAAACAGGAAAAACTATCAAAATTGCTGCAAAAAATGTAGTGAAATTTAAAGCTGGAGCGGACTTAGAAGGTTCTATAAACTAATCTAGTTTTACTTTGATATAAATTAAACGCTTCGAGACTATCGAAGCGTTTTTTTTATGACAATCCTGTTATTCTACCATCATTGTCAATATCTATTCTTTCAGCATTTGGAACAGCTGGTAATCCAGGCATTCTCATTACATCTCCAAGCAATGGAACTATAAATCCTGCACCACTGGCTATTTCGAATTCTCTTACTGTTATGTCAAAATTCGTAGGTCTTCCAATGAGCTTCTCATTATCAGAAAAACTGGCTGGTGTTTTGGCCATACAAACCGAAAATTCATTAAAACCTAAATCATTTATCATCTTCAATTGTGCTCTAGATTTAGAAGAAAATTCAACAGAATTGGCACCATAAACTTCTTTGGCAACACAATTTATCTTATATTCAATCGAATCTGATTTTTTATACAAACTTTTGTAGTTTACCTTGCCTTTATTAATTTCTTCTACCACTTTTTCAGCTAGTCTTGCCGAACCTTTGCCACCTTCAACAAAAGATGTACTTACAATTGCAGTTACACCTTTTGTTAAGCACAATTCTTTCAATTTATCATATTCCTCATTAGTATCTTCAGGAAAAGCGTTGATGCAAACGACAGGATTGATTCCAAATTTCTGAATATTTTCAATATGTTTTTCTAAATTACAAAAACCATTTTCAATAGCTGATACATTAGGAACTTTCAATTCATAATCGCTCATTCCTGCGTGATACTTAATTGCTTTCAAGGTTGCAACTAAAACAACCGCATCGGGTTTCAAACCACTTTGAGCACATTTTATATGGAAGAATTTTTCAGCGCCCAAATCGGCACCAAATCCAGCTTCAGTAACTACAAAGTCACCAAGAGAAAGTCCAGTTTTAGTAGCGATTACTGTATTGGTTCCTTGTGCAATACTTGCAAATGGTCCACCATGAAGAATTGCTGGGTTTCCTTCTAAGGTTTGCACTAAATTAGGTTTTAAGGCATCTTTTAGCAAAACCGCCATCGCTCCTACTACTTTCAAATCTCTTGCAAAAATCGCTTTCCCATCAAAAGTTTTTCCAACAAAAATATTTCCTAAACGGAATTTCAAATCCTCTAAATCTTTAGACAAACAAAGAATTGCCATAACTTCAGAAGCGGGTGTTATATTGAACCCATCTTCACGCATTATTCCATTTGCTTTGGCACCAACTCCAATTATTATTTGACGTAGCGAACGATCATTCACATCCATCACACGTTTCCAAGTAATAGATTTTGGGTCTAAATTCAAAGAAAACTTAGGGTTTTGCAGATTATTATCGATAATGGCAGAAAGTAAGTTATTGGCTTTTTCAATTGCAGAAAAATCACCTGTAAAATGCAGATTAATATCTTCCATAGGAACAACTTGAGCATAACCGCCACCAGCAGCGCCACCTTTCATTCCAAAAACGGGTCCAAGCGATGGTTCTCGCAAAACTGCAATTGCTTTTTTACCAATGTAATTCAACCCGTCTGTCAAACCAATAGACATGGTAGTTTTTCCTTCTCCATATTTGGTAGGCGACATTGCAGAAACCAAAATTAATTTTCCTTTAGGATTTTCCGCTTGAAGTTTTGAAGGCAATTTGGCTTTATACTTTCCATAGTATTCTAAATCGTCCTCTTGAATATTTATTTTTTCAGCAATTTTTCTAATGTGCTGTAAAGTTGCATTTTGAGCAATCTCAATATCGGATGGAAATGTAGGCATTATTTAATTTTTTAAAATATTTAAAAATTTTTATTTTTTTATTCTAAAATCGAATTCGTATTCTTCAATATTGATGATTTTCATACCTTCAGAATCAATTTTTAATGGATTAATTATAAAATTATATTCATTAGAAATTACAACAGAAGGCAAACGAAGAATTGGAAAATTTGAATTACTCAATTTTTCTGAACCGAAAATTTTAGTTGAAGAACTGGAAGGAATTGAATTCCAAATAGGTGGTAAATCTTTCTTATCGATAAACTCAATTAGATGATCATTAATTTCAATAATTGAAAAAAACAACCTCGAAGGCATAAAATCTATGTTTACATTTACAGAATATTCAAGCAAAGCTAAAGCTCTACTTTGTGAAGTATAAAGACACGGAGAGCCAATTAAATTCCATCTTCCTCCATACAATTTTGCACCATAACCACTTAAATCGTTTGCATATTGTTCTTTGGTTATTCTATATACTAACATATTTAAGAGTAAATACCGTGTTCAATTCTGCCTATAATGTTTTTTATTTCTTCTCTACCAAATTGATTATCAATTATATCAAAAGGTTTTTTATTCCCTAAAGATTTATTTGATGTAAATAACCAAGAATTAAACTTTTCTTCGTCTTCAAAAACCTCATAACCATAAGAATATAAATCTGTAAGTGCCAAAATTCTCTCAGAAATACCTTCACTATAAAAATCTGACTTATTATTTATTAAAGTAGCTCTTGTTACAGAAAGTGCTTGGGATAATTTATCATAATCTAGATGAGCTTTTAATTTAAAATTTTCTAAATCAGATTTTTTGATACCTTTTTCTAACAATTCCATTTTCTCTAAAGAAGTCAATTTATTGATAGGTACAGAAATACCTGACACAATTGACTTCCAAAAACTAGTTGATACAAATGAAGAATATGCCATTACAGGTTCATTTACTACATTCAAATTGTCATTTGTAGCTTTTGAATATTTTATTTGCTTTTTTGACACAGTATAATTATTTTAAAATCATAGTGCAAATTTATACTTTACATAATGATTTTCAAAATATTTCTTCACTTTTATTCCAAACTTAAAGTAATTTGTCCATCTTCGTCTAATTCTGTTTGAATATCTTCAGTTACATTATCTTCAACAGAAACTTTCATCTCCTCTGGAGCTTCTATAAAAGGTTCTTCATAAGGCAATGGCTCTAAAAGATTAACTTGTTTTAATTTATCAGTCGTCAATTGATTTCCAATAGCTTTTATGCCTTTGACCGCAATAAATTGCTCTAAATCAATAGTTTGATTTTCTTTTTGAACACCTTTTACTTTTGCAAAAATAATTTCAGCAATTGGACGCCAATCGGTAGAAACAATTTCTAATTGTGATTTTTCGTGTTCGGTGATAAAAATCTCTTCTTTATTTTCGTTTTCAACCAAAAAGCGTTTTACAAAATATCGCTCTTTTTCTCCATCATAATAAATGGTAGAAATAGGTTTTTTAGGATGCCATTTCTCCAACACAATCATATCTTCATCAAAATGTGTTGTCAATTCTGGAATAATTGTTTTCAATTTTCCAGATTGATTGATAATCAAGAGTCTGTCATTTGGTCTGAATTCACCCAACAACTCTCCTCTTCCATCAACATTCAAACGTTGAACTGTATCATCAAACCAAACTTTTCTCGGACGTAAAGTTGAAATTCCTTTTTCCTTCAACTCTATTTTCTTGATAGGATATTTGGTAACGGTATTTCCTCTTGAAGCTCTACCTTTTATGGCAATATCGGCAAAATCTAAATCCCATTTCAATTTTTTAACGCTACCTACTTGACGGAGTAAAATGGTAATTGTTTCGGCTTCTCCATTTGGATTGGCAGAAAAATATAATACTTGAGAACCTGGTTTTTCTTGTGTTAAATCGTAAAATTTATCACGAGTAACTCCAGAAACATTAAAACGTTTTATAAAAGTCGAACCATTTTTACCATCACGATACATCATATTGTAAATAGTTCGCTTGTCATTTTTATCAAAAACGGCAATGTGAATAATATCTTTTCCAACAAATTTTTTATCGTCAACTTTGGCTACCATCATTTTTCCATCACGCAAGAAAACAATAACATCATCAATATCAGAACAATCGGCTACATATTCATCTTTTTTTAAACCAGTTCCAAAGAAACCTTCTTCTTTGTTTACGTATAGTTTTGTATTTCTCAAAACTACCTTTGTAGCTTCAATATTTTCAAAACTTCTTAACTCGGTTTGACGCTCGCGACCTTTTCCGTATTTCTCTTTTAATTTGGCAAAATAATCAATGGCAAAATCAATTAGATTATCTAAATGATGTTGCACTTCTTTCATTTCGTCTTCCAATTTGGCAATAAAATCATCCGCTTTATCTGAATCGAAACGCGTTATACGAATCATTGGAATTTGCGTTAATTTTTGCAAATCGTCGTCTTCAATCTCTCTTACAAATGATTTTTTGAATGGCTCAAATCGTTTGTACATGTATTCGTAAAGCGATTCTCTATCAGAATACAATTTGAAATCAATATACATTTCTTCACGAATGAAAATCTTTTCTAAAGTAGAAAAATGCCATTTATTTTTAAGTTCTTCTAATTGAATTTCGAGTTCTTTCTTTAATAATTCAACCGTTCTATCTGTCGAAATTTTCAGCATATCAGAAACTCCAATGAACAACGGTTTGTTATCTTCAATAACACAACCCAAAGGCGCCACAGATGTTTCGCAAGCCGTGAAAGCATACAAAGCATCAATTGTTTTGTCTGGAGAAACCCCTGGAAATAAATGAATTAAAATCTCAACTTCTGCAGCTGTATTGTCTTCAATTTTCTTGATTTTGATTTTACCTTTTTCGTTGGCTTTCAAAATACTATCAATCAAAGTCGATGTATTGGTTGAAAACGGAATTTGAGTAATTACCAATGTTTGTTTATCAAATTGCGAAATTTTAGCACGAACACGAACTCGTCCGCCACGCAAACCATCGTTATAATTAGAAACATCAGCAATACCAGCAGTTTGAAAATCTGGGTATAATGTAAAAGGTTTTCCTTTTAAAATTTTAATCGAAGCATCAATCAGTTCATTAAAATTGTGTGGCAACACTTTAGTAGAAAGTCCAACCGCAATTCCTTCTGCACCTTGAGCCAAAAGCAATGGGAACTTTACTGGAAGATTATTCGGTTCGGCACGACGACCATCATACGACATTCCCCAATCAGTAATTTTTGGCGAATACAAAACTTCTAAAGCAAATTTTGACAAACGTGCTTCAATATATCTTGAAGCCGCAGCGCTATCTCCGGTTAGAATATTTCCCCAGTTTCCTTGACAGTCAATCAACAATTCTTTCTGACCAATTTGCACCATAGCATCACCAATACTCGCATCTCCGTGTGGATGATACTGCATGGTGTGTCCAACGACATTGGCAACTTTATTGTAACGACCATCATCCAACTCTTTCAATGAGTGCATAATACGACGTTGCACTGGCTTGAAACCATCTTCAATCGCAGGCACAGCACGCTCAAGAATTACATAGGAAGCGTAATCCAAAAACCACTCTTTGTACATTCCTGTAACTTTGGTAATGGTATCTTCTGGATTCTCGTCGTTTTCGTAAAAATGATTTCCGCCTCTTGAAACTATGTCCTCAAAGCCTTCGTCTATACTTTCATCGTTGGTTGAATCGTCTAACTCGTCGTTAGTTTCTTCTTCGTTAATGTTATCTTCTTCTTCGTCTTTCATATTTTTTGTAGCCCTATGTTACTCAAAGTTTTCACAATGTTTCACAATTTTTTTTTAGTATCACAGAGTTTCACAATGTTTTGCACAAAGTTTCACAATGTTTATAATATCACTCTTTTAATACCATCTTTCAATGATCTTTTATAAAAATTTAATAGCAAGCCTAATTTACAATCTGAAAGTCGCATATAAGTTAAACATTGAGCGGTATGTTCAATTGTAAAATCTTCAACAACTTTTAATTCAATTATAACTTTTTTATTTACAATTATGTCAACTCTATAACCGCAATCAAATTTTATTTCATCATAAATTACTGGAAAAGCTTTTTCTTGCTCAACTTCTAATCCGCAATTTGCAAGTTCATAAGCCAAACATTCTCTGTAAACTTTTTCTAATAAACCTGAACCAAGTTTGGTATGTACTTTAAAAGCACAATCTAAAATGATTCGACTTATTTCATTTTCTTCTTGCATATTTTATTTTTTAGCACAATGCTACGCTAAGTTTTCACAAAGTTTCTCTATGCTTTAAAAATTCGTAGTGTGACTTTGTGCTTTACATTGTAAAACTTTGTGCTACCATCATTTCTCCACCAACTCCTTATCCAATTCGACTTTCAGATTATTGATAATGAACGTCTGTCTGTCTGGTGTGTTTTTACCCATATAGAATTCTAACAACGTTTCAATTGACGTAGCTTTATCTAACATCACAGGATCTAATCGAATGCTTTCTCCAATGAAATTCTTGAACTCATCTGGAGAAATTTCTCCCAATCCTTTAAATCGGGTTATTTCTGGTTTTGGTTTTAGTTTTTCAATCGCATCTCTTCGCTCTTCGTCTGAATAGCAATAGATGGTTTCTTTTTTATTTCGAACACGGAATAATGGCGTTTGCAAAATATACAAATGTCCTTCTTTAATCATTTCTGGGAAAAATTGAAGGAAAAAGGTAATCAATAACAAACGAATGTGCATTCCATCGACATCAGCATCGGTGGCAATTACGATGTTATTATAGCGTAAATCTTCGATGCTTTCTTCAATATCTAATGCTGCTTGAAGCAAATTGAATTCTTCGTTTTCGTACACAATTTTCTTCGACATTCCATAAGAATTCAGAGGTTTACCACGCAAACTGAAAACGGCTTGAGTATTTACATCACGGCTTTTGGTAATCGAACCCGAAGCAGAATCACCCTCGGTAATGAAAAGTGTACTTTCTAAACTTCTTGGATTTTTAGCATCGGTTAAATGCACACGACAATCACGCAATTTTTTATTGTGTAAGCTTGATTTCTTCGCTCTGTCTTTGGCTAATTTTCTTATTCCCGAAAGCTCTTTACGTTCACGTTCAGCTTGTAAAATTTTACGTAAAAGCGAATCAGCAACTTCTGGATTTTTATGTAAAAAATTATCTAATTTGGTTGTAATAAAATCATGAATGAAGGTTCGAACCGTCGGACCATTCGGACCAACATCGTTAGAACCCAATTTGGTTTTGGTTTGCGATTCGAAAACGGGTTCTTCCACTTTTATGGAAACCGCAGAAACGATTGATTTACGAATATCGGATGCTTCAAAACCTTTGTTGTAATACTCACGAATGGTTTTTACAATAGCTTCACGAAAGGCGTTTAAGTGCGTACCACCTTGCGTTGTATTTTGACCATTTACAAACGAATGGTATTCTTCGGAATATTGTGATTTACTGTGTGTTAGTGCAATTTCAATATCTTCACCTTCAAGATGAATAATTGGATATTGCATATCTTCTTCAGTAATGGTTTCTTCTAATAAATCTTTTAATCCAAATTCCGAAAGGTATTTTTCACCGTTGTAATATATTGTTAATCCGCGATTTAGATAACAATAATTTTTGAGCATTTTGATAATATACTCATTTCGGTATTTATAATTTTTGAAAATAGCTTCGTCAGCGATGAAAGCAACTTTTGTTCCTTTTCGCTTGGTTGATTCAACAATTTCTTCTTCTAATTGAAGATTTCCTTCGGAGAATTCAGCAGCTTTTTGTTGGTTATCACGAACCGATTCCACACGAAAATAATTAGACAAAGCATTCACCGCTTTGGTACCAACACCATTTAAACCAACCGATTTTTTAAACGCTTTAGAATCGTACTTTCCACCAGTATTCATTTTGGAAACTACGTCAACGACTTTTCCTAAAGGAATTCCACGACCGTAATCGCGAACGGTTACTAGTTTATCTTTGATAGTTACTTCGATAACTTTTCCTGCACCCATAACAAATTCGTCGATGCAGTTATCGATTACTTCTTTTAGTAAAATATAAATTCCATCATCTGGAGATGAACCGTCACCGAGTTTCCCAATGTACATTCCGGGACGCATTCGGATGTGTTCTTTCCAATCGAGTGAGCGTATATTGTCTTCGTCGTATTTAGTTTCGTCTGCCATTTTTAAAAAATCGAATTTGTGCTAATGTAGTGAATTTCGAAGTGTTTTTAAAATGATATTTATCAAAGTTATTAAGAATGTTTTTGACAAAAAATGGAATGTAGAAACCAAGATTGTTCAAGGTAATTTATAAAGCTACTTTACTATTATGTTGTAACCAGCAATTATCTTTCGATTAATAAATAATAGCAATGATTGATTCCCTTTATTTTTAAGAGAAATAGTATAATTAGATGGTTTTATATCAAATTCAACATACTCATTTTTTATGTCACCACTAAATCTATATTCTAAGTAATCATCATCAATATTGAAATCAACAAACTTTATATCAAAAATCTCTTCATCTGTAAAAACTCCAAAATCAGGAAGCATCAACTTAGACTCATTTTTTATAAAATCTGGAAAATATATTGGTAAATTAATGTAATCAACTTTCGATTTATCATTAATTAACAACCATTTTTCATCATCAGGATAATGATTTAAAAAAAATAATTTTGGTTCAGTAAAAAAATAAATGTCATTGTAATTAAAAACAAACTGACCTGTCTTTGATGAAATATTTCCAGCAGCAAGTGTACAATCCACGAATTTCCATTCCCCATTAATCTTAACTACATTCCAACCATGATTTGTTTCTAACTTGCTACCAATTTGTGAAGGATCACTTTTTAAGTTTCCTCTAATTAATTTACATTCTATTCCTAATTTATTTGCTAATTCATTATACAATGCAGAATATCCATAACAAACAGCTATCTTTTTATTAAAAGTAGATAAAGCTAAATCTGAATTAAATTTTTTATCTTTTTCGATTAACTCTTTATCTGTCTTATACGAGAATGCTTGAATATTTTGAGACTTAAGTTTATTTGAAAACTCAACATCATAACTAATATTTTTGCAAATCCAATAAAAAGCAGCTCTCGCTCTTTCAGATTCTGAAGAAAAATCTGAATTAATTTTTAAAACTAAATCATCAATTTTAATAAAAACTTTTGGATATGAATCAACTAAACTATCAATTTTTTCAAAACTCTGTGAGTAAAAAAAATTAGTTGCAAGCAAAAATAAAATTAAGTTGATACTTTTAAAATTCATAAAAAATTAACTACACATTAAAACGAAAATGCATTACATCACCATCTTTAACGATGTATTCTTTTCCTTCTACTCTTAGTTTTCCGGCTTCTTTACATTTTGATTCAGAACCTAATGCAGAATAATCTTCAAATGCAATAACCTCAGCACGGATGAATCCTTTTTCGAAATCGGTGTGGATTACTCCTGCTGCTTTTGGTGCTGTATCGCCAATGTTAATTGTCCAAGCACGAACTTCTTTTACACCAGCAGTGAAATATGTTTGTAATTTCAAGAGTTTGTATGCTGCACGAATTAAAACAGCCGAACCCGGTTCTGTCAATCCCATATCTTCTAAAAAAACTTGTCTTTCTTCGTAGCTTTCTAATTCGGTGATATCTGCTTCTGCTCCTACTGAAAGTATGATAACTTCGGCATCTTCGTCTTTTACTAATTCACGAACTTGGTCAACATATTTGTTTCCGCTTACGGCTGAATTTTCGTCAACATTACAAACATAAAGTACTGGTTTGTTAGTAATTAATTGAAAATCTTGCATCAATTCTTCTTCATCTTGATTTTGAGCAACAACTGTTCTTGCCGATTTTGCTTGTAATAAAGCTTCACGAATTCTATCTAAAAGTGCTTTTTCAACTTGTGCTTCTTTATTTCCAGTTTTGGCAGCACGATTTACTTTTTCTAAACGTTTTTCAACTGTTTCTAAGTCCTTTAATTGCAACTCGATATCAATCGTTTCCTTATCGCGAATTGGATTTACATTTCCACCAACGTGTACAATATTATCGTTATCAAAACAACGCAAAACGTGAATAATCGCATTACATTCTCTAATATTTCCAAGAAATTGATTTCCTAAACCTTCTCCTTTACTTGCTCCTTTTACCAATCCAGCAATGTCAACAATATCAACAGTCGCCATTTGTACGGCCTGTGGTTTTACCAGTTCTTCTAAACGAACAATTCTCGGGTCTGGTACATTTACCACGCCAATATTTGGCTCGATGGTACAAAACGGAAAGTTAGCACTTTGCGCCTTAGCATTTGATAAACAATTAAATAAAGTTGATTTTCCTACGTTTGGTAATCCTACAATTCCTGCTTTCATATCTTTTTGATATTTTTTTTATTTGGTGAAATGTAACGCAAAAGCGTTTCATTAGTACGTTTTATTTATAAAAGTGTGCAAATATAACGTATTATAACCAAGTTTCAAAAGGGTAAGAAATTGTCTATTATTGAATAGAATTTATTCTTGTCTAAGCTCTATACTTTTAATAATTTCGAACTCTTCATCGGTTGGAACAAGACCAGAATCTGTCCAATAATCAGTTAAAATTTTATTTTTTTTATTAAAAAGATTTTTGTCTTTAAAAACATCACTTTCTTCGAAACTATAATTTTGATTGCTAAAATTAGTGGTTACAAAATAATTTCTAACTTCAATTTCGGTTGTTCTGTTTTTATCAACTCGTTCAAAACCAATTTCCTCTTTCGATGACATCAAATAATAATCAGAACCATCTATTCTGTATATAGTTTTGAAAATTGACTTGTAAATATTTTTAGAACCTAGAGTGGTTTTATTTTTAACTTTAGCCAAAGTCATTGGAGAAATAACCGAGCTAACTTCAATTATCAATTTCTTTTCAGGATTATATACAACTTCGAAATCATCAAGTAAACCTACAGCATTATTTAGTGGCTTTGCCGAAATTACATAATACTCTTTATTGGAAGAATAAACTTTTATCAAAAAATCATACTCTTTAAGAGCCTTTGGTTCTAATAATGCATTTAGGTATTTGAAGTTATAATAATTTTCCATTATGTTATTAAAATTATAACCCAATAAATTATTATTTATTTCTTCCTCTACTAGACCAAAAGAACGATTTTGTTCAACTAAAATAGTAGATTTAAAATCTTTTGATTTACTAAAAATTTGAAAATTCATCAATCCATCTGTATAATAAGAATAACTTCCATTTAACTTAAAAAACTCTCTTGAATATACTTTTAGTCTTACAGGAGCAATAAGTTGATTAACAGAATTTCTAATTAATGATTTTAAAACTTTTTGTGGATGTTGCTTGCTTAAGATAATTTCATCCAAATCATTCAGATTACTTTTTAAATAGATAACATTCTCTTTTTCTTTTAAAACGGAAGTTCTAACTGTAGATTCTAAATAAGAAGTATGTGATATAATAAGATTAGAACCGCCTTTTAATTCAAAAGTGGCAATACCTTCAGAATTACTCAATAGTGTTTGCTTGCTTTTAACAACATAAACAGTAGCATCTTGTATAGGTTGATTGCTATCAATATCTTTTACAATGATAGTTTTTTCGACACTTTGCGAAAACAAATGGAGTGAAATAAATAAAAAAAATAAAGTGAAATTCCTTTTCATTTATTATAATCTTTTAACAAAAATAATTTATTTTTGTTAAAAGACACCTTAAAAATGTATTTTTTTATCGATAAAAAACACTTTTTAATGTAAAATTAACTGAAAAGAGTTTTATTCGTTGTGCAAAAATGATTGTCGATTAAGAAGTGTTTCTTCATTTTCAACATGATTTTCATCTAGAATACAACAATCTACAGGGCAAACAGCAGCGCATTGGGGCTCTTCATGAAAACCTTTACATTCGGTACATTTACCAGGAACGATGTAATATAAATCATCCGAAACTGGAGTTTGAGGTGCATCAGCATCTACCTCCGTTCCGTCTGGAAGAATAACTTTTCCTCTTAACTTTGTTCCATCTTTGTATCTCCAATCGTCTGCACCTTCATATATTGCAGTGTTTGGGCATTCTGGCTCACAAGCACCACAATTGATACATTCGTCTGTTATTATTATTGCCATATTTAAAGTTTATGAGTTTAAAAGTTTAAAAGTTTATGAGTTAAAAAAAACGCATAACTTTTTCAACTATTTACTTATTCCTATTTACTTATTATTAATTTTGTACAAAATTACAATCAAAACCATTCATATACAAATAAACAAATGTTACAAAAAGAAAAAAATAACGCTTTTGTAGAATTAGGTATGTTTCTAAGCCAATTTTCGTTGGACAATAACACTAAAAAAGCAAACGTTTTATGCAATGATTTGTTTTATGATAATTTTATAAATTTAATTGAACTTTCGCAATCACATAATGGTTGGTTTACAAAGGAACAAGTTTATTTTGCCATAAACTCTTGGTCTAAGGCATTGACTGAAGAAAATTTGGACAAATGGCTTTCTCAATACGATTTATCCAATATCGAACCAAAAACCGTTGGATTGGTTCTTGCTGGAAACATTCCACTTGTTGGATTTCATGATTTTCTTTCCGTTTTGATTTCGGGTCATAAAGTTTTGGTTAAGACTTCATCAAATGATCAACATTTAATTAAATTTTTAGCTAACTATTTAATTTCAGTAAATCCTGAAATTGAAAATCGCATCACTTTTACCGATGGAAAATTAGAAAATTTTGATGCTGTAATTGCAACCGGAAGCAATAATACCGCTCGTTATTTTGAATTTTATTTCAAAGACAAACCAAGAATTATTAGAAAAAATAGAAATTCCGTTGCCGTTTTAACTGGAAATGAAACACATAAAGATTTGGTTAATCTTGGAGAAGATATTTTTAGATATTTTGGTTTAGGTTGTCGCAATGTTTCTAAATTGTTTGTACCCAAAAACTATAATTTTCAACCATTTTTTAAAGCTATTTACGAATATAAAGATGTAATTTTTTACGAAAAATATTCAAATAATTACGATTATAATAAAGCTGTTTTCTTAATGAGCAACTTCAAATTGTTAGATAACGAATTTTTAACTTTGAAAGAAGATTCGAGCTATGCCTCTCCTATTTCGTCTGTTTTTTACGAATATTATGAAAGTTTAAATGAAATTAAAAACCAATTAGAAAAAGATTCCGAACAAATACAATGTATTGTTTCTAAAGATATTGTTAAAAATTCCATCGCTTTTGGTGAAACTCAAAAACCAAATCTTTGGGATTATGCCGACAATGTTGATACTTTAGCATTTTTAAAGGAAATATGATTATTAATTCTCAAATATTATTACAAACTATAACGATTTCGTTAATAATATAACCCAATTATTGCCAAATTCTAATCGCTTTTTCGTAGGCTATTTACGAAATTTGCACCTTAAATTTGCTTTACCTAAACAATGAAAAAACACAACTATAGCGCTGGACCATGTATTCTTCCGCAAGAAGTCTTTGAAAAATCAGCGCAAGCCATTTTAAATTTTAATAATTCCGATTTATCTATTTTAGAAATTTCGCATAGAAGCAAAGATTTTGTTGCCGTTATGGACGAAGCAAGAGCTTTAGTTTTAGAACTTTTAGGATTAGAAGGAAAAGGATATCAAGCATTGTTTCTAGCTGGTGGAGCCAGTTTAGAATTCTTGATGGTTCCCTATAACTTAATGAAAACTGACGGAAAAGCTGCTTATCTAGATTCTGGAACATGGGCAAATAATGCTATAAAAGAAGCCAAACATTATGGTGAAACTGTAATTGTCGCTTCTTCAAAAGAGCAAAATTACAATCATATTCCAAAAGGTTATTCTGTTCCTGAAGACGCATCTTATTTTCATTGTACAAGTAATAATACCATTTTTGGAACGCAAATGAAGTCATTTCCACAAACAAATGTTCCTGTGGTTTGCGATATGAGTTCGGATATTTTTTCAAGAACTTTAGATTTTTCAAAATTTGATTTGATTTATGCTGGAGCTCAAAAAAATATGGGGCCTGCTGGAGCAACTTTAGTAGTTGTAAAAGAAGAAATTTTAGGAAAATCTGGAAGATATATTCCAAGCATGTTAGATTATGAAAAACATATTAAAGCAGAAAGTATGTACAATACGCCACCTGTTTTTTCTATTTATGCATCGCTTTTAACTTTACAATGGTTGAAAAACCTTGGTGGAATTGCTGCTATTGAAAAAATCAATGAAGCTAAAGCTAATTTATTATACACTGAAATCGATAGAAATCCATTATTTAAAGGAGCTGCAGCCATTGATGATAGAAGTATTATGAACGCCACGTTTTTATTAAACAATGAAAACCAAGCACCTATTTTTGATAAAATGTGTAAAGAAGCTGGAATTTCTGGCTTACCAGGACATCGTTCTGTTGGTGGTTATCGTGCTTCAATGTACAATGCCTTACCAATAGAAAGTGTTCAAATATTGGTAGATATAATGCAAGCACTTGAAAAAAACATCTAAATTTTAAAACTAAATATATTAATTGAGTTTTAACTTTTAAACTCATAAACTTTTAAACTCATAAACTTTTATATGAAAGTATTAGCCAACGACGGAATTTCAAAAAGCGGTATCAAAGCTCTTGAAAAAGGCGGATTTGAAGTAATTACTACTAAAGTAGCTCAAGAGCAAGTTGCCAATTTTATCAATACAAACAATGTTGATGTAATTTTGGTACGAAGCGCAACCAAAGTTCGTAAAGATATTATCGATGCTTGTCCTAACCTAAAAATAATTGGTCGTGGTGGCGTTGGAATGGATAATATAGATGTAGAATATGCTCGTGCAAACGGAAAACATGTCATCAACACGCCAGCATCCTCCTCAGAAAGTGTGGCAGAATTAGTTTTTGCACATCTATTTACAGGTGTTCGTTTCTTACATGATTCTAACAGAAATATGCCTCTAGAAGGTGATACTAATTTTGAAGGTTTAAAAAAAGCGTATGCAAATGGCATCGAACTTCGTGGAAAAACTTTAGGAATTATAGGTTTTGGAAGAATTGGTCAAGCAGTAGCAAAAATGGCACTTGGACTTGGAATGAAAGTAATTGCTGCCGACAAATTTGTTAGTAAAGCCGAAATAAGAGTTGATTTTTATACCGGACAATTCATAAATGTTGATGTTATCACTGAACCTCTTGAAGATTTATTTAAGCATTCCGATTTCATTACTCTACACGTTCCTGCTCAAGAAGGTTATGTGATTGATAAAGAAGAAATAGCTTTATTAAAAGACAATGTAGGAATTGTAAATTGTGCTCGTGGTGGCGTTATTAATGAAGTTGCTTTAATAGAAGCTTTAGAAAATGATAAAATTTTATTTGCTGGTTTAGATGTTTTTGAAAACGAACCAACTCCTGAAATTCAAATTCTAATGCACCCGAGAATTTCATTAACTCCACACATTGGAGCCACTACTTTAGAAGCACAAGACAGAATTGGTTCAGAACTTGCAGAACAGATAATAGATTTATTAAAAAACAGAAGATAATTTGGTTTAGAAACAGCCATAAACAATCCTTCAATGCCAAACGAACAAAATGAAGCTGAAATTGAAGAAGCACCGAAGATCAATTCTTTAAGATTTAAAAGATATGGTGAAAGGAGAAAAAACAGGTGCTCTAGAAGAAATACTTTAGGCTAAAAAATCCTGTCGATTTGAATAATACTATAGTAAAAGAATTAGCAGGGAAAGTTACTAGAAATTTAGGTTCAAAATTATTATTGTATTCATATATAAATCATTAAACCATTACGGCGACTTAAAAGTTGGGGTTAGCGATGCTATTTCAGTGGTAACCAAAAAATCTGGTGGAATTGGTGATTTATTGGACAAACATCTGGAAGGAAAGTAATTTAACTAATTATAATTCAACAAAAATTATCTCTTTATCGGGCATTTTTTTGTTAAAAACAAATTAAATTTTAGTTGATTTACTTATTTTTCAGAATTTTATGAAAAATAAATCGGATGAAAAATCTACTTTCAATTTTATTCCTTTTTCTCATTATTATTGGATGTTCGACAACTTCTAGAACAATCCAAAAAACTGAAAATGATTCTGCAAAAGTTTTGGATACAATTCGTATTGCTAATGATGAACTAGAATACGAAGTCATTATAATTGATTCAGGATTTTCAACATGGTTAGCATCGCAAGCTCAACCAAGAGGGTTTTATGGAGAAAGTTATCTTGAAACTAGAAATAAAATATATGCAAATGAGTGGAATAATCGCATGATGCAACCACAACTTTTTAATCCAAACTTATATGAAATGCAAATTAATTACGACCCTTTTGCGCATTATGGCTACGAAGTAAACTATTTGATTTACAATTATTTTATATATTTTCAATTAACCTACAAACAACAACTTTCAGGATTTGTTCCGCGTTAAGAAATAAATTAAATTTGCACTACTTTTTACACTAATGGGAAATTTTAAAGAACGCTGGAATATTACTTCTAATTGGCAAATGCTTATTATATTTGTCGTTTTTGCCTTAACAGGCTCTACTTCTGCATTAATAGCAAAACCTATTTTAGCATTTTTTGGAATTACAAAAGAAACAATTTCAGTTTGGCTGTACTTTCCATTATATATAATTATAATTCTTCCTTTTTACCAAGTGCTTTTAGTAACATTTGGATTTATTTTTGGACAATTCAACTTCTTTTGGGCATTCGAAAAGAAAATGTTACGAAGCATGAAACTTGGTTTTATTGCCGATTACTTTGATTCATTTTCAAAAAAATAAAAATAACAACCCTTTTCAGATTGGCATTTTAATGAGAAGCAACTTAATTTTAGTTTTCTTTTTTGATGATATAAGTATAAATCCAAGTAATTGTAAATGTAGGAATTATATCAGTAAAGAGAATAAGTTCTTCTAAGAATCCTAAAACACCTGCAATTTTACCTGTATTTCCTTTATACATTTTGGCAAGTAAAAGTCCAGAAATTGGAGCCCAAATCAAATCAATAATTTCAGAAAATCCAGGAAAAACATAGGAAAGTATTCCTATCAAGTCAAAAAAAATTCCCGCAACTAACTTCGTCATTTTATGCGATTTAACTTTGGGAAAGAATTCAACTTGCAATTCATTTGTCATTTTTTATCCAATTTAAAAATTTGAATAAATACCATACAAAACAAATGCCAAACTATTTTGGTTGATTTATCATATTGAAAAAATCGTTTCTATTTTCTTTTTCATTAAAAATTCCACTATATTGAATTGTAGAAGTGTAGCTAGATTCGTCTTTAATCCCACGACTTGATACACATAAATGAGTTGCTTCCATAACAACAATTACATTATCTGTTTCTAAAACCGTTTTCAATTCGTTGTATATCTGCATAATCAAACGCTCTTGCACTTGCGGACGACGAGAATAATAATCGACTATTCTGTTCAACTTAGACAATCCAATAACTTTTCCGCTAGAAACATAGCCAATATGAGCTTTTCCAACTATTGGCAAAAAATGATGTTCGCAAGTTGAGTTAAAACTAATATTAGCTTCCACCAACATTTTATCATAGTTGTAACTATTGTCAAAAACCGAAATTTTAGGCTTGTTAGCTGGATTTAATCCCGAAAAAATTTCTTGAATAAACATTTTAGCAACACGATGTGGTGTTCCTTGTAAACTGTCATCAGTCATGTCTAATCCCATTTCTTCCATGATTATATGGAAATGCTTTTCGATGGTTTGCATTTTGTCAGCATCTGATTTATCAAATGCATCTGGACGTAAGGGTGTTTCTGCCGATGTCATTTGATGATTATCGCCAATCAATTCGTAAATTTCTTTTTCAATTAGTGTGTTCATGGCTCAATGAGATTAAATTATTTTGTTCAACAAATTTACAAAAACTTTAAACAAATAATTTTATTTAACGTTTATTTATTATTTATACAACGATAAATATTTCTTATACCTATAAACAATTTAGGAAATACTTTGTTTCTTTGTGAAAAATAAAAAGATGATAAAAGCCCACAATATTCATAAATATTACGATAGTTTACACGTATTAAAAGGTGTTGATTTACATATAAAAAAAGGTGAAATTGTTTCAGTTGTAGGCGCTTCTGGTGCTGGAAAAACAACTTTGCTTCAAATACTTGGAACATTAGACAAGCCAAAAATTGAAAACGGAACTTCATTAACCATAAACAATGAAGAAGTTTTAAACATGAATGATAAGGCCATTTCAAAATTTAGAAATCAACATTTGGGATTCATTTTTCAATTTCATCAATTATTACCTGAATTTACAGCTTTAGAAAATATATGTATTCCAGCTTATATCTTAGGAAAAGAAAAAGCAGAAACCGAAAAAGAAGCCAAACGTTTGTTAGAATATCTGGGGTTATCACATAGAATTTCACACAAACCAAATGAACTTTCAGGTGGCGAACAACAGCGTGTGGCAGTTGCAAGAGCCTTGATAAACAAACCAGCCGTTATTTTTGCTGATGAACCTTCTGGAAACTTAGACACGGCTTCGGCAGAAAATTTGCATAAACTGTTTTTTCAACTTCGCGACGAATTTGACCAAACTTTTGTAATTGTAACACACAACGAAGAATTAGCTAATATGGCTGATAGAAAATTAGTGATGGTTGATGGAAAAATTAGTGTTTAGAACTTTTTATGATTAATTTGAACAAAAACGACCTCAAATTTTTTCTTGATGAGAAAGTAGAACTTTACAACAATCCTACTTTTATAGAATCAGATCCTATTCAAATTCCACATGCTTTTTCTTTGAAAGAAGATATTGAAATTGCAGGTTTTTTGGCGGCAACAATTGCTTGGGGAAATCGCAAAATGATTATCAATAACGCCAGAAAAATGATCGATTTGATGGGAAATTCACCTTACGATTTTGTACTAAATCATCAAGAATACCAACTTGAAAAACTGGATAATTTTGTACATAGAACTTTTAATGGAGGCGATTTTAAAACGTTTATTCTTTGTTTAAAAAATATCTACATTAACAACAACGGATTAGAAGCTGTTTTTTCAAATCATGCCGAAAAAGATTCTATGCAAAAAAGCATTTCAAACTTCAAACAAATTTTCTTTGAGGTTCAACATCAAAGTCGAACACAAAAACATATTTCTGATCCATTAAACAATTCGGCTGCCAAGCGTATCAACATGTTTCTTCGTTGGATGGTTCGTCAAGATAAAAAAGGTGTTGATTTTGGTATTTGGAAAAGTATTTCACCTTCACAATTATCTTGTCCGCTCGATGTTCATTCTGGAAATGTAGCTCGAAAACTCGAATTACTTTCAAGAAAACAAAACGACGCAAAAGCACTTTCAGAACTCGATACTAATTTGCGATTACTAGACAAAAATGATCCTGTAAAATACGATTTTGCATTATTTGGTTTGGGCGTTTTTGAAAAGTTTTAGATTATTTTTATACAAAAATTTCACTAATTTTCACGAATTAAAAATGTAATTTAAAATTACACAAATTCATTAATAATTACAATTTGTGAAATTAACAAAGATGCATTTTCGTGCAAATTCGTGAAATTCGTGTAAACCATCAAAACCATGAAAAACTTCTCACTAGAAAATCAATTTTAAAAACCCTATCTTTGCACAAAATTCAAGCAAATGAGCACTTTTGAGCAATTCAATCTTCCAAAATCCGTACAAAAAGCAATAGACGAATTGGGTTTTACAACTCCAACACCTATTCAGGAAAAATCGTTTGCCGTGATTATGTCAGGTCGCGATATGATGGGAATTGCACAAACAGGAACAGGAAAAACTTTTGCCTACTTACTGCCATTGCTGAAACTTTACAAGTTTACACCAACTAATACGCCTAAAATTGTAATTTTAGTTCCAACACGTGAATTAGTAGTGCAAGTAGTCGAAGAAGTTGAAAAATTAACCAAATACATGTCGGTTAAAACTCTTGGAATTTATGGTGGCGTAAATATCAACACTCAAAAGAAAGCCGTTTTTGATGGAATAGATATTTTAGTAGGAACACCAGGACGCGTAATGGACTTAGCGTTAGACGCTTACATTCGATTTGATGAAACTCAAAAATTGGTTATTGACGAATTTGATGAAATGCTTAATTTAGGTTTTAGACCACAAATCACCTCGATTTTATCGATGATGAAAACCAAACGTCAAAACATATTGTTTTCGGCAACTATGACCGATGAAGTAGATCAAGTTTTGAATGACTATTTCGATTTTCCTGAAGAAGTTACGCTTGCTGCATCTGGAACACCGTTGGAAAATATTACTCAAATAGTTTATAAAGTTCAAAATTTTAATACCAAAATCAATTTACTGAAACATTTGTTGCAAAATGATGAATCGATGAGTCGAATTTTGGTTTTTGTCAATAACAAAAAGATTTCCGACATGCTTCATGAGCGAATTGAAGCTGATTTTGAAGGCCAATTTGGCATCATTCACTCCAATAAATCTCAAAATTACAGATTAAATACGATGGCTAGTTTTCAAGAAGGAAACTTACGAGGACTAATCACAACAGACGTCATGGCGCGTGGTCTAGATATTTCAAATATCACACACGTTATCAACTTTGAAATGCCAGAAGAACCAGAATTATACATGCACAGAATTGGTAGAACTGGTCGTGCAGATGCCAATGGAACTGCAATAAGTTTTTATACAACTCGAGAAGAAGAAGTCAAAATAGAGATAGAATTATTGATGAATCGAGAGTTAAACCCAGAAGTTTTTCCAGAAGAAGTTGAAATTTCTACTCTTTTAATTGGACCAGAAAAAGACAAAGAAAAAATCAAGTTTTTACTCAAAAAACCAAAATTAGAAGGTGAAGGTGCTTTTCATGAAAAAGCCAAGAAAAACACCAAAGTAAACCTCGGTGGTCCATCGAAAACAAAGAAAAAAACATCTGGTTCGGTTAACCGAAATATGTTGCGAGAACAAAATAAAAAAAGAGCAAAGAAAAAATAAAACACTATATTTGTTTCACTGTTTAATTTTTAATTGTTTATAAACATGGATTTAGAGGCGAAAAAATTACATTTTATTGAAGAATTTCTAAAAATTAATGATGTAAAGATTATTGATAAATTAGAAAAAGTAATCAATATTAGTTTTAATAAAACTTCTAAAAAGACTGAAAAACCAATGTCTTTAGAAGAATTTACTAAAACAATTGATATTTCACATAAGCAACATTTAATCGGCGAAACTTTAACAGAAGAAGAAGTTGATACACTTATTGATTCTTGGGAATGAAAATAGTTTGGTCAATTTTTGCTACAAAACAATTGAAAAAAATTAGAGAAAGCCATTCTCAAAATACAATTTCAAATATTATAATACGAACAAAAGCTTTAAAAGAATTTCCATTTATTGGACAAAAGGAAGAGTTATTAAATTTTAGAAATGAGGATTTTAGGTATTTAATTGAAGGCAAATTCAAAATAATTTATTGTGTAGACAAAGAATCAATATGTATTTATTCAGTTTTTCACACTAAACAAAATCCAAAAAAAATCAAAAATTTAGATTAAAAAATGCAATTTAAACACCCAGAAATTCTCTACTTCTTATTTTTATTGGTTATTCCAATTCTGGTTCACTTATTTCAATTACGCCGTTTCAAAAAAGAATATTTTACCAACGTTAAAATTCTAAAAGAACTTTCTATTCAAACCAGAAAAAGTTCAAAACTAAAAAAATGGTTGCTTCTTGCAACACGTTTATTGTTACTAGCCTTTGTCATCATTGCATTTGCACAACCTTTTTTTACGGCAAAAGATAGTAAAAATGCTTCCAACGAACTTTATATCATTCTTGACAATTCGTATAGCATGCAAGCCAAAGGTCAAAAAGGTGAATTGCTAAAACGTGCTGTTGAAGATTTACTCGAACATGCACCTGAAAATCAGAATCTTTCGTTACTTACCAATTCAGAAAATTTTTGGAATACAGATATAAAATCGATTCAAAAAGAATTACAAAATTTAAAATACAGTGCAACTGCTTTCAACTTAGAAAGTATTCTCAATCAAATAAAAGCTAGAAAATCAGCCTTTGGTAAAGATGTTGTGATTATTACAGATGCAGTGGGTTTAGAAGCGAAACAGTTGAGTAGCATCAATAAAGATTTGAATACTTTGTTTGTAGTTCCAAAAGCAGAACAGAAAAATAATATTTCTATTGATAGTGTTTATATCAATCAAACGCTGGATAATTTTTATGAAATTAGTGTCAAATTGACAACTTATGGCGATAATTTGAAAGAGATTCCGATTGGTTTGTACAACAAAGAAAAATTGGTTGCTAAAACATTGGTTAAATTAGAATCGAAGAATAAAACGATGAATTTTACGATTCCGAAAGAAGATTTTAATGGCTATTTTTCAATCTCTGATAATGGTTTGGATTATGATAATCAATTGTATTTCAGCATTTCAAAACCTAAAAAGAAAAATTTAATTAGCATTGGCAAAACAGAAAAAAGTAATTTTTTAAGTAGAATTTATACGAGCGATGAGTTTGAATATAAAAACTTTCCAATAGAAAATTTAGATTACAATAATCTCGAAAAACAAGATGCCATTGTGCTAAATGAACTAAAAGAAATTCCACAAGCCTTGCAAACAACTTTAAAGTCATTTGTTGAAAAAGGTGGAAATTTGGTAGTCATTCCGGCAACAGAAAGTTCACTAACTAATTTGAATAGCTTTCTTTCAAACATAGCAAACATGGAGTTTGGAGCAGTTTCTACATCTGAAAAAATGATCACCAAAATTCATTTTAATCATCCGTTATTTCAGCCTGTTTTTGAGAAAAAAATTACCAATTTTCAGTATCCAAATACAAAAAGTGCTTTTACCATCTCAAGTGCAACACCAGCAATTTTGAGTTACCAAGATCAATCCTCATTTTTGACTGCAAAATCTAATGGAATTTCGACTGTTTATGTTTTTGCAGCCGCTTTAAATAAAACAAATTCTAATTTTCAGAATTCACCATTAATTGTACCAACATTTTACAATATGGCACAAAATGACCAAAAAACAGGTGTAGTTGCGATGAAAATAGGCGAAAATAATCCGTTTATAGTGGATGTCGAATTGGCAAAAGATGAAATTTTGGAAGTCAAAAACACTTCAAAAGCAACAGGTGAAAAATTTATTCCGGTACAACAAATTTTGAATAATAAAGTCAAAATGACGTTTAATGATTTTTCAAAAGAAGCTGGAAATTATGGCGTTTTTAATCAAAATAAATTAATCAAGAACATTAGTTTTAACTATTCAAGAACTGAAGGAAATATTGACAATTCGAACATTGATGCTCTTTCTAATTACAAAATAGTGGAATCAATCGAATCTGTTTTTGATACTTTAAAGTTTGATCGCCAAGATACTTCAATATGGAAATGGTTTGTTTTCTTAACCTTGCTTTTTCTAGTATTGGAAATACTAATTCAAAAATTTGTGAAATAGACTAAAAATTAAAACTATGAAACTAATTATTAGAGAAGCCAAGATTATCGATTTACAAAGTTCTTTTCATAACCAAACAGTCGATTTGCAAATTGAAAACGGAATTTTGACTAAAATTGGTTCCAAACTTTCAAACGAAAAAAAAATTGAAGAACTAAAATTAGACAATCTTCATGTTTCACAAGGTTGGTTTGATAGTAGCGTAAGTCTTGGTGAACCAGGATTTGAAGAAAGAGAAACTATAGAAAATGGTTTGAATGTTGCTGCTAAAAGTGGTTTTACGGCAATAGCATTGCAACCCAACTCCAACCCGATTATAGATAATCAATCGCAAGTAAATTTTGTGAAATCAAAAGCGCAGAATAAAGCAACCGATTTATATCCGATTGGGGCTTTGACCAAAAATAGCGAAGGAAAAGATTTGGCAGAACTTTACGATATGAAAAACGCTGGAGCAGTTGCTTTTGGCGATTATGGAAAGAATTTGGATAATTCTAATTTGCTAAAAATAGCATTACAATATACGCAAGATTTTGACGGATTGGTTATAGCTTTTTCGCAAGATGCCAATATCAAAGGAAATGGTGTTGCTAATGAGGGAATAGTTTCAACAAGATTAGGATTAAAAGGAATTCCGAATTTGGCAGAAGAATTATTGGTAGCCAGAAATCTTTTTATACTTGAATATACTGGCGGAAAGCTACATATTCCAACCATTTCGACTACAAAATCAGTTGCTTTGATAAAAGAAGCAAAAGCCAAAGGTTTGCCAGTAACTTGTAGTGTTGCCGTTCATCATTTGGTGATGACAGATGAAAAGTTAGACGGATTTGATACACGTTATAAAGTTTCGCCACCATTGCGAAAAGAAGTTGATAGAAAAGCATTACTTGAAGGTGTTTTAGATGGAACAATCGACATGATAACTTCTGATCACAATCCTATTGACATTGAGCACAAAAAAATGGAATTTGATTGGGCTAAAAATGGAACTATTGGGCTAGAAAGTGCTTTTGGAAGTTTGCTAACAGTGCTTCCGCTTGAAGTTGTGGTTTCCAAATTAACTTCGGGAAAAAGCTTATTCGGAATTGAAAATCAAATTATAAACGAAGGTTCAAAAGCAACAATTACGCTTTTTAATCCTTCGACTGAATCAATTTTTACAAAAGAAAACATTCTTTCAAAATCAAAAAATTCCGCTTTTATTGGTCAAACGATGAAAGGTAAAGTTTATGGAATTGTGAATAATAAACAATTAATTTTAGCCTAATGAACAAACAAACAATTGATGCAGGAAAATCAACAGCTATTACAAGTTATATTTTAATTGTTGGCGTTTTAATAGCCATGTCAATGAATGCTGAACCGAAAAATCCATTTGCTGCATTTCATATTCGTCAATCGTTGGGATTATCTATTTTATTTGTTTCACTAGGATTGATAATAAGTAATTTTGATAACATAATGATTTCATCATCAATGTGGATATTTGTTTCAATATTATGGACTTACGGTGTTTTTACAGCAATAAAAGGTGAAATGAGACCAATTCCGCTTTTGGGTTCATTTTTTCAAAAATGGTTAAAATCTTAGAAAGACAAAAAAACTAAATTATGAGTTTATTTTATATAATTAGAGAACCGAAAATTAAATTAGAAAAAAATCCGTTGTTGCTATTGCTTCATGGTTACGGCAGCAATGAAGAAGATTTATTTTCGTTTGCTAGTGAACTTCCTGATACTTATTACGTTGTTTCAGCTCGCGCTCCTTATGATTTGATGTATGGAAGTTATGCTTGGTACGCCATCAACTTTGACGCAGATGAAAACAAATTTTCTGATATGAATCAAGCTAGTCAATCTCGTGATTTGATTGCAAATTTTATTGATGAATTAATTACAAAATATCCAATTGATGCTCAAAATATAACTTTAATAGGTTTTAGCCAAGGTTCTATTTTGAGTTACGCCGTGGCGTTATCTTATCCTAAAAAAGTTCAACGAGTTGTTGCTATGAGCGGTTATTTGAATACTGAAATGGCAAGAGAAAATTTTGATAAAAATGATTTATCAAACCTTAAAATATTCGCTTCTCACGGAACTGTCGACCAAGTAATTCCAGTAGATTGGGCTAGAAAAGTTGTGCCAGCACTAACCGACTTAGGAATTCCCGTTGTTTACAAAGAATATCCTATAGGTCATGGTGTTTCACCACAAAATTTTTATGATTTTAAAAATTGGTTGGCGAATTAGGCTAAAACATGTTGCGCTAAGACTTTCTGAACTTCATAAACATTTACAGATTTATTAAATTGCTTAATTATACTTGGATTAACCTCACTTGAAATCCAAATTTTTAGCTCAGCATCCAAATCGAAAGTGCCAGCAGTTTCAATACTAAAACGAGTTATACTCTTATACAAGATTGATTTGTACTCGGTTTTATTTCCGGTAAAACCTTGCTTGTCTACTAAAATAAGTCGTTTGTTTGTAAAAATAAACGTATCCCGTATAAGTTTGAATCCTAATTCTATCTGTTCATTATCAACTAATAATTGACCAAAATCTTTGATTAATTGTTCGTTGTTTACCGATCCCGCATTTCCTAATAAAGCTGAAAAAAGTCCCATTATTTTTGATATAAAATTGAATTAATTGTTTCAAAAGTTACTTGTTCGTTATCATCGATAAAATATTTTATCAAAACTTCGCCCCAATATTCACCATCGCTATAATCAGCAATAATCCAACGATGATTTAGCAATTTTACTTTATTGATAATAAATTTATTAGCCCCAATTTTATCTTGACCAATATAAGGATTTCCATTTGAATCTACATTAAAATCAATCAATTTCTCTGTCACTAATGGAATTATTTTGGAATAATCCATTCTAACTTTTACATTGTCATTATCAAAATAATTTTGAGCATTTTCGTTATATTTCAGTGAAAAATAATCAGCATCAGCTACTTTAGCAGCAACAGAATCTATTTTGATTTTCATTTTTTCAACTCTTTCTTTTTCAAAAGTTGCTTGTTTACTAAAATACATGTAGGTGAAAATATTCATCAAAACAGCCAAAATAAACAGGTACAATAAAAGTGATTTTTTCATTTTTTTAAATTAAATTTATAATAGTATTTCTAAATTATCATAAGCCAAAAACACGTTTTCAGGAAGTCGTTTTTGCACTTCTTCATGAAATCCAAAATGATGACTTATATGTGTTAAATAAGCTTTTTCTGGTTGAACCAAAGTTATAAAATCTAATGCTTCTTGCAAATTAAAATGTGAATGATGTTCTTCGTCACGCAAAGCATTTATTACAAGAACTTTAAGACTTTTTAGTTTCTCAATTTCAAAAGTTTCTATCTTTTTTACGTCTGTCAAATAAGCAAATTCATCTATTCTATAACCAAAAACTTGAAGATTTCCATGCCAAACGTTTATTGGAATAATCGTTTTATTACCTAAAACAAAATTTTGATTATTAACAACCTCAATAGCATCAACTCTTGGTGCACCAGGATAACGATTTTCGGTGGCAAAAACATAGTCAAATCGCTTTTTCAAATTATCTAAAACACGTTTGTGTCCATAAATTGGAATATTTCCTTGCATAAAATTAAACGGACGAATATCATCAATTCCAGCAGTATGATCAGAATGCTCGTGAGTAAATAAAATTGCATCTACTTTTGAACATTGAGAAACCAACATTTGTTGTCTAAAATCGGGTCCACAATCAATAATGCACGAAAAATCATCCCAAGTTATCCATACAGAAACTCGCAATCTTTTGTCTTTAGCATCAGCGCTTTTGCATACAGGATGTTGACTTCCTATTACAGGAATTCCTTGTGATGTTCCAGTTCCGAGAAAATAAATTTTCAATTGAATTCTTTTTTTACAAAAATAAGTTAATATATTTTATTAAAAAGCCTAATTTGCTAACTTTGTAACATCATTTTAGTGATAAAAAAAACATGGGAACAGAGATAAAATTAAAAGGAGATAAAATCATAGAGCAAATCCCTGCAATAAAGGACAAAGCTTTACGAATAAATCTTAATGAAAATATATACGGAACCTTCTCTGAGATTGGAGCTGGGCAAGAAACTGTTAGACATTTTTTCAGAGCTGGAGGTTCATCTGGAACGATTGCAAAAGCGATGTCGGCTTATGACAAAGACTTTAGTGATGCCATTTATGGTATTGAAGATGATGGCCGATATGTTACCGAAAGTCGCTTAAAAAAAATGCTTGCACATGAAGTAAATCTTGTTGAGCAACGTTTAGGAAGAGACAAACATCCAAGCAAAGTATTTTTTAGTTATGCAAATACAGTGGCTACTATTGATTTTGCAAAACAATTCAAAGGTCACGGTTGGGTTGGAATAAGATACCAAGTTGAACCAGACGAAGATTACAACGAAATCATCATTCACATACGTTTTAAAGAAACTGATGCTAAACTACAACAAGAAACCCTAGGAATTCTTGGTGTTAACTTGATTTACGGAGCGTATTACAAATACAATGATCCAAAAAAATTACTTCGTTATTTATACGACCATTTAGATAAAGATCAATTAGAAATCGATACTATCAACTTTTCGGGACCTCGTTTTGCTAATGTTGACAACCGATTAATGAGTTTACAATTAGTAAAAAATGGAATGACAGATGCCGTAATGTTTAGTCCAGATGGAAAAAATATCTTGCCTGCAGCAATTTTATACAAAAAAAATATCTTAGCACTTAGAGGAAGTTATAGACCTGTAACCAATGTAAACATTGACATGTATGAGAAATCCTTGAAAATGTTTTTAGAAGAAAGTAAGGTAGAAAAAGACAATACGTTAGTTATTTTTGAAATTACTCTTTCAAATCTTCGTTCTGAAGGAGAAATTGACGAAAGAGATTTTATGGATAGAGCTGAATTACTTTGTTCGTTAGGACAAACGGTAATGATTTCTAACTTCCAAGAATATTATAAAGTAGTAGAATATTTCGCCAATTATACAAAAGCTCGTATGGGACTGGCAATGGGTGTAAACAACCTAGTTGATATTTTTGACGAAAAATACTACCGTCACTTAAGTGGTGGCATTTTGGAGGCTTTTGGTAAATTATTCTACCGCGATTTGAAAGTTTTTTTATATCCAATGTTGGATGAAAATGGTGATTTGATTACTTCTCAAAACTTAAAAGTACATCCTAGAATGAAAGAATTATACAAGTTCTTTGCTTACAATGGAAAAGTGGTAGATATAGAAGTTTTTGATAAAGAAAACCTAAAAATATTTTCAAGAGAAGTATTAAAAATGATTTCAAATGGAAATTCTGGATGGGAGAAAATGTTACCCGAAGGTATTTCAGAATTGATTATAGAACACCAACTTTTTGGTTACGATCCAAATAAAGTTTTAGAAAAAGCATAAAATAAATTTTAAAAAGTATCGCTCTAAGGGCGATATTTTTTTTGCACTTACTGAAATTATTGAATAGTCATATTTGAAAATTTGAAGAGAAAATCAGTTTGAAAAATAAAATTTAATAGATAATTTTCATTAAAAATTAAATCAAATCACAGTTCCAATTTAGTTCATTACTATACCATAATTGACCATTTGAAACTTGTAACGGACAATCAAAATTATTGGTATAAAGTGAGCCTGTTCCCAAACCTTGTGGCATTGGATTTTGCTTTAAAAATGTCCATTGCGAAATGGCGTTTAAGCCAACGTTAGATTCTAATGCAGAAGTAATCCACCAACCGATTTTGTATTTTTCTGCTAATGAAATCCATTCATTTGTGCCACGAAAACCGCCAACAAAACTTGGTTTTAAAATGATATATTGCGGCTTGATTTTGAGTAATAACTTCTCTTTTTCTTCAAAATTTACAACACCAATTAGCTCTTCATCTAAAGCTATTGGAATTGGGGTTATTTTACACAATTCTGACATCCTGTCATGCTGGTTTTTTGCTATAGGTTGCTCTACACTATGCAACTCTGAACCAGTCAATTGGCATAATTTATCAAAAGCATTACTTGAATTAAAAGCTCCGTTTGCATCTACGCGGATTTCTATTGTAGAAACATCGAAATTTTGACGAATATAGTGTAATAAATCGAGTTCTTTTTGAAAATCTATAGCGCCAATTTTTAGTTTTATGCAATTGAATCCTTGCGCTAGTTTTTCTTCTATTTGTGCTTTCATAAAAGCTTCGTCACCCATCCATACCAAACCGTTTATCGGAATGCTTTTTTGATGCTCTGTGAACGCCGAAGGGAATAACAAAAAAGGATTTTCAGAAGCCAACGATTGGAACGCCATTTCGACTCCAAATTGAATTGAAGGAAAGTCTAAAAGTGCTTCCCAAAGTTGGTCTTTTCCTAAGTGAATGTTAGCACAAGTCCATTGCAATTTTTCTTCATAATCAGGTCGGTCGTCATGACTCAAACCACGCAAAATACCGCACTCGCCTATTCCCTTTTTTTGACCATCATCAAGTAGTAAAAACCAAGTTTCTTTGGTAGTCAAAATACCGCGAGAAGTGCCCGAAGGATTCTTGAAATTGAGAATATATTTTTTGTAGGTTGCTTTCATTAAAATTTTCTACTTTCCTAAAACTTCTAAAACTTTATCTAAATCATCTAATTGAATTCCTGCTTTTTTGAATTCTTGGATGTCGGTTTTAGTTTGTGCTTTCCAACTGGTTTTAGCGGTTATGTTTTGCGATTGATATTTTTTGTGTAACGTTTTAGCCTTACCAAATTGGTTAGTAAGCATATAAAAATGCGCTAGATTTAATTGCAAACGCAATTCAGAATCATCTAGTTCAATTCCTTTATTGATGGCTTTTAAAGCTTTGTCATATTGTTTGGAATACAAATAATAAGTTGCTAGTGAATTGTAGTCTAAAATGCTTACATTACCGTTGTCTATTACGCCAATAGTTAGCAAATCGATAGCATCGTTGTATTTTTTGTTTTTGAAATGCGTTGCAGCGTCTTTTCTTATGCCGTTTAAGATGGCTTTGTTATTTGGTTTTTCTGTTAGGCAAGTGTTACCGTAATCTTTGAAATCTTTTGATTTTTCAATGGCTAGCATATCTTGAAATTCTTTGAATGTATTTTCTTTTTCAAATTTGTCTAAAACACAAAGGCAAAAATCGTCGGAGTTGACCATTAGTTGTGCAAAATCTGATGATTTACACAAATCGATTACAGATTTTTTGTTTTCTTTTGACCAGCCACGACTTAGTTTGGCGTCAACCCAAGGCACAACTTCTAAAACAATTTTTTGGTTCATAATCCAGTTTTTACTTTCGAAAGAAAACCAAAGTGCTTCAGAATCGGCATTGAAGCAAGTTGTTTTTCCTATCGAAATACGTTTGGCCTCTTTGTTTATAGGATTGTTTTGGAATAAGCAAGCTCTCGAAGTTTCACCTGAACCGACATAATCTGAACTTGCTTTTTCAGATGAGAATATGGCATATTTGCATTTGTCTTCGCCCGAAACTTTGGAAAGTAAAAAGACTGCTCCAGCAGAACCTTGACTAATACCACTTGGATCGGGAATAGATTTTAGCACCGAAACCAAACTGGAAGCCATTTCTTGGTTTTCGTTTAAAAGTGTAATTCGATAGACGATTTCGGTGGTTCCTTGAGGTAAATCTTCGGTTTTTACGACGATTCTATCTCTTGCTGAAACGACTATTTCTTTGGTGGTTGCTCTGTCTTTGTCCCAAAAACCGTTTTTGGATTGTGCTGAAATAGAGAAAGTGCTTACTAAAAAAAGAAGTGTGAATAAGATAGCAGGTTTGTTCATGTATTTTATGGTAGATTTTAATATGATAATCTGAACTGTTTTTAAAACACAAATTTCACAAATTATCACAGATTTTATTGAATAATTTTTAAAATAATTACGATTAACTTCTTTTGAAATCGATTGCCCTAGCCCAGATAGTAGTGGAAATCCTTTGTTGTTGGGCTGTATTTTTTTCTTGGCTTACGACAGCGACCAAAGGAAGCTCGTTGTAAGGCTTAGAAAAAAACAGTCGAACGGCAAAGATTGCAACGAATAGCTGGATTGGCTACAAATAAATGCTTTCGCCAATTTTGAGCAACATCAAATCTTTTCCGGCATCAAAAAATTTCTTGATAGCCATGTCGTGATTAATTTCGATAAAACCGAATGTATCAAAATGTACGCCAAGAATTTTGTCGCACTCAACAAAATCGGACGCGAGAATGGCATCGTCTATATCCATAGTGAAATTGTCGCCTATTGGAAGGATTGCCAAGTCGAGTTTGGTACGCATCGGGATGAGTTTCATGTCCATAGTAAGTGCCGTGTCGCCAGCGATGTAGATGTTTTTGTTTTCGCTTTCGATGACAAAACCGCAAGGATTACCACCATAAGAACCATCGGGAAATGAACTTGAATGAATAGCGTTTACCAGTTTTACTTTTCCGAAATCGAATTTCCAGCTTCCGCCGTGATTCATAGGATGGTATTGCAAACCTTTGTTGCCAAAATGTGTCGCCACTTCATAGCTAGAAACAATTATGGCATTAGTTCGATTGGCAATAACCTCAACATCTAGAATGTGGTCTTGGTGTGCGAGTGTGAGTAAAATATAGTCTGCCGCCAACGAATTTATATCGATATGACTAGCTTTTGGATTGGCGGAAATAAATGGATCGACTAAAATGGTTTTTCCGCCGACTTCGATTGCTAAACTTGCGTGTCCGTAGAATGTTATTTTCATTTTATGTTAGTTGTTTGGAGATAGATGTTGAATATTTTTGCCAACAACCTACATCTTTATTCTAAAATATTTTCGATTATATATAGTGCTATATCAGAAAAAAGGAAAATTAATCCGATAGAAAGCACCACACAGATAAAAAATGTTGAAAGTGCTAGTTTTTTTAATTCAGGGTCTAAAAGTCTTGGTTCGCTGTTTTTGTAAACTCGTTTAAGATGCGCAACAAGTGGAAAATAGAAAGGCAAGAAGAAATATTGGTCGAAATTGAAAACTCCGTCTCGCATATCGTTAATAAATGCAAAAACAACAAATAAAATCATTGCAGAACATATTAGAAAATAGTGGTATTTCTTTGCCCAATCTGCACCAAATTTGACAACTAATGTATTTTTGTTAGATTTAGCATCAGATGCTTCATCACGCATATTGTTGAGATTTAGAACACCCACACTTAAAAATCCAACTGCTGTTGCTGGTAAAAACAATAACCAATCGACTTCTTTGGTGAACATGAAATAGATTCCGAATGTACTAATGAGTCCGAAGAAAACGAAAACAAAAACATCGCCCAAACCTCTGTATCCATAAGGATTTTTACCAACCGTATAACGAATTGCAGAAGCGATTGCTAATATTCCCAAAACAAAGAAAATGATGGAATAGAGAAAATATTTTCCTTTGAAAGAAGCATAAATAAGTAACATTGCCGAAACTAATGTCAAAAACGCCGTTACAAAAATAGCATAGCGCATAGTTCCTGGTGAAATTGTGCCGCTTTGAATAGCGCGTTTTGGTCCTACTCTATCATCGTTATCAGTTCCGTTGACGCCATCGCCGTAATCATTGGCAAAATTGGAAAGAATTTGTAAACCTAGCGTAGTGGAAAGTGCTAAAATCACAATTTTCCAGTTAAAATGACCTTGCGACATGGCATAAAAACATCCTACCAATATTCCAGAAACAGATAAGGGTAAGGTTCTAACTCGGGCGGCTTCTATCCAGTGTTTCATATTTTTTTTGGTTTTAGGTTTTTGGTAATTGGTTTTAGGCTGTGAGTTTTACTATTTCCTAAACCCAACAACCTAATTCCTATTACCTATTTATGGCAACCATTTTTTTTTAAAATCGGGTTTTCTTTTTTCTAAGAAAGCGTTTCTTCCTTCTTTGGCTTCGTCTGTCATGTAGGCTAATCTTGTGGCTTCACCTGCAAATACTTGTTGTCCAACCATTCCATCATCGGTTAAATTCATAGCGAATTTAAGCATTTTTATAGATGTTGGTGATTTTGCCAAAATTTCTTGTGCCCATTCGTAGGCTGTTGCTTCTAATTCATCATGCGGAATTACGGCGTTTACCATTCCCATATCAAAAGCTTCTTGTGCAGAATAATTTCTACCTAAGAAGAAAATTTCTCTAGCTTTCTTTTGTCCCACCATTTTAGCTAAATAAGCTGAACCATAACCGCCATCAAAACTGGTAACATCAGCGTCGGTTTGCTTGAAAATAGCATGTTCTTTACTTGCCAATGTCAAATCGCAAACAACGTGCAAACTATGTCCGCCACCAACTGCCCAACCTGGCACAACTGCAATTACAGCTTTTGGCATAAAACGAATTAGACGTTGTACATCTAAAATATTTAATCTATGATAACCGTCTTCGCCAACATAACCTTGATGACCGCGCGCTTTTTGGTCGCCACCACTACAAAATGACCAAATACCATCTTTAGAACTTGGTCCTTCGGCAGAAAGCAAAACAACTCCAATAGATGTATCTTCTTGTGCATCGTGAAAAGCTTGTAATAATTCTGAAGTTGTTTTTGGTCGAAATGCATTGCGAACATCTGGTCTGTTGAATGCTATTCGGGCAACACCATTACATTTTTTATAGGTTATATCTTCAAACTCTTTGACAGTTTTCCAATTTATTGAACTCATATTTATTTTTCTATAAAATTAAAAAATTATTCTTTAACCAAATAAATTCCGTCATCTTTAATTTCGATTAATTTGTCTTTATATAAAGACCCAATTGCTTTTTTGAATGTTTTTTTACTCATTTTCAAAACCGTTTTAATGTCTTCTGGATGTGAATTGTCGTTTAATCTTAAGAAACCTCTACTTGCACGGAGTTCATCTACTATTTTCTCAGCATTTGGTTCAACATTTTCGTAACCTTGCTTTTGCAAGGAAACATCAATTTTTCCGTCAGGACGAATATTTTTGATATATCCTACTGCTCTGTCACCTGTTCTGATGGATTCATCATAAACCTCATCTTTGTAGAGTAATCCTTTGTGTTTTTCGTTGATAATTACATTTATACCAAGTTCAGTGATATGAGAAACTATTAAATCAACTTCTTCACCTTTTTCAACTGTGATATTTTCATTACTTAAAAATTGATTGGTCTTACTTGAAGCGACCAAACGATTTGTTTTTTCATCTACATAAAGATATACCAAATAACGTTTCCCTTTTTCCATTGGGCGAGCTTGTTCTTTGAACGGAACTAGAATATCTTTTTCCATTCCCCAATCCATAAAAGCACCTACTTGGTTTATGTAGTTTACTCGCAAAAGAGCAAATTCATTTACTAAAATATAAGGTTGAAGTGTTGTCGCCACTGGCCGTTCTTCATGGTCAAGATAAACAAAAACTATTATTTCTTCACCAATTTCAAAAACTTTTGGGACATATTTATTGGGTAAAAGAATATCATCTTTATCGTCGGTTGTGTTTCCTAAAAACAAACCAACTTTGGTATCTCTTAAAATTGTAAGTGTATTGTATTTTCCTATTTCGAGCATAATATTTCTTATCTAATCATGCAAAGGTACAAAGATTTGCGGGTTTTATGGTTGAAAGTTTTTAGTTCTAACTTTTATTGAAAATAGGTATTTAACAATCTTGTAGCAGCATCAAAAGGAGAAATTTCATTTTCTTGAACCGCTTTTTTGTTGTATTCAATCAGTTTAGCAATTTTAGGATGATTGTAAAAATGATTTTTCAGGTTTTCGTTTATGGTTTCAAACATCCAATATTGATTTTGATCTTGGCGTTTTTTACCGAAATAATGATTCTCTTTTGTTAGTTTCAAATAATCTTCAATAATTTGCCATACGTTTTCAATTCCTTCTTTGGTAACGGCACTACAAGTCGAAACTACAGGTTGCCAATTAGAATTTTTAACGGGAAATAAATGCAAAGCACGATTGAATTCGACTTTAGCTAAATTTGCTTTTTTGATATTATCGCCATCAGCTTTGTTAATAATTATAGCATCAGCCATTTCCATAATACCGCGTTTTATACCTTGTAATTCATCGCCAGCACCAGAAATTTTTAATAACAAAAAGAAATCAACCATACTGTGAACGGCCGTTTCGCTCTGTCCTACACCAACAGTTTCAATTATGATTACATCAAATCCGCAGGCTTCGCACAAAATTATGGTTTCTCTCGTTTTTCTAGCTACGCCACCTAATGTTTCGCCTGATGCACTTGGTCTTATATAAGCATTTTCGTTTTTTACCAATTCTTCCATTCGGGTTTTATCACCTAAAATACTTCCGTGAGAAATGGTACTACTTGGGTCAATAGCTAAAACGGCAACTTTTTTTCCAATACTAGTTAGAAATGTTCCAAAAGCTTCTATAAATGTGCTTTTTCCAACGCCCGGAACACCCGTTATTCCGATACGAATGGATTTATTTGCGTAAGGTAAACAACCATTAATAACTTCGTTGGCTTGCTCAAAATGACTTGTATTGGTGCTTTCGATTAATGTAATAGCACGACTTAAAGCTACTTTATCTTTTTTAACAATTCTAGTAATCAACTCTTTTGAAGATGGTTTTATTTTACGAAAATTTTGAATAGTCACAACAGACGATGTGCTGATATTTTCAGGTTGTGCAATGCCATCTTTTTCGTTGAGTGCCGATTGTTGCTTTGAGTTCATGAATTTAAATCGTCTATTTTGTAAAATTACAATTATTTTTCAAAATGAAACTAAAAAAAATAAAACACCTATTTAACATAGACTTTAAAATCAGTAAATTATTAAGTATCTTTGCCAATAAATTGATTATAAAATGAAAAAAACAGTACTACTTATTGCTCTTATAATTTCTACAACACTAGTATTTTCGCAAAAAAATGAAAAGCTGAAAGGCTCTAAAATAGTTACTCTAGAACAAAAAGAAATTGAAGATTTTGATGCCATTGAAATTTCAGATGATATTGAAGTTTTTTTGGTAAAAGGTGATAAATGCAGTCTTGAAATTGAAGCCGATGACAACATTCATGATGCGATGGGAATAAGCGTTGATGGAACAACTTTGCGATTAATGCGCGTTAAAAAAGTATCGAGCTACAAAAAATTTAGTGTTCGTATCAATTATTCCGAAAATTTAAAATTTGTTTTTGGTAAAAATAATTCTAAGATTACAGCTATTGCAGATATTAGTTTGGCTGATATAAAATTTAAATTAACCGATCAAAGCCAATTTTTTGGCAATATCAAATCAAAAGTTTTTAGTATTGATGCAACTGATAAGTCAAAAGCAGAGCTAAATATCAAAACCGAAAAAAGTTCACTTACTTTTAGCAAAAATGCTAACTTAAAAGCGTTAATATCTTCAAATGAATTGATTATTGATATGTACCAAAAAGCGGAAGGAATTATTGAAGGCGATGCTGTAGATTTCAAACTACGATTAGACAACAATTCTGTCGTTGAAGCAAAAAAACTAACTGCTCAAAATGTTACTTTAGCAATGGAAGGCTACACTAGAACAAATGTAAATGCAATTAATACAATTAGTATAGAAGCATCTGGAAAAGCAGAAATTCAGTTATTTGGTGATCAAAAAATAGAAATGAAACGATTTGTTGATAATGCAACATTGTACAAAAAACCAACAAAATAGTTTTTTAAAATTTCATTAAAATAAAAATTCCAAATACTAATAGTGACTATTGGTATTTGGAATTTTTTATTTGAAATTTAAACTTAGTCGTTCATCGAAATCAAAAACTCGTCGTTGTTTCTTGTCTTCTTAATTTTATCACTTATAGTATCCATTGCTTCTACTGGGTTCATATCGGCTAGGTATTTTCTTAAAATCCACATCAATTGTAATGTTTTTGGATCTAACAATAAATCATCACGTCTTGTACTTGACGAAGTTAAATCGATAGCAGGGAAAATTCTACGATTCGCAATTTTTCTATCCAGTTGTAACTCCATATTTCCAGTTCCTTTGAATTCCTCAAAGATAACCTCATCCATTTTAGAACCTGTTTCGGTCAAAGCTGTTGCGATGATACTCAACGAACCACCGTTTTCAACATTACGAGCAGCTCCAAAGAAACGTTTTGGTTTTTGTAACGCATTAGCATCAACACCACCACTCAATACTTTTCCAGAAGCTGGTTGAACTGTATTATAAGCACGCGCTAATCTGGTAATTGAGTCTAATAGAATTACAACATCGTGACCACATTCTACCAAGCGTTTTGCTTTTTCTAAAACAATATTTGCAATTTTCACGTGTTCTTGTGGTTCTTTGTCAAAAGTGGAAGCGATAACTTCACCTCGAACACTGCGTTGCATATCGGTAACCTCTTCAGGACGTTCATCTATCAAAAGCACAATCAAATAAACTTCTGGATGATTAGCAGCAATGGCATTAGCAATGTCTTTTAGCAACATTGTTTTACCAGTTTTAGGTTGCGCCACAATCATACCACGCTGTCCTTTTCCTATTGGAGAAAATAAATCGATAATTCTTGTTGAAACCGAACTTCCTCTTTCGGCAATTTTGAATTTTTCTGTTGGAAAAACGGGTGTCAAATGTTCAAATGAAACTCTATCTCTAACAACCTGCGGATCATGACCATTTATTTTTAAAACTCTTACCAATGGAAAAAACTTCTCACCTTCTTTTGGCGGACGAACTACACCTTTAACGGTGTCCCCAGTTTTTAAACCAAATAATCTAATTTGAGAAGTTGATAAATAAATATCATCTGGCGAAGCTAAATAATTATAATCTGAAGAACGCAAGAAACCATAACCATCAGGCATCATTTCGAGAACGCCTTCACTTTCTATAATTCCGTCAAACTCAAAATCGGAATCTCTAAAATTATTTTTCTTATTTTTGAAATTCGGATTTTGATTACCGTTCCCATTTCCGTTTTGATTTGGGTTTTGGTTAGGATTTTTATTTTGATTCGGATTGATTTTCTTTTCTATGAAAGTATTTTCTTTTCCTTCTTTACTTTCTAATGGTGAAGCTACTTCGTCGTTTACCGTTTCGGTAGTTTCAGCTACTACTTGTTCCTCTGTATTTTGATTTGCTTTTTTAGCAATTTTTTTCTCATAATCAGCTTTTTTGAATTTTGCCAACTTCTTTTCAAAAGGTTTTGAAACAACTTCTTTTTGTTCTAAAATTACTTCTTTATCTTTTTCAACTAAAATTTCTGGTTCAGAAAATAAAGTTACCGATGCTTCTTTTGGTTGAATAGTATTTTTATCCGAGGTAATCCTAGCGCGTTTTTGCTTATTTTCAAAAAATTTTTCAGATGATTTTGGAGCTTCTGTCGGTTCATCCAAAGAGTTTTGAGCAGTAAGAATCATATCGATTAATGCTTCTTTTTTTATGCCAGTATATTTAATGGTTTTAGCTAATTTAGCAATGTCTTGAAGCTCAGTAAGCTTCATTCCTTTTAATGCAGAAATGTCAAACATAAATGTTTATATAATTTTAAATTTTTCTTGAGAAATTGAATAAGTAGTGAAATTTGTGATTTTTGGAATCGTCGTAAAATGAAGTATTTACCGATTTATACTGCAATACTACAAATAAAATTTCAATTTGCAATAGTATTTCTAAAAAAGAAAATATATTTTTGCGTAACAAAATTTAACAAATGATTCAAAGAATACAAACTATTTACTTAATTTTAGCATTTGTAGCCACTGGTGTGTTGCCATTTGTTTTTAGTTTATGGACATTAGACACCAAAGTAGCGTATTATTTTATGCAAAATCAAGTGTATTTGGTACTTTTTGCTGTGAGCACCGTTTTATCGGCTGTGAGTATTGTAAGTTATAAAAAGAGACAAAATCAATTTGTAATGGGCAGATTGAATATCATATTAAATTTAATTTTATTAGGATTATTTGTATATCGTTCGCTAAATTTATCTGGAGAAACTCCTGCAGTTTCGGAGAAAGGTATTGGGATGTTTCTACCTATTGTTGCTATCGTGTTATTGGTTTTGTCCAATAAAGCCATCAAAAAGGATGAAGAGCTCGTAAAATCTGTTGATCGATTGAGGTAAACCTATAAACTTAGTTTATTAGTGCGAAGAAAAGTCCGAAATGAAAGTTTCGGATTTTTTTTTAGGGTTTTCAGATTATTATTAAACCATAAAATAATAGCTAAAGGCTATTTACCAGAAACTTTTTGATAAAACATCAAACTATTTAGCCTTGCTAATTCACTTCTTTTATTCCTTTAACAAAAATCCATTTTACAAATAGTTTTTCTCCGTCTTTGGTGGCAACTGCTTGAAATTTTGGAGCCAAAACTGTTCCAATAATAAAAGCCACTAACGGAATCCATAAATCTTTTAAAGTTGTAAAAGAGGCCACTGCAAATCGAACTGCAAAAAATATAATAGCAAATCCTATAAGATTATAAACGAGTGCTTTTGTTTTTTTTGACATTTTTTTTAAAAGTTGATTATTGTTGATGGTTTCTACAAAAACTACTAATTGCCTTCTTGAACTTGAAACTTTGTTCTTTTGCTACCTTCGTACATTTCGTATTTGACTAATCTGGCTTCTAAACTTCCGTTGAAGAGTTTTATTTTTCTGGAAGGTTTTAGTCCTACAAATTTTAATGCTTCAAGGTTGGCTGTTATAAACCAAGCGTTGGTTCCTGGATAATTTTGTTTCATCGTATCACCCATTTCTCGATAAAAACGCTCTAAATCTATATCCAAACGTTCTCCATATGGCGGATTGAAAACCATGTGCAATGGGCCAACGGTTTCTTTTTTGGTGTCAAAGAAATTTTGTTGTTCAATTGTTACGTAATCATCAAGATTAGCATTTTTTATATTATCTTTTGCCTTGCTAACAGCACTTGGCGCTTTGTCATATCCTTTTATAGTATAATGAAACTCTTTTACTTTTTTCAAAAGACTTTCTACAATTTGGTCAAACAAATCATTATCCCAATCGTTCCATTTTTCAAAAGCAAATTCTTTTCGGTTGATATTCGCTGGAATATTACAAGCAACCATAGCTGCTTCTGCCAAAATTGTTCCCGAACCACACATTGGATCTAGAAAATCAGAGTTTCCGTCCCAACCAGAAAGCAAAACCATTCCAGCTGCCAAAACTTCATTTATAGGTGCAATGTTGGTTGCTGTTCGATAACCTCGATGATGCAAAGAAGCGCCCGAAGTATCAAGTGACACCGAAACTTGGTCTCTATCAATGTGGATATTAATGCGTAAATCTGGATAATCTTTATCTACACTTGGTCGTTGTCCGGTTCGATCTCTAAATTGATCTACAATCGCATCTTTTGCTTTTTGCGAAACAAATTGTGAATGTTTGAAATAATCTGAATGTATCGTGGTGTCAATTACAAATGTTTGATTGGCGTTTAGGTATTTACTCCAATCCATACTTTGAATTCCTTTATATAAATTCAAATCGTTTGTTGCCCTGAAATGGTAAATCGGTTTAAGAATTTTTAAAGCGGTACGCAGTGACAAATTAGCTTTGTACATAAAACCTTTATCGCCTTTAAAACTTACGGCACGCGTTCCTATTTCAACATTTTGAGCACCTAAAAGTTGTAGTTCTTTAGCAAGTATTTCTTCAAAACCAAAAAAGGTCTTGGCAATCATTTTAAAATTTTCCATTTTTCAATATCATAATTCAATTGTAATATCAAAAATCAATATCAATCACAATGTTGGGTAACTTCTGCAAAAATACACTAAATTTGCACGTTAGAAATTGTAATGCAAAAGAATTAATGTCAAATTTTCAAAATAATAAATCCCAAATCGTAAATCCTAAATCTGAAAACTGGTTTGCTTCTTGGTTTGATACACCCTATTATCACATTCTTTACAAAGAAAGAAATTATAGAGAAGCGCAGCTTTTTATGGACAACCTAACGCTTTATCTAAACTTGCCAGAGCATGCAAAAGTATTAGATTTAGCTTGCGGAAAAGGGCGACATTCCATCTATTTGAACCAATTAGGATATGAAGTTTTAGGAGTTGATTTGTCTGAAAATAGTATTGCAGAGGCCTCCAAAAACACTAATGACACTTTGCATTTTCAGGTGCATGATATGCGTGAACCTTTAGAAGCAAAATTTGATGCTATTTTCAATCTATTTACCAGTTTTGGTTATTTTGAAAACGAAACTGATCACTTGAAAACATTAATTTCTATTAAAGAAAATCTTTCTGAATATGGTTTTGCAGTTATTGATTTTATGAATGTAAATAATGTGTTGGAGAATTTAATTCCAGAAGAAACCAAGTCTGTTGAAGATATCGATTTTCATATAAAACGCTATCATATTGATGGATATATTTACAAAGAAATTAGCTTTACCGATAATGGCGAAAATTTTAATTTTATTGAAAAAGTTAGGGCTTTCACTTTAGAAGATTTCACAAGAATGATGGACGAAGCAGGCATTTTTTTACTAGATACTTTTGGCGATTATAAGCTGAAAAAGTTCTTGAAAAAAGATAGCGAGCGCTTGATAATGATTTTTAAATAGTCGGGGGTTGGAAGTTTGAATTTTTTTAAAATTAATACTATGAATTATATTATATATCTGTTTCCACTTTTTGCGGTGCTCTTAGGTTATTTTATTGCTGCTTTTTTTCATCCTAAGAGCAAGAAAAATCTAAAGCTACTTTTGGCTTTTAGTGGTGCTTTTTTGCTTTCGCTAACAGTGATGCATTTGTTGCCTGAAGTTTATGAAGCCGACATGCACAGTCACGAAGGTCACGACCATGAGCAAGGAACCATTGGAATATTTATTATGATTGGAATAGTGTTTCAAATTATATTAGAATATTTTTCAAAAGGTGCCGAACATGGGCATGTTCACGGTCATGAAACAATGCATCATATTCCGTGGTTGTTGTTTTTTAGCTTGTGTTTGCATGCACTTTTAGAAGGAATGCCTATTAGCAATCATAATCATTTGGCTTACGGAATTGCGGTGCATCATTTTCCAATTGCTATAATCTTGACCTCTTTTTTCAAAAATGCAAAATTAGATAAAAAAGCTATTTTATTCTTTATGTTCATCTTTGCATTGATGACGCCACTTGGAACATTTGCTGCTGTAAACCTTACATTTTTAGCTAACTACTACGTTCAAATTTCTGGAATTGTAATTGGGATTTTATTTCATATTTCTTCCACAATTATCTTTGAAAGCAGCGAGGGACATAAATTTAATTTGGCAAAAATTAGCGTTATTGTTTTAGGGATAATTTTGGCATATTTTATGTAATAAAAAAAGTGCTCAACTTATCGAACGCTTTTGTTTTCTGTATATTGTCTTGTCCTGAAATAGCGAAACACAAAAAGTATCCTTATAAAAAAACATTAAGAATGTCACTATGTAAAACGCACACAAAAAGATTACACAATGTCTTTTAAATTAGCAGCACAAATAGCCATTAAAAAGTATCATTATATGTAATTATTAAAAAAAATTAAGAATTATAATCTCAAATAACTATTCCTTACTTTTGGAGAATAGAAAATAAAAAAATGCACCATTCAAAATTAATTATCGATCAAAATGAAATTGATGCAGAAGAAACCGATTATTTATATTTCAAGACTTCACAGCTTTCAAATTCAGGAAATGGATTGTTTACTGCAATTGCTATTTATAAAGACGAAATAATTTCAATTTTCAAAGGTGAAATTTTATCTGAAAATGAAGCTAAAATTAGAGTTGCAAATAAAGAGGATAACTATTTTATGAATCTTCTAAACGGAACCATTTTGGATTGTAAGAACACCGATTGTTTTGCCAAATATGCTAATGATGCAAAAGGTTTTTCAAAATCAGATTTTAAGAATAATGCCAAAATAACTTTGGATGAAAACGGAAATATTTGCCTTATTGCCATTAAAAAAATAAAATCAGGCGAAGAAATTTTCTGTGATTATGGAAAACGATATTGGAAAAGACATTCTTAAACCAACTCCTTAAAATACTGCAACAAAACCTTATCATTTTCCAATGTTGGTGTAAAAACTTCTAATAAAAATGGTTTTTCGTTTTGCTTGAACATTGCTTCCAAACTATTCTCTAAAGTGATTTTATTACTTGCAGTTAGATATTCAAATCCGTACATTTTGGCTAAATGTTCTGCAGTTAAACAATGAGAAGTTTCAAAAAATGTATTGAAAACTGGCGTTTCATCATGACCTGGTAAAATTCTAAAAATTCCACCGCCACCGTTATTAATCAAAATGATTTTGAAGTTTTTTGGGATGTAATTATTCCACAACGCATTGCTGTCGTATAAAAATCCAATATCTCCAGCTATCAAAACTGTTGGCTTTTGGTTTGCGACTGCTGCTCCAATTGCTGTTGAAGTGCTTCCATCAATTCCGCTTGTGCCACGATTGCAAAAAACTTCAATCGTATTATCAATACTTACCAGTTGAGCATAACGAATGGGTGAACTATTGCTAATTTGCAAATGAGTGTTTGATGCTAATTTTGGCAAAATAATATCAAATGCTTTTAAATCGGTAAACGGAATTTTATCAATATATTCAATGTGTTTTCGCGCTCTTAAAGTTCTAATTTTTAATAATTTTTCTTGATAATCACTTTCAATTTTGATAGTTTTTGAAAAGAAACTTTCAAAGAATTCATTTGGTGAAACTTCAAAATGTTTAGTCAAACATCCATAAGTATCATAAGCTCTTAATTTGTCAACGTGCCAATGTTGTTTGGGTTGGTATTTTCTCAAAAATGTTTTGATTCTTTTAGAAACAATCATTCCGCCAAAAGTCAACAAAATATCTGGTTGAAATTCTAGAAAATCTTCGATCGTAAATGGCGTTATTATCGTATCAATATTGGTTATAAAATTTGGATGATGCACATTTGATGTAACTTCCGTCATTACTACAACCGAATTATCATTTCCTAAAGTATCAAGAAACTTTTGCTCTACAGCATTTGGATGCAAACCACCAATCAAAACCAATTTCTTTTTTGACAAATTCCAATTAGTTGCTAAATAATCAAGGTTCTCTAATTCATTATTTACTATTTCATTTGAGATGATTTTAGGCTCAACCAAAAGTGATTCTACTTTTTCATACAACGGTTCTTCAAATGGCGCATTGATATGCACTGGTCCTTTTTTGGCGAAAGCCGTATTGATAGCTTCATTGATTAAAAAATCATTTTCATCGGAAGGAAATTCATCCAAATTAGCATTAAATAACGAATGATTGGCAAATACATTTTCTTGACGAATGGTTTGTCCATCTCCAATATCGATTTTGTTTTTTGGTCTATCAGCCGAAACTACTATAAGTGGAATTTCGCTATAAAAAGCCTCTGAAAATGCCGGATAATAATTCAATAATGCTGAACCTGAAGTACAAACAACCGCCACGGGTTTATTGATTTGTTGGGCAATTCCGAGTGCAAAAAAAGCAGCACAACGCTCATCAGCAATGCTATAACAAATAAAATTGGGATTATTTACAAATCCAATTGTTAAAGGCGCATTTCGTGAACCTGGAGATATTACAATATGTTGGATTCCTTTGGCACGAAAAATTTCGATTATAGATTGTGCTAAAGGTATTTTAGGGTATTTCATTTGTATGTTTATAAATTCAAAACTTTAGTAATTAATCTCTAAAATTTCAATTACAAAAGTACAAAGTTATTTAGTGTAGAAAAATTAAACCATTAAGAAAGTTAAGTTAATTAAGTTATTTCTCAATGCTAAAAAAATAGTATTTTTGAAACATGGAAATCAAAATAAGACCCTATCGAACGGAAGATATTCAAGCTATTTTGGATATTATCAATTATACTATTCTAAATTCAACTGCATTGTATGATTATGAACCTCGAAGTTTGGAAAACCAAATTACCATTTTTGATGGTAAACTCAAAAAGGGATTTCCGATAATCGTTGCGATTGAAAACGACGTTGTAGTTGGTTTTGGCTATTATAGCGAATTCCGATTTAGAGAAGCCTATAAATTTACCGTTGAACATTCGATTTATGCTCATCCAAATCATATTGGAAAAGGAATTGGCAAAATGATTATGGAAAACTTACTCCATTTAGCAAAAGATCAAAAACTCCACACCATGATTGGCGTAATCGATTCAGAAAACCAAAGTAGTATTGATTTTCATGAGAAATTTGGTTTTGAAATCGTTGGAACTATTAAAGATTCTGGATTCAAATTTGACCGATGGTTGCATAGTGTTTTTATGCAGAAGATGATTTAGATTAACGAATGTAGAATAAAAAAGTTTGATTTTTGAAGCATCAAAATACGAATTACTTTTTCTCAATCCAACTCACAATTTCATTATCTGTTGGTAAAACTCTTGGGGAAACTACTTTATCCAATTCACCTTTATCGTTGATTAGGTATTTTTGGAAATTCCATTCTACGTCGCTGTCTTGCAATCCGTTTTTAGATTTTTGAGTTAGAAATTTATAAACTTCACACATATCGTTTCCTTTCACAGAAACTTTGCTCATCATTGGAAAGGTAACACCGTAATTTTTTTGACAAAAAGCACCAATTTCTTCATTTGTTCCTGGCTCTTGAGACATAAAGTTGTTTGCTGGGAAACCAACTATTACAAAATTTTGATTTTTATACTTTTCGTAAATTGATTCTAAATCTTTGTATTGTGGAGTCAATCCGCATTTGGAAGCTGTATTCACAACTAGAATTTTCTTGCCTTTTAGTGTTGCAAAATCAAATTCTTTTCCTTCCAAATCTTGTACTTTAAATTGGTAAATGTTTTGCTTTTCCATAGTTTCTGTTTTAGAAGTTACTGCTGTTGATGCTTGATTCTGAGCTTGGTTTTTGCATGATAAAAAAACAAAAACGACTAGTAATAGAATTATTTTTTTCATTTTATTTTAGTACTTTTTTATTTTTTATATACGATACTATTCCCAAAATTACAACAAATGCGACTGAATAATAAATAAATGTTGGTGTTACAACTTTATCTCCACTTGCATAGGAATGCAATCCAGTTAGGTAAAAATTCACTCCAAAATAAGTCATCATTATTGAATAGAAAGCAAAAATACTCATTAAATTAAAAATCCATTTACCACGAAGTGATGGTACAAATCGAGCGTGAATTACAAATGCATAAACCATAATACTGATTAAGGCCCAAGTTTCTTTTGGATCCCAACCCCAATATCTTCCCCATGATTCATTTGCCCATTGTCCGCCAAGGAAATTTCCAATTGTTAGCATAACTAATCCAATAGTTAATGCCATTTCGTTGATATAAGTGATTTCTTTAATGTGCAAATCCATTTTGACTTTGTTTTTTTGGTTGGTAAAAAGCATCAAAATCAAGGAAACCGTTCCCAAAACCATTCCTAATGTAAATGGTCCGTAACTTGCTACGATTACCGCAACGTGAATCATTAACCAATACGAATTAAGAACAGGTTGCAAATTGGCAATAGATGGATCCATCCAATTCCAGTGTGCAATCATTAATATCATAGAAGCTACAAATGTTCCTGAAGCTACAGTTAATTTTGATTTTATATCAAATGCTAACGTAAAAAACATGGTTGCCCAAGCTACATAAATCATACTTTCATAAGCATCACTCCAAGGCGCGTGACCTGAAATATACCAACGAGCAATTAATCCGAGTGTATGAATAATAAAAAAGATTCCTATTAGAATATGAAATCCATTTATAGTGTATTTCAAAATTTTTGAATTTGAAAAAATATTAACAATTGTTAGCAAAAGCATCAAGGTTCCTGCCATCATGTACATCCAAAACAAGTTTTTGAAAACGTCGTACTTGTTATACATGACTTCATAATTGATTTTTTTATCGGATGGACGAACGGCGCTTCCGTATTTCTTTTGGTAATTTTCCATTCCGACTAAAAACGTGTTTGCCATGGTGTAATCGTCTTTTTGAGAAGCTTTTAACAAGGCATCTAGATAAATTGGCAAAGCAGATTTGATAGTATCTAATGAGGTTCCTGTTGTATGAGAAATATCCATATAAGAGAACCATTTGTTATTTTTATCATTTGGAACTGGAAAGATCTTCAAAATAGTTCCACTTAATGCCGAATTTAGAAGATTTACCTTCTTATCTGCTTCGATAAAATCTTTTTCAAAATTACTTGGTACGGCTGCTTTGTAGGCTGCATCTAAAAATGGTGACAGTTTATAATTTCCTTTATCATCAAAAAAGTCTTTAAAAGCAACCAATTTTTGTCCGTTAGGAATTCCTAAAATTTTATGAATACTGTCGTTTTCTTTTTTTAGATAAATCAATGGCACTTGAAACCAAGCTTGCGGAAACTGCGTCATCGATATAAAAGATTGGTCAGCATTTAATCCTTCATAAGAATCACTTTTACTCACTTTTCGCAATAATTCTGATGAAAACGTATTGATAGGTTTCATTCTACCATTTTGATCTTGAATAACCAATCGCCCAAATTGATCAGCGTGTTTTTCGGAAACTTTGTATTTTTTTATGGAATCTAAATAATTAATTTTAGTAGTTGGATTTGGGTGATTTTGACTAAATCCAAACAATGAAAAGAACAACAAAAAGATAGTCAATAACTTCTCTTTCTTCTGTTTTACATCTTCCAATTTTCTTTTTAAATCGGCAAAACGAGAATGTTTAGTAAACAAAATAGCCATCATAGCAAAAAACAACATAAAATAACCGCAATAAGTAACAAAAGTTCCCCAATAATCATGGTTTACAGAAAGAACAGTTCCTTTTTCATCAGGATCGAAGGAAGCTTGAAAAAAACGAAACCCTTTATGGTCTAAAATATTATTCATGTAGATATGTGCGTCAAAATTTTCTTTGCCATCAACTACCGTAACTTTACTTTCGTAAGAAGAATAACTTTTCTCGGTTCCAGGATATTTCTTAGCAATAAAATCGTTCAACTTTATGTTAAATGGCAAGGTATAAACTTTACTTCCGTAGTAAAAAGTGAATTCTAATTTACCTAATTTAAATGTTTGAGGCGAACCTTGTTGTCCTTTTGAACCTAATAAAGTAATGTCTTTTTCTTTTCCTTCAACAGTTACTTTTAAAGTTAAAGCATCTTCTCCTTTTTTGTTTTTAAAATTTCCACTTGATTTATAATCTTTCACACCTTTTATTGGCTGATCTGGAAATACAAACTGCGCATTACCCATATTATAAAGCGAACGATACATCAACTCTTGTTCTTTATCTTTTTCAACTTTTCCTTGAAGCTTATCTGCCATTCGCATAAAATTTCCTTCAAAAGGCGAAAGAATAGTTGTTTTTTCTCCAGTTGTATTAATGTTTATAGCGCCTTGTGTTTCTTTATTTAAGGCAAATAACGTATTATGAATATTTTGAACTTCACCATCTTTTAGATAATGTTCATGTCGTTCTCCACCACCCGATTCAACCATTTTTAGATACATAATACCTTTTGCATCTGGTTTAATGGTTTCTTTGGCATCTATAACGAAATTTTTATATTCAATTTCAAATGGCGTTTCGTCAAACTTAGAATCGATAGAAAATTTGTTGTTTGTAACTGGTGAAAGTAATAATGGTTCTTCAAAAACTCGGCGTTTCATTTCTCCTTTATACTTACCATCAACAAAAACAGTTAGGTAGTTTTTATCAGAATATAATTGATTAGAAGTTTCGCCTTCTCTAATTGGCATCATTCCTTCATAACTTACATAGCGTGTGATTGCTGCTCCTACTATTATAAAAATGAATGATAAATGCAGTAAAAGTGTTGCCCATTTTTCTTTTTTAAGCAATTGGTAACGAAAAATATTTCCCAAAAAATTGATTAAGAAAAAAACATGAATAGCTTCAAACCACTTTGTATTGTAAACTAAAATTCTTGCAGTATCGGTATTATAGTCGTTTTCAATGAATGTTCCTACTGCCATAGCTATTGCATAACCTATGAATAGAACAGCCATTAAGCGAGTTGAAAAAAGTATCGATTTTATTTTTTCCATGATAGTTTGAAATGATTTTTTTTTTTGGAAACACAAAAGTAAAGTAAAAATGTGGATTTATTTATTATTAAGCATTTGATTTAAGTGTTTTTTAAGAGATGTTTTTATTATTTTTACCAAATGATAAAAGTAGTAATAATAGGTTCTGGAAATGTTGGGCAACATCTTATCAAGGCTTTTGCCAAAAGTGGAGCTGTGACTGTAATTCAGGCTTATGCTAGAAACAAAAGCAACCTTACTCACCTACTCGATTCTAAACAAATCACAAATGATTTTTCTAAGCTAAAAGAAGCCGATTTGTACATTATTTCTGTTTCTGATGAAGCCATAAATGAAGTTTCAAAGCAAATTATTTTTTCAAATAAATTAGTCGCACATACTTCGGGAAGTGTTGCTATGAATGAACTTAGCGATTTCAATAGAAAAGCAGTTTTTTACCCGTTACAAACATTGTCTAAGAAAAAAGAAGTGGATTTTAAACAAGTGCCTTTATGCTTAGAAGCGGAAAACGAATCTGATTTAAAAATTTTAAATGAACTTGCTACAAGCGTTTCTGACAAAGTCTTTGAAATTGATTCTGACCAAAGAAAATCATTGCATGTCGCAGCTGTTTTTGTTTCCAATTTTGTAAATCATTTGTACAAACTTGGAAGCGATATTTGTCTTGAACAAAAAGTTCCATTCGAGATTTTGAAGCCTCTTATACTCGAAACTGCAAAAAAAGTGGAACTTCTGTTGCCAGATGATGCACAAACTGGCCCTGCAAAACGAAATGATACCGCAACATTAAATAAACATTTAGTAATTCTAACCGATGAAAATCAGAAAGAAATTTATAAATTGCTAACCAAATCTATAATTGACCATGGCAAAAAGTTATAAAGAAATTATGAATCACATCACCACTTTTATTTTTGATATAGATGGTGTTTTGACTGATGGAACTGTTCACGTTTCTCCAACTGGTGAAATGCTTCGCGAAATGCATATTCGTGATGGGTTTGCTATGAAAGCAGCTCTCGAAAGCGGTTATAATGTCTGCATAATTTCTGGTGGAAGCAACGAAGGTGTTCGCATTAGACTAAGAAACTTAGGCATAACCGATATTCATTTAGGCACACCTGACAAAGTTGAAACTTTCAAAGAATACACCGAATTATACAACATAAAACCATCAACTATTTTATACATGGGCGATGATATTCCTGATTTTCATGTGATGCAATTAGTAGGCTTACCAACTTGTCCACAAGATGCAAGTCCTGAAATCAAAGAAATTTCAAATTATATTTCACATAAAAATGGTGGAAAAGGTGCTGTTCGTGACGTTATCGAACAAGTGATGAAAGTACAAGGAAAATGGCATTTGTATTATAATGGTAAGCATGATTAACCTACAGCTACTTTATAAACTCTCAAACACTTTTCTCTAGCTTCTTTGTGATCTACAATTGGTTTTGGATACTCAAAAGTTTCCAATTCTGGAATCCATTTTTTGATGTATTTTAAGTCTTTATCAAACTTTTTTATCTGCTCAGTTGGATTAAAAATCCTGAAATACGGAGCTGCATCTACCCCACTGCCTGCTGCCCACTGCCAATTACCTATATTACTTGCTTGCTCATAATCTAAAAGTTTTGTAGCAAAATACGTTTCGCCCCAACGCCAATCAATCAATAAATGTTTGCATAAAAAACTGGCTACAATCATTCGAACTCTATTGTGCATGTGACCTGTTGCATTAAGTTCACGCATTCCAGCATCTACAAAAGGATAACCTGTTTTTCCTTCACACCATTTTTTAAATAAATCTTCATTATTTTCCCATTTTATTTCATCATATTTTGGTCTAAAACAAGATTTACTTGTGTGTGGAAAATGCCATAAAATTTGCATAAAAAATTCTCTCCAAATCAATTCTTTCAAAAAAGTTTCGTTTTTACTTTCTAATGCTTTTGCCACAATTTTTCTAATGGAAACTCCTCCAAATCTTAAATAAATTCCCAAATAAGAAGTTTTGTTTAGAGCTGGAAAATTTCGTGTTGCTTCGTAATTATCAATCAAATTTGAAGAAACATCAAATGGTGAAACTTGAATTGACGATTTTTCAAATCCTATTTGTAATAAACTTAAAAACGGATAAGAATGAGCGCTAATTTTATCCAATAAATCTTCAGAACTATAATGAACTAAATGTATTTTTTTAAAATTTTCTTTCCATTTATTTGAATACGGTGTATAAACTACATAAGGAGTTCCATCGCCTTTTACCACTTCGCTTTTTTCAAAAAGAACTTGATCTTTGCTGGTTTTGAATTCAATTGAATGTCCTTTAAAAAGGTAAAATAACTCTAAATCTCTTTTTCTAGCATAAGGTTCATAATCGTGATTGGTATAAACTTTATTTATTTTATTTTCAGTAATTAATTTGGTAAAAATATCAAAAGGTTTTCCGTGAAAAACAGCTAATGATTTTCCTTTTTTTCCCAATTCAAATTGAATAGTTGAAAGTTGTTGGTGAATGAAAGTTACTCGAGCATCATTTTTTGGCAATTGTGATAAAATCGAATCATCAAAAATAAAAATAGGCAAAACATCTTCTCCACCATTCAAAGCATGAAAAAGCCCAACATTATCATCTATTCTTAAATCTCTTCTAAACCAAAAAATATTCATACTAAATTCAATGTCAATATCAAAAATCAAATTCAAAATTCAATTTTTAAATTGTTACTTTAGATTGCAATTGATTTTTGCAATTGTTATTGTTATTGATTAACCAACAATGTTGACATTCCGCCATCAACATGAAAAACTTGCCCTGAAATCCAACTGCTTTTTGAACTTAATAAAAAACTAGCTATTTGTGCCATATCGTCTGAAGTTCCTACTCGTTTTAGCGGATGTCTTTCTGCTGATTTTTCTCTTTTTACATCATTATTCAAAAACTTGTCTGCCAAGGGTGTATCGGTTAATGAAGGCGCAATTACATTCACTCTAATTTTAGGAGCATATTCAGCGGCTAATGCTTTTGCAAATCCTTCAATTGCTCCTTTGGCTGCGGCCACCGATGTATGAAAAGGCATACCCATGCTTGCTGCAACTGAGCTAAATAATACAATACTCGATTGATTAGAAGCTACTAAATTGGGTAAAATAGATTGAATCACTTTGACCAAACTAATAAAATTAATTTGTAAATCTTGTTCAAATACTTCTAGCTTCAAGCCTTTGAAAGGTCGCAAATTTATACTTCCTGGGCAATAAACTAATCCATCTATTGCTTCAGGCAATTTTGACATATCCAAAGTATCTGTTGTAGCATCAAACTGAATATGAGTAACGTTCATATCAGCAATATTTTCATATGTTCTTGAAGCTATAAAAACCTTATTTTCATATTGAAGCTCTTTAGCAATTGCTAATCCAATTCCGTAGGAACCGCCAATTAATAGTATATTTTTCATATTTTTAACCTTTAAATTCTCCAAAAAGTTCGATAAGTTTTTTTCTTCTAAACTCAAAAATTTCATTCAATTTTGGCTTAACCAAAAACGGATGTACCAATTGACCAATAATTCCCATCGGAACTTTATAGTCAACAATATCTTCCATTTCAACACCGCCAGCAATTTCTTTTAGAAAATGTTTGTGATGCCATAAATCGTAAGGTCCAAAACGTTGTTCATCAACAAAATATTTTTTATCTTTTACATGCGTGATTTCGGTAACCCATTTCATCGGAATTCCCAAAACAGGAGTTACTATATATTGAATAATTTGCCCAGGAAACATTTCCCTATCATCTCCTGAAAGTGTTTTAAAACCCATGTATTCTGGAGTAATTACCTTCAAATTCTTAGGATTTGACAAAAATTCCCAAGCTTCGTCTAGAGAAATTGGTAAATTCTGTTTACTATGTAATGTGTATATTTTCATTTTATTTTTATGTAAAAGTACAAATTGTTTAATAATATTTTAAATATGTTAAACAAAATATTTTCAATTTAAGTTTAAATTAACATTTGAAGAAAATACAATTCGTAATTTTGAAACAATAAAACTTATAACTATGAAAAAAATTATCTATTTATTTGCTTTTGTAATAGCAAATTTCGCAATTGAAGCACAAGTAAAAACACCTCAAGCAAGCCCTAAATCTGTTCTTACACAAGTAGTTGGGCTAACCGATGTGACAGTTGAATATTCTAGACCAAGTGCAAAAGGAAGAACTGTATTTGGCAATTTAGTTCCATTTGGAGAACTGTGGAGAACTGGTGCAAATGCTAATTCTACAGTTTCATTTAGTGAAGATGTAATTATTAATGGTACAACACTAAAGAAAGGAAAATACGCTATTTTCACAATTCCAAAAGCAGACATGTGGGAAGTTGATTTTTATGTAACCAATGATAATTGGGGTTTACCAGAAAATTGGGATGAAAAAGATGTGGCAGCAAGAACAAATGTTAATCCAATTGCTTTAGGAAACAATGTAGAAACATTTACTATGGCAATAAACAACATAACTAATGATAGTGCAACACTTGACATTTCTTGGGAAAAAACGATGGTTTCAATAAAATTTGAAGTTCCAACACAAAAAACTGCTTTAGCTAGTATTGACAAAGTATTAGCAGGTCCAACGGCTGGCGATTATTTTTCATCTGCTCAATATTTTTATCAATCTAATGGCGACTTAAACAAGGCATTGACTTATATCAACAAAGCATTAGAATTGAACAAAGACAAACCTTTTTGGTACAACCGTTTAAAATCTTTAATTCAAGCGAAATTAGGTGATAAAAAAGGTGCAATTGAAACTGCAAAATTATCGTTAGTAGCGGCTACAGAAGCTAAAAACAATGATTATGTAAAAATGAATAATGACAGCATCGCTGAATGGAGTAAAAAGTAATTTTTTACTTAAAATAGAATTCCACAAATGAGAAACTAAACTTTCTTGTTTGTGGTATTTTTATTTTAAAGAGTTACTTCTTTATTTCTGAAAATAAAAAATTGAAAAATAATTGACAAAATCAACGTTAGCATTGCCCCAATAAAATTCAACCAAAGAAAGCTTACAATGTCTAAATAATAGATGTAAAAAATAGTAAATTGACTAATTGTAGCTCCAAAAAAAATGGCATTTGCTTTTACATATTTTACATAAAATCCAACCAAGAAAATTCCCAAAACGGTTCCGTAAAATATGGAACCAACAATATTTACTAATTGAATAAGATTTTCAAATAAGGTTCCAAAGCACGCAAAAAGAATAGCAATAATTCCCCAAAGCAAAGTAAAATATTTGGTTGCATTTACATAATGCTTTTCCGATTTTTCGCCTTTTACATTTCTTTTGTATAAATCAACAGCTGTTGTGGCTGCCAATGCATTTAAACCAGAAGCTGTTGATGACATTGCTGCCGAAAGTATTACAGCTAATAACAAACCTATTAATCCTTGTGGCAAATAATTTAGAATAAAATGAATAAAAACATAATCCTTATCATTGGTTTCGGCTTTTTCATCGGCTTTAGAAATTATCTCGCGTGCTTCATCTCGTAATTCATTTTCTTTATTGGAAATACCGACCAATTCTTTTCTCAAAATTGGATTGTCATAATTTTGATTTAAATGGTCAATATAAATCAAATTGATTTCTTTCTTTTCTTCAGAAAGTTTCACCAACTTTTTCTCTAAAACTTCATATTCTGTTTTGTATTTTGATTTATTGATTGCAATTTTATTATTCGGATTAAAGTTTAATGGAACAGGGTTAAATTGAAAAAAAACAAAAACCATTACGCCTGTAAGCAAGATAAAAAACTGCATAGGAACTTTCAAAAATCCATTCATAATCAATCCCATCTGACTTTCCTTTACAGATTTTCCAGAAAGATAACGACCAACTTGCGATTGATCGGTTCCAAAATAAGAAAGCATCAAGAAAAATCCACCTGTAATTCCACTCCAAAAAGTATACCTGCTTTCAGGATCAAAAGAAAAATCGAGAATATTCATTTTATCGTTAGCACCTGCTATATGCAAGGCATTACTAAAAGTCATATCGTTGGGCAACAAATGCAAAATCAAGAAAAAAGTGATAAACATTCCGGACATGATGACAAACATTTGCTGTTTTTGTGTAACATTTACCGCTTTTGTTCCCCCTGAAAAGGTATAAATAATTACCAAAATTCCAATAACAACAATCATCAAAGTCAAATTCCAACCTAATAATGTTGAAAGAATAATAGCCGGTGCATAAATTGTCAATCCCGTTCCTAATCCTCTTTGAATTAGAAATAAAATTGAAGCCAATGAACGCGTTTTTAAGTCAAATCTCTGTTCAAGATATTCATAAGCCGTGTAAACCTTTAATCGATGGTAAATTGGGATAAAAGTGAAACAAATGACAACCATTGCTATCGGCAAACCAAAATAGAATTGCACAAATCCCATTCCGTCATGATAGGCTTGCCCTGGTGTTGATAAAAATGTAATCGCACTAGCTTGAGTCGCCATAACAGAAATACCAACGGTAAACCAATTGGTTTCTTTGTTTCCTAGAATGTAATCTTGTACATTTTTACTACCTTTTGTTTTATAAACACCATAAAAAACAATAAAAAGTAACGTTGCCGAAAGTATTATCCAATCAAGTTGTTGCATAAGTTAAGAGAATATTTGCATTAAAATAAAAAAGATAATGATGTAAAGGCCATTCATTACCAACAACCAAGTGTAACTATTTTTCCAACGGTATTTTTTTGGTGTTTCCATACTATTTTCCTATCGAAATCATATTTGCCATTAATCTATAAGCTCCAATTACGCCTTCTGGCAATTCTCTGAAGAAACTCAAACCTGTATAAATATAATTTCCTTTTCCGTATTTGGCTACCAAAATTGCTCCATCTTTAGGCTTTTCACCTTTATCATTGGCAGATAAAATTGCAGTGAAATTTTTATCCCATTCGTTCGGATAATACAAACCTTGCTCTTGTTTCCAACCATTAAAATCGCTTTCCGTTATTTTGTTTGGATAATTCAAAATTGGATGTTCAGGTGCTAAAAATCGAACTTCTGCATTTTCTTCGGTTACTCTATCACGTGAAATTTTTAACAAGTAAGGTGCAATTGTTGGAGTTACCAAATCATCAAGTGTATTGTATTGCACTATCATGGTTTTTCCATTTTTGACAAAATCTAATAAAATAGATTGTTTAAATGCCAATTCGGAAACAGTATTGTAGGCACGAATTCCGGTCATAACCACATCAAAATTTAGCAGTCTTGTTGCCGAAATTTCTTCTGGTTTGATGATTTCGACTTCGTAACCCATTTGTTTTAAACTTTTAGGAACTTCATCACCAGCGCCCATGATATAAGCGATTTTTTCATTTTTAATTTTAATATCAACTTTAAATGCTTTTGCTTCAGATGGTTTTAGAACAATTTGCTTGTAAATATGTGAATAATTTATTTCAATTTTTTCATTATCAAAAACCTGATTATCAACCGTTATTTTGCTTTTAATTACAATTTCACTAGCTTCTTTTGATGGTGAGACGCTAAAAACGGCCAATTGTTCTTCGTCTTTTTTGGTTAACTTAAAAGGAATTTCTTTTGGCGAAACCGACCAATTAGCTGGGATCTCTAACTCAATCTTACCATTTACATTTTCTTTTCCAGCTTTTATTTTAACTGTCACCGTTTGCGATTTTGAAGAATTAAAAACATAAACTTTTTCAGTAATTGCAGAAGTTACTGCCGGAATAACATCAAGCGGTTGGTAAACTTCTCCTTTTACATCGTCATTGTATTTGTAAACAATATAGCGTTCAAAAGGAATCGTAACACCATTAATTTCGATTTCAAAAGCAACTTTCGCTTGACGTAATACATCTGGAATTCCAATATTTTGCTGTTCGTCCACACGATACATGCCTACCATTCCTTTTTCTTTTAGCCAATATGGTGAAGTATAATTCACATTATCAGGAACTTCTAAAGTTAAACTATTATTATATAGAGTATTATTTTTTAAATCAATTGAAATAAAGTCTTCCTCATTTTCAGGAAAAGAGTTTGTAGATTTCCATTTCATTGGCACCGAACTTCTATTGATAGCTTCCAATTTTACTTTGATAGAATTTCCAGTAGTAACACTTTGACTTTCGGCAACAGCTTCTAAATACAAACCTGAACAAGCAGCAATAATCTTTTTGATTTCTTCGGTTTTAACCGTTTTCCAATGTTGATTGTCTAATTTTTGAATCAAATTATACGCTTTTACTAACTCTTGAATACTCGCTGATGGATTTTTAAAATCAAAATTTTTCTCCACTGCATTTAAGATTTCACCAATTGCATTTCCGCCATTTACTCGGTTCCATGATGTGTCAATTCCTTCAAAAAGATTGGTTTTGTCTGTTATATTTTCGCCTTTTAAAAGCTCTAAATATTCGTCTTCTTCT
>NZ_JBILJG010000043.1:0-8665 GCF_044377315.1 Flavobacterium sp.
AACGCGTTAAATTTTGAATCGAAATTTCGCCGTCTTTTACCACTACTCTAGCAATATTATTTGACGTTTCTACTAAATCTTCCATATCGGCACTCATTCTGTAAACACCGTTATGAGCAGCATAAATTCCACGAAGTAAACCTTCTTGAACACCCAATTCCATTACTTTTGCAGGTAAATCAGCTTTTTCAATTTCAATGGTAAGTTTGGGTTCCGTTGTTTTAAATTCAGTTTTGATATCGTTAATTACTTCTTGCATATCAAATACAAATGCTTCGTCGTACATTGACGCAATAATCACTTTGGCAACACTTTCACGCGGAATTGCATTACGCAAACTTCCACCTGAAATTTCGGCAATTTGAAGTCCAAAATTCTCAAATCCGTCAAATAATAAACGGTTCATGATTTTATTTGCATTTCCCAAACCTTTGTGAATATCCATTCCCGAATGGCCACCATTTAAACCTTTTACAGTAATGGTATAACCAACAGAAGCTTCTGGCGTTTCTTCCTCGTGGTAAGTTCTTGTTGCAGTAACATCTACTCCACCAGCGCAACCAATGTCGATTTCGTCGTCTTCTTCGGTATCTAAATTTAACAAAATTTCACCTTTCAAAACGCCACCTTTTAGATTTAGAGCACCTGTCATTCCAGTTTCTTCATCAATAGTAAAAAGCGCGTCAATAGCTGGATGCGGAATGTCTTTACTTTCTAAAATTGCCATAATAGCAGCTACTCCAAGTCCGTTGTCGGCACCTAGTGTTGTTCCGCGAGCTTTTACCCAGTCGCCATCAACATACATATCGATACCTTGTGTTAGGAAGTCGAAATTGGTATCGTTGTTTTTTTGGTGAACCATATCTAAATGTCCTTGCAAGACAATTGGTTTGCGGTTTTCCATTCCGGCAGTTGCAGGTTTGCGGATGATTACGTTTCGGATTTCGTCTTCAAACGTTTCTAATCCTAGACTGCTTCCGAAGTTCTTCATAAACTCAATTACACGTTCTTCTTTTTTGGACGGACGCGGAACAGCGTTTAAATCGGCAAATTTATTCCAAAGTACTTTTGGTTCGAGGTTTCTAATTTCTTGACTCATTGTTGTTTTTTAGACACAAATTTCACGAATTTTCACAAATTAATTGGATTGTGAAATTTTACGAAACTGTGATGTTATTTAGTATTGTAGTTTGTTATATATGTGATTGTTTTTCTAGAATCTTCCCAAGGAATAAAGTCTTCAATCTTTAAAGATTGTCTTCTCTCATCTACTAAATATTTCATTTCTTGATTCATATAAAAATCATTAATTTATGGTTCATAATTAAACTTTTCTATTAGTTTCAAAAAAGGAATTTAATTCATTATCAGGAATATTTAAGGTAATTTGTGTCATTAATCTAATAATTGAATCACAAATTTACAAAAAAAGAATTACGAGTTACTGATTTATAAGTATTTTTATACCAAATTTAAGACGTGAAACGAAAATACATTCTTCCACTATTTCTAATTATTCAGATTATTTTTCTGAAGGTAATTTCATTTTTTCCAGAAGTTGTTGAACGCTTTTATAGCAATGGTTTGTATATTTTAATTTCTAAAATATTGAGAACAACATTAGGGCAAATTCCGTTTTCGGTTGGTGATGTTGTTTATGGAATTTTGATTGTTTTGTTAGTTTTAAAAATATGGAAAACTAGAAAATCTTGGCGATTGGGTTGGAAAACCAATTTATTGAAAATTACGAGCGTTCTTTCGGTTGTTTATTTTCTGTTTCATTTGCTTTGGGCAATGAATTATTATCGTCTGCCTTTATTTGAAAAAATGGAAATTGAGCGCGATTATACTGAAGTAAATTTGCTTGTATTTACCAATAAATTGATTACAAAAACGAATGAAATTCAATTTCAAATTACTAAAGATAAAAACCTGAAAGTTATTAATCCGTATTCGCAAGAAGTGATTTATAAAATGACTGAGAATGGTTATTCCAACTTAGCAAAACAATATCCTTTTTTTGAATATGAAATCCCTAGTCGAAAAAAATCGCTGTATAGTTTACCGCTAACCTACATGGGGTTTGGCGGTTATTTGAATCCGTTTACGAATGAGGCCCAAGTCAATGCTAAAATCCCGATGTATGGTTTTCCTAATGTTATTTGTCACGAAATGGCACATCAAATAGGTTTTGGAAGCGAAAGCGAATGCAATTTCATTGGCTTTTTGGCTTGTATAAAAAATGATGATTTGCACTTTCAGTATTCAGCATATACAGCAGCTTTGCGTTATTGTTTGAGAAATATGAATGCTTTAGACGAAACCAAAACAGCATCATTTTTAAAGAAACTAAATCCAGGAATTTTGGAAAACTTTAAAGAAAGTGAAGCCTTTTGGAAACAATATGACACAATTATTGACAAAGGTTTTCATGAGTTTTATGATCAGTTTTTAAAACTAAATCAACAAAAAGATGGCATGGAAAGTTATAGTAAATATGTGAATTTATTGGTTGGTTACTACAAAGACAAAAATTTGTAGAACATTTTATTTAGAACACAGATGACACAGATTTAACAAACCTTTATTACCAGAAATCTGCATTCTTATATCTGTAATCTAAACCTCATCGCTAGTAAACGTAACAAAACTTTTCTTTTTATAAGGTCTAACTATTAATCTTCCTTCACGGTCAAAACGAATGTAATTGTAAACCAAATTTAGGAAAACAACGGCTCTATTTTTAAAACCAATAAGTGAAAATAAATGCACAAACATCCAAACAAACCATGCAAAAACACCGTTGAAGTGATAATGTGGCAAATCGACAACAGCTTTGTTTCTTCCTATAGTTGCCTTTGAACCTTTGTCGTTATATTCAAAAGGTTTTAGTGTTTTTTTGTTTATTACTTTGATTTAATTTTCGCCTAACAATGCGCCTTTTTGCATAGCAGGTTACGCCATCATAGGATGACCTGCAAATTCGCCACCTATGATGACAATTCTGGGATTTGACGATTGTGGAATATTCATGTTTCTTTTTTGTTTAAAGTAAATTTACGAAGATTTTTAACCACTAAGAAACTAAGAAGTCACAATGTTTACTAAGATTAATTTCTTGTAGAGTCGCAAAAAATATTTATTAACACAAAAAGACACAAAGAAAATCCTGAAGGTTAAGATTATACCAAATATTTACCGATAAGTCTAGCCCAGATAGCAGTGAAAATCCTTTTTATTTTTTCTTTAAAAATAAAAAGACATGCAGGCAGGTTGCAATCTCGCTCTAAAAACGATACGGGAAATAGCTTCTATAAATTGAACTTATAACTTGCCCCTAACATGAACTGGAAGGATTGCACAGGATAATTCATCCATTTTTGATAGCCTTGATTAGCAATATTGTTGAGTTTCAAGAAAGCAGTCAAACGATTGTTGTGTTTGAAACCCAAGTGTGCATTGGCATCGAAATAGCTTTTTAGAGTGACAATATTATGCACTAATGGATTATTAATTTTATCAATTTCATCTTTTCGATCGCCTACAAAAAACATATTGGCGCCTGCATACCATTTTGGAGTGATATTCACATCAAGATTAGTACCTAATTTTATACTTGGTAAATTCCATGCTTCTTTTTCATTTTTCATACTGTAGTTGTTGAAAGTTCCGTTTACACCAATTGAGAAATTTTTAGTAAAATCGGCCTTTAATTCGCCAAAGAAACTGATGGTTTTCATGTCATCATAAATCACATCAAACGAGTTTCCGTATTGGTAATTTTGTTGTTCAACAATAGTATTATCATAATAATTGCTAATGAATAAAGCTTTGTTTTTTTCGCTCATTACCGAACCGCGAACATTGTAACTTAAATTGTTAGACACTTTTCCTTTTAAACCTCCAAAAACATCAAATTGTTTGTCGGTTGGCGCAACGATTAATGTTGGTGAAACAAATTGGTTTTCGGAAACGAAATCACGATACGAGTTTTGTTGTAAAGTTCCTTCTGCTCCAGCGTAAAAAATCATGATATTTTCGACCAAAGCGATAGAAGCATTGATTTGTGGATAAACGAAAAATTTGTTTTTCTTGTTTTCAATATCTATACTATAAAAAGCTGCCGCACCAAGGTTAAACGACCAGTCATTTCGGTTCATGGCAATACTTGGATGGATTCCGAGATTGGTGTAACCGTAATTTATTGAAGTTAAATTGGTGTAATCTTTTTTGAAACTTCCGCCAAGATAATCGACCATTAATTTGGTTTTGATAGTAGTTCCTGCGGCATCAAATTCGAATGTTGGTTTTGCCAAAAATCTGCTTTCTGACGATTTGAATTTATCTGAAAAATGATTAAATTTTACGCTCACATCATTGAACATACTATTATTAAAATTGATGTTTCCACCAGCCGAAATGTTACTAAAAGAATTGGCTTCATTGATGGTACTTATCACTTTCGATTTTTCGTCTTCTGTATATAAATTAGCAAAATCAGATGGTAAACCATACCAAAAATTACTTTTTAGTTCATAACCCAAATCGGCTGTCCAAGAATAGGCTTGTTTTTTGCTTCCATAAGTCAAATCGAAAGACGTTGTACTGAATTTATCATCTATAACTAAATCTTTGATACCACCTTGAGACGAAAAATGTTTGAACATGCCCCCAAAATAATCGGTATCGCCAATGTTTTTGGTAACATACAATTCACCTAAGGCATTGATGTAATTTCCAAGTCCAATTGTTGCGTAACTGTTGAATAACTCTTCTTGAGCTTCTTTATCAACACCGGCAGCTTTTCCTTTGGCTGGCGCAAAAGTTGAAGCAACTGGAAATGAGAAAATAGAATATTTAATTCCTTCTTTTTTGTTGGTTTCTTCATCGTTTAGACTTGGCGTTTCTTTAACTTTGAAAGCATCAGAAATTGTTGGCGTGTATGGTTTTACAACGTTTACAACTTCTGTTCCAATGTTTTCGTCTTTCTTTTGAGAGAAAGCGAATTGAGTTGCAAGAAATACTAAACTAAATGCTATATATTGAATTTTGAATTTCATTTTTTTTACTTTTTACTATGAATTAATTACCTATTGAGGAATTTGTCTTAGATTCTATTGCTTTAATTGTGTCCAATTCTTTTTGGGCTTCTTCTACAACATCGGTGTAATTAGCAAAATTTTTGATTACACTTTCCAAAATATAAGTAGCTTGAAAACTATCTTTCAAACCGTAAAAATTTTTGGCCATTACCACCAAACCTTTGGCTCCAAAATATTTGTAACCTGAATATTCTTTGGCAATTTTTTGAACCACCTCATTCGATTCTTCAAATTTTGAATCTTTATTTTTGAAGTAAGCATCATAGTACAACGCTTCAGCTGCAAGTTCTCCTTTGGCAATGGTTTGCAATTTGACATAAGCAATTCTGGCTTTAGTTTCATCATTTGATTTTATTGCAGAACGGGCCACAATAATTTGTGCATCCGATTTTACTTTATCATCTACTTTTGGATTGGCTAAAACTTTTTCGGCATAAATTACCGCATTAAGATAATCCTTGCTTTCGTAATAGGTTTTCATCAAATTAGATTTTGCAAAAGTCACGTTTTGAGGAAAATCAGCTTCGGTTTCTAATCGTTTTAAAACTACAATCGCTTTTGTTGCGTCTTCTTTTTTCAAGTAAATCTCACATAGTCTTGCTAATGCTTGTTCGGTAAATTCATTGCGAGATTTAGAAATTACATATTCATAATTCGGAATAGAATTATTGGCTAAATTATCTGCATAATAGGATTGAGCCAAATAGAAATTAGCTTTCAAAGCATGATTCCCGTTTGGAAATTTTGCTAAATAAATACTCAACGAAGAAATAGCTTGCTTTACATTATTTTGTAAATATTGTTTTTCTGCAGCTTCATAAGTATCATTATCCAATTCAGCATCAGAAACTTGAATATATCCTAAGGTTTTTACCCAATCTCCATATTCAGAAACTTTACCATTGTCAACATAGATTAATCTTGCCGTTGCAACAGCCTCTAATGCTTCTGGAGAATTTGGATATTCTGCTGCGATTTTTTTGAATTTTGCTATTGCTAAATCATCCTTTTCGTCATTATAATAAATCAACCCTTGACGCAACATTGCTTTTGATATAAATGAACCTTTTTTGAATTCATTGATTAGCTGTTCGTAGGTTTTGATAGCAGAATCGGTTTTTCCTTCTGTCACAAAGGTATTTCCTAATTCAAACAACACATCATCACGATATTGAGATTTTGGATAACTTTGTAAAAACGAATTAAAATCTTGAATTTTTCTATCATTTTTGGCAACAAAACCATAGCTAATTGCTTTTTGGAAAGCTGCATAATCGGCGTCAATACCTTTCATTTCCATCGATTTGTTGTACGCTTCCATTGCTGGCCAATATTTTGCTGTTACAAATCGGCTATCACCCAATCTTAAATACGCATCATTCAAACGAACATTATCGTCTTTAACAGCCTCAACATAAGCTTGAAAGGAATTTCCGGCTTGCTCGTATTCTTTTAATTTAAAATAAGCATATCCAATATTATAGTTGATATTTTTATATTCTGGCGTTGATTTGGCATCTGCAAATCCTGCAAATTGTTTGAAACTCAATAAAGCATCGTTGAAATTATCCAAACCATATTCTGTTTCCGCTTTCCAGAAAGTAGCTCTTGCTGTGAACTTATCATTGTTTTGTTCCGCAATAGATTTTTTGAACATGGCTAATGCTTGTTGATAATCACCATCTGTATATAATTCGATTCCGCGATAGAAAGTTACTTTTTGGTAAGCTAATTTGTTTCCAAATGATTTGTTTTTTTCTAATAAACTCAATGCTTCTTTATAATTTTTAGAAGTAATGTACGAATTGACAAGTAACGTTTGAAGCTCCGTTTTGTTTAGCGAATTTGGATATTTAGTCATAAAAAAATTCAAAACATCGGGTACACTTTGATAAGAATTTCCAATTTCGTAACTCAATTTGGCATAATTCAAATAAGCATCTTCTTGAATTTTTAAATCAAATTCCATTTCAGAAGCATTTTTGAAAGCGTTTAAGGCTTCTTGCTTTTTATCAATTTTCATATAGCTCTCACCTAAGTGGTAATATGCGTTTTGCGCAACGGCATCTTTTCCAGCAATAATTTTATTGAATTGCGCAATCGCACTATTGTAATCTTCTTGTTTATAATAGGCATAGCCTGTTTGATAATAATCCGTATTACTCCATTTTCCTTTAGTTCCACGGTATTCTCTCAGAAACGGAATAGCTTTGTCGTATTGTTTCAAATTGAAATAACTTTCGCCAATAATTTTGTTTAATTCCGATTTTTCTGCTGCATTGGATTTAACCATAGCGGTTTGCCCCAACTCGATAGCTTTTTGAAAGTTACCCGATTTGAAACTCATATCAGCCTGAAAATAAGATAATTTCTCTTGGTATTTTTCTTCGCCTGCTACTTCATTAAAAAAATCGTTGGCTTTTTTATAATCATCGCCTTCATACGCCATAAAACCGAGATAATACTTGGCTTGCGAACCATATTTTTTAGATTTTATAACTTTATTAAAATAGGGAGTTGCTTCTTTCTTTTTATTAGCAGAAAAATAGCAATATCCGCGTTGAAAATTATGCTTTTCGAGTTCCTCATAACTCAAAGAATTCATGTCAACTCGTTCGGACCAAGCAAGCGATTGCGGATAATTTCCTTGTTCAAAATAAAACTGAGAAACTTCGGTATAAGCTTGATTTTGTTTCGGACTTGTTGGATATTCGGCAATGAAACGCTCCATCATTTGGTCTGCGTTAGCTTGCCCTAAATGAATAGCGCAATTGGCACTATAATAAGCACAATCAGCCTGAATATCAGCATTATTATTGATTGCTTTTACTTTATCAAAAATAATTTGCGCCGATTGGTATTGGTTATTTTTATAAAGATTTACAGCTCTTTGAAAATCTTCTAAATCATTAGAATAGATAGCCGACTTTTGCGAAAAAGTGTTGCTACTTGCTATAAAAATCAAGAGAAATAGTAGTCTTTTTATTTGTTTCATTGCCTTACTTGTTAACTGTCAAATGTATTGATTTCTATAGTCTATAACGGAGTAAGCAATGTATTTATTATAAACATTCTTTTTAACAATTGTTTGGAGTTGGAAGATGGAAGATAGATGTTGCTTTTTTTAGTAAAGCAGCAAAATAATTTTGAATACCAGCGTTATCTTATTACTTTTACAAGATTAAATAATTCAAATTATGTTAGAAACTGTTTTATCATTAAAAAATGCAACGATTTACCAAGAAAACAATCCGATTTTGTCGGACATTACTCTTGATGTTAAGCATGGTGATTTCATTTATATTATTGGAAAAACAGGTTCGGGAAAAAGTAGTTTGATGAAAACATTTTATGCCGATTTACCACTAACAGAAGGCGAAGGCGAAATTGTTGAATATAATTTGATTGGTTTAAAAGAAAATGACATTCCATATTTGAGACGTAAAATTGGGATTATTTTTCAGGATTTTCAACTTTTACCCGATAGAAGTGTAAAAGAAAACATGCTTTTTGTACTGAAAGCTACTGGCTGGAAAGACAAAACAGAAATGGATGAAAAAATT
>NZ_JBILJG010000005.1:0-102352 GCF_044377315.1 Flavobacterium sp.
TTTCTTTGAAATAAACTACCGAATTATAATTGAGTAAGGAAGTTAATGAAGATTGATTTTTAGAAATAATAGAATCATTCAGTTTTTGAACCGATAACGAACCCGAAAAAGTGTTTAAATGTAAATCGGAAATCTGAACATCTTTTAAGACAATAGTATCATTTTGCGCCAAAACAAATTGACACACCATCACAAGCACGAAAAAAAACAGTTTTCTTAAAGTCATAATTTCAGAATCTTTTTTCCCGAAGATTCGATATTTGTTAAGAAAAAAGGCAGGTCTCCTGGCTTGCGTCTTGTTGATTGTCTTCCCATTCGCCGGAGCGAACAGTGACCTTGTAGTATCAACAAGCTTAGTAGCTTACAGTTGCGGGAACAGCGTTAGATTTTTGAATTCTGAATTTTGATTTATTTGATTTTTGATTTTAAATCAGAAATCTAAAATCGTTAATCAGCAATCTCCAATCACTAACTTCCCTTTTAATGCGATTCGTGTGAACCACAACCTTAATTCGAGGTCAAAGGTATGAAAATAATTATTTATACAATTTAATTTTTTAAGAAAAATCTCTTATCTTTACACTACTAAAAACCAATTTGTTATGAAAAAACTATTACTTTTTACTTTTTTATTAGTAGGATTTGTTGCAAATGCCACATATGTTCAGGTAACTTTTAATGAAGGTTTTTATATTCAAATTGAAAACCCTAACATAGGATCGCCAAGCACTGGTAATTCTACTACTGACACTTCAATCAATTCGATTTTATTTGATCACAATGTATATAATTGTATTCAAGATTATTCTAGCTATCCAAAAATGATTATTTTTTTCAATTATTCAGGAACAAACATATCTAATTTTGTTGCTGATTTGAATAATAATGGAAACGTTTTTAAAGTTGGACTTTGTTATGAATCCCCTGAATATTATTTTCCAACTTATGCCGATATTCTTATAATTAATTTAGTTGATCTTTCAAATGGAAATCCAATAGGAATAAATTCCAATGGAAATGTATTAACTAACAATACACTATTGAATGAAATTTTTGAAACGTTTAATGTAAAAAAAATGGTTCAAGAATATCCAACTAGTGTTTGTTGTTTAGATGTTTATTCAATTCATTTTGATGGTGATATTGAAGAATTAAAAAATGCATTAGACAATTTAGATTCAATTATTGAATATTCCTTTTTTAAAGAAGTTATGATGTTATTATCAAATAAATCATTCGAAAAATTAGACATCCGAATTTTTCCAAATCCATTTCAAAATAATTTTACTATTGAAACAGAAAAAACAATTACAAATTATTCATTATTTGATCTTACAGGAAAAAAAATAATTGAAACCTTTTCAAAAAATGAAATTGACAACTTTTCATCTCAATTGAATTCAGGAGTTTATTTCTTAAATCTTGAATTTGAAAATGGACAAAAAACTAATCACAAATTGATTAAAGAGTAATTAATTATCTTCTTTCTTTTTAGAAAATTTATAAATCAGCAAAATAAATCCAACTACAAAATGTAGCAAAATGATTCCGCCAACTATGTACATGAAAGTATTTGAATTGTCTCTCATAACTTATTTTTCTGCAAATCTACTAGCTAATTAAATTAGATTTGGTATCAATTGCTTCACAAGCATCAATTTATTAAAACATTGTTTTACTTTTGTCAAAAAAAAATAGCACAATGCCTACTTTCAGATTTATTTTACCACTTTTATTCTTATTTATTTTTGTACAATGCAAACAAGAAACCAAAGCTCAATCTGAAATAACTACCACAAATACAGTCAAATACGCAAAAGGATTTTCGATTGAAAATTACTCAAATTATTCAATCGTAACTGTTAAAAATCCTTGGCCAAAAGCTTCAAAGTCATACCAATATATATTAAAAAATAAAAACGGAATTATTCCCGATTCTTTAAAAAACAATATTGTTATAAATATTCCGGTTCAATCGATTGTTGTAACTTCTACAACACATATTCCGTCTTTAGAAATGCTGAATGAAGAAAAAACGTTGGTTGGTTTTCCAAATCTTGCTTATGTTTCATCAGAAAAAGTTCGTGCTCTGATTGATGCAAAAAAAATCAAAGAATTAGGAAACAATCAGTCCTTGAATACTGAAGTTTTAATCGATTTACAACCTAATGTTATTATTGGTTATGGTTTAGATAACAATAATCCGACTTTAGATAATTTAGAAAAAAGTGGTTTAAAAGTTTTGCTAAACGGCGATTGGAACGAACAAACACCGTTGGGAAAAGCAGAATGGATTAAGTTTTTTGGTGCGTTGTATGACAAACAAGAACAAGCTAACGAAATCTTCTCTAAAATTGAAAACGAATATTTAAAAACGATTGAAATTGCCAAAAAAGCAATAGCAAAACCAACTATTTTAGCAGGCGATATTTTTGAAGGAAAATGGTATTTACCAAGTGGAACAAGTTGGGGAAGTCTGATTTTGAAAGAAGCCAATTCTAATTATTTATGGAAAGAAACAACAGGAACTGGCAGTTTATCATTATCCTTTGAAACTGTTTTTGAAAAAGCAAAAGAAGCCGATTTTTGGATAACATCGGGACAATTCTCTAAATTTAAAGAAATGACAGATGCGAATCCGCATTATGAACAATTTAAAGCTTTTCAAAATAAAAATGTGTATTCGTTTGCTGGAAGAAAAGGAAAAACTGGCGGTGTTTTGTATTATGAATTAGCACCAAATCGCCCTGATATTGTTTTGAAAGATTTAGTAAAAATTTTGCATCCAGAATTATTAGCTGGATATAAACCATTCTTTTTTGAGAAGTTGAAATAAAACACAGATTTCACAAATTATCACAGATTTTTTTTCAACTTTGCAGTTATTCAAACCTTGATAATGTACAAAACCCGAAATGCTTTTCTTTTTTCAATATTGTCATTGCTATTGCTAGTGGCATTTTTATTGAACATTACTTTCGGACAAGTTGCCATTCCTTTAAAAGAAGTTTTCAAGAGTTTATTGGGTTCAACGGCAAGCAAAAACACTTGGGAATACATCATTTTTAACTTTAGATTACCCAAAGCAATAACCGCCATTTTGGTCGGAATTGGATTATCAATTTCAGGTTTATTAATGCAAACTTTATTCCGAAATCCTTTAGCTGGTCCTTATGTATTAGGATTAAGTTCTGGGTCAAGTCTAGGAGTTGCACTTGTAATTTTAGCTTCAAATATTTTGGGTTTTGGAATTTGGAATTTGGAAGTTAGCATCATTATAGCTTCTTGTTTAGGAAGTTTTCTGGTAATGTTACTCGTTTTAATCATTTCTCAAAGATTAAGAGATACCGCAACTATACTAATTGTAGGCTTAATGTTTAGCAGTTTTACCAGTGCGATTGTTTCGGTTCTAACCTATTTTAGTTCGGCAGAACAATTGCAAAAATTTACGTTTTGGAGCATGGGAAATTTGGGTAACTTATCTTGGCAAAATATTTTCATTTTATTTATTGCCGTATTACTTGGTTTGCTATTAAGTTTACTTTCAATAAAATCGCTCGATGCTTTGTTGCTTGGTGAAAATTACGCAAAAAGTATGGGACAGAATGTGAAAAAATCAAGATATATAATCATAATTGCAACCAGTATTTTAGCGGGAAGCATTACGGCTTTTGCAGGGCCAATTGCTTTTGTTGGATTGGCAGTTCCACATTTAGCAAAATTACTTTTTCAAACCAGTAATCATAAAATTTTGTTTTGGAGTACGATTTTAATTGGTGGCATTTTGATGCTTTTTTGTGATATGATTTCGCAATTGCCAGGATTAGATTTTACATTACCTATCAATGCCATAACCTCAATAATTGGTGCGCCTATTGTAATTTGGTTATTGATCAGGAAGAAGAATTTAGTTTGATGGTTTTGAAACAAATAGAAATATAAAAATGAGTAACAACATACTTTCCGCTTCAAATTTATCCATTGGTTATGTTACCAAAAAGGAGAAAATTGTTATTGCATCTAATCTAAACTTAAATTTAAAGGCTGGAAAACTTGTAAGTTTGGTTGGTGCCAACGGAATTGGAAAATCAACTTTATTACGAACACTTTGTGGAATTCAAAAACCTATTTCAGGTATTGTTTTTTTAAATGAAAAAGATATTCAGAGCTTTCAACCGTTAACTTTGGCTCAAAATTTAAGTTTGGTTCTAACCGAAAAATTGCCACCAAGTAATTTGACAGTTTTTGAATTAATAGCATTAGGCAGACAACCTTATACTAATTGGTTAGGAAAACTTTCTGATGAAGATTTGGAAAAAGTTAATCAAGCGATACAACTCACACAAATCGAAAATTTAAAAGATAAAAAGCATTTTGAAATTAGCGATGGTCAACTACAAAAAGTTTTAATTGCTAGAGCATTGGCGCAAGATACACCTTTAATAATCCTTGATGAACCAACAACTCATTTGGATTTGTTACACAAAGTTTCTGTTTTTAAATTATTGAAAAAACTTTCAAAAGAAACCAATAAATCTATTCTATTCTCAACACACGATATTGATTTAGCCATTCAACTTTCAGACGAAATGATTGTTATGACAGAATATACAATTATACAAGATGAACCTTGTAATTTGATTTCAAAAGGTATTTTCAATTCACTTTTTAAAGATGAAAACATTGATTTTGATAATGAAAAAGGGAAATTTATGATTTCATAAAAATTACTCTACCACAATCTTTTTTACAATTTTTTCAGATGCTAAATAGATAGTAAAATAGTAAATACCAGTTTCTAATTCTGAAAAGTGTACTTTGTTTTCTATCAAAAAAGTTTTAACAATTTCTCTTCCATAAACATCAGAAATGATTATTTTAGTGTTGTTTTCAATTCCATCAATAGTAACTTCATTTCTAGCTGGATTTGGATAAATAGTAATCGAATTGAATTTTTGATTCATAACTGAAAGATTATCACAAAAATTGAAAACATCAAAAATTGGTAAAGCTTGGTTATTGTTAGAAAAATTAAAAAAACTCAAGTTTTCGTATGATGAACCTTGTCCCCATAAATCGCACAATGATGAAGAAATCCAATTAGGTTCCCAGTATAAAACACCTTTTCCACCTGCGTTATAAACTGAAGTTGTTAAATCTGAAAAAAACTGTTTTTGACCTTGTGGGCTTACTGGATAAGACAAATTTCCATACGTATTAATACTATTTGAATAACTATCGCTACTACTAGTTGTCCATGGAACACCCGTTTCAAAAATCATTACATCTTTGTTATAGGTTGTTTTTAGAGTAGTAATTAAGTTCCCTAATTGTGATAAATTAGTAAAATTGGACCATTCTGGATAAAAAGAAATTCCAATAATATCATAATTTGTAATGTTCTGTTCTGTAAACAAACCAGCAAGCCAAGAAGTTGTGTTATCTGTAAAATGAACTGCTTTTTTAATTACTGTTGCATTTGCAGCATTAAAATCGTCAACTGCCGAAAGAGCAGTATTAAATTTTGAAGCATCTTCTGTCCAAGACCAACCATCAGTGGTGTTGAAATTGTCTATAAATCCCCAGGTTGTTTCATTACCAATTGCAACGATATCAGGTATTACATTTTGATTTTTTAATTTTTCTAAAGTTGAAAAAGTGTAATTGTAAATGGAATCTAATAGGATCGTTCCCGAAAGTCCAGCCCATGCTTGAGGTCTTTTTTGTTTGCCTGGATCATTAAAATAATCGCCATAATGAATAGCCAACTTTAATTTCATTCCATGTGATTTGGCATTTGTGAAACCTAAAATAACATCATCAATTGTGTTTACTGAAATTGGAACGCCACAACTATTTACATTATTTTGTGGTGAATGAAACAAGCGCATTCGTACCATATTTGCTCCTTTTTCTGCAAACAGTTGATATGGATTTACAACAGTATTGTTTGTGTCTCTATAGATTCCACCATTGGAGAGCACAGTATTTGTATATGACAAATCTGCTCCAACAATAAAGCATTGAGCACATAATTTGATTGAAAAAAGAAAAAGAATTAAAATTAAATTTTTCATTTATTTCAAATTAATCTGTCTTTTTGCTTCACCAACAACAAATGCAACAGAATTAGCAATGTTAAAACTACGAATTAAATTTGACATTGGAATAGTTAAATGATTTTCAAATTTAGCTAAAACTTCTTTCGATAATCCAACGCTTTCTTTGCCAAAAACTAACCAATCACCATCTTTAAATTCGGCATTATATATCGATTTTGTGGTGTGCGAACTCATTAGAAAAACTCTTGACTTATCTACAATTTTATTTTCCCATTCTTCCAGATTTTGATATTCGGTTACATCAAGATGCACCCAATAATCCAAACCTGAACGCTTCAAGTTTTTATCATTTATCACAAATCCAAAAGGATGAATTAAGTGCAAACGACTTTCTGTTCCAACGCACAAACGACCAATATTTCCGGTGTTATTAGGTATTTCGGGTTCTACTAAAACTATGTTTAACATTTTTTATTGTATTTATAATTCAAAATCAGAAACTTCCAGAACTTCTCCAGCTTTTAAATCGTTTAGATATTGATTTCCAACACGAATTCGAACCAATCGCAAGGTTGGAAATCCAACTGCAGAAGTCATTTTTCTAACTTGTCGAAATTTGCCTTCGTTGATAGTTATTGTTAGCCAAGAAGTTGGTCCGTGACGATCATCTCTTATCTTTTTTCCTCGTTCGCCAAATTCTGGATTGTTATTTAAAATTGCTGCTTCACATTTTCTGGTTATATATTTTTTACCATTAAAACCAATTTCAACACCATTTTGTAATTTCTCAATCGCATCTTGATTGATAATGCCATCCACTTGAACATAATATTCTTTTTCAACTTTTTTACTACGAACAATTTCACTCATCATTCCATCGGTTGTTAACAAAAGTAATCCTTCCGAATCTTCATCTAATCTGCCAATTGCCATAATTCCTTCTGGAAAATCATATAATTCACCTAACAACTTTTTATTGCGCTTTAATTCGTATTTAAATTGCGATAAATAACCGTAAGGTTTATGAATAAGGAAATGTTGATGCATCTTTTTTTTACAAAAATAAAAAGACTGCCTAAAATGACAGTCTTTAATTACTATAATCTTTTAAAAATTAATTTCTACTTTGAACGTAATCTGATAATTCATCAACATTACTACTAAAAGTGAAAATTCCGTTTAGTTTGAAATAATTTCTTGGTTCGATACAATAATCGTAAGCGAATTTTGCAAAATTTAATTTAGTATCCTCAAAACTAAATGTATTGGCAATTTCTATAATTTGATCAACATTTAAGCAGTTTACAGTGATAACTTGTTTAGCCGTTTTTAGCCGAGTATCCTCAAAGCTCTGTTTGTTAATTGTTGCCAAAGCTGCATTAAAGTTTCCTGGCGTCATACAAGATCTTCCTCCACAACCTCTTGTATCGTTGTATTGATTACTGCTGTTACCATGGTCATGACCATCATGATTACCATGAGATGCATGTGAAGATGACCTAGTTGTTGTAGTTTGTGTAACAACACCGCCACCCATAGAATCATTTATAGATACACCCATATTGATACCTCCAATGTTTACACCAACACCCATGTTTACACCACCATTTTGAGTGGTAGTTGTGGTTGTTGTTTGTGTTGTACCACCTCTAACAGGCTCCCGAACAACCAAAACCTCTCTTGGCTGACCATAATGAACCACATGAACATTGCTTGGTGGAATAAAATCTGGACGAACAGGAATTGAAGAAAAGTAGTTTAACTTCATTTTTGTTTTGTTGTTCTTATCTCTTCTTATTTTATAGGTTACATCAGCAAAATTTCCATCGACATCTGTTAACATTAAACTATTTTTAGATACATCTTGTAATGTTGTATCAGCAAATTTGATTTTTGCATTGTAGTAAGGCTGATTCAAATCTTCAACTCTCAAATTAGTTTGCGGTTCGTCGTTAATGATTTCTCCGTTTAAAATAAGCGTAAATTTATCACCATCTTCAGAAAAAATGGTCAAATGTCCTACTGGATCAAACTGCGAAAATGATAAACTTGAAATCAGTAATAAGGCTAAAAGTGTAATTTTTCTAGTCATAAATTATGAATTTTAATTTTTTATGTAAATATAGTTTTTTTTCTAATAAATCTAAAATATTCAAAATGATGGCATTTTTTTTAACAAAAAAAAAATTGATGCAACTATTTTAAACAATATATGTATCTTTAAACTTTCAAATTTTATATCATATAATGGATTCATCAATTTTACTTTTACTTACATTTATAATCGCCTTAGCCATAGGAGTTTTCGTTGGCAAAATGCTATATTCAGCCAAATCACAATCAGAAAAAGCTTCTTTAGAAGAAAAATCAAATGGTTTGTTGTCCCAAATGAATCAACTGAAAGAGCAATTTCAAAACGAAAGAAATCAATTTGAAAAACAGTTGGCACTTTCAACTACTGAAAAAGAAACTATTCGCGCTGAGAAAGATTCATTAGCCATTCAATTATCAAAAAAAGAAACCGATTTTGAAAATCTTTGGGAACGAAATAAAGAGCAAAAACAAGAAGTAGAGCAACTTCAAGAAAAGTTTACCAAAGAATTTGAAAATTTGGCGAATAAAATTTTAGAAGAAAAAACTATTAAGTTCACCGAACAAAATAAAGAAAACTTAAAAAACATTCTTTCTCCATTGCAAGATAAAATTCAACTTTTTGAAAAGAAAGTCGAAGATACGCACAAAGAAAGTATTGATTATCACGCAGCTTTACGTCAACAAATTTTAGGCTTGCGAGAAATGAATGAGCAAATGAGTAAAGAAACACTCAACTTGACTAAAGCATTAAAAGGCGATAGCAAAATGCAAGGAAATTGGGGTGAATTGGTTTTGGAACGCGTTTTAGAAAAATCGGGTTTAGAAAAAGACAGAGAATATTTTGTACAGCAAAGTTTTGTAACCGAAGACGGAAATCGTGTTTTTCCTGACGTAATTATCAATCTTCCTGATGGAAAGAAAATGATTGTCGATTCAAAAGTAACCTTGACTGCTTATGAAAGGTATATAAATGAAGAAGATGATAATTTGAAAACGCAACATCTTAAGGAACATGTTGTTTCAATAAATCGTCATGTTGAGCAATTGGGAAACAAAAATTACCAAGATTTATATCAAATGGAAAGTCCAGATTTTGTGTTATTATTTATTCCAATTGAATCAGCATTTGCTATTGCTTTAAACGAAGATACAAGTTTATACAACAAAGCGTTTGAAAAAAACATTGTAATTGTAACACCGTCAACATTATTAGCAACTTTACGAACAATTGATAGTATGTGGGCCAATCAAAAACAGCAAGAAAATGCACTTGAAATTGCACGTCAAGCTGGAGCATTATATGATAAATTTGAAGGTTTTGTTTCCGATTTGGTAAAAATTGGTAAGAAAATGGACGAAGCAAAAATCGAGTATCAAGGCGCAATGAATAAGTTGGTTGAAGGAAAAGGAAACTTGATTACAAGTGTAGAAAAATTGAAAAAAATGGGTGCAAAAGCTAAAAAAGCGTTGCCCGAAAACATAATTAGCAGAGCTGAAAAAGACGAATCTAATAATTTAAACTAAAAACAACCCTAATCAACGTTATAAACATTCTCTTTTCGGGGCGAAACCACTATTATATAACGTAATTTGTTAAGAAAATTTTCCTTTTAAAGTTAGATAAATTGAAGAAATTTTGTAAAACCAAAAAAGTATCAAGGATTCCCATTTCTAAATTGATATTTTCGTCTCATACTAACTTTTATGGTAAAATTTATGAGGGTTATATTCTTTAGCTAAAAAATAAAATTACTTTTGTATGTACCCCAAAATATTCTAGTAGTTATTGTGTTTTGTATCAGTTGATACTTTAGATTTTCTTAATCCTAAATTGATGAGCCTATAAAAGCATCTTTAAATTATACCGTAAATAGCTCTATGGTTTTGGTATTCCAGTAAAGTTAAAAAACACAAACCGTAAAAAAGAAATATTGTAATTCTAGTTTTTTTGCGATAGTTGCAAAAAATGCAAAAGGAACAAATGTAAAGTACCAAAACTCATTTTATCTAAATTAGTCAAATGTTAGACATTTTTAATTGCTGTGTAAAATAATTTCGAATAGAAAAGACAAACAAGAACACGAGGAAGTTTTTGACTACAAATCTCTTTAAGCCTTGAAAAAACTAAAAAAACTATACTATAAAAGTAGCTTTAGATTAAGGCTTTTAACAAATAAATTATTGTTTTCACAAAAAAAACATAACATACCATGCGTTTGATTAGGTAATTATATTTTTTTTTTCTATTTTTGATGTTTATAACAAATTAATCAATGAAAAAAAATTATTTATTCTTATTACCATTTTTTTTATTTTCCCTGTTTGTTTCATGTTCAAAAAATGAAGATGAAAATTATATTAGCGTTGACACTGAAAGTAAGCAAATCGTGAATAACAATAATACCAAAGCCATTTCAATTGATTTATCACAAGTTCCTTACCCTAAATTATCTGATTATCATTTTTTTGTAGGGCAACTTAAACTTCAAAAACCTGGGCATAAAGTATTGCCATACGAGCCTGCAAGTACATTATTTACCGATTACGCGCACAAAAAAAGATTTGTTTGGATGCCTCCGGGCACCAAAGCAACTTATAATGGTGATACAAATATTTTAGAGTTGCCTGTTGGAGCTGTATTAATAAAAAATTTCTATTATGACAATGTTCAAAATGTAGTTCCAGCCGGAGCAACAAGAATCATTGAAACTAGATTAATGATACGTAAAGCAACAGGTTGGATATTTGCTGAATATGTATGGAATAATCAGCAAACAGAAGCCTTCTTAGATTTAAACGGTAGCACAACTTCTATAACATGGATAGATGAAGAAAACGTAACCAAAACTGTTCCTGAATATCGAATTCCAAATGAAGTTCAATGTATTATTTGTCACAAGAAACAAGAGACAATTAATAATGTTTTTGTAACAAAAAATATTCCGATAGCTATCAAACCACAAAATTTGAATTTTCAATATAACTACGGAACTGAAACTGTAAATCAATTGACTAAATGGATTCAGACAGGTTACTTAAATTCCAATTTTTCACTTCCTGCACAAAATGCTACAATTGTAGATTACAGCGATGTATCGAAACCTCTTGATTTAAGAGTTCGCTCTTATTTAGATATAAATTGTGCTCATTGCCATCAAAACGATAGACATTGTGATTACAGACCAATGCGATTTGCATATTCAGAAACCGGGGCTTCTAATGGTTTAACTAATTTAGGTATTTGTGTAAATACCGTTGATATGCAAAGCTTTGCACCAGCATTAAGTAAAATTATTACGCCAGGAAATAAAAATCGTTCAATGTTATACCACAGACTTAATACTAACGATGAAGCATTTAGAATGCCTTTACACGGTAGAACTGTCATTCATACAGAAGCTGTTAACATGATTGAACAGTGGATTAACACCCTACAACCTTGTCCTTAAAAACAATTAAATCAACTATAAAATGAAAAAAATTACTTTTCTAATTACAATGATGTTTTTTATACATCATACCTACTCACAAGACACATGTGACTCAGCTTTGCCTATAACAACAGCAGGTTTGTTTGTTGTTGATGTTGTAAATGGTTCTCAAGTTCCTACTCCTCTATGTGCCGCTAACGGTTCAGGAGCAAACTCTGGAGAATGGTATGCCTATACGCCAACACAAGATTATACAGTTACTGTAAGCAGTAGCATTTCGCAAAACACCCCCTCAGTAGATACACGTTTTCATGTATATACTGGAACATGTTCTTCATTAACATGTTATGCAGGAGATGATGATGCAGGTACAGGTTACTCATCTACCGATACTTTTAATGTTGCAGCTGGAACTACGTATTATATAGCATGGGACAATAGATGGACTTCTAACGGGTTTACATTTCAATTAACCGAAAACGAAATTATAGTTCCTCCAACAACGCCTATAACTTATACAACACAATCCATACCAACTATAAATAGTGCTTATAATATTTGTGTAGCTGACATGAATAATGATAAACTAGATGATATAGTGGGTGTTAGTCAAGGTAATTTAAAAATTCATTATCAGAGAGATAATGGGTCATTCAATATAGTAGAGTTTCCAGTTACTGGCGGTACAAGTAAAATGCCTACTTGGAGCTTGGCGGCTGGTGACTATAACAGAGATGGTTATAACGATTTAATACTTGGAGCAGGAAATGGTTTGTCTGTTTGGAAATCTAATCTTTTACCTGGTTCATTAACTTATACAAGTTTTAACCCAACTGATTATATTTTCTGCCAAAGAACAAACTTCAGCGATATTAACAACGATGGTAATCTTGATATTTTTTCTTGTCATGATATTGCTCCAAACTGTTATTATCTTAATGATGGTTCAGATAATTTAACTTTTTATCAAGCAACAGTAACTCCAGGCGCTATGAATGTTGGTAATTCTGGTGGAAACTATGCTACTTTGTTTTTTGATTACGACAATGACAATGATTCTGATATTTTTATTTCTAAATGTTCTGGCCCTCCTTGTGAATTAATTAGAAATGATGGCAACGATGTCTATACAGATATTTCTGCAGTAGCTGGATTAAACATTACACCTATACAAACATGGTCTTCTGCCATTGCTGATTTTGATAATGATGGTGATATGGATATTATCATTACTGCAAGTGCAGGAAATCATCACTTCTTCAAAAATAATTTAGATACCAGCAACAGTGTTGAGGAGACTTTTTCGGAGATAACCTCAGGTTCAGGATGGGATACTAATGCTTCTACAAATATCGATAACATTGCTTATGATTTTGACAATGACGGCTTTGTTGATGTTTTAGGTGGTGGAAACAAAATCATGTTTAACCAAGGTGATAATACATTTTTTCCTCAAACATATTCAGGAATAAGTGTTGGTGCCGTAGGAGACTTGAATAATGATGGTTATTTAGACATTTTGAATGGAAACACAATAAGATATGCTGTGCCAAATGGTAACAATTGGTTAAAAGTAAAACTAAACGGTGTTGAAAGTAACAGTAATGGTATAGGTGCACGAATTGAAATTTATGGTGCTTGGGGAAAACAAATTAGAGATGTAAGAAGCGGTGAAGGTTTTAAATATATGAGTTCCATTTTTGCTCATTTTGGAATTGGAACTGCTACTGAAATTACAAAGATAGTAGTAAAATGGCCTTCAGGAGTGGTTGATGAAATTCTTAATCCTGGAATAAATCAAATGCTTACAATTACTGAAAACCAAACTAATCTTGCAACTGTAGCTCCTGCAAGTTCATTTTTTAACATTACTCCAAATCCTGTGAATGATGTTATAAACATTACGTTCAAAAATTCAACTTCAGAAATAGCTTCTGCTCAAATAGTTGATCTTGTTGGAAAAGTCGTTTTGAAACCTACTGTAACTACTAACACTATTGATGTAAAATCATTAGCAAATGGGACATATATTTTAGTTCTAAAAGATAAAGATGGAAAACAAACATCAGAAAAATTCTTGAAAAACTAATTCAATTTTAGTTATAACAAAAAAGTCTCAACCATTTATTTGATTGAGACTTTTTTTTATTCACAAAATTATCTTATTGCAAAACTTGAAGCATTTCTTCAAATGAAAGCATTTCTTGTTTTCCAGAAACTAGGTTTTTGAGGGTGAATTTTCCATCTGTAATTTCTTTTACAACAAAAGGAATTTTTCTTCTTTCGGCATATTTAAATTGCTTGTCAATCTTGGTTGCATCTGGATACATTTCAACATTAATGTTGTTTTTTCTCAAATTGTAAACCGTTTGCATAACCTCAAATGACTGGCTTTCGCCAAAATTTAAAAACATTACTTTAGTTGAAGTAATAACCGTTTCTGGAAACAAATTCAATTCGTCTAGAACCAAATAGATTCTGTCTAAACCAAACGATATTCCCACGCCACTCATGTTTTTTAACCCAAAAATTCCTGTCAAATCATCATACCTACCACCGCCACCGATTGAGCCCATTGCAATAGTTTTGGGAGCAGCAACTTCAAAGATGGCACCAGTATAATAATTTAAACCTCTTGCTAAGGTTACATCAAGATCTAAAATGGCTTTTTGCAAACCTAATTTGGTTACGTTTTCGCAAATAAAACTTAATTCTTCAATTCCTTTTTTTCCTTCTTCTGAAGTGGAAAGTAAAGTGGAAAGTTTCTCTATTTTTTCTTGAATTGTTCCTTCAAAATTGAACAAAGGTTGCACTTTTATCAATGCTTCTTCGGAAATTCCTTTTTCGAGCATTTCTTTTTTTACGCCATCTTCACCTATTTTGTCGAGTTTGTCTAGAGCAACTGTAAAATCTATTAACTTATCGGAAGCGCCAATAACTTCGGCAATTCCAGATAAGATTTTGCGATTATTTATTTTGATAGTTACGCCATCCAAACCTAATGCGGCAAAAACAGCATCGTATAATTGCACCAACTCTACTTCTTGCCATAAAGATGTTGAACCTACTACATCGGCATCGCATTGGTAAAATTCTCTAAAACGTCCTTTTTGTGGACGATCGGCACGCCAAACAGGTTGAATTTGGTAACGCTTAAACGGAAACTCAATTTCGCTTTGGTGTTGCACCACATAACGCGCAAAAGGAACAGTTAAGTCGTAGCGAAGGGCTTTTTCGGAGATTTTACCAGTTAATTGTTTAGCGTTTATAGTTTGTAATTCTTCACTTGAAACTTTATCTAAAAAATCTCCAGAATTCAATATCTTAAAAATCAATCTATCGCCTTCATCGCCATATTTTCCCATAAGGGTTTCGGAGTTTTCAAAGGAAGGTGTTTCTATAGGTTGGTAACCGTATTTTTCGAAATGATGTCGCATTATCGAAATGATATAGTTACGTTTGGAAACCTCTACTGGTGAAAAATCTCTTGTTCCTTTTGGGATGCTTGGTTTTGATGCCATTTTAAGAGTTGGATGTTGGGTGTTAGATGAATAAATTTTATGCAAATATCTTGTTTTTTTGATGAAAACACAAGTTATAGTTTGCGGTTTTCAGTTGTGCATTGTCTTTCTGAAGGAATCTCATCAAATTTAGCAAACAAATTCTATAGATACGGTTAGCCCTAGCCCAGATTGCAACGGAAATCCTTTTTATTTTTTCTTTAAAAATAAAAAAATTGCAGTGTAAAGCTGGAAATAGCTTCAAAAAAAACTGAAAAATTGTAACAAATAGTGTACTTTCGTGTCAAACTTGTATATGTTTAAACTTTTTGTAGAAAATAGTAAAATTGCTTTTGGTTCGATACGAACGCAACTGCTGCGCACCGTTCTGACATTGGTGATTATCGCTTTTGGCATCATGTCGCTTGTCGGGATTTTGTCGGTGGTTTCGTCGCTTGATAGCATGCTGAACTCGAAATTTTCGTCGATGGGTTCGAACACTTTTAATATTACACAATACGAATTTGTGACCAGACAACGTGGCGGCGGTGAAGAAGAAAAAATAAATCCGATTATTTCGTATCCTGAAGCTCGATTTTTTAAGGATAAATATAAGTTCCCGTTAACGAGAAGTTCGTTATCATTTACCGCAACAGCAACGGCAGAAATAAAATTTGAAAATCAGAAAACCGATCCAGAAATTCAGGTGCTTGGCGTGGATGAGAATTTTGTAAGCAATTCGGGTCTGGAGGTTATTCAAGGACGAAATTTTAACTCTTTAGATATTCAGAATAACGCTTATATGTGTGTTGTTGGTTCCGATTTTGTGACTAAAGGTTTGCTGAAAGATGTAAATCCGATTGACAAAATAATTTCTATTCGCGGTGCTAAATTTAAAGTTATTGGTGCATTAAAAGAAAAAGGTTCGACATTTGGAAATAGTCAAGATTTACGAATTTTGATTCCGATACAAGTGGCTCGTTCTCTTTATTCTAAACCAAGTATTGATTACACTATTAGCACAATGGTTGATAAAAAAGAAATGCTCGACGAGGCGATTGACCAAGCAACTATAACAATGCGTCAAGTTCGAAAGTTAAATCCAGTTGAAGAAAATAATTTTGGGATTTCAAGAAGTGATGATTTGGTTAACAAAATTGGCGAAATGACTGGGTATTTAAGTATTGCCGCATGGGTTATTGGTATTATTACCATTTTTGGTTCTTCGATTGCGCTTATGAATATTATGATTGTGTCGGTAACCGATAGAACTCGAGAAATTGGCGTGAGAAAATCGCTTGGCGCAACTAAAAATACTATTGCTTGGCAGTTTTTTGTAGAAACCTTAATTATTAGTCAGCTTGGAGGAATACTGGGAATTATATTAGGAATTCTTATTGGTTATGGGATTTCTTCGGCTTTAGATTTTGCATTTGTAATTCCGTGGAAAGCGATTATGGCGGCTTTTGGAACAAGTTTTATAGTAGCAATCGTTTCGGGTTCTTATCCTGCTTTGAAAGCATCGAAGTTGGATCCTATTGAAGCGTTGAGATATGAGTAAATTAAGTACGAGGTACGAAATACGAGGTACGAAATACGAGGTGCGAAATGCGAAATAAGAAGTTGGAATTTTGAAGTTTTATTTTTTGTTTTGATTGTTTCTTGCCGTTTTTATTGAAGCTACTGTTATTGCTAAGATTTCATTTCCTTCTTTTAGAAGTTTTTCTATTTCAACTTTCAGCTCATTATCTTTGTTGATTTCTTGAATAATTTCTAGAAAAAAGCAACTTTCATCAGCTTCTTCTTCAACTATTTTTAGCTTATTGATAAAATCAGCTGTTGATTTTGCTCTTTGTGAAGCTCGATAATTTGCTCCAACCGAACTTGAACACCTAATAAGTTGATTTACATAAGCATTAAACTCTCTACTAGTAGGTAATTTTGAGCAAAATAATGCACAATCAATTGTAAACTTTTTGGTTCTAGCTTTCATATCTATCATAATTATCAAATTTTAATGAATAAACTTTTTCTTTAATCCTTTCCTAATTCGTACCTCGTATATCGTACCTCGTACATTGAATAATTCTATCATTTCCATAAATATCTTTTTTCAAGACAACATCATTGAAGCCTAAATTCTCTAACAATTCAACCGTTTCCTTTCCTAAATATTGGTTTATTTCAAAGTATAATTTTCCGTTTTCTTTTAAGTTTTTCTTGGCTAGTTCGGCTATTTTTCTGTAAAAAAGTAGTGCATCGCTGTCATCTACAAATAAGGCTAAATGTGGTTCGTATTCTAAAACATTTGGTTTTATTTCGGATTTTTCCAAATTTCTCACATACGGTGGATTGGAAACAATCACGTCATATTGGGATGGAAGTTTAGAATTGTAATTTGATAGATTTTCTAAGTCATCAACTTTTAGAATATCTGCCTGTATAAAATTGATAGTAACTTCATTGATTTCAGCATTTTTTTTAGCAGTAGTTAGAGCCTTTTCTGAAACATCAATGGCAAAAACTTGAGAATTTGTAATGTTTTTTGCTAATGAAATAGCTATACAACCACTACCAGTACCAATGTCAAGAATTTTAGGGTTGTAGGTTGTAGGTTGTAGGTTGTAGGATTTGATTATTAATTCAACAAGTTCTTCTGTTTCTGGTCTAGGAATTAATGTGTTTTCGTTTACTAAAAAAGGTAGTCCGTAAAATTCTGTTTCTCCTACAATATATTGTAACGGTTTTTCTTTTTTCAATTCGGCTAAAGTGCTTTGCCAACGTAATAGTTGCAACGCATCCATTTCCATTTCTGGGTATAAGGCTAAGTCGATTCTTTTTTTATTGTGAAAGCTTTCTAAAATAATATAAAAGAAACTTTCAATTTCCATTTCATCATATAAAGGAGAAAGTTCACTAAGAAAAGTAGTCTTGTATTCTTTAACTAACATTGGAATTTGAAATTTTATGGTTGGAATTTATATACTTTTTATCATCCAAACGGGACAACTTGTGTGACCAGTTCCGCCTAAAGGTGAGCAAATATAGTCAAACCCAACTTTTTTGTATAATTTTTGAGCAACAAGCATTTCGGGAAGCGTTTCTAAATAACATTTTTCGTATCCAAATTCTTTTGCTTTTTGCAAACATATTTCAATTATTTGTAAGCCAATTCCTTTACCACGGGCTTCATTTAGAAAATACATCTTTTGCAATTCACAGATGTTTTCATCCGAATTATCCAATTTTGCAATTCCGCCGCCACCTATAATTTTTCCGTTTTCTTCGATTACAAAATAGATAGCTTTTGGTTTATTGTAATTTTCAAACATATAATCTAATTGCGAATCGGCAAATGCAGTTCCGACTTTTGGATAATTATCATCAATAAAAACTTGACGAATTACACATGCAATTTGTTGATTATCTTCGGGTTGAATTTCTCTGATTATCATGAAAATTAAATTTTATACTTTCTAAATTTCTAACTCAAAAAAAACATATTTTTGTGATGTGAAGATACACGAAAAATATATAAAACGTTGCATCGAATTAGCCAAAAATGGTTTGGGAACAACTTATCCTAATCCGTTGGTTGGAAGCGTGATTGTATATAATAATGAAATAATTGGCGAAGGATGGCATCAAAAAGCAGGCGAACCGCACGCTGAAGTCATTGCTATAAATTCTGTTAAGGATAAATCATTACTTTCTAAGTCAACAATTTATGTAAGTTTAGAACCTTGTAGCCATTTTGGAAAAACACCACCATGTTGTGATTTGATTATAGCAAAAAAAATTCCGAATGTGGTAATTGGAACCATTGATCCATTTGCAAAAGTTGCTGGTAACGGCGTTAAAAGATTACTCGAAGCAGGAAAAAAAGTTACAGTTGGTATTTTGGAAGACGAATGCAATGAACTAAACAAACGATTTTTTACTTTTCATAACAAAAAAAGACCCTATATAATTTTAAAATGGGCAGAAAGTCAAGACGGATTTATAGCACCATTATCAAAAGACAAGCAAGAGCCAGTTTGGCTAACTAACATATTTTCAAGACAATTAGTTCATAAATGGCGAAGTGAAGAACAAGCTATTTTGGTTGGAACCAGGACTGTTATTGATGATAATCCGAGTTTAACCACAAGAGATTGGGCTGGAAATAATCCAATTAGAATAGTTTTAGACCAAAACAACCGAATTTCAAAAGAAAGTCATATCTTTGATAATCAAGCAAAAACCATTTCAATCACAAAAAGCAATATCAATTTCAGCAACAATATTGCACAAGAAATTGGTGACTTCTTATTTAATGAAGGAATTCAATCGGTGATTATAGAAGGTGGAAGTAAGACTTTGCAAACGTTTATAGATACAAATCTTTGGGATGAAGCAAGAGTTTTTAAGTCAAAAATAATATTGAATCAAGGTACAAAAGCACCCAAAATTAAATTTAAAAAAGTAAATAGGAATGAAATTTTAGAAGATGAATTACTAATTTTTTTCAATTATGATAACAACAATTATTTTTGACTTTGGTGATGTTTTTCTCAATTTAGAGAAAGAAGCACAAATGGAAGCCTTCAAACATTTGGGTTTAGAGGGGCTAAACGAAGAGTTGACTGCCAAAAATGATTTGTTTGAAAAAGGAGAAATTTCAGAATCAGATTTTTTAGAAAGTTTTATTAAGTTTATACCAAATGCAAGTGTTGAAGAAATAAAAAAGGCTTGGAACACTATTATAGGTGATTTTCCATTATATAGATTGGAATTTCTACAAATGCTTTCCTATAAATACAAACTTTTTTTATTGACAAATACTGATGAAATTCATATCGCTCGTTTTGAGAAAAAAGTAGGTATTTCATTTTTTAGTGACTTTTATCAGTGCTTTGAAAAAGTCTACTATTCTTATGAGATGGGAATGAGAAAACCTGATGAAAAGATATTTACAACCATTTTAAATAAACACGAATTATCTCCAAAACGAACTTTGTTTGTAGATGACAAAAAAGTAAATACAGACGCAGCCGAGAGTTTGGGAATTCATGTATGGAATTTGCAAGTAGGTAAAGAAGATGTTGTAGATTTGCACAAACAAAAACAGTTACCTTTGTAAAATATTTTTCTCGCACATTGTAATTTGTACTACTAACCTTGAAAGACATCTATAAAACTATTGCTTTTCCTTCGGAAGAGATTTTATTTAAAGAAAAGAACAGTAAGTTTTTTGGTTATGCATTTCCTGTAACTACTGAAGACGAAATAAAAAATCATTTAGAAATATTACGCAAAAAACATTTTGGTGCTGTGCATTGTTGTTATGCATTTCAGCTTGGAACCGACAAAATTCAATTTCGTGCTAATGATGATGGTGAGCCAAGTAATACGGCTGGAATGCCTATTTATGGTCAAATTCAATCTTTTGGACTAACAAATATTTTAGTTGTAGTAGTTCGTTTTTTTGGAGGCATTAAGTTAGGCGTCGGCGGATTGATAGCTGCTTATCGAACTTCGGCACAAATGGCATTAGAAAATGCTGAGATTATTGAAAAAACTATCGACATTCATTATGCTATTTCCTTTGATTATAAGAATATGAATAAAGTAATGCGAGTTATCAAAGAAAAAAACATAGAAATCATTTCACAAAAAATGGAAATGAGTTGTGAAATTGAAATTGCCACTCGAAAAAAAAATGCCGAAATGGTATTCGACATTTTTTCAAATTTGTTTGAAGTTGAAATTAAATTAAAAGAGTAGTTCCTTACTCTTTCAATAACTCTAAAATATATTCAGGAGGAAAAACAGGTCGGCCTGTTTTCATATCTACAAACACCAAAGTTGAGTTAGCAATTGTTAACAACTCATCTTTCTCATTTCTTATCTCATAATCAAACTCAATTTTGACTGATTCTTGTTTTTTAAAAATTGTTTTAACAATTAATAAATCATCATATCTGGCAGGTTTTTTGTAATTTATATTTAAAGAAACTACTGGAAGCATAATTCCATTTTCTTCCATCCATTTGTATGAAATCCCTATGTTTCTAAGCCATTCAACGCGTCCCATTTCAAAATATTGTGCATAATTGCCATGATAAACGACTCCCATTTGGTCTGTTTCTGAATAACGAACTCTTACATTAATTTCGTGCTGTTTCATTTAGTTTATTTTAATTTTTTATATATTTACATCATCAAAAAAATAACACTTACAACATTATTTTTTAAAAATCAATAGCAATTTTATTTTTTTTTAACAAAAAATGTTCACATATTTGTTATCCCAAATTTATAGAGGAAAATGACCTTTTCTTTATGTAAGATAACCTTTAATACTAACTAGAATTTATGAGCAAAACTGCGCAATCTGTATGGGAAAATTGTCTAGCGTTTATAAAAGACAATATTCAAGACCAAGCATACAAAACTTGGTTCGAGCCGATTAAGTCTGTTGAGCTAACCGATAATGCACTTTACATTCAGGTTCCAAGCAAATTCTTTTACGAATGGCTAGAAGAACATTATGTTAAACTATTAAAAGTTGCACTCACCAAAGAACTCGGAAAAAATGCAAAGTTACTCTATAAAATTAAAATGGAGAACACTTATGGAAATAAACAACCTTTTACTGAACAATTGCCAAGCAATAATAGAAGCTCTGTAAAAACACAAGAGGTTGACGCACCATTCAAAAATCTTAATCCTGAATTGAAAAATCCATTTGTAATTCCTGGAATTAGAAATCTTAAAATTGAGTCACAGCTTAATGCTAACTACAGTTTTGACAATTTCCTAGAAGGAGATTCTAACCGTTTAGCTCGATCGGCTGGAATGGCTGTTGCCAATAAACCAGGCGGAACTTCATTCAATCCTCTATTAATTTTTGGAGGTGTTGGTCTAGGTAAAACACACTTAGCACACGCTATTGGAGTTGAAATAAAAGATAAATACCCTGAAAAAACGGTATTGTATATTTCTGCTGAGATATTTACACAACAATATATTGATTCTGTTAAGAAAAACAACAGAAACGACTTTATCCATTTTTATCAACTAATTGATGTATTGATTATTGACGACGTTCAATTTCTTTCAGGAAAAACAGGAACGCAAGATGTTTTCTTCCATATTTTTAATTATTTACATCAAAATGGAAAACAAGTAATTCTTACTTCTGATAAGGCTCCAGTTGATATGCAAGATATTGAACAACGCTTATTATCTCGCTTCAAATGGGGACTTTCTGCCGAATTACACCAACCAGATTATGAAACAAGAATTTCTATCTTAAAAAATATTCTGTATCGTGACGGTGTTGATATGCCAGACGAAATTATAGAATATGTTGCTAGAAATATCAAATCAAATGTTAGAGAATTAGAAGGTGCCATTATCTCGTTAATTGCTCAATCTTCTTTCAATAAAAAAGAAGTTACTTTAGATTTGGCTAAGCAAATTGTAGAAAAATTTGTTAAAAATGTTAAACGTGAAATTTCTATTGATTATATCCAGAAAGTTGTTTCTGATTATTTCCAATTAGATTTAGACATTTTGCAATCTAAAACTAGAAAACGTCATGTGGTTCAAGCTAGACAGTTGGCTATGTTTTTTGCAAAAAAATTCACTAAAGCATCTTTGGCAAATATTGGTTCACAAATTGGAGATAGAGATCACGCTACAGTTCTTCATGCATGCAAAACTGTTGACAATCTAGTTTCTACTGACAAGCAATTCAAGAAATTTGTTGAAGATATTCACAAGAAATTATCATTATAATTTTTAGTTGTTTATTTTTGTAGCCTAAAATCTGCATAAAATATTTTTTAATGACAACTAAAATCTTAATGGTGTGTCTTGGTAATATTTGCCGTTCACCATTGGCAGAAGGAATATTAGCATCTAAACTTGCTCCAAATAAATTCACTGTTGACTCAGCGGGAACTGGAAATTGGCATATTGGAAAAAAACCCGATGAGCGTTCAATTGCCGTTGCACACAAAAACGGATTGGATATTTCTATTCAAAAAGCACGCCAATTTTCTAAAACAGATTTTGACAGTTATGACTACATCTTTGTAATGGATAATTCCAATTATAATGATGTAATTAGTCTTGCCGAAAACGAATCACAAAAAAACAAAGTTAACCTAATTTTGAATGCGCTTTTCCCAAATGAAAACGTCGATGTTCCCGATCCATACTACGGATTAGCAAATGGGTTTGATAATGTATATCAAATGTTAGATGAAGCATGTACAGTTGTAGCTTCAAAATTAATTGAAAAACATCCCTAATAAATTATGCAACAATTTGGTAAACTTTATCTTATTCCAACTACAATGGGCGACTGCGAACCAATGGATGTTTTGCCACAAACGGTAAAAAGATGCCTTGATTTTATAGATGATTACATTGTTGAAAATGAAAAAACAGCAAGAAAGTTTATCAAAAGTGTACAGCCTGAGAAAGTGCAATCATCATTGATATTGAACGCCTTAAACAAACATACCGAAATTTCTGAACACTACAAGATGATTCAACCTTGTTTGGAAGGAAAAAATATTGGATTAATGAGTGAAGCTGGTTGCCCTGGAATTGCCGATCCTGGTGCTGCAATAGTAAAAATTGCTCACGAAAAAGGAATTCAAGTTGTACCATTGGTTGGCCCATCTTCCATATTATTAGCCATGATGGCTTCTGGAATGAACGGTCAAAGTTTTACTTTCAATGGTTATTTACCAATAGACAAATCGGAGAAAAAAAGCGCATTAAAAAATCTTGAAAAGTTATCTCACGATAAAAACCAATCGCAAATTTTTATTGAAACACCTTATCGAAATAATAAATTACTAGAAGATTTAATCCAAACGTTGCAACCAAACACTCATTTGTGTATAGCAACAGATATAACTCTTCCGACAGAATTTATTAAAACTTTACGTGTAAATGACTGGAAAAAAACTAAAGTTGATTTACATAATAGACCAACTATTTTTATAATTCATAAAATGTAATTCATCATCTTACTCTTGCATTATTATTAGCTACTATTCCAGAAGTTTCATAACCACCGAACATTCTCATGTAACTTTTTACAGAAGAACCGTATTTATCTTTACATTTTTTTTGACCGTTAGTATGCAAAAATCTTTTTACTGAACCAGCACCACCAAGATGTGCTGCTGCCAAGATTCCAGATTCAGTTACTTTTACACCACCAACAATTTTTCCTAAATACTTATTTATTTCGTTTTTTAATTCCCATTTGTTTTTAGAAACAAGAGCTACAAATGCTTTTTCTTGCATTTTAGGATTATTTAAAAAAGCTAGACTATTAGTAATACCAACAGATTTAAGGGTTTCTTTACCAAATTGGTATTTTCCCATATACCCTAAGGTATTTATCATTTTATATTTTCCCTGTGATTCTTTAAAAGCGATTGCTTCTTTGAAACCAATAAAATATTTTCCTGTAAAAGGAACATTTAAACTTTTATATTCTATTGGATTTTCTGAAGGGAATAAGAAATGTAATTCATCATCATCGTTTACTTTAAACCAATCTTGATTTTTGGTTTGTAAAGGTTTAAAACCAAAACTTAAAAAAGCAACTATTACTAGTAACGACGAGTAAAATATCCATTTCTTTATCATAAAGTAGATTTCTTCGAAGACTGTCACTCTAGGAAATTTCTGCTCAGCAAAGATACATTAATATTTTAATAAACTGAATAACAATACGTTAATATTATCTAAAAATAGATTAAATGCCATTTAACATCATTAAAATGCTTAAACTCGATTGTTGGACTAGGGATTTTCACAGTGTTAAAAATGGAAAAAATGGTTTTTAACACATGGGATTTTGTTTCAATTTTGGTCAAATCAACATCAAAACTTAGGTAATATTGTCTTGCTCTTTTTGATTCTGGAAGGAAAATAGTATTGGTAAAACTATCGTTTCCTGTAATCATTCCTTCAGCTCCATAACCAACAGCTAAATTTAACCATTTAGGAATTTTTGAACCTTTTAAAAAGGAATGTATATTAACAGAAAGCCAGTAGGTTTGTCCGTTGTAATCTTTAAAAACTTGTTCTGTGACTGAACTTCCCAATACATTTGGTCTTGCCGAAGCATAAGGTGTTGTGTGAAAAGAAAACTTTGGAACGATACGCTGCTCTTTCCATACTAATTCTTGAGAAACATATAAAGTAGTTCCAGAAGCATTTGCTAATAAATCGCCAACAGATGCGCCCCATTTACTTGAATATCCGTCTAAAACTTCGATTGCAGAAATCATTAGGAATCCTGAAGTTGCGCCAAAAAGCAATTGATTTTTTTTGCTTACACCACTCCAAGCCAAGGCATCACTACTAGCTTTACTTAAATGATAAGCTGAGAAAACATGACCCGCTTTATCCATTTGGAGCCATTCGGCATTATCGTTTATAGTATGAAAGTTAGATTTTGGATACTCTTTGTACCAAAGTTCGTTGAGTCCAATAAAAGTTGTGGTTGCAATTGCTGCTTGCGAAATTATAACGCTATTTCTCCTTTGAATATCTAAAGAATCGGCTGGTTTTAGAAAATTTTCAATAGTAGATTGAGCCAAAGAAAATTGACACAAAAAATATAGTAGGTTTGATAAAAAGCTGAACTTCATAAACAAATAATCTAATATGTGCTATTCAGAAACTTCAAGTTGTCCAACTTTCTCCCAATTTTTATCAACATCTAATGTAGCATAAATGTAAACATTACTATTCTCACTTTTTTTATGTGCTAAATCCTTTGCCAAAACAGCTTTTAAGTCATTTGGTGACAAACGATATATAGCACCAGTAGAAACATCTACAATATATCCAACAATTCCGCCAATCAGAATATTTCCCCATATCCAACCATTCATTTTTTTCTTTAAATTAACTTCATATGCCTTATACCCATCTAACTGTATCTTTACCTTATAATTACCATTTCTTTTTAATTTAGTTACAAAAGGTGTTTTTCCAATCTCAACATTATCAACATAAATTTTAGCATTTGTTGGTGTGCTATCAAATTTAATTTTTTGTTTAGATCCAGATACTATTGTAGCACAGCTAGCTATCAAAAAAAATACAAGTAAACTGATTATGATTTTTGTCTTCATTATATAATTATTACGTTTCTATTAATTTCTATCTTTTTATTCCTTGATTGTTAACCCATTCAATATATTTTTGGCGGTTAACTTCGTGTTGTGCTGGTGTTTCGGCAAATTCGTGGTAACCAAAGTTAGTCACGCTTGCGCAGAAATAAATATAGTTGTGTTTTGCGGGATTTAGAACAGCATCTAAAGCCGTAATGTCTGGCATTGCAATAGGCCCTGGTGGCAAACCATTGTACATATACATATTATATGGTGAAACCGTTTTTAAATCTTTGTTTAAAACACGTTTGATAACTAAGCTAAAATCGTTTGCATTTTTCTTTACGGCATAAATTACTGTTGGATCAGCTTCTAGTTTTATACCTTTGTTTAATCTATTAAGGTAAACGCCTGCAACAGTTGGACGTTCGTCTTTTTTAACAGTTTCTTTGTGTACAATTGAAGCTAAAATTGAAACTTGAATTGGCGTCAAATTCTGTGCTTTAGCTTTGGCTTGTCGTTCTTCAGTCCAGAATTTACGGTATTCTTTTGCCATTTTATCTCTGAATTTTTCGGCCGTTGTGTTCCAGAAATATTCGTATGAATTTGGTATACAAACCGCTAAAACATTCTCTTCGGTAAAACCATTTTCTTCTAAAAATTGTTTGTCTTTGAAAGCATTTAGAATACTCAAACTATCGCATTCTAGTTGTGAAGCAATTCTTCCTGCGAAATCTTCTAATCTTTCTTGGTTATTGAAAGCTAAATTTACGGGAACATTTTGACGAAGTGAGTTAATTATTGCGTTGCTTCCCATTCCTTTTTTAAGTAAAAAGCGTCCTGATTTTACATTTCTTGGATATGATTTTTTGTTGGCAGTTGTTTCAAACTTGTCCATATCTTCAATATAAGGACTTATAATTTTCTTTACATTTTCAAATTCGGAATCGGTTGGAATTTCAACATAAACTTGATCTTGCGTAAATTTGGTATTGGCACTAAAAATATCTCTGTATAATTTATAACCATAAACTCCAGCAATTGTGATGATTACAACTGCAATAATGCTAACTACTTTCTTTATTTTATTCATATTTTAAAATATTATTTTTTATCGGTAAAATATGGAATCGCTTTTTAATGATTGGTGTTTGCTATGCAAACTTTTATTTAGTGGCGATTTCAAAACTTTTTATTTATTAATTGATATAAACTTTCATCTTGGTACTTACCGTCGATATAATTCCATTCTTTTTTGTCGCCTATTTTTTGGAATCCAAATTTAGTAAAAAGGTTTACACTTGGTTCATTTTGTGGATTAATATTAGCAAATAATTGATGTAAGTTTAATTTTGAAAAAGCATAATCTATCAACAAACCCAATGATTCTGTACCAACTCCCGAATTTCTATCTTGATTTTTTTTGATAACAATTCCAATTCCAGCTCGGTTATTACTAGGATCGAAATCGAATAAATCTATTAATCCGATTGCAGTAAAGTCATTGTTTTTACAAATAGCTAATCGTAATTGTTTGGCTTCATATATGTCTTGATGCGCATTTTCTAAATATTGACGAATAAGAAATTTGCTGTAAGGTGTTTGGGTGTTACTCACGTGCCAAATCGATTCATCGTTTTCTATTGCGTAGATAAACTCCAAATCGTCAGGCTCGAGTGCTCGTATGTAAATATTGTTTCCTTTTAAAGTCATTTTTTTAGTTTAAAGGTTAAGGAGTTTAAGAGTTTACTTCTATTTTCCCTTCAAAAACAAATGCTGCTTTTCCTTCTAAAAAGACATTCTGATAACCTTTTGTTGTTTTTTCAAATGAAACTTTCAATTTTCCGCCTTGAACATCTAGATCAATTTGAGATGATTTAGTTTTTTCTATTGCGTTCATGGCTATTGCTACTGCTGTTGCACCTGTTCCGCAAGATAACGTTTCGTCTTCAACACCACGTTCGTAGGTTCTTAATCTAAAATGATTATCAGCTAATTGTGATACAAAATTTACATTACTACCTGCTTTTCCATATAAATCGGAATAGCGAATTTCGGCTCCATTTGCTTTTACATCATAATTTTGAATATCATTAACCAAAGTTACATGATGTGGCGAACCCGTATTTAGGTAAATATATTCGTCTTCAATTTTTATTGTGTCAACATCTTTCATTTGAAGCGAAACAATTCCGTTTTCAAAAATCGTTGCTTGGTGTAAACCGTCAGTAGCTATGAAAGTAGTTTTATCTTGAATGACATTCAAACTTTTGGCAAAAGCTACGATACATCTTCCACCATTGCCACACATGGAACTCTCATTTCCGTCAGAATTGTAATAAACCATTCTAAAGTCTGTCGAATTGTCATTTTCTAACAATATCAATCCGTCAGCACCTATACCAAAACGGCGGTCACAAATTTTTTCTATTAGATTGGTATCATTTTTGGGGAAATAATTTTGACGATTATCAATCATGATAAAATCATTTCCGGTTCCTTGGTATTTGTAAAATTGAATGTTCATTTTTATTTTTGTCTTGGAACAAAAGTACAAACTATTAATGAAAAGTTAATCATTGTTAAACACGCGTTAAACTAGTTTTTTGTTAAAATTTTAGATTTAATTTTACGTTAGTATTTCAAAACACATAATAATATGAAAAAATTTGGAAGTTTATTTTTAGTTTCTCTATTAAGTGGCGCCACAACTTTAGGTGCTTACAAATTATTTTTTGAAAACAATAATCCATCAGATTCAATCGTCTCGATGGCGCCAAGTAATTTTACTAGGAATGTTGGTTCTGCTGATGGAAATTTAGATTTTACGCAAGCTGCCGACAAGACGGTTCATTCAGTTGTTCACGTAAAAAATGTCTCATTTAGAACAGTTTCTAATCCAATTATGGAATTTTTCTACGGCTTTAGAGGTGGACAACAGCAAGAGCAAGTTGGTACAGGTTCGGGTGTTATTATTTCTGAAGATGGTTATATCGTAACAAATAATCACGTGATTAAAGATGCATCTGAAATTGAAATTACCTTGAATAATAAAAAATCGTACAAAGCCAAATTGATTGGAACCGACTCCAAAATGGATATTGCTTTACTAAAAATTGATGCTGATGAAAAATTGCCATACACCGTTTTTGCCGATTCTGATACTGTAAAAGTTGGGGAATGGGTTTTAGCAGTCGGAAATCCGTATAATTTGAATTCGACAGTTACTGCTGGAATTGTTTCGGCAAAAGCTAGAAATTTAGATACTCGTGGCATTCAATCATTTATTCAAACCGATGCTGCAGTAAACCCAGGAAATAGCGGTGGCGCATTGGTAAATACTCGTGGCGAATTGATTGGAATTAATACTATGATTTCATCGCAAACTGGTTCTTATGTGGGTTATTCATTTGCAGTTCCGTCTAATATTACTAAAAAAATCATTGAAGATTTGATGGAATATGGAAATGTACAACGAGGAATTTTAGGCGTTGAAGGTGCTGAATTGAATGGTGCAGCTTCTAAAGAATTAGGAATTAAACAAACGCAAGGTTTTTACGTAAGTAAAGTAAATAAAAATTCTGGTGCCGAAAAATCGGGAATAAAAAGTGGTGATGTGATTATAAAATTAGACAATCAAAGTATTGGAACTTATGCTGAATTATCAGGATATATAAACACAAAACGACCAAATGATAAAATTCAAGTAACCATTATTCGTGATGGAAATACCAAAGTTATTCCTGTGACTTTGACCAAAAATGAATTTATTTCAACTGAATTTAAAGGTTTAGAATTAGAAAATATCGATGCTTCGGATAAGAAAAAATTCAATATTAATTACGGTGTTCGTATCAAAGATTTGTCTAATGAAAGATTGGAGCAATATGCAGATGAACTAAAAGGCGGAGTAATTTTGAAAATTGGAAATGTAAAAATTAATGATATCGAAACACTTTCAAAAATCATTTCAGAAGTTAATGAAAACCAAAGTGTTCAAATGGAATTGCTTACTGCAAATGGTCAAATTATTCGATTGATTTTGTAAAAAGGTGATTAATAATTAAAGAAAGTTAGGTTTTAATACCGGCTTTTTTTAATTAAAAAATTGTTACGAAATCGTTTTCGTAAATCGTTATTATTTTATATTTTTGCGCCAAATTTGTAAAACAACACTAACATTTTTATCTTTTTTACATGACAAATAGTAATTTATACGAAAAAGAAGTTTCTTTTCAAGCCGACAGAAGACGAGCAGCTGTTGAGTTAATCAAAATTATTAGCGATTTATGGTACGACAAATCTATTGAGATTGTATTGTTCAGAAATCAAATGATTAACCTAAATGTAAGCGATATTATCAACTTGCATGAATATGCAGGCGAATTTGTTGGGAAACCAATTTCTGTTTTCGATTCGGTTGAAATTGCAAAAGCTATTCTAACATCTGATTTGCCACCATCTAAATTAGATATCGGGAAACTTACTTACGAATTCCATTTAGAAGAAAACAATTATAGTGATGCAAAATCATTTGTAGTAAACAAATTAAAAGATGCGAAAGAATTCCACACCAACAAACCAAAAGATGTTGTTTTGTACGGATTTGGTAGAATCGGTCGTTTATTAGCAAGAGAGTTAATGTCTAAAATGGGGAAAGGAACACAATTACGCCTTCGTGCCATTGTAACTCGTGATAAAAATGATGCTGTTTCGTTAGAAAAAAGAGCTTCTTTGTTACGTTATGATTCCATACATGGTGATTTTGAAGGTTCTGTAATAGCTGATGTTGCTAACAATGCATTGATAATAAATGGAACTACAGTTCACATCATTACTGCAAATGCTCCTGAAGAAATTGATTATACTCAATATGGTTTTGATAATGCCTTAGTCATAGATAATACTGGAGCTTTCACAACACAAGAAGCATTAGCAAGACATTTAACAAGCAAAGGTGTTGACAAAGTTTTACTAACAGCACCAGGAAAAGGTGTTCCTAATATTGTTCATGGTGTCAACCAAAACGATTATAATCCTGATGAAGTGAACATTTTCTCAGCTGCTTCGTGTACTACAAATGCTATTACACCTGTTTTAAAAGCAATTGAAGATACTTTAGGTGTTGTAAAAGGTCATTTAGAAACCATTCATGCTTATACAAACGACCAAAATTTGGTAGATAATATGCATAAAAAATACCGTCGTGGTCGTGCTGCTGCTTTAAACATGGTTATTACCGAAACTGGAGCTGGAAGCGCAGTTGCAAAAGCATTACCAAGTTTAGCAGGAAAATTAACTTCAAATGCTATTCGTGTTCCAGTTCCAAATGGTTCGCTTGTGGTTTTAAATCTTGAAGTTGGAAGAGAAACTTCGGTTGATGAAATCAATGCCATTATGAAAAAATATGCACTTGAAGGTGACTTAGTTGAGCAAATTAAATATTCATTAAACAACGAATTGGTTTCTTCAGATATTGTTGGCACTTCTGCTCCATCGATATATGATAGTAATGCAACAATTGTTTCTGGAGATGGCAAAAATATTGTTTTATATATTTGGTATGATAATGAATTTGGTTATAGCCACCAAGTAATTCGTTTGGCAAAATACATTGCTAAAGTAAGACGCTATACTTACTATTAATAGATTTTACAGTTTAAATAATTAGAAAATCCGTTTCATTATAATATGAAGCGGTTTTTTTTATGACAAATACTTATCATATTTGTCGTACTATTAAACCAATCAAACTTTTAAAGTCATCTTATAGATCAAAAATCTGAATAAACATTCAAGATAAAATTCACGCTCTAAATAATGTTTCACAAGAAATTCAAAAAGGAAATGTTTACGGAATTCTTGGTCTAAATAACTAGGAAAAACCTACCAATTTGGGCATTATTCTAAATATTGTCAACAAAACTTCTGGCGAATACAGTTGGTTTGGCGGCAAAATGCAAACACAAAAGGCTTTAAAAAAAGTTGGTACCATAATAGAACGTCCCAATTTTTACCCGTATTTGACTGCCAAAGAAAATTTGGAATTGGTTGGTAAGATCAAAAATACCAATTATGCCAAAGTTGAAGAAAACTAGAATTGGTTGGACTTGTAGAAAGAAAATAGCAAATAAAGCACATTTTCATTTGGAATGAAACAACGATTAGCCATTGCTTCTACCCTACTTAATGATATCGAAATTTTATTCTTGATGAACCAACAAACGGATTAGACACAGAAGATATTCATCAAATTAGAGATATTATTCGATTGATAACCTCACTAAGGAATAACATTTTATTGGTAATAGTAATTGTTTCGATAATGGAAAATGAATATACTTACGAAACTTTGAAACAAAATCGTATTGATGGAATAAGAAAAAAAGAATTTATTTTGTCAAAATTCATAACTGTACTTTTTTTTGCATTTGCTATTATTCAGTTCATTTTTCAAAAATTTAAATTGTTTTATTTTTATGTTATAAATTACTCCAAAAAAGAGATTTGTAGTATCTTTGCAGTGCTATGAACATGTATAAAAAACTGCTTTCAATTTTACTTTTTTTTGTATTGTCCTCATCATCTTTTGGACAATATATTACTGTTACAGAAAATAAAACAATTAATGAGTTAGTTGAAGACATTCTTATAAACAGCCCATGTGCAAATGTTACCAATATTTCGGTAAACAGTCTCAATCAAGCTGGAGGTGATAGTTATGGGTATTTTACATCAGGAACAAGTATTTTTCCTTTTGCTGATGGTATTATTTTGAGTACTGGAAGAGCCGTTTCGGCTGTTGGCCCTAATAGTAATATTCTTAGCGAAGGTTCTACTAGCTGGTCGGGCGATGCTGATTTACAAAATGCTCTAGGTATTTCCAACTCCATAAACGCAACCGTTTTAGAATTTGATTTTCAGCCAGTTTCCAATAAAATAAGCTTTGAATATATTTTTTCATCCGAGCAGTATTTATCCAATCCTTCCCAAAATCAATGTAATTTTACAGATGGTTTTGTTTTTCTTCTCAAAGAAGTTGGTTCAACAAATCCTTATCAAAATTTAGCAGTAATTCCTGGTACTACAATTCCAGTAAAAGTAAATACTGTTAGAGGGCAAGGTACAATTTGCCCACCTGCAAATGAGGAGTTTTTTGGTGGATTCAATGGTTTTGATCATCCGACTAACTTCAATGGACAAACCAAAGCACTAATTGCCCAAGCAAACGTAACAGCCGGCACTATTTATCATATTAAACTAGTGGTGGCTGACCAAGGAAACAATCTTTATGACTCGGCCATTTTCCTTAAAGGTGGCAGTTTTAATATTGGTGTAAATTTAGATGAAGACCGATTATTTGCTACCCAAAATCCTTTGTGTGATGGAGAAAAAGTGCTATTGAATGGAGCAGTTTCTGGAGCATCAAATTATAAATGGTTCAAAGATGGTAATTTACTTATTGGAGAAAGTAATGCTACTTACGAAGTAACTTCGGCAGGTATATACAAAGTTGAAGTTGAAATAAGTGCTTCCTGCACTGCAACTGATGAAATTGTTATTGAGTATGCTGCGCCAATTATTACTAGTGTTCTAACTCTTTTGCAATGTGATGATAATAGCGATGGAATTTCGACTTTTAATCTAACCAAAGCAAATGGATTAATTGCCTCAAATCTTACTATTGAAGATTATTATCTTACTCAAATTGATGCTGAAAATGAAACTACTAAAATTCAAAATCCTACCAACTTCTCAAACTCTATTGCAAATCAAGTCATTGTTAGGGTTCGAAATGAATTTGGATGTATCGGTTTTGTTACACTTCAACTTCAAATACCAAATAATATAACTAGTTCTGTAACCAAAGAATATTGCGATCAAGACAATAATCAAGATGGATTGACCCAATTTACAATTCAAGATTTTGATGCCGTTTCATTAGAAATTTTAACCACATTACCATCTGGTTATTCACTTTCTTATCATACTACTATTCAAGATGCTGTGCTACAGGCTAATGCTATTTCGATGCCATTTTCTAATACAATTGCATCTTTGCAAACTCTTTATGCTAGGGTTATAAATGGCGAAGATTGCTACGGAATCATTCCTGTAAATCTAATAATTAATACCTTTTCACCATTAAATTTTGAAGATGAAACTATTGGTATTTGCTCTGGAATTCCACAAATAATTGGTATTGACACTGGATTTTCAAGCTATAGTTGGAATGCGAACCCTACGCTAACATCAAATCAAATTAGTGTTTCTCAACCTGGAACTTACATAGTTGAAGTTACAAATTTAAAAAATTGCAAAGCCTCCAAAACATTTTTTATAACAGCATCAGAAAGCGCTATAATTGGTTCTATCTCAATTGATGATTTTAATGGGCAAAATAATTCGGTCTTAATAAATTATACTGGAATTGGAGATTATGAGTTTTCATTAGATGGTTCTACTTTTCAGGAAAGTAATTATTTTACTAATGTTCTTCCAGGCGATTATACTGTCTATATTATTGATAAAAAGGGTTGTGATACTGTAAAAACAGAAATCACAGTTATAACTTACCCAACCTTTTTTACTCCAAATGGTGATGGCTATAATGATACTTGGAAGATAAAAAACATAGATATTTACCCAAATTGTTCGTTAGAAATATATGACAGATACGGTAAATTGTTAAAAAACTTATCTGCTAATGATTCTGGTTGGAATGGAAAAATATCAAACGAAAATCTTCCTGCCGACGACTATTGGTTTATACTCACTTTAAGTAATAAAAAAGAAATTAAAGGTCATTTTAGTTTGAAAAGATAATTTTTTTCTATCTTTAAATTCTTTTTTTAAATTTATGAAAAAAATTGCGTTACTTTTCTTCTTTTTACTAACCAATACTGGTTTCTCACAACTAAGTAAAACTCATTATATACCGCCAATTACTTGCTCAAATAATGAGTTCTCAATTGCAGAAGAACAATTTATATATATATCAACACCAAGTATTAATCCAGTAAATTTCAGAATAATTCAACTTGGTTCATCAACTATTTTGGGAACCGTATCGAGAAATAATCCGTATTCTTTTAGTATTGGTACTGGAACTTATACACAATTTATATTAGACAACAGTTTGGTTGGATCAATAGCATCTGACAAAGGTTTTATTATAGAAGCAGAAAGTGTAGTTTATGTTTCTGTTAGATTAAATGGTGGAGGTTCAAATCAAGCTGGTCAAATAACTTCAAAAGGACTCGCGGCTTTAGGCAAAGAGTATAGAGTTGGAGCATTTCGAAATAATAACTTACAAGGTTTTGGCTCTAACAATATTACTTTCGCATCAGTTTTGGCCACCGAAAACAATACCGTCGTAACTTTTAATAATATAAAAAATGGTGTAACTTTATTAAATTCTTCAACTGGAAACACTCCTTTTTCTATAACTCTAAATAATGGTCAAAGCTATGTAATAGCAACAAGCGGAAATACTACAAGCGCTAATAGAGATGGGCTAATTGGAATGAAAATTTCTTCAGATAAAGATATTGTGGTTAATTGTGGCTCAACAACTGGATCTAATGGGTCTTCAAATACAGATTATGGAATTGATCAATTAGTATCGTTTGAAAAAACGGGAAAAGAATATATTTTTATAAAAAGTACTGGCCAAGCTGTTACAGAAGTTCCCTTATTAGTTGCTAATAAAGATACCAAAGTTTTTCTCAATGGTAATAATGATAATGACAATCCTGATTTTCTAATTAACGAAGGTAGTTATTTGGCATTTAATGGAAATGATTATGATGAAAATGGTAATTTATATATCAGAACTTCTGAAAATATTTTTGCATATCAGTGTGTTGGCGACAATACACGTACTGACTTCGCTAATCAAAATATGTTTTTTGTACCACCACTTAGTTGCGAAACACCAAAAGGAATTGATAACATTCCAAATATTAACAAAATTGGGAGTAAAGATTTTATTGGTAGAGTTGCTATAACAACTAAAACTGGTTCTATTTTAAACTTCATTATAAATGGCACATCTTATACATATGAAGAATTAGCATTTGCTGGCTACACAACAAATGGTCCAAATACTGTAACTGGAAATGCTAATTATGTAACTTATACAATAACTGGTTTAACAGGTAATGTGGCAGTATATTCTACTAGTGAATTATATCTTGCTTCACTTGGAAGCGTTGGAGCTGCAACATTTGGCGGTTATTATTCAGGCTTTATTTTAAAACCTGAAATTTCATTTACAACAATCAATCCGTTACTCAGTAGTTGTATTCCAAATGCTACTTTGTCAGTTGGAACAATATCATCTTTTGACGAGTTTAAATGGTATTTTAATGGTACACAAATTGGAACAGGAACTTCTATTCAACCCAATCAACCGGGTGAATATTATGTTTCTGCAACAAATACTGCATGTAATCGAACTGAAGTATCAGATATTATTCCTGTAAGTGATTGCACAAATGATTATGATAATGATGGTGTAAATGATAATATAGATATTGATTTAGATAATGATGGAATTGTAAATTGCATTGAAAGTAACTTAACTCCACAAATTAACCTTTCCAATACAAATAGTGGAACAATTTCTGTCAACTCATCTTTACCAATTTATGACACTACCTTTACTGGACAAATTACAACATCATTTAATGCTGTTGCCAACCCTATAATTGGAAATATTGACGGTAGCTTTAGTAGCGAAGTTCCAGCAGGAAAAACAAGCTTTGTTTCTTACACGCTTTCATTAACAGATGCAACAAAAAGTTTTCCTTTGGGTTTTAAATATTGTTCCGCTGGAAGTCCGAATTTACTTAATGCAGATGCCGAATTTGTAATTAAAGTTCCTGTTAACAAAAGTATTTCAGTAATTAATCCGGACAACCAACTATTAATTGACACCAATTATGATGGTAATTACGAAAGTGGTGTAACACAATTTACAGCATTTGAAATACGATTTAGACTTAATGGCTCAATTCCTCTAGCAGCTGGAACAGGTACATTTACCTTTAAAACTATTGCCACAAATTCAATAACTATTATTCATAAAAACCTATCAGATACAAATTCAAACAAAGTTGGTTTTATTTTATTTAGCGATTGTATTGGAAATAGTATACAAACCATTGCTATACAAAAGAAATTTGACTTAGATTCTGATGATGATGGTATATTAGATTTTGTAGAAGCTCAAGGAACAAATCCTATCCAACTTTCTAATACCGATGCTAATCGTGATGGTTTAGACGATGCTTTTGGTGCTGGAATTATTCCTATTGATTCAGATAATGATGGAATTCCAAATTATATTGACGTTGATTCTGATAATGATGGAATTTTTGATATTGTCGAATCTGGAATAAATCTCACTGGTTTAAACAACAGTTTGGGTTCATTTGGAGGAACTAATTTTGGGAATAATGGAATTCAAAATGCGGTTGAAACTACTCCAGACAATGGTATAGTAAACTATATTTTACTAGATAATGACAATGACGGAATTGCAAATTACATTGATTCTGACTCTGATGGTGATGGTTGCAATGATGTAATTGAAGCTGGTTTTACTGATGCAAACAATGATGGCTATTTAGGAAATAATTTTCCAGTGACAATTAATACTAATGGAATAGTTCTAGGAACAGCAAATGGTTACACAACTCCAAATATTAATTATAGTTTAGCTGCTCCTATTTTTATATTGTCTCAACCAACTAATCAAACTACTTGCCAATTAGAAAATGCTACATTTACTATTGCAACAAATGCTGTAGATAGTTACCAATGGCAAGTTTCAAATGACAATGGCACTTCGTGGCAAAATATAACTAATTCACTAATTTATTCAGGAACAGCTACTAATTCACTAACAATTAGTAAAATACCTGCTAATTTTAGTAATCATCTTTATAGAGTTTTCTTGCAAAAAAATGGTAATTCATGTGGATTAATTTCAAACGTAGCCACGATTAATTTTTTATCTCTACCCAACTTAAATTCCCCAATTTCTATTGTGCAATGTGAAGATGATGGCACTGTAGATGGATTTTCAATACTAAATTTGAGACAAAAAGAAGATATAAGTTTATCACCAAATGCACTAAACGAAACATTTTCATATTACAAAACACAACAAGGTGCTATTGATGCTGATGCTTCTCAGCTAATTTTAAATCCTGAAAGTTATGATAATTCACTAGGAAATACCGTTTGGATAAGAGTTGTAAATAGCAACAACTGCTATAATGTTGCACAACTAAATATTGTGGTAACCTCATCACAAATTTCTAATTCATTTAGTTTGGAATTTAAAGAATGTGATGATTTTATTTCAAATTTTAGCGAAAGTAATGATGGCATTGCAACATTTGATTTTAGCAGTGCTATACAAGCTATTTTAGACGAACTTCCTATTTCCAACACTTATTTTGTTCGTTTTTATACCAATCAGAATGATGCTTTATCAGAATTGAATCCTATTCCAGAAGTTGCAATTCCTGGATCAAACCAATATGGAGTGGTTTCAAATTTTAGAAATACAACACCTAATTTACAACAAATTTGGGTTAGAGTAGACAATACACTCTCTAACGAATGCTTTGCTCTTGGACCTTACATTAACCTAATTGTTACCAAAAAGCCAGATATAAAACTTACTGATGAAGCAATAATTTGCCTTAACAAGCCATTTGAAACAGTAACACTAACTGCTGGCATACAAGATGGTAGTCCAGCGTCTAATTATACTTATGAATGGTTTAAAGATTCTGTTGCCTTGAATATTATAACATCAACAATAAATATTACAAGTAGTGGCGACTATAAAGTAATTGTAACTTCACTAGTAGGTTGTACAGAAGAAAGAATGATTACTGTAAAACCTTCTGAAATAGCCACTTTACAAACTATAACAATTTCAGATTTGGTAAATGAAAATTCAATAATTGTGAATGTTTCGGGTGTTGGTGATTATGTTTATAGCATTGATGCACCTAATTCATTTCAAGAGTCTAATCAGTTTACGAATGTTTCTAGCGGAACACATGCGGTTTATATTAAAGATAGTAATGGTTGTGGATTAGTTGGTCCAATTGAAATTACTGTTATGAGTTTTCCAAAATTCTTTACACCCAATGGTGATGGTTTTAATGACACATGGAATATTAGCGGCTACAATTTAGATATAAATGAAAGTGTAATTATAAGAATATATGATCGTTTTGGAAAACTTATAAAGCAAATAAGTCCAGAAGGAATGGGTTGGAATGGAACATTTGACGGAACTGCTATGCCTGCCGATGATTATTGGTTTATATATGAATTTGAAAACGGGCGAACTGTAAAAGGGCATTTTAGTTTGAAAAGATAAATGTGTTTTAGCCCTGATCGCAACGGCATCCTTGCTGGGCGGTGTTCGCACAGCAAGATATAGTGAAGAGCAGGATTAGCTTCAAAAAAAAACCACCAACTTTCGTTAATGGCTTAGTTTATTTAGATTTAAAATTTAATTATAGTTTAAATCTTTTTCTATCATTTTCTGTTAAATAGATTTTTCTCAAACGAATAGATTTTGGTGTAACCTCAACATACTCATCTTTTTGAATATACTCTAAAGCTTCTTCAAGAGAGAAAATAATTGGTGGAATAATTCTAGCTTTTTCATCATTTCCAGAAGAACGAACGTTAGATTGTTTTTTAGCTTTTGTTACGTTAATACACATATCATCGCTACGAGAATTTTCTCCAATAACTTGACCTTCATAAATTTCGTCGTTTGGATTAACAAAGAATTTACCACGATCTTGTAATTTATCGATAGAATACGGAATTGCTTTTCCGTTTTCCATAGAAATTAATGAACCGTTGTTTCTTCCAGGAATATCGCCTTTGAAAGGTTCGTATCCTATGTAACGGTGCGACATGATAGCTTCACCAGCAGTAGCAGTAAGCAATTGATTACGCAATCCTATAATTCCTCGAGAAGGAATATTGAATTTTACAATCATACGTTCACCTTTAGCTTCCATAGATAACATTTCACCTTTACGGATAGAAACGAATTCAACAGCACGACCGGATAAAGTTTCAGGTAAATCAATGGTTAATTCTTCAATTGGTTCACATTTTTTACCATCAATTTCTTTAATAATAACCTGTGGTTGACCAATTTGAAGCTCATAACCTTCTCTTCTCATTGTTTCAATAAGAACCGATAAGTGAAGAACTCCACGACCAAAAACCATAAATTTATCTGCAGAATCAGTTTCACCCATTCTCATCGCTAGGTTTTTCTCTAATTCTTTAGACAATCTATCTCTAATATGACGAGAAGTAACAAATTTACCTTCTTTACCAAAGAAAGGAGAATCGTTAATAGTGAACAACATACTCATTGTAGGCTCATCAATAGCAATTGTTTGCAATGCTTCTGGATTTTCAAAATCAGCGATTGTATCACCAATTTCAAAACCTTCAACACCCACAATTGCACAAATATCACCAGCTATAACTTCTTGCACTTTTTTACGACCTAAACCTTCAAAAGTGTGTAATTCTTTAATTCTTGACTTCATTATTGTACCATCTCTTTTTACCAAAGAAATTGGCATACCTTCTTTAAGAACTCCTCTTTCAAGACGGCCAATTGCTATTCGACCTGTAAAAGATGAGAAATCTAAAGATGTAATCAACATTTGAGGTGTTCCCTCAGAAACTTTAGGAGCAGGAACATTACCAATTACCATATCTAATAATGGTTCAATATTATCGGTTACATTTTCCCAATGATCTGACATCCAGTTATTTTTAGCAGAACCATAAACAGTTGGGAAATCCAATTGCCATTCTTCGGCACCCAATTCAAACATTAAGTCAAAAACTTTTTCGTGCACTTCTTCAGGTGTACAGTTTTCTTTATCAACTTTATTGATAACCACACAAGGTTTTAAACCTAAATCAATCGCTTTTTGAAGAACGAAACGAGTTTGTGGCATTGGTCCTTCAAAAGCATCAACCAAAAGGCAAACACCATCGGCCATGTTCAATACACGTTCTACCTCACCACCAAAATCGGCGTGACCAGGCGTATCAATAATATTAATTTTTGTCCCTTTATATGAAACAGAAACGTTTTTAGAAGTAATTGTAATTCCTCTTTCACGTTCAAGGTCATTGTTGTCAAGAATTAAGTCGCCAGTATTCTCGTTTTCACGAAAAAGTTGACAATGATACATAATTTTGTCAACCAATGTAGTTTTACCGTGGTCAACGTGAGCAATAATTGCAATGTTTCTAATAGATTCCATCTGAGTTTTTTAATGGGTGCAAAAGTACACTTTTTTTTGATATAAAAAACCTAAAAAATATCAGCATAATGATTTAATAAAATTCAAACTAGAAAATTATAAAATTGCAATTTTTATTGTAGTTATTTTCGATTTGAGAATATAATTTTTATCTTTGGTACAAATGAAAAAATCTGCATTACAATATACATTATTCTTAATCTCAATACCAACTACACTTGTTATTATAAGTCATTATATCTTAATTCAATACAAACATTTACCCAATTATGGCTTATTCTATTTTATCAAAGATATTGTTATTATCTTTATATCGTCATTAGTTGCCTATGTGGTAATTTTAAAAAATAACAAGAGAAACCTTAAAAAAAATGAGCGCATTAGATTATCTAATGAAAGATATGATATTGTGGCCAAAGCAACCAGTGATACAATTTGGGATTGGGATTTAACAACCGATCATTTCACATGGAATAAAGGTATTCAAGGGATTTTTGGATATAAAAAAGGAGATGTTGGAAAAACAAGTAAATGGTTTTTTGATAAAATCCATCCAAATGATAGTTTAAAAATGTCGGTAAAAATGTATTCTTATGCAGAGAATAAAATTGAAAGATGGCAGGAAAACTATAGTTTCATGTGCGCAGACGGAAGTGTTAAACATGTTTTAGACAGAGGTTTTCTTGTAATAAATGAAAAAGGAATTCCCGTCAGAATGATTGGAGCAATGCAAGATATTACCAAACAAAGAGTAGAAGAATTAAGATTAAAACTACTTGAAACCGTAATTCTTCAATCAAAAAACGCCATTGCCATTACCGAAGCTAACGAAACAAAAGCAACAATTCCAACAATTGTTTATGTTAACCCAGCCTTTACAACTATTACTGGCTTTAATCCTAAAGACATTTTAGGAAAGCCCGCAACTGAATATTTTAATAGAAACTCAGTTAAAAATAATCTAAACAAACTCTCACAAGCATTAAAAAACAAGCAAGAATATAAATTTGAATCTCATAACGTAAGAAAAAATGGGGAGCAATACTGGCTGAATATTACTTTATTACCAATATCTAATATTGAAGGAGAACATTCGCATTGGATTTCTATACAAAGAGAAATAACTTTAGAAAAAGAAAGAGAAAAAGAAAGAGAGCAACTTATAAACGAGCTAACACAAAACAATAAAGATTTAAAGCAATTTTCATATATTACTTCTCATAATTTGAGAGCTCCATTATCAAACTTAACTGGTTTATTAGACTTATTAAATGATATTCCAATTGAAAATAAAGCACTAAAAGAAATACTTAATGGTTTCTCGAGCTCAACCAAGATGTTAAATGATACAATAAATGACTTAGCTAAAGTTATTGTAATAAAAGACAGTCTGTCGATAGCCAAAGAGAAACTCATAATTGGTGATATTCTTACCTCTACACTACATCAACTTACTAATATAATCTCACTTAATAAACCTGAAATAAAATTAAGTTTAGATAAAGCTCCCGAAATTTATGCTAATAAAACTTTTTTTGAAAGTATATTATTAAACTTGCTAACTAATGCTTTAAAATACAAGGCAAAAGACAAACAACTAAAAATAGCAATTTCATCAAAGGAACTAAACAACAAAATAATTTTAACTTTTTGTGATAATGGAATTGGAATAGACCTTAAAAGAAATAAAGATAAGGTTTTTGGGCTCTATCAACGTTTTCATGATTATCCGGACAGCAAAGGGCTTGGACTATATTTAGTAAAATCTCAAGTAGAAAGTATGGGCGGTAAAATAGAAATTGAAAGTGAAGTAAATTTAGGCACAACATTCACGCTAACCTTTAATAAAGAAGAAAATGATTAAAACTGTATTATGTGTTGATGATGATCCAATTACACTTATGCTTAACGAAATGGTATTGAATAAAGCTTCTTTTTGTAACGAACTTGTAACTGCAAAAAACGGGGAAGAGGCAATTCTTTATTTTGAAAACTTACTTATTACAACTAATAATGATAATTATCCTAAGTTAATATTTCTAGATTTAAATATGCCTGTAATGAATGGATGGGAATTCTTGGATACTTTTATAGAAAAAAAGTTTCACCATATTTTCAAGAAAATAAAAGTTATTATTTTATCTTCTACCGTTGACCCGAATGACATTGAAAAATCTAAAAAACATCCAATTGTTATTAAATTTCTGCCAAAGCCAATAAACAAAGAAATGCTTGAAAGCTTGAAAGATATTGAATAAAAAAAAGCTCTCAAATTATGAGAGCTTTTTTATTTTAACTGAGAAATTAATTACAATTTAGTAACGAATTTAGTCAATTTTGATTTTAAGTTAGAAGCTTTGTTATCATGAATAACATTTTTCTTAGCTAATTTATCAATCATCGAAATTACACTAGCTAATTTAGATGCTGCATCAGATTTATCAGTTGACATTCTCAATGCTTTTATTGCATTACGAGTAGTTTTATGCTGATATCTGTTTAATACTCTTCTTTTTTCGTTGCTTCTTATTCTTTTTAAAGCTGACTTATGATTTGCCATTTTCTTTTAATTTAATTGTAATTATTATTATTAATACATAGTTAAAAAAGAAAAACCTCCCACATTCGCATCGGCGAACACTTTGGTTTTAACTAATAAAATAAAAAATCGAGACACTGACTTTTTACTTTATAAAACTAATTTACAACTAACGTTGTAGCCCGTAGGGGAATCGAACCCCTCTTACCAGGATGAAAACCTGGCGTCCTAACCGATAGACGAACGGGCCATCATTATCTTTATAGATACTATTTTTTCAATAAAAACTGAACTTGTAGCCCGTAGGGGAATCGAACCCCTCTTACCAGGATGAAAACCTGGCGTCCTAACCGATAGACGAACGGGCCATTACACATTTTTGTAATGCGAGTGCAAAAATACAACTATTTTTATTTCACACAATAGCAGCAAGCACTTTTTTTATTTTTTTTTAGTATGCTTTTGCAAACAACACTCTACCAGTAGATTTAGCTCCTGAAAAAACACAGGCTCCTTCTTCATTATTTCTATCCAAAGGAATACAACGAATGGTTGCCTTAGTTAAATCCTTAATTTTTTCTTCCGTTTCTGATGTTCCATCCCAATGTGCAGAAATGAAACCTGTCTTATTTTCTAAAACATCTTTGAATTCTTCAAAAGAATTTACTTCAGTAATATGTGTATCTCTATAATTCAATGCTTTATCGAATAAATCAGCCTGAATTGTATCTAACAAATCATTTATATATGCCACAATTCCATCTTTAGAAACAACTTCTTTAGATAAAGTATCTCGTCTGGCTACTTCAAAAGTTCCGTTTTCTAAATCTTTTGGACCAATAGCTATTCTAACTGGAACACCTTTTAATTCCCATTCTGCAAATTTGAATCCAGGTTTTTGTGTTGTTCTATTGTCAAATTTAACAGAGATTTTTAATCTTTTAAACTGTGAGACCAAATCGTTAACTATAACTGTTATATTTTCTAATTCTTCATCAGTTTTAAAAATAGGTACAATTACAACTTGAATTGGAGCCAAGTTTGGAGGAAGTACTAATCCATTATCATCTGAATGTGTCATAACTAATGCGCCCATCAAACGAGTAGAAACTCCCCAAGAAGTTCCCCAAACGTATTCTTGTTTTCCTTCTTGATTAGCAAATTTAACATCAAATGCTTTAGCAAAATTTTGCCCTAAAAAGTGAGAAGTTCCCGCTTGTAAAGCTTTTCCATCTTGCATCAATGCTTCAATACAATAAGTTTCATCAGCTCCAGCAAAACGTTCAGTTTCAGTTTTCAAACCTTTTATTACTGGAATTGCCATAAAATTTTGAGCAAAATCAGCATATACATTCATCATTTTTTCAGATTCTTCAATAGCTTCTGCTTTGGTTGCATGAGCCGTGTGTCCTTCTTGCCACAAAAACTCTGCAGTCCTCAAAAATAAACGCGTTCTCATTTCCCAACGAACCACATTAGCCCATTGATTAATCAACAAAGGTAAATCTCTATAAGATTGAACCCAATTTTTATAGGTACTCCAAATAATAGCTTCACTTGTAGGACGAACAATTAATTCTTCTTCCAATTTAGCATTTGGATCAACCATCAACTTTCCTGGTTTATCTGGATCATTTTTTAAGCGATAATGTGTCACAATAGCACATTCTTTAGCAAATCCTTCTGCATTTTTTTCTTCTGCCTCAAACATACTTTTGGGAACAAAAAGCGGAAAATAGGCATTACTATGACCTGTTTCTTTAAACATTCTGTCTAATTCTGCTTGCATTTTTTCCCAAATTGCGTAGCCATACGGTTTGATTACCATACAACCTCTAACGCCTGAATTCTCAGCTAAATCAGCTTTTACTACAAGCTCGTTATACCATTTGGAATAGTCTTCTGCTCTCTTTGTTAAGTTCTTACTCATGATGAATAGTTTGGCATAAAAATTGTTTAATATTTAATTAACTAAATAGTTCGGCAAAACTAACTATTTTTGTAATGACCAACAATAAAAATGCTATAGTTATGAAAACAAATTATTATAATTCCAGAAAATTGTCCGTTTATTCATTATTTGGACTAGTTGCAGTTATTTTTACATCATGTGGTTCTTATCAAAACAAATCTTATTATGATAGAGATGGAATTTATGGTGGTGAAAGTGAAAAAGTAGCTCAAACAGCTGCAAATGATGGTCAAGCCAAAGTAACCGAAAGTAATAAATATACTGACTATTTCAATTCTCTTCGTGATGATCAACAAGATGAAGTTTTTACCGATGTTGAACGCTATTCTACTTACAACGACACAACTGCCTCACAAAACAGAAATCAATCAGCAGCATGGGGTTCTAATCCTTCTAATGTTACTGTAAACGTTTATGACAATAACTGGGGATGGAATAATGCCGCATGGAACTCATGGAATGGTTGGGGATGGAACAATTGGGGAATGGGTTGGAATAATTGGGGTTGGAATTCATGGTACGGACCAAACTGGGGAATGGGTTGGAATAATTGGGGAATGGGTTGGAATTCATGGTACGGACCAAATTGGGGCATGGGTTGGAACAATTGGTATGGAAATGGTTTTTACGGAAACAACTATCATAACAACTATGCTTATGGAAATGGTAGAAGAGGTTCAACCTACGGAAGGCCAGAAGGAAACTCGTCAAGAGATTATAGAAGAAGCAGCAACACTATAACTAGAAACACTACGGTTACTGGCTCTCGAAGAACCGACTATGTTCCTACTAGAACTACAACTACTAGAAATAATACTATAAGAAGTAATAGCTACTCTCCTGTTAGAACTTACAATGGTTCTAATAGCACAAGAAACAATTCAAGCAATTCAACTAGAACAACTACTTCGCCTACAAGAAATAATACTTATACACCAAGCAACAACTCATCAAACAGCACTCGTTCAAACAACTATTCACCGAGTAATTCATCTTCTACAAGATCAAGTTCAGGTGCTGGTGGCGGAGGTTCTAGATCTGGTGGTGGTGGCGGAGGTTCTCGTTCAGGTGGCGGAGGTAGACGATAAAATTTAGTATCTATTTAAATTTAGAAAAATGAAAAAATATATTTTAGCAATCTCAGCTATCATTAGTATAAACTATGCCAATGCTCAAGAAATTCCTGATGCAATTAGATTGGCTCAAGAAAACTTGAACGGAACTGCTCGTTTCAGAGCTATGGGCGGTGCATTTGGAGCACTTGGTGGTGACTTATCAGCTATAAATGTGAATCCGGCGGGAAGTGTTGTGTTCGCAAACAATCAAGCTGGTGGAACTTTATCTAGTTTAAATACAAAAAATAATGCTGATTATTTTGGTTCGAAAACAAGTCAATCTGAAAATGCGTTTGACTTAAACCAAGCTGGTGCTGTTTTCATTTTTGAAGACCGTTCTGGCAAAAGTGATTGGAACAAATTTTCATTTGCCTTAAACTACGAAAACACCAATAATTATGATAATTCTTTGTTTACAAAAGGCACAAACCCGAATAATTCTGTGGCAAATTATTTTTTGAGTTATGCTAATCCTAGTGCGACTCAAGGCGGTATTTTTCTAGATGTTTTAGAAAACGCCTATTACGATGAATTGAATTATGCCGACCAACAAGCCTTTCTAGGATATCAAGGTTATGTAATAAATCCTCTTACAAATGATGTAAATAATACAAGCTATTTGATAAATAATCCAGGAGGAAATTATTATCAACAGAATTCAATAGTTGCTACTGGATTTAATGGAAAACTGACTTTTAATGGTGCAGCTTCCTATAAAGATAAAATCTTTATAGGTTTGAGTTTGAATTCACATTTCACAGATTATGTTCAATCTTCTAGGTTTTACGAAAGCAATAACAATAGCTCAACAAATGGTTTAAGAAACCTTACATTTGGAAACGATTTATACACTTACGGAACTGGTTTTTCATTCAACTTAGGGATCATCGGAAAAATAAATAAAGAAATACGCGCTGGTTTATCTTATGAATCGCCAACTTGGTACAGATTGAATGATGAGTTACTACAAACACTTTCGTCAACTGGATACAATTATGGTACTCCTGCAAATCCAAATCTCTCTAATACTACTGTTGACTCTAACATCACTATAATTTATGATCCATACAAATTAAGAACTCCATCAAAATTTACAGGAAGTTTTGCTTATATTTTTGGTAAAAAAGGATTGATTAGTATTGACTATAGCATTAAAGATTATAGCAACACTAAATTTAGAGATCCTCACGGAGATTTTGCAAGAGTAAATAATAGAATGAATGATATTCTTGATACAACAGGTGAAATTAGAATTGGAGCCGAATACAGAATCAAACAATTTAGCCTTAGAGCAGGTCACAGAAGCGAAGAAAGTCCTTATAAAAACAATTGGACTATTGGAAACTTAAAAAGTTATTCTGGTGGACTTGGTTATAATTTCGGAGATACTAAATTAGATTTGTCATATACTTATGCCAAAAGAAATTCAAATCCTAGTTTTTTTGAGCAAGGATTTACAGACGCAGCCAGAATTAATAACATTAACAACAATGTTTCGTTAACGTTATTATTTGAATTGTAATTGAAACTAAACGATCTATACAAAACCATTCGTCTTTCGAGTGGTTTTTTTATGCCCAAAACTCAAATTCTAGCCCAGATTGTAGTGAAAATCCTTTTCTTTTTTCTTTAAAAAAGAAAAGATTGTAGCGAAAAGCTGGAACGAACCTTTCTGAAAATGCCCAAAAGTTAGTGCTCCTAAAAATAAATACTGTAATTTTGCACTTCAATAAAAAAGAAGCATGAGAACCAAATCGGTAAAAAAGAATAAAATTAACGTAATAACGCTAGGTTGTTCGAAAAATATTTATGACAGTGAAGTCCTAATGGGACAACTAAAAGCAAGCGGAAAAGAAGTTGAACACGAAGCTCCAGCTGAAACAGAAGGAAATATTATTGTAATAAATACCTGTGGATTTATAGACAATGCCAAAGCAGAATCGGTAAACATGATTCTGGAATATGCCGACAAAAAAGAACGCGGATTGGTTGACAAAGTCTTCGTTACAGGTTGTTTGTCGGAAAGATACCGCCCAGATTTGGAGAAAGAAATTCCAAATGTTGATCAGTTTTTTGGTACTACTGAATTGCCTTTGTTGCTAAAAGCACTTGGTGCAGATTATAAACACGAATTATTAGGCGAACGATTAACGACAACTCCTAAAAACTATGCTTATCTAAAAATTGCCGAAGGTTGTGATAGACCGTGTAGCTTTTGTGCAATTCCAATTATGCGTGGCAAACACGTTTCGCAACCTATTGAAAAATTGGTTAAAGAAGCTGAAGGTTTAGCTCGTGATGGTGTGAAAGAATTGATTTTGATTGCACAAGATTTGACCTATTATGGTTTGGATATTTACAAAAAACGAAATCTTGCAGAGTTATTAGAAGCATTGGTAAAAGTAGAAGGAATTGAGTGGATTAGACTGCATTACGCCTTTCCTACAGGTTTTCCGATGGATGTTTTGGATGTTTTGAAACGTGAACCAAAAATTTGTAACTATATTGATATTCCGTTGCAACATATTTCGGATAACATCCTAAAATCGATGCGTCGTGGAACTACCAAAGAAAAAACGACTCAATTATTAAAAGATTTTCGTGCTGCTGTTCCCGGAATGGCTATTCGTACCACACTAATAGTTGGTTATCCTGGCGAAACGCGTGAAGATTTTGAAACATTGAAAGATTTTGTTCAGGAAATGAAATTTGACCGAATGGGTTGTTTTGCGTATTCTCACGAAGAAAATACTCATGCTTATTTACTAGAGGACGACGTTCCTGCCGAAGTAAAACAAGAAAGAGTAAATGAACTAATGGAATTGCAATCGCAAATTTCATGGGATTTAAATCAGGAAAAAGTCGGACAAGTTTTCAAATGTATTATTGACCGAAAAGAAGGAAATCATTTTATTGGTAGAACCGAATTTGATAGTCCAGATGTTGACAATGAAGTGTTGCTAGATGCTACCAAAAATTACCTAAAAACAGGCGAATTCATCAACGTAAAAATCACCGAAGCAACTGAATTCGATTTGTACGGAGAAGTTGTTTAGAAATTAGAAAGCAGAATTTAGAATACAAAAAAAGTGATGAAACAAACCTCATCACTTTTTTTTATATATTCAATAAACTGTCAACCGACAACTGTCAACCGACGACCAAAAATCTACTCCAAAGAAGCCAAATATCGTTCAGCATCCAAAGCTGCCATACAACCAGTTCCTGCGGCAGTTATAGCTTGTCTGTAAACATGATCGGCGGCATCGCCCGATACAAAGACACCCGTAACATTGGTTTTAGAACTTCCTGGAACATTTACAATGTAACCTGTTTCGTCTAGTGTGATAAAGTCTTTGAAAATATCGGTATTCGGTTTGTGACCAATCGCAACAAAAAATCCAGTCGCTGGAATTTCATGCTCAGTGTTAGTAGTTTTATTCAAAACCTTAACAGAAGTCACAACCTGTCCATCACCTAAAACTTCTACGGTATCGTGGTTCATCAAGATTTCGATATTTTCAGTTTTACGAACACGTGCTTCCATAATTTTAGAAGCTCTAAATTGTTCGCTACGAACCAACATAGTTACTTTTTTACATAATTTAGATAAATAGTGTGCTTCTTCACAAGCCGAATCCCCTGCTCCCACTATTACAACTTCTTGGTTTCTATAAAAGAATCCGTCGCAAACAGCACAAGCAGAAACTCCTCCACCCATTTGCAAATAATGTTGTTCCGATGGTAATCCTAAATATTTTGCAGAGGCACCAGTTGAAATAATTACCGTTTCGCAATGCAATTCTTTTCCGTCATGAATCCACACTTTGTGAATAGGCCCAGTAAAATCTACTTTGGTTACCCAACCATCACGAACATCGGTTCCAAAACGTTGTGCTTGCTCTTGCAAACCAACCATCATTTGTGGCCCAGTAATTCCTTCTGGATTTCCTGGCCAATTCTCTACTTCATTAGTGGTGGTCAATTGTCCACCAGGTTGTGTTCCTTGATATAGAACTGGAAACATATTAGCTCTAGAAGCATAAATAGCAGCAGTATAGCCTGCTGGCCCAGAACCTATTATTAAACATTTTACTTTTTCGATTGTATCAGACATATTTGTGATTTTTTTTGTTTTCAAAAATAGGTAATTTGTATGAATTCAAATGTAATATAAGTAACAAAAAATCTATTTTTATTATAAGTAAGGATTACATAAGCATTCTAAAAACAAAAAAACCTTTCCACATCGTGAAAAGGATTCTGTCGGGGTGGCAGGATTCGAACCTGCGGCCTCCTGCTCCCAAAGCAGGCGCGATAACCGGGCTACGCTACACCCCGTATTGTGAGCGCAAATATAAAGCTAAATCTAACATTACCAAACTATTTCTAAAAATAATTATTTAGACAAAATTTTATTCTAAATATTACTTAAATTTGCACAAACACAAACATATTATTTATGCTCATTATCGGAATTGCAGGCGGAACAGGAAGTGGAAAAACAACGGTCGTTCATCAAATTATGAATGAATTACCAGAAACTGAAGTCGGTATCATATCACAAGACTCTTATTACAAACAAAATATTGGTATGAGCTATGAAGAACGTAGCAATATCAACTTCGACCACCCTAGAGCCATCGATTTTGAACTTTTAGTTTGTCATCTCAAAGATTTAAAAGCGGGTAAAACCATTGACCAACCTGTCTATTCATTTGTAACACACAATCGCACCGACGATACTATTTCAACGCATCCAAGAAAGGTAATGATTGTCGAAGGAATTCTTATTCTTACCAATCCAGAACTTCGCGAAATGTTTGACGTAAAAGTCTTTGTGCATGCCGATTCTGACGAACGTCTTATTCGTCGACTAAAACGCGATATTGCCGAGCGTGGTCGTGACATGGAAGAAGTGCTAAATCGTTACCAAACAACGCTTAAACCAATGCACCAGCAATTCATCGAACCTACCAAAGCCTTTGCCGATATCATCATTCCTAACGATAAATATAACACAGTAGCTATTGATGTTGTTAGAGCGGTAATTAATCAACGTTTATCATAATTTTTTAGTACCTTTAATAAATGGAAAATCCAAAAAAAAAGAAATCAGCTCTACTCCAATTTATTAGCAATAAATACGTTTGGGTGTTGTTGTTCTTTATCATTTGGATGTTTTTTCTGGACAACTATTCCTATTTTGACCATCGTTTTCTAAACAAACAAATCGATGAACTCGAAACCAACAAAGAATACTATCAAGAAGAAATCAAAAAAGACGAACAAAACATTAAATTACTAAAAAATCCCAATCAAATAGAAAAATACGCTCGCGAAAAATACTATATGAAAAAGGACAGCGAAGATATTTACATAATAGAATTTGAAGATCAAAGAATAAAAGATAGCCTATTAGAAGCACAATAATAGTGGTTCTAACAGATTCAGTCCTGCTCTCCATTATACCTGCAGGCAGGCAGGTAGGTATTTTTCTTTTTAAAGAAAAAAGAAAAAGGATGCCATTACGATCAGGGCTATTTTAGACTTTTTATTTTCTTTTACAACCATAAAAAATTAAAAAAGTGTCAAACAACAACCTTTTTTCCAATTTCGACCCTATTTCTTCCAAACAATGGAAACAACAAATTCAGTACGAACTTAAAGGAGCCGATTATAACGAAACCTTAGTATGGGAAAGCCCTGAAGGCATCAAAGTAAAACCTTTTTATCACCTTGACGAATTGGATGTCAAAAACAATGTATCAGCACCAACAAACGCTTTTACTATTTTACAAAACATCTTTGTTTACGACGTTAAAAAATCTAACAAAACAGCTTTAGAAACCTTATCGCGTGGCGCAGAAAGCATCCGATTTACAATAGAAAACGAAACCATTTCTATCGAAGAGCTAATGCAAAATCTTCCTTTAGAAAAAGTTTCCTATTACTTTTATTTGTCATTTCTTTCAATCGATTTCGTTACCAAGCTAACTAACTTTGCTTCCCAAAATAAAGCAAATTTCAAAATCCTACTAGATCCAATCGGACAATTAGCCAAAGACGGAAACTGGTTTGAAAATCTTGATAAGGATTTCGAAAAACTAAATGCAATCGCTGCTAAATCAACAAATCCATTTTTAAGTTGCAACGCCAATTTATATGATAATACTGGCGCTAATATGGTGCAGCAAGTTGCCTACACAATAGCGCACATAAACGAATATTTCAACAGAATTCCTTCTATAAACCAACCTATAACTATTGAAGTTTCAGTTGGAACCAATTATTTCTTCGAAATTGCCAAACTTCGTGCTTTGCGACTGGTTTTCAACTCACTTGCTAAAGAATACAACCATCATTTTGATTGTCATATTGTAACAACACCAACCAAACGCAACAAAACATTATACGATTACAATGTAAATATGCTACGCACCACAACCGAATGTATGTCGGCTATACTTGGTGGTGCCAATGCCGTTGCCAACTTACCTTATGACGCATTATATCACAAAGACAATGAATTTGGTGACAGAATTTCGAGAAATCAATTATTGGTTCTTAAGCACGAGAGTTATTTTGACAAAGTAAACAATCCTGCTGATGGTGCTTATTATATCGAAAGCATCACGCAACAACTAGCCGAAAAAGCACTCGATTTATTCAAAGATATTGAACGAAATAGTGGTTTCATTACCCAACTTATAGAAGGAACTATCCAAAGAAAAATTTCCGAAAGCGCTGCCAAACAACAAGAGTTATTCGATTCTGGAAAAGAAGTTTTACTGGGAACAAACAAATATCCCAACAAAAACGACCGAATGAAAGACGAATTGGAATTGTACCCATTTGTAAAACAAAATCCAAGAAAAACGTTAATCACACCTATAATCGAAAAACGTTTAGCCGAAAAATTGGAACAAGAAAGATTATCTCAAGAACAATAACCATGAGAAAAGATATCCAAAATATTACGTTACAAAATTCCAAAAAAGAAATTCCAAATTCCAACAACTTGGAACTTGAAACCTTAAACTTGGAACCAACTTTCCACACTGCCGAAAACATTGAGCTAAAACCAATCTATTCCAAACAAGACATCGAAAACTTGGAACATCTAGGTTTTGGAGCTGGTTTTGCCCCCAACCTTCGCGGACCTTATGCCACCATGTACGTTCGCAGACCTTGGACCATAAGACAATACGCTGGTTTTTCAACTGCCGAAGAAAGTAACGCTTTTTACAGACGAAATCTTGCGGCAGGACAGAAAGGGCTTTCTGTAGCCTTTGACCTTGCTACTCATCGCGGTTACGATTCTGACCACGAACGTGTGGTTGGCGATGTCGGAAAAGCAGGTGTTGCCATCGACTCGGTGGAAGATATGAAAGTGCTTTTTGACCAAATTCCATTAGGAGAAATGTCGGTTTCTATGACAATGAACGGTGCCGTTTTGCCTATCATGGCTTTTTACATCGTGGCTGCCGAAGAACAAGGTGTTTCATCCAATTTACTTTCAGGAACTATTCAAAATGATATTCTTAAGGAATTCATGGTGCGTAATACTTATATTTATCCGCCAACGCCTTCGATGAAAATCATTGCTGATATTTTTGAATATACTAGCAAAAATATGCCCAAATTTAACTCTATTTCTATTTCGGGTTACCACATGCAAGAAGCTGGTGCTACGGCCGATATCGAACTAGCATACACATTAGCCGACGGTTTAGAATACATTCGAACCGGATTGGCAACAGGTATGAAAATAGACGAGTTTGCTCCTCGCCTATCGTTCTTTTGGGCTATTGGTATGAACCATTTTATGGAAATTGCCAAAATGCGAGCAGGTAGAATGTTATGGGCAAAACTCCTAAAACAATTCAATCCGCAAGACGAAAAATCTTTAGCATTGCGAACACACTGCCAAACTTCGGGTTGGAGTTTAACCGAGCAAGATCCTTTCAATAATGTGGCAAGAACAGCTATCGAAGCGGCGGCAGCTGCTTTTGGAGGAACTCAATCGTTACACACCAATGCGCTAGACGAAGCGATTGCATTACCAACCGATTTCTCGGCACGAATTGCTCGTAACACACAAATATTTTTGCAAGAAGAAACCAAAATTTGCAAAACCGTTGACCCTTGGGCTGGTAGCTATTATGTAGAAAGCCTAACCAACGAAATTGCACAAAACGCTTGGAAACTAATTGAAGAAGTCGAAGAATTGGGCGGTATGACCAAAGCCATCGAAGCCGGAATTCCGAAATTACGTATTGAAGAAGCTTCGGCACGTAAACAAGCGCGTATTGACAGCAACCAAGATATTATTGTGGGTATCAATAAATACCGCTTGGAAAAAGAAGATCCATTGCATATTTTAGATGTCGATAACCAAATGGTTCGCAAGCAACAAATAGAACGTTTGGATCATATAAAAGCCACTCGCGACAACAACAAAGTAAAAGCAAGTTTAGCAAAATTAACCAATTGTGCAAAAGCATTTAGTACAAAAACAACAGATTCTGATTTGCATCAGAATGACAATTTACTAGCTTTGGCAGTAGAAGCCGCACGCAACAGAGCAACACTAGGCGAAATTAGCGATGCACTCGAAGCGGTTTTTGGAAGATACAAAGCACAAATAAAAACTTTTAGTGGTGTGTATAGCAAAGAAATAAAAAACGATGCAAGCTTTGAAAAAGCAAAACAATTGGCCGATGCTTTCGCCAAAAAAGAAGGCCGTCGACCACGTATTATGATTGCCAAAATGGGACAAGATGGTCACGACCGTGGTGCCAAAGTAGTAGCAACAGGTTACGCAGATGTAGGTTTTGATGTGGATATAGGCCCACTTTTCCAAACACCTGCCGAAGCGGCTAAACAAGCCGTAGAAAACGACGTGCATATTTTGGGCGTTTCTTCACTAGCAGCTGGACACAAAACATTGGTGCCACAAGTTATTGAAGAACTCAAAAAATACGGACGCGAAGATATTATGATCATTGTAGGTGGCGTTATACCCGCACAAGACTACCAATATCTTTTTGATGCTGGTGCCGTAGCTGTTTTTGGTCCTGGTACTAAAATTAGCGATGCTGCTATTAGTATTTTAGAAGTTCTTTTGGAGGAATAGAATAGTTAGTAAACCTGACAGGTTTTAAAAACCAGTCAGGTTTAAAAGATAAATTTTATGGAAAAACAGGAACTGAAAAATGTGATAAACTAGAAAAAGGTTACGAGCATTTCAAACTTGGGGCAAAAATTTACGAGGTAAAAATTTACGAGGTAAAAATTGAAAAAGGTTTAACACGAGAAGAACTTGCTCAGAAAATTGGTAATTGTTAAATACAAGTTTTGTATATATTTTATAATCAATAGTTTTGAAAATCATATACTTTATGAAGCTCGAGAACGTTTTTCTATTTCAGATATAAATAGTTGCCAAAGAAAGGATCTCGTTGTAACCTAAACAGTTCTATAAGACAATCAGTTTTTGAATAGCTAAGTTAGTTTCCTAGCTGTTTTTTTTTATAAATTATAACTCAATATCAACCAACTCTCAACCCATTTCCCACTTTCAAATCTGATGACAACAAAACAATATCATCTTCATTGATAGAACCTAAAATCAAACATTCACTGCTAAAATTTCCTATTTGCTTTTTTGTAAAATTGACTACGGCGATAATTTATTTACCAACCAAATCTTTTCTCGAATAAAGCTTTGTTAGTTGTGCAGAAGATTTTTTTATTCCTATTTCGTTACCAAAATCAATTCGTAATTGATAAGCTGGTTTTCTTGCTTCGGGAAAAATCACTTACTTCAAGAATTGTGCCTACTCGCATTTCTATTTTTTCAAAATCATCCCAAGAAATCAACTCCATAATATAATTCAAAATAAATTTCTATTTACCAAACAAATTTTCTGCAACCCAAGCTGGTCCAATTAGTAGAAATTGTAAATCTTTTAGGAAAGAAGGCTTTTTCCCTTCGACATTATGACCGTAAAATTGACCAATCCAAGCAATACTAAAAATAGTCATTGAAAAAATCCATAAGGATACATATTGACTTATATAGAAGTTTAAAACCAAACATAAAACGGCGAAAATTGCAATCTTAAATGCCATTTTAATAGACAATCTAAGATAAAACAGAAGTACAAAAATAAGTACAACTGTTGCCCAGTTTTCTATAATAGGTAAATTTAAAGAAAGTACTGATTTTAAAAAATCACTTGGAATACTCATCAGCAAACCAACAATAGAAAAGAAAATCATTGGCACACAAATATAATGAATAGCTTTATTCACAGGATTTTTATGACTTTCTCCATATTCATCAAACCATTGTTGTAGTGTTTTCATATTTTAAATAGGTTTAATTCATAGTCAAATAAGCATATATTTTTTCTCTTTCTTGATCTGTAATTTTGGCTTTCTCTTGCATACTTACTAAAATTGGCTTCCATTGTTCGGCTGTATAATCTTTGGGTTTAAACAATTCATGACACTTTGCACAATTGTTTTCGTAAGACATTTTGGCTGCAATCAAGTCGGGAGTTAGCTCGATTTTAGCAATTTGACTAGTACTTGTTGTTGGAGAAGTTTTTGGTGAACAAGCAAAAATTAGCAATGCCATCGCGGATATAATTGATGTTTTTGATTTCATTTTTTAGTTGTTTTTTGGATTATAAAAAGTAAATATAAAAAAATCCCAATAGAATTAACTATCAGGATTCATTTTTAACTTCATATCTCGTATTTCTTATCTCGTAAGATTTCGAAAAATTCGGAATAAGTGATTCACACAATTTAATTTCATAAAATTAAGTTCTCTACTTACTTCACGTCCATCAATTCAACATCAAAAACCAAAGTTGCATTAGGTGGAATTACACCGCCAGCACCACTTGTTCCGTAGCCTAAATACGATGGAATTACAAAACGAGCTTTATCACCCACCTGTAATAATTGAATTCCTTCATCCCAACCATCAATAACATGTCCTTTTCCTAACGGGAATTCGATTGGTTTTTTTCTTGGATAAGAAGAATCAAACGTTTTACCATTTTCTAATTGTCCTGTATAATGAACAGAAACAGTTTTTCCAGCTTCTGCTTTTTTACCATTTCCTTTTTGGATAATTTTATAACGCAAACCGCTTTCTGTTTTGTCAAAACCAGCTGCTAATTTTTCCATTGCTTCCTCAGCTTGTTTTTTAGCTTCTTCAATTCTTCTTAACCTTGAACCTTCAAAAGTTCTGAAAGCCTCGATAGCATTCCACTTTTCTGCCTCTTCACCTTCTCTAACAATTTCTACTGTTTCAAGTAAATCACCTTGCGCTACAGCATCAACAATGTCTTGTCCTTCAACAACATGACCAAAAACAGAATGTTTACCATCTAACCATGGTGTTGGTACATGCGTTATGAAAAACTGAGTTCCGTTGGTTCCTGGTCCAGCATTTGCCATTGATAAAACACCTGGTTTATCATGCTTTAAAGTTGAGTTAAACTCATCATCAAACTTATAACCACCATCGCCAGTTCCTGTTCCAAGTGGGCAACCACCTTGAATCATAAAATCTGGTATTACCCTGTGGAATTTTAATCCATCATAATACGGTTTTCCCATTGATTTTACTGAGTTTTCTAATTGACCTTCTGCCAATCCGACAAAGTTTCCAACTGTTCCAGGGGTTAAATCGTGTGTTAATTTTACTAAAATTGAACCTTTTGAAGTGTTAAATTTAGCGTATATTCCGTTTTCCATTCTATTGTATTTTTTATTTGTGGTGCAAATTTACAAAATTAAAATTGTTCTAATTTAACATTAGAGCAATTTGAGAATATATTTTACATTCATTTACTTTTATTAACCTGTTAGGAATAAAAAATTGGAAAAAAAGCGGTAGTAGCTTCTAAAGAATAATTTTTATCTTTGCCAAATGCGAATAGATATCATTACCATTTTACCAGAATTACTGCGAAGTCCTTTTGAAGCATCAATTATGAAACGTGCTATTGATAAAGGCTTAGTGGAAGTTCATTTTCATAATTTGAGAGATTATACAACCAATAAACAGAAATCGGTTGATGATTATCCTTTTGGTGGAGGTGCTGGAATGGTGATGATGGTGCAACCTATTGACGCTTGTATTACTCATTTGAAAAGTCAACGTGACTATGATGAAGTTATTTATATGTCGCCTGATGGAGAAACACTTAACCAAAAAATGGCCAATACAGCATCGATGTACGAAAACATAATTATTTTGTGCGGGCATTATAAAGGTGTTGATCAACGCGTTCGCGACCATTTTATTACCAAAGAAATTTCGATTGGTGATTATGTATTAAGTGGTGGCGAAATTGGAGCCATAGTTTTTTGCGATGCTATAATTAGATTAATTCCTGGTGTTTTGAGTGATGAAACCTCAGCTTTGACCGATAGTTTTCAAGACGGATTACTTTCGGGACCAATATATACAAGACCTGCCGAATACAAAGGATGGAAAGTGCCCGAAGTTTTAACCAGCGGACATTTTGCCAAAATTGACAAATGGCGAGAAGATATGGCGTTTGAACATACTAAGAATAGACGACCTGATTTGTTGGAAGATTAGTCACAGTTGACAGTCGCAGTAATCAGTATAAAACTGTAAACTGAAAACTGAGACTGAAAACTAAAATGAAAAGTTGTTTATTTAAAATAAAGTTGTAAATTTGCACCCACATTTGACCAACCTCTGGCGAAAACCGCGAATGTTGCTCAGATTTTAAACCATAATTAGCAATTAAAATGGCAAATTTAGTAGATTTCGTTAATAGCGAATTTGTAACAAGAAAAGATTTCCCTGTATTTGGAGCTGGTGATACTATCACAGTTTACTACGAAATTAAAGAGGGTGAAAAAACAAGAACTCAGTTTTTTAAAGGAGTGGTTATTCAAAGAAGAGGTTCTGGATCTACAGAAACTTTCACAATCCGTAAAATGTCTGGTGCAATTGGTGTAGAGCGTATCTTCCCAGTAAACTTACCAGCTTTACAAAAAATTGAAATTAACAAGAAAGGTGCTGTACGTAGAGCAAGAATTTTCTACTTCAGAGAACTTACTGGTAAAAAAGCAAAAATTAAAGATAAAAGAAGATAATTCTTTTTTCACAATTTATAGAAAGTCTCGATTCGTTCGAGACTTTTTTTATACAAAAATAGCGGGTTCAAATTATCAAATTCGTAATTTAAAAACCTTAAAATCGTAATTTAATAATTCAATCGATTTCGTACCTAAAGTATTTATTTTAAAGGTTTAAATTCTATATATTTGTTTCCGCTATTTTTTTTAAAACAAACAAACAAAACACAATTAATATGGCAAAAATTAAAGTAGCCAATCCAGTAGTCGAATTGGATGGCGATGAAATGACACGAATTATTTGGCGATTTATTAAAGACAAATTAATCCTTCCTTATTTAGATTTAGATATCAAATACTACGATTTAGGCATAGAAAGTAGAGAAGCTACCAAAGACCAAATTACAATAGACTCTGCCGAAGCAATAAAAAAATATAATGTTGGTATCAAATGCGCTACTATCACTCCAGACGAAGAGCGCGTAAAAGAATTCAACTTATCAGAAATGTGGAAATCGCCAAACGGAACCATTCGTAATATAGTGGGCGGAACTGTTTTTCGTGAGCCAATTATTATGCGCAATGTACCAAGATATGTTCAAGGTTGGACAAAACCAATCGTTATAGGGCGTCACGCTTTTGGAGATCAATATAAAGCTACTGATAAAGTTATTAAAGGAAAAGGTACTTTAACCATGTCATTTACAAACGAAGCTGGAGAAACTACTGAATGGAAAGTTTATGACTTCAAAGGTGATGGTGTAGCCATGTCAATGTACAATACTGACGAAAGTATATACGGATTTGCTCATTCTTCTTTTCAAATGGCGTTGACAAAAAAATGGCCATTATATCTTTCTACTAAAAACACAATCTTGAAAGCATACGACGGAAGATTTAAAGATATTTTTGAAGAAGTTTTTCAACAACACTACAAAGCCGATTTTGATGCAAACGGAATGGTTTACGAACACAGACTTATTGACGACATGGTTGCATCTGCAATGAAATGGAACGGTGGATTTGTTTGGGCTTGTAAAAACTATGATGGTGATGTTCAATCAGATACTGTTGCGCAAGGTTTCGGCTCACTAGGATTAATGACTTCTGTATTAGTAACTCCAGATGGAAAAACAGTTGAAGCCGAAGCAGCTCACGGAACGGTAACACGTCACTACAGAATGCACCAACAAGGAAAAGCAACTTCTACCAACCCAATTGCCTCAATCTTTGCTTGGACAAGAGGTTTAGAACATAGAGGAAAATTAGATGGAAATCAAGACTTAATTAATTTCTGTAATGCTTTAGAGCAAGTTTGTATAGACACAGTTGAATCTGGAAAAATGACCAAAGATTTAGCAATGCTAGTAAAACCAAAAGGTTTAACAGATGCTGATTACCTAACAACAGAAGCTTTCTTAGAAGCGATTAAAACCAACTTAGACAATAAATTAGGATAATTTTTTTCTAAAATTAATACTAAAAGACAATCAGCAATGGTTGTCTTTTTTTTTACTTAACTATACATTAACATTCATTATGTAACAAAATTGGCTATTTTTCGTCAAATTTGCAGTACAAAACCAAAGTCATGATTTTTAAAAAAATTATTCCCTTCATTTTAATTCTATTTATTTCAAATCTGGGATTTTCTCAAGAAAAATTTACGCTTAGCGGAACCATTTCCGATGCCAGCAGCAACGAAACATTAATTGGTGTAAATATTATTGCCAAAGACACCAAACTCTACGCAACCACCAACGAATATGGGTTTTACTCGCTAACATTACCCAAAGGTGATTATGAAATTCTAATCAGTTATGTAGGTTTTACAACTATTTCTGAAGCAATTTCTTTGAATCAAAATACCAAAAGAAATTTTTCACTTCAAGAATCTGGTCAAGAGTTGAAAGAAGTTGTGGTTACTTCAGAAAAGACAAAAGCCAACATTCGTAAACCAGAAATGAGTGTTAACAAACTCTCAATTAGCACGATAAAACAAATGCCTGTTGTAATGGGAGAAGTTGATGTTATAAAATCAATTCTGTTTTTGCCAGGTGTTACCAATGCTGGCGAAGGTCAATCGGGTTTTAATGTTCGTGGTGGTGGTGCCGATCAAAATTTAATTTTGTTAGACGAAGCAACTATTTTCAATTCATCACACGTTTTTGGCTTCTTCTCGGTTTTTAACCCAGATGCCATCAAAGATTTGAAATTATACAAAGGTGGAATACCTTCTAAATTTGGCGGTCGTGCATCTTCAGTTTTAGATATATACCAAAAAGATGGAAACAGTAAAGATTTTCACATCAATGGCGGAATTGGATTAATTACCAGTAGAATTCTTGCCGAAGGTCCAATTGTTAAAGACAAAGGCTCTTTCCTTGTTGGTGGACGTGGATCTTATGCGCATTTATTTTTGAAACTTTCTGACAATAAAAATACTGCTTATTTTTATGATTTAAATACCAAGTTAAACTACAAATTAGATAAAAATAATAGCTTATATCTATCAGGCTATTTTGGTCGTGATATTTTTTCACTAAACAAAACGTTTACTAATACTTATGGAAATTCAACATTAAATCTGCGTTGGAATCATCTTTTTAATGACAAATTATTTTCAAATTTATCGCTAATTTATAGTGATTATTACTATGGATTAACACTTGATTTCATTGGCTTCAATTGGGATTCTGGAATCAAAAATTATAATTTAAAATACGATTTCAAACATTATTTATCCAATGATATAAAACTAAATTATGGTTTCAATGGAACTTATTACGATTTCAATCCAGGAACCATCGAGCCAATTGACGAAACTTCTAATATAAACTTTAAACAATTAGACAAAAAATACGCTTTTGAACCAGCATTATATCTCGAAGCCGAACAAAAACTTACAGACAAATTAGCTTTTAATTATGGCTTACGCTACAGCTTTTTTTACAGATTAGGAAATTCAACTGTAAACTTATACGAAAATAACCAACCTGTTGTCTATGATGCCGAGACAAAAGTTTATGAGAAAGCTAAACCAATTGGTACTACTTATTTTGGAAAAAACAAAACTATTGCCAGTTTCGACAACTTCGAACCACGTTTTTCAGCAGCTTATGAATTGAATGAAAATCAATCGGTGAAAGCTAGTTATAATCGAATGGTACAATACCTTCAACTGGTTTCAAATACGGCTTCTCCTACTCCACTTGATGTTTGGATGCCAAGTGATAATTATATCAAACCTCAAATTGCCGATCAAGTGGCTGTTGGTTATTTCAATAATTTCAAAGAAGACGTTTATACTGTGGAAGTTGAAAGTTTTTATAAAACAATCAAAAACAGAATGGATTATATTGATGGCGCTAATTTGATTGCCAACGAAGCTATTGAACAAGTTATTCTTAACGGAGAAATGCGTTCGTATGGACTTGAATTCATGCTTCGCAAAAACACTGGTAATTTGAGTGGTTGGATTGCTTATACTTTATCAAAATCGCAACAAAAAACACCAGGAAGAACCGCTGACGAAATCGGAATAAATAATGGAGAATGGTATCGTTCTGCTTATGACAAAACTCACAATTTAGCAATAACTGGAAGTTATAAACTGAACGAAAAATGGAATTTTGGAGCCAACTTCACGCTGCAAACTGGTCAACCTGTAACCTATCCTAACGGGCAATATACTTACCAAGGCATTACTGTTCCAAGTTACGGAATACGAAATAAAAATAGCCTACCAGCCTACCATCATCTAGATGTTGCAGCAACACTAACACCTAAAAGTAGTAAAACAAAAAAATGGAAAGATGAATGGGTTTTTAGTATTTATAATATCTACAGTCGCAAAAATGCTGCTTCCATAAGTTTCCGAGAAAATACTGAAACTGGAAACAATGAAGCATCAAGATTATCTATTTTTGGAATTGTTCCTTCCGTTTCTTATAATTTTAAATTCTAATAGTATGAAAAATATAAAACTATATATTGTCCTTATTTTAACTTCAATTTCAATACTAAGCTGTGAAGATGTTATCAATGTCGATTTAGATACTGCCAATCCAAAACTGGTTATCGATGCTTCGCTAAAATGGCAAAAAGGCGAAACAGGAAATCTTCAAACAATAAAGCTTTCAACTACTACTGATTTTTATTCTAATACAATTCCACCAGTTACTGGTGCAACGGTTTCTGTTATAAATCTATCTTCAGATATTACTGTAATTTATATTTTTAACGAAACTGCTCCTGGAACTTATGTATGCACTAATTTTAATCCAATTATAAACAACGAATACCAACTAACAGTTGTTAATAATGGTGAAACTTACAAAGCAACTTCCAAACTAATGCCGACACCAGTAATCGAATTTGACAAACAAACCATGATTCCAGGTTTTGGTGGCGATGAAATAGTTGAAGTAAAATTTTATTTTGTTGACAACGGTGACGAAGATAATTTTTACCTTGTTGGAGCCAAAAACAGTAACATTGTATATACCGAATATAGCGTAATTACAGATGAGTTTTTTCAAGGAAACATGATGTTTGGCGTTTATATTGATGATAAATTAAAAGCTGGCGATGTAATCGATTATTCATTACAAGGAATTACCGAAAAATATAGTAATTATATGAACAAACTTTTAAGTATTTCTGGTAGCGGCGGCGGAGGTCCTTTTTCAACTCCACCGGCAACTCTTCGTGGAAATATTGTAAACCAAAATAATGCAGACAATTATCCACTAGGTTACTTTCACTTATCAGAAATTGATACAGGCTCTTATACTATTGAGTAGCTAATCAAGCTATTCATTCCAAGAAAACCTTGTTATAAGAAGTTTTCTATATTTCTTCAAGAGCTTCCGTTGGTCGCTTTGAAAAAATAAGAAAAACTAAACTTATGACAAGGTTTTGCTTTCCATTACTATCTCGGCTAAAAATTCAAACTTCAAATTATGAAATCGCCATTAACTACAAGTTTGCGTAAGCAAACACCAATGATTAAAAAGCGATACCAAATGTTACCTCAAAAAAATAAAATTTAAACATTTGAAATCATATAATTAAGTTCGTAATTTGCACTCATAAAAAATCTAAAATCACAAATCCTAAATCATAATGTCTTCCCACCACATTGTTCGCGACGACCAAGAACCAGCATTAATTATTGCCAATGGTGCTGCATGCAGTTATGAGTTATTAGGACAATTATTAGAATGGTCACCAATTGTGATAGTTCTAGACAACGCAATCGACCGCGTTTTACAATTAGACATAAAAATAGATGTTTTACTAGGCGATTTCGATGATAATTTTAATCCAGAACTCTACAAAGAAAAACAGTTTCCACTAGAAATTATACATACACCCAACCAAGACAAAACCGATTTAGAAAAAGCCTTTGACTATTTAATAGAAAAAGGACACAAAGCCGTAAATGTTGTATGGGCAACGGGTAAAAGAGCCGATCATACTATCACAAATATCACCAATATTGTAAGTTACAGAAATAAATTGAAAATTGTTATTCTAGACGATTACTCAAAAGTGTATTTATTACCAACAAAATTTGAAAAATGGTACACTGCAAAAACACCAATTTCTCTTATTCCGATTGGAAAAGTAACAGGAATAACAACCGAAAACTTATTTTACCCATTAAAGAATGAAGAACTTACAATAGGTTACCGAACTGGTAGTAGCAACCACGTAATAGAAGATGGAATTGTAAAAATCGAACATATAGAAGGTGACTTGCTACTAATGGAATGTTGGGATTAATTAAATAATAAAATGAACTTATCTACCTATACAAAAGAGTTTTCATACAACCTTAAACTGGCTTATCCAGTTATTCTAGGAATGGTTGGCCATACTTTAATAGCAATTGTCGATAATATTATGGTGGGCAAGTTAGGTTCAACTGAACTAGCTGCTGTTTCATTAGGAAACAGTTTAATTTTTGTAGCTATGTCAATAGGTATCGGATTTTCAACAGCCATAACGCCAATAATTGCCGAAGCGGATGCCGAAAACAAAAAGGGTAAAATACGATTGGTTTTTCACAACGGGTTATTTTTATGCACCATTTTAGGTTTTGTACTTTTCGGGTTAGTTGTAATTGCCAAACCAATTATGGAATTGTTACAACAACCAAAAGAAGTAATAACCTTAGCCAAGCCCTATCTTGATTGGGTTGCTTTTTCGCTTGTTCCTCTTATTATATATCAGGGTTATAAACAATTTGCAGACGGATTATCATTGACTAAATATTCGATGTATGCAATTGTATCGGCAAATATTATACATGTCTTTTTTAATTATGTTTTAATATATGGCGTTTGGGGTTTTCCAAAAATGGGAATCATCGGTGCCGGTTTAGGAACGGTAATTTCTCGTATAGCTATGGTTGTTTTTATGCACTTTATTTTAGCCAAACAAGAAAAACTAAAAAACTATTTTCAAGGTTTCAGTTTTAATGAAATCAAAAAAGAAACTATCTCTAAAATTGTCAACCTAGGATTTCCATCTGCAATGCAAATGCTTTTTGAAGTGGTACTTTTTACAGCTGCTATTTGGCTTTGTGGAAATATTGGAAAAACAAGTCAAGCCGCTAATCAAATTGCCTTGAGCTTAGCTTCAATGACTTTTATGTTTGCCATGGGATTAAGCGTTGTAGCCATGATTAGAGTTGGAAATCAAAAAGGAAATCAAGATTATAAAAATTTGGTAATTGTGGCACGTTCAATATTTTTATTAGCTATTTTTATCGAAATTATATTTGCCATATTGTTTGTGCTTTTACATAATTCATTGCCCTATATTTTTCTAAATATGGAAAATCAAGCGCAACTTATAGACAATAAAGAAGTTATTGCTATTGCTGCCAAGTTATTACTAGTAGCTGCGGTTTTTCAAATTTCAGACGGAATTCAAGTAGTAGTTCTTGGTGCTTTACGTGGTTTACAAGATGTAAAAATTCCAATGTATATAACTTTTGTAGCCTATTGGGTTATTGGCTTTCCTATTTCATACTATCTTGGCGAACATACATCCTTAAAAGCTGTTGGTGTTTGGATAGGACTTTTAGCAGGATTATCATTTGCAGCAATTTTTTTGTATATTCGCTTTCACTTTCTAACTAAAAATTTAATTAATACAAAATAATTTTATCATGATTCAACTTTTAAGAGGTGAGGAATTTAGAAAAATTTTTGTTCCAGAAAGCTTAAAATTAAATTATGCCATTTCTAATTATGGTCGTCTTGTAAGTTATACTGAAAACACTTTGGAAGGAAAAGAATTAAGAGGAAGTATGCTAGAGGGTTATAAAATATGGAAATATGCCGTATATACAGATGGTAAACGCAAAACAGTCCATATGTTTATGTACAGACTCGTTGCTATGTATTTCATCGAAAAAGCTCCAGATGATGAAAGACGATTTGTGCTTCATTTAGATTTTAACAAAGTTAATGACCATGTATCTAACCTAAAATGGGCAAATCAAAAAGAACTAACAGCACATCATAGCAAAAATCCTTTAGTTATTAAAGCTAAGCAATTTATAATCGAATATAATAAAAAAGCAGATGGTAGAAAACTAACTTCTACACAAGTTATTCGTATCAAAAAAATGTTAAAACGAGAAGACAACAAAACACGATTAACATTAATTGCCAAACAATTCAATATAAGTACACAACAACTTTGGCGCATAAGAACAGGCGAAAACTGGAGCCATCTTCAAGTTTAAAAATCTTTCATAACATCAAAAAAAAAAACAATGCAATTACCAAAATTTGTTCTAGGCGATAACACCGATTTTCCTGAAGATATTTTTATCATTCACCTTGATTATCCTCGTTTTATCATTAATCTAAAAGATGATGAAGTAGAGTTTATGGAAGAAGATGAAGATCTTGACGAAGCCGAACTTAATGCCGAAATGGAAAACTTGATTACTCTTGCCAACGAATTTTACGATAGAGAAATTCAACGATATGAAGAATAATTGGTTATGAATTTTATTAAAACAACGGAGCAATCATCCAAATACGAACATTTAGAAAAAATGTCGGTGGCCGAATTATTGCAAAATATCAACAACGAAGACAAAACCGTTCCATTAGCAGTTGAAAAAACCTTGCCTCAAATTGAGCCTTTGGTTACCAAAATTGTTGAGAAAATGAAATTGGGTGGAAGACTTTTCTATATAGGTGCTGGTACTTCTGGTCGATTAGGAATTGTCGATGCATCAGAATGCCCACCAACTTTCGGTGTTCCATTTGATTTAGTAAACGGAATTATAGCTGGTGGCGACAAGGCGATTCGTCGTGCAGTTGAAAACGCCGAAGACAATACAACACAAGCTTGGCTCGATCTGCAAGAACAAAACATTTCTTCAACTGATGTTGTAATCGGAATTGCAGCTTCTGGCACAACACCTTATGTTATCAAAGGTTTGGAAAAATGCAACGAAAATAACATCGTAACTGGTTGTATTACTTGCAACGAAGGAAGTCCATTAGCCTTGGTAGCCAACTTTCCAATAGTAGTTGTTGTAGGTCCAGAATTTGTTACTGGAAGTTCAAGAATGAAAGCAGGAACTGCTCAAAAGTTGTTGCTAAATATGATTTCAACAACAACCATGATACAACTCGGAAAAGTAAAAGGCAACAAAATGGTCGATATGCAACTAAGCAACGACAAATTGGTTGATAGAGGCGTAAAAATGATTATGAGCGAAATCACAGTTAGTTACGATGAAGCCGCAATACTGCTTTCAAAATATGGAAGCGTTCGAAAAGCTGTAGATAATTATAATTTGTAAAAAAATGTCAACCAATAGAACTGTTTTATCCAAAGGAATCAAATATTTAGTTTTTGCTTTACCACTACTTTTTATTGGTCCATCGGTAATTTATAACGCCTTTATCAATAAGCAAAATGTTTGGCATTATCTTGTTTTAGCAGTCGGAATTTTTCTTTCAGGATTAGCTGTTTATTTTATGTACAAAGGCTTACAAACTATTATGAAAGCATTATTTAATGATTAATTATGAACGAGCTTCTATACATCAACACCACTTTTGAAAAAGTAATTCTACTCGACGCCAAGATTACCAATCGCGAATTTGACGGTTGTACGTTCAAAAATTGTGATTTTTCTAATGCCAATTTTACCGAAACAACTTTTATAGATTGCGAGTTTATCGATTGCAATTTAGCAATGTCGAAACTCAAAAATGCAAGTCTAAAAACGGTAACTTTCAAAAACTGCAAATTACTAGGAATCGCTTTTCACGAATGCACCGATTTTTTATTCAGTGTTCATTTTCAAGATTCTACATTAGATTATGCTTCGTTTGTCAATAAAAAAATGCCCAAAACCAATTTCATTTCTTGTTCACTAAAAGAAGTAAATTTTATTGGATCCAATTTAGCCAATTCTGTTTTTGATAATTGCAATCTTATCAATGCCATTTTTAACGAAAGTGAACTTAAAGAAGTTGATTTTACCACTTCTCATAATTTCAAAATTGATCCCGAATTCAATTCGATAAAAAAAGCAAAATTTTCGTTGCAAGGGATACCGAATTTGTTAGACAAATATGATTTAAAAATAGAGTAATTTTAACAATTAATAAAAACTAAATGAAACCAATTCTTATCCTATTTTTGCTTACACTTATTTCTTGTATGCCCACTAAAACAGAATGCAATTGTACCGATTTTAAAACAGGTAAATTTGAATTTACTAAAGAAATTGATGGCAAAAAAATAACTTCAACATTCGAACGAACTGACAAACTTCAAGTTGAAAACTTTCAAGGGAAAACAGATTCTGCTTCGGTAAGATGGATTAATGATTGTGAATTTATTTTGCAAAAAATCAATCCTAAAAACAATACAGAAAAAAAAGCTATTAGTATGAAAATTGTTGCCACAAAAGAAAAAACATACACCTTTGAATTCTCGTTTGTAGGCGATGCAAAAAAACAACAAGGTTTTGTAACAAAACTTGACTAACTTACGTTTAACAACATTTACAAACTAAATTTAAAAACAAAATGCTCGAATTAATTTCAAACCCAAATGCTTGGATAGCTTTATTAACCCTAACTTTTTTAGAAATTATTTTAGGAATCGACAATATCGTTTTTCTATCAATCGTTTCAGGAAAATTGAAAGCCGAAGATCAACCAAAAGCCAGAAGAATCGGTTTATTGCTAGCAATGGTTTTTAGAATAATACTATTATTCGGAATTTCATGGGTTTTAAGTTTACAACAAATACTTTTACCAATCAATTGGGGCTTTTTTGAAGCACGAATTACGGGTCAAAGTCTTATTATTTTTGGTGGTGGATTGTTTTTGTTATATAAATCAGTTTCTGAAATTCATCACAAAATGGAAGGAGAAGAGGAAAGTGCTTCAGGAAAATCGGCTTCAAGTTTATCAAGTGCCGTTTTTCAAATTGCAATGCTAAACATTGTTTTCTCTTTCGATAGTATTTTGACAGCTATTGGAATGATAAGTATGAAATCGCCCGCAGAAGGTGGTTTTGGATATGAAGGAGCTATTGAAATTATGATCATCTCAATCGTAATTTCTATCGTTATCATGATGATATTTGCAGGGCCTGTTAGCAAGTTTGTAAATGAGCATCCTACTATTCAAATCCTTGGTTTGTCATTCTTAATCTTAATAGGTGTAATGCTTTTAGCTGAAGGTTCTCACTTAGCGCATTTCCGCTTTGGTTCTGATGTAGAAATACATAGCATTCCAAAAGGATACTTATATTTTGCCATTTTCTTCTCATTATTTGTAGAGTTTTTGAATATCAAAATGCGAAAAAACAGTAAACCTGTTGTATTGCATAATAACAAATTAGAAGATAAAAAATTGGAAGATTTTGATCTAAATAACTAGTTTTTTTTTAATTAAAAACGAATTACACAAATTTACACGAAGCAAAAATTCTAAAAAAAGATTTTCACAAATTAAAATTACTATCAGCAATTATTTGTGTACTAATAGAAGCTAACAATATGTACTAACTTCTGAAATTTGTGTCTAAAAATTGTAACTACTTTTATAAAAGCATTGTTAGAGAAAATTCTTTAATGATGCTTTTTCATTTTTATTTGGTTTAATTTTTCTAATTGTTTTGAATTTTGTTAGGTGTTTACTACCTTTCGCCCTATTATATCGTATAATTATAAACCTTACACATTTAAAAAAATGTCTGAAGAAAAGAATGATAACCTGCCTAGTAACGAAAATCTAGCAGATGGAAACCCTGAAAACAATGCTGTAGAAGCAACGACTCCTGAAATGCACGAAGTTGTAGAAACTGAAGAAACAACTTTAACAGAACAAATTGTCGAACCAGCTCCAAAAGTTGAAGCTACTAAAGAAGATAATATCGCTGAATTGACCGATGAGCAAGTAGCTGACGATTCGCTAAAAATAGTTGACAAAAGCATCATTGCTATCAATGAAATAGCTGCAACCAACGCTGCCGAAAGCGAAGATGAAACCATACGTCATGAAATTCCTATGGAAGATTATGAAGCCATGTCTATGGAAGCTCTTGTTGATACACTTGAAAAAATCGCTGAAAACGAGAAGGTGATGGCTGTAAAAGAGCACGTTGAAGAAATAAAAAAATCATTTTTGGCAAAATACCATCATTTTATTGATGAGAAAAAGGAAGAATTTAATGCCGAAAATCCAGATACAACTGAGGATTTTGAATATCATTTTCCACTAAAAACTAAGTTTGACCAAATATATTCTCATTACAGAGATAGAAAAAATAAACATTACAAAAGTTTACAATCTAATCTTGAAGCCAACCTTCAAAATCGATTGGTGCTTGTTGAAGAATTGAAAAACTTAGTCACAAATCCAGGAAATATTACTAATTCGCTTAAACAGCTAAACGACATTAGAGATCGTTGGAAAAATGCTGGCTCAATTCCTAAAGATAAATACAACCACGTTTGGAATAATTACCATTTTCATATGGAGAATTTCTATGACTTTCTTCACTTAGACAGAGAAGCTAGAGATATTGATTTCAAACATAATTTGGAACAAAAACAAAAAATTATTGCTCGTGTTGAAGAGTTAACACAAATGGAAGACGTGAACAAAGCCTTCCGTGAATTGCAAGATTTACACAAAATTTGGAAAGAAGAAATCGGTCCTGTTTCGAGAGAACACCGTGAGGAAATTTGGAATAAATTCAGCGAATTGACCAAAATTATGCACGACAAGCGCGAACTTATTTTCGAAAAATTGCGTGCTGGTGAAACTGAAAATTTAGAGAAAAAGAAAGCCATTATTGCCCAAATTGAAGTTTTAGCTACCGAAAAAGTAAATTCTCATGCACTTTGGGCAGCTCAAGTGGCAAAAGTAGAAGCGTTGCGCAACGAATTTTTCTCAACAGGAAAAGTTCCTAGCGAAGTAAACGAAGAAACTTGGTCGACATTCAAAACGGCGGTTCGTAATTTTAATACGCTTAAAAATTCTTTTTACAAAGACATTAAAAAAGATCAAACTGATAATTTGACCAAAAAACAAGCCTTAGTTACCAAAGCAGTTGAATTGCAAAACAGTACAGATTTTGCCGCAACTACGCCAATTATGAAACAAATTCAGGATGAATGGAAAACTATTGGTCATGTGCCAAGAAAATTCTCTGATAAAATTTGGGCTGAATTTAGAACGGCTTGCAATCATTATTTTGACAAATTAAAAGAAAACAAAACTGAAGAAAACACAGAAGAAGTTGAAGCATTCGAAAAGAAAAAAGAATACCTTGAAACTTTGCGTGCTTTTGAAATGACAGGCGATCACAAAACAGATTTAGATGCTATCAAAGCACATATCGAAAATTGGAAAGGCTTTGGTAAAGTTCCTTTTGGCAGAAGACATATCGAAGGAAAATTCAATAAAATATTAGATGTTTTATTCGAAAAATTAAGCTTGAGCAAAAAAGAAACCGACATGATGCGTTTCAACAATCGTATCGAGCAATTAGCTGGTTCTGACGATTCGAGAAAATTAGAAAACGAAAAAGTTTTCTTAATGCGTAAAATTGACGAAGTGCAGAGCGAAATTTTCCAATTGGAAAACAACATTCAGTTTTTTACCAATACAAAAAATGCCAAAAAAGAAAATTCAATTGTGTTAGAAGTACGTAAAAACATCGCAAAACACAAAGAAGAATTAGCGGTTTTAAAAGACAAATTAAAACAACTTCGCAATCTAAAAGCAGAATAGTTTTTTCTTTAAAATAATTCAGAAACCTCGAACGTATAGACTTCGGGGTTTTTTGTTAGATGTTAGATGATGGGTGTTGGATGTTAAATTATAGAAATCTACTTTCTGCAATCTAAACCAAAACTTCGTACCTCGTATTTCTAAACTCGAACCTTCACATGATATTTATCATTTTTTATTCAAATTGATAAAATTAAGTTTGTACCTTAAAAGATAGTATTTCATGTCCGTCTCCTTAATACAAAAATATAATGTTCCTGGTCCACGATACACAAGCTACCCTACTGTTCCTTACTGGAATGAAAATTTATTTTCTCTAGAAAACTGGAAAAAAACACTTAAAAACTCTTTTTACGAAAGCAATACTACCGAAGGCATCAGCGTTTACATACATTTGCCTTTTTGCGAAAGCCTTTGTACATTTTGCGGCTGTAACAAACGCATCACCAAACGTCACGAAGTAGAAAATCCTTATATTGAGGCAATTCTAAAAGAATGGAAATTATACTGCGATTTGCTTTCAGAACAACCTACTATTAAAGAAATTCATTTGGGCGGCGGCACACCCACTTTTTTTTCACAAAAAAATTTGACTACACTTATCAATGGTATTTTTAAAAGAGCCAAAAAAGCACGTAATCACGAGTTTAGTTTTGAAGGCCATCCAAATAATACAACTAGAGGACATTTACAAACTTTATATGACTTGGGATTTAGACGCGTAAGTTTTGGTGTTCAAGATTACTCAAGCAAAGTGCAGCAATCCATAAATCGTGTCCAACCGTTTCATAATGTAGCGAAAGTTACGTTTTGGGCAAAAGAAATTGGTTATACTTCTATTGGGCACGATTTAATTTTTGGTTTACCGTTCCAAACGCTTGAAGACGTTATGGATACTATTGATAAAACCAACTCTCTACAACCCGATCGCTTGGCGTTTTACAGTTATGCACATGTGCCATGGATAAAAGGCAACGGACAACGCGGTTTTAACGATGAAGATTTACCAATAGATGATGAAAAGCGTAAACTATACGAAGAAGGCAAAAAATTACTGAGTCAAAACGGTTACCATGAAATTGGAATGGATCATTTTGCACTTGCGAGTGACAGTATGTACCAATCTTTTTTAGATGAAAAACTGCACCGTAATTTTATGGGCTATACTTCGTCTAAAACGCAGGTTATGATTGGTTTGGGCGTTTCTTCTATTAGTGATAGTTGGTATAGTTTTGCACAAAATGTAAAAACAGTCGAAGAATACTACGCCAAATTGGAGCAAAACGAACTACCTGTTTACAGAGGACATTTGCTAACCAACGAAGATTTGATTATACGCAAACACATATTGAACCTAATGTGTCAATTTACCACTTCTTGGGAAGACAAAGAATTGTATTTTAATGAGTTGCCCTACATTATCCACCAGTTAAACGAAATGGAACACGACGGTTTGGTAAAAATAAGTAGCACTAGTATAACCGTAACCGAAAAAGGAAAACCCTTTGTACGCAACCTATGCATGGCATTTGACCTACGACTAAAACGTAAAGCACCCCAAACACAATTGTTCTCAATGACGGTTTAGAATTCTGTCTTATCAAAACTTCGTAAAACCTTGTGCCACAAAAATCGTTACACAAAGCTTCACAAAGCAATTGAAAACTTTATTTACTCAAATACATTTTTCTTCTGCTGTATAATTCGTAGAATTGATCATCTTTTAAATCATCAATAAACAAAATACTTTCTCCTGTTGATTTCATTTCTGGTCCGAGTGCTTTATTTACATCTTTAAATTTACTAAAAGAGAAAACGGGTTGCTTAATAGCATAACCTTTCAACTGAGGATTGAACGTAAAATCGGTTACTTTATTTTCGCCCAACATTACTTTGGTTGCGTAATTTACATAAGGTTCGCCATACGCTTTTGCAATAAACGGAACCGTTCTTGATGCTCTTGGATTGGCTTCGATGATGTAAACCGTATCATCTTTTATGGCAAATTGAATGTTGATTAAACCAACAGTTCGTAATGCCAAAGCAATCTTTTTAGTATGATCTTTTATTTGTTGCATCACAAATTCACCTAAATTAAACGGTGGCAAAGTCGCATTAGAATCACCTGAATGAATGCCGCAAGGTTCGATGTGTTCCATAATTCCGATGATGTACACATTTTCTCCATCACAAATAGCATCAGCTTCTGCTTCAATTGCGCCATCCAAATAATGGTCTAAAAGCAATTTATTTCCTGGAATCGATTTTAATAAATCAATTACGTGTTCTTCTAATTCTTGTTTGTTGATGACAATTTTCATTCCTTGTCCACCCAAAACATACGATGGGCGAACTAATAACGGAAAGTCTAAACTATCAGCCAATTTAGAAGCTTCATCAGCACTTTCAGCAATTCCAAACTTTGGAAACGGAATGTTCAATTCGGTTAACAATTCAGAAAAACGTCCTCTATCTTCGGCTAAATCTAGAGCATCGAATGAAGTTCCAAGAATTTTAATTCCATATTTAGATAATTTCTCTGCTAGTTTTAAAGCCGTTTGTCCACCAAGTTGTACAATTACACCTTCTGGTTTTTCGTGGCGAATGATGTCGTAAATGTGTTCCCAAAAAACGGGTTCGAAATACAATTTATCAGCGGTATCAAAATCGGTTGAAACAGTTTCTGGATTACAGTTTATCATGATGGTTTCATAACCACATTCTTTTGCTGCTAATACTCCATGAACACAAGAATAGTCAAACTCAATTCCTTGCCCAATTCTATTTGGTCCAGAACCTAAAACTACCACTTTCTTCTTATCAGTTACAATGCTTTCGTTTTGAACGTATCTTTCTCCGTTTGCTGTTTGAATTTCAGCTTCAAAAGTCGAGTAATAATAAGGTGTTTTTGCTTTAAATTCGGCAGCACATGTATCCACCAATTTATAAACACGTTTTATGTTCATTTCATCACGCAATTTATAAACCTGACTTTCCAAACAACCCAACATGTGAGCAATTTGTCTATCGCCGTATCCTTTTTGCTTTGCTTCGAGTAATAACTCTTTTGGCAAAGCATCAATTTTGTAGTTTGTAATTTCTCTTTCCAACGAATACAATTCTTCGTATTGTTTCAAAAACCACATATCGATTTTAGTAATTTCGTGAATTCTACTCAACGGAATTCCCATGGCAATGGCATCGTAAATTACAAAAACTCTATCCCAACTTGCGAAAGTTAATTTCTCGATAATTTGCTCGTAGTTTTTATAGCCTTTTCCGTCTGCTCCAAGTCCGTTTCTTTTAATTTCGAGCGATTGCGTTGCTTTGTGGAGCGCTTCTTGAAACGAACGACCAATTCCCATTACTTCTCCAACCGATTTCATTTGAAGTCCCAAAGTTCTGTCGGCACCTTCAAATTTGTCGAAATTCCAACGTGGTATTTTTACTATTACATAATCTAAAGTTGGTTCGAATAACGCCGAAGTTGATTTGGTAATTTGGTTTTGAAGTTCATCTAAGTTATAACCTAATGCTAATTTTGAAGCAATTTTTGCAATTGGATAACCTGTAGCTTTTGACGCTAATGCAGATGAACGCGAAACTCTCGGGTTGATTTCGATTGCAACAATGTCTTCTTTTTCGTCGGGCGAAACGGCGAATTGTACGTTACAACCTCCAGCGAAATTTCCTATGGAACGCATCATTAAAATGGCATAATCACGCATTTTTTGAAAAGTTGTGTCCGACAAAGTCATTGCTGGTGCAACCGTAATTGAATCACCTGTATGAATTCCCATAGGATCCATGTTTTCAATCGAACAGATGATTACTACATTATCGTTTTTATCGCGTAGAAGTTCTAATTCATATTCTTTCCAACCCATTAATGCCTTGTCAATCAAAACTTCATGAATAGGTGACATTTCTAAACCATAAGTTAACTTCTCGGCAAAATCTTCTTTTTTATATACAATTGCTGCTCCAGTTCCACCAAGTGTAAACGATGGTCGAATTACTAATGGAAAACCAAATTCTTGTGCAATTTCTTTACCTCTCAAAAACGAAGTACAGATTTCTGCAGGCGCAGATGGAACATTTATCTTCTTTAAAAGTTGTTTAAATTGTTCTCTATCTTCAGTAATGTTGATGGCATTAACATCAACTCCAATCATTTTTACATTAAAGTCTTGCCAAATTCCTTTTTCGTCGGCTTCTAGGCAAAGATTTAAAGCTGTCTGCCCACCCATTGTTGGAAGAACAGCATCAATTTGAGGATGTTCTTTTAGAATTTGGATAATTGATTTGGTTGTTAATGGCAATAAATAAACATGATCCGCCATACTTGGGTCGGTCATAATAGTTGCCGGATTGGAATTGATAAGGATTACTTCAATTCCTTCTTCACGAATAGAACGCGCTGATTGTGAACCTGCGTAGTCAAATTCACAAGCTTGTCCAATAACGATTGGACCTGAACCAATAATTAAAACCGATTTGATTGAATTGTCTTTTGGCATTGTAGTTAGTTTGTTGTTGTGTAAGATATAGCCCTAGCCCTGATAGCAGTGAAAATCCTTTTTATTTTTTCTTTAAAAATAAAAAGATTATAACGAATAGCAGGAAATAGCTCCTAAAACTTATTAAAATTTATAAACAGATTTAAAAAAAAGCCGCTACTAATAAAAGTAACGGCTTTATATTGATTAATTGTTAATCATTATTTTTTGTGTCTTGGTTCAGAAGATACAGTTAACTTATGTCTTCCTTTAGCTCTACGACGCGCAAGGACTTTTCTTCCATTTGCAGAAGCCATTCTGTCCATAAATCCGTGCTTATTTCTTCTTTTTCTTTTCGATGGTTGAAACGTTCTTTTGCTCATTGCTAATTATCTTTAAAAATCTTGATTTATTTTGTACTTATAGTTTACAAAGACTGTCTTTGTAAAACCGAGTGCAAATATACAAAGTCTTTTTTTTCTGGCAAGTAGTTTTTTAAAAATATTTTAAAATCCTTTTACTATCTTTGCAATCAAATAAAAACACCTATTATGTTTCACAGAAATATCAAACTAATTATTGCTGGACTTATTATAATTGCTGGCATTTGGCAAATGACGGAAGGTTATATTGGCAATGGAATTTTCCTTATTATATTGTCGGCTCTTCCTATTTTTCTTTACTTTAAAAACGAATTTATCCTTTTGGCTTTCCTAAAATTGAGAAAACAGGATTTTCCTGGCGCTCAAAAATGGCTAACTTACATCAAAAATCCGGAAACGGCATTGGTACAAAAACAACAAGGTTATTTTAATTACTTACACGGAATTATGTTATCGCAAACAAATTTGACACAATCGGAGAAATATTTCAAAAAAGCGATTGAGTTGGGTTTGAATATGGATATGGACTTAGCTGTAGCAAAATTAAATTTGGCTGGATTGGCAATGACTAGAAGAAGAAAATTGGAAGCTACCAACCTTATTAATGAAGTAAAAAAGCTAGATAAACAAAATATGTTGGCTGATCAGGTAAAGATGATGAAAGAGCAATTGAAGAAGATTTAATTGTTTTGTAGCATATTTTAAAAAATAAAAAAAGTTCGCGATTGCGAACTTTTTTTATTTTTATACCACTTGAATACTAATATCCTTCTGTTGGGATTTCTATTTCGTATTTTTTCTTATTTGGATTTAGCAATTTTGTGTCTCTCAACCAAGGATTGTGAATTTTTAAAATCTTGTAATTAATTCCTTGACCGATTGCAAAACTTGCTAAATTCGTAATTGACGAATCAACCTCAACTTTTTTGGTTGGAATATAATTGTAAAGCTCTTCGCTAGAAATAGTAAAACCAAAATTTGTTGGAGTTTTCATAATTTCTTTCAATGCTAAAATTCGGAAAACGTATCTTGATGTTTCTTCATTTAGTAACAAATCATAATAACTTGCCACTTTTTGGCTTTCAATTTGTTTGTTTACACCAGCTGTTCCACCATTGTAAGCAGCTGCTGCCAATGTCCAATTTCCAAATTTTTCTTTAGCTTGAATTAGGTATTTACATGCTGCTTCTGTAGCTTTTTCAAGATGGTATCTTTCGTCAACGGTTTCTGTAACTTCCATACCGTTTTCTCTTGCTGTTGCTGGCATAAATTGCCAAATTCCTCTTGCTCCGGCAGGTGAAACAGCATTGGTCAAATTACTTTCGATTACGGCTAAATATTTAAAATCATCAGGAATACCATTTTTCTTTAAAATAGGTTCCATAATTGGAAAAATTCTGTTGGCTCGTTTCAATATTAGTATTGTTGACGAATGCAAATTAGCATTTACCAATAATTCTCTATCAAAACGTTCTCTAACATCTGAAATATTTAAAGGTGTTTTTTCTCCAGCAAAATCTACGCTTACTGGAAAATATTGTGTCGTACCTTGGCGTGTAATAGCGTTTTTTGTTTCTGTTGAAACCGAATGAATTAACGCACCACTAACTACTAGTAATCCTAAAATCAATCCTATTTTATTTCCTTTTATCATAGTTAGTTTATTTTGTATTTAGGTAAACTTACAAAAATCGAGCCGAAAGCCAAATTATTCTCCCAAAATTATTTTGGGCAAATTGGTATTAAACCATTTGTATTTATTCAAAATCATGGTGTGCGTTCCGCCTTTAACATTGATAAATTGTTTGATATTCTTGGCTGGAAAAACCTCATCGGCGTCACCATGAATATGAATTATTTCTGGATCGATTTTTATTCTTTTCCAACAAATCATTTGCTCAATAGCCCAATCTAAGTAGCTTTTATTGCGCATGTGAAGATATTTTTCATAGAGTTTTAATTTCTTTTTTAACATATCTCCAAAAGCATATTTGGTAAGCAATTCAACATCTTGCATCAAACCTGTTGGCAAAAGTTTATAGGCTTTTGTAGATTTAGCAATTTTCATTCTGTTAGGTAATTCTACATTAGAACGAACGCTCGAAATGATAATTACTTTTTTAGGATTGAGAAATTGTTTCATTTCTTGCACTAAAACACCTCCAAACGAAACTCCAATAAGAACTGCATTGTCATCATTAACTTTTTCAGCCATTCGTTTTGCATAACTTTTTAGTGATTCATTTCCAACGGGAAGCACCCATTCCAGTAGATGCACTTCAAAAGTTTCTGGTGGCAAATTGATATATTCAAAAATGGTTGGACTTGCCGCTAATCCAGGCATGAAGTAAACGGGAATTTTAGACATATTTTCGTTGATTCTTTTAGTAAAACCAGTTTATTATACTTAATTTTGCATAAATTTAAATAATTAAAATGAATTGGCTATGGATGCAGCAGAATTATTAGAAAAATTAGAAATTAAAGATAACACTTTCGCAAGACAATTTGAAACACTTGTAGATGGGAAAATGGTTTCAGTTGAATATTCTTTTCAAGAAAAAAAGATTTTTTTAACGCGCATAAATACATTTGATGGTTTTGAAAACGAAGAATTTATTACGACTTTTTTGAAAAACATCATGGAAATTGCCTACGAACGTAAACTAAAAGTCGTTCCTATTTTACCAAAAATTGCCCTTTTCTTTAGAAAAAACACAATTTATAGAGATTTATTGCCGCCAGGTATTAAGATATAATTTTTTGAAATTCCAAAAAAAAACAAAAATTCCAAATTCCAATATTTAAAAACTTGGGATTTGGAATTTTTAGTTGAATTAGTATCTTTATCAAATGAATTCTGAAGAACTAAATTCCGCTATTATTTCATTTTTTGAAACTATTGAAAAATATTATGGATGCAAAACAGAAATTACTGAAGGTTTGTTTTCAGAGTTAGATGATTTGGACGCCAACTTAACCACATGGAATTTATCAGAATTTGATTTAATTCGCTCCGCTTATCGTAATAATGGTGGTAGATTTATGTTTGAAGGAGACAAAATGTACTACGAAATTTCAGGTGAAAGAATAATTGAATTTAGACAACCTGGCAGAAACAAATTTGAATTTATTGAACAATACAGCGAAACCGTTTTTAGGATTACTAAGATTCGGTTTCATTATAAATATTGATTTTTTTGTATAACGTATATTGTATAATTGTATAGTGTATCAGGCAATATTATTGACTACAAATAATTTACTTTTATTTCAAAAACAATAAATTATTAGACAAACCACCTTAGAAAATACAATTTTACAATATACATTATACAATTTTACAGTATACAATTTTACAGTATACAATTTATACATTTATTGCTAAAAATTCCAATCTAACACTTCCATCTTCATCAATTTTGGTCAAATAAATTTCGTGTAAAGTATTAACCAAATCTGGATTCCAAGGCGTTTTTACTTTTACATAATTTTCTGTAAATCCGTGAATGTAACCTTCTTTGTTTTCGCTTTCGAATAAAACGGTTCTTTTGGTTCCGATTTGACTTTCGTAAAAAGCACGTCGTTTTTTAACCGATAAACCGCGTAACATTTTGCTGCGTTTGTTTCTAACATTCATTGGAACAACATCTGGCATTTCAGCAGCTTCAGTATTATCTCTTTCGGAATAAGTAAAAACGTGAAGATAGGAAATCTCCATTTCATTTAAGAAATTATATGTTTCCAAAAACTCTTCATCAGTTTCACCAGGAAAACCAACTATAACATCTACACCAATACATGCATGAGGCATAACTTCACGAATTTTCGTAACTCTATCAGTATAAACTTCTCGAAGATAACGACGTTTCATTTTTTTCAAAATCTCGTTACTTCCACTTTGCAGCGGAATATGAAAATGCGGCACAAATGTTCGACTTTTTGAAACAAATTCGATGGTTTCATTTTTCAACAAATTAGGTTCAATTGATGAAATTCTCAAACGTTCAATTCCTTCCACTTTATCTAACGCTTTTACCAAATCAAGGAAAGTATGTTCATGTTTTTTGTTACCAAACTCACCTTTTCCGTAATCTCCAATGTTTACACCTGTTAAAACAATTTCCTTGATTCCTTTTTGAGAAATTTCGGAAGCATTTTTCAAAACATTTTCCAAAGCATCACTTCTAGAAATTCCTCTTGCAAGTGGAATTGTGCAATAGGTACATTTATAATCACAACCATCTTGCACTTTCAAAAAAGCACGTGTTCTGTCGCCAAAAGAATAACTTCCAACGTAAAAATCGGCTTCTTCGATTTCGCATGAATGAATTTCGCCCAAATCATTTTTGGACAAGTCATTTAAATAATCGGTGATTTTGAATTTTTCTGTAGCACCAAGAACCAAATCAACACCATCTACCGAAGCTAATTCTTCAGGTTTCAACTGAGCATAACAACCAACGGCAGCAACAAACGCTTTTTCGTTAAGCTTCATTGCTTTTTTTACAATCTGCTTGAATTGCTTATCTGCATTATCGGTTACCGAGCAAGTATTGATTACATATATATCGGCAATTTCTTCAAAATCAACACGTTCAAAACCTTCGTCTTGAAAATTACGCGCAATTGTAGAGGTTTCAGAGAAATTCAACTTGCATCCTAAAGTGTAGAATGCTACTTTCTTTTTGTTTATCATAGGTAAGCTCAATTGATGAAATCGTTGTCAAAAAATTGAGAGTGCAAATTTAAATAAAATAGCCACAGATTCACAGATTTTTAAAATTATTTTATCTGTGAATCTGTGGCTAAACTAATTAAACTATTCTTTTCTATATTTTTTAGTTTCTTCAAAAACGTGTTCTAAAATTTTAGCCTCTTCTTCGGTAAAGTCAACATGACGTCTTGACATTACAATTTTAGCCGTTTGAAAAGCTTTATTGGTCATGTAAGTAGTAAAACCTGAAGCACCACCCCATGAAAAACTTGGTACAAAATTGCGAGGAAAACCAGAACCAAAAATATTGGTTGAAACTCCCACAACTGTTCCTGTATTAAACATAGTATTGATACCGCATTTGCTGTGATCTCCCATCATCAAACCACAAAATTGCAATCCGGTTCTAGCAAAGTTTTCGGTTTCGTAGCTCCATAACTTAACTTCTTCGTAGTTGTTTTTAAGATTCGAATTATTACTATCAGCACCAATGTTGCACCATTCTCCTAAAACAGAATTTCCTAAAAATCCGTCATGACCTTTGTTAGAATAACCCATTAAAACGGAATTATTTACTTCACCGCCGATACGACAATGAGGACCAACAGTTGTTGCTCCATAAACTTTGGTTGCTAATTTTACTTGCGCTTCTTCACATAGTGCAAAAGGGCCACGTATAACAGAGCCTTCCATGATTTCTGAATTTATTCCTATGTAAATTGGACCTGTCGAAGCATTTAAAGTAACATATTCAAGCTTTGCTCCTTCTTCAATAAAAATATTTTCGGGTGCAATTACATTTACACTTTTGGGGATTGGTTGCGAAGTTCTATCTTCAGTGATTAAATCAAAATCTTCACGAATAGCGGCATCATTTTTGGCAAAAATATCCCAAGTATGCTCAACTGTAAGACATTCTTGATTGAATTCTATAATTTCGTATGAGTCAAAATCAACCTCGTCTTGAGTTTCATTTGTATAAAATGCAACCACTTCATCACCTTTGAAAATTACTTGGTTTCTCTCTAGATTTTTTACCAATTCAGCTAAAGTTTCATTTGGCAAAAACGAAGCGTTTATCATAACATTTTCTTCCATTTCAACCATTGGATATTTTACAGAAAGATATTCTTCTGTTAAAGTTGTGGTAGTTGAGCCTAAATATTTTTCCCATTTTTCACGAATGGTTAGAATTCCGATGCGAATATCGGCTACTGGTCTTGTAAATGTAAAGGGTAATAATGCGTTGCGAACGGTTCCGTCAAAAAGTATGTAGTTCATTTTAAAAGTTTAAAAGTTTAAAAGTTTAAAAGTTTAAAAAAACTGATAAAACTCTGTTCAAAGTTACAAAGTTTATTGCATAAAAAAAACCTTCCAAAATATTGAAAGGTTTTAAGTATTTGAACACTAAAAGACTATTTAGCGTGTTTAGCGTATTTAGTTTTAAATTTATCAATACGTCCTGCAGTATCAATAAGTTTAGATTTACCTGTGTAAAAAGGGTGAGACGTTCTAGAAATCTCCATTTTAAAAACTGGATATTCTACACCTTCGTGTGTGATTGTTTCTTTAGTTTCAACTGTAGATTTAGTAATAAAAACATCTTCATTTGACATGTCTTTAAAAGCAACTAATCTGTAATTTTCTGGGTGTACACCTTTTTTCATTTTTGTAAATCTTTATTTGTTATGAAGTAGTTTGTCTTGATGCTTTTAAAATCAAAAGGTATCAACTTACTACAACTTTTGTTGTTTCAATTTTTATTTGAGAGTGCAAATTTACAACTATTTTTTAATATTCAAACTAATGTGTAACTTTTTTTAATTCTTAACATTTTACTGTAGTAATTATGGATTTGTTATATTTGTAGATTATTTTAAAAAGATACTTTTTATATGGGAAACAAGACTTCAATCTCAAAGTTTGCACTTCAATACGGGATTTTATTTGGTATTATAATGATTCTTGAATTTGTTATTGGATATATTTTAAATATTGATCCAACCACAAATCAAAGTTTTGGCGTAATTATTAGCGTTTTGAATTACTTTATTTTACCTGCCATTCTAATTTATGTTGCTTGCAATGCATACAAAACGAAATTTAACAATGGTTTTATTAGTTTTAGTCAATGTTTAAAAATTGGTGTTACTATATGTGTTATTGCTGGTTTGCTTTATGGTCTTTTTAGTGCTACTTTCGGCATGATGTTTCCAGAATATTTTGAGGAAATGATGAAAAAAATGAGAATTGTTATGCGAGATAAAAATCCTCAAATGACTTCAGAACAAATTGACATGGCAATCACTATGAGTAAAAAGTTTATGAATCCAGTAATTTCTATTCCAATTACCGTTATTATGTATGCCTTTATTGGATTACTAATTTCATTAATTATTGGTGCAATTGTAAAGAAAGATCCAAATCAAAGCATCTAAAAAAAGAATGAACTTATCCATTGTTATCCCATTATTAAACGAACAAGAATCGTTACCCGAGTTGCACTCATGGATTGTTAAAGTCATGACTGCCAACAATTATTCATACGAAATACTTTTTATAGACGACGGAAGCACTGATGATTCTTGGCAAACAATTTGTGACATTTCAGCAAAAGATTCGAATGTAAAAGGCATTCGGTTTATGAAAAATTATGGCAAATCGCAAGCGTTACATGCTGGTTTTGCTAAAGCGCAAGGTGATGTTATTATTACCATGGATGCCGATTTGCAAGATAGTCCAGACGAAATTCCTGAATTATTTGATATGATTACTAATGGTGGTTATGAACTAGTTTCTGGCTGGAAAAAGAAACGTTATGACCATGTAGTAACAAAAAATTTGCCTTCAAAATTATTCAATTGGGCTGCTCGAAAAACATCGGGCGTGCAACTAAATGATTTTAATTGTGGCTTGAAAGCCTATAAAAATATTGTTATAAAAAACATTGAAGTTTCTGGTGAAATGCACCGTTATATTCCGGTTTTGGCGAAAAATGCTGGTTTTAAGAAGATTGGCGAAAAAACAGTAATTCATCAAGCTCGAAAATATGGCGAATCTAAATTTGGGATAAGTCGTTTTATTAATGGTTTTTTAGATTTGATAACGATTTGGTTTTTGTCTCGTTACGGAAAAAGACCGATGCATCTTTTTGGTGCTGCTGGTGTTTTGATGTTTATTATTGGATTTTTGGCAACTGGATTTATAATAACATTAAAGTTAATCAAACTTTACTCTGGATTTGAAACGATATTAGTTACAGATAATCCGTTGTTTTATATTGCCTTAACATCGATGATGATTGGAACACAATTATTCTTAGCAGGATTTTTAGGAGAAATTATTTTGCGTACAAAAAATAATGAAGAACGTTATAAGATTTCAGATAGTGTGAATTGATTCTTTAAAGTCACAAATTGTGACCTTAAAGAATGGAAGAGGTCAACACTCAAAATTTTTGCCTTTTGCTTTTAAGGAACAAGGAATTGCAATGCTTTCGAGTGTTCTAAATTTTGAAAAAGCTATTAAAGTTAATATTTCAATTAATAAGAACTTTTGTAACTTTTAGACAATTTTCGTTTTCTTATGCTGAATTGAAAACTAGAATTGAAGAAATAGAAAATTAGTTTGCTCCGCCAGTTCGCTCTTTCAGGCTCGAGTCCAGACATTTATAAAGCACTAAATTATTTGGTCGATAAAGATAAAACAACGTGCGATAACAAAGAAAGAACCAAGATTGGTTACTGATTTATACAGAATGACAAAAGAATGCAAATAAGCTTAGCCATGATTACCTCACTAAAACATTTATTTTCATAGGTGTTCGGTGAACACTTCGTGTTTGCAGTGGAAATCCTTTCATTTTTTTCTTTAAAAAATGAAAGATTGTAACGGAAAGCGGGAAATAGCTTCAAAAATAATATATAATGAAAATTGAACAAAACATTTTAGACAAAGTAAATGAATGGTTAACTCCACCCTTCGACAACCAAACGCAAGAATCAATCAAAGAAATGATGACTTCGGCTCCGAAAGATTTAGAAGAAAGTTTTTATAAGAATCTTGAATTTGGAACAGGCGGAATGCGCGGCGTAATGGGTATTGGAACCAATAGAATAAACAAATATACGCTTGGAAAAAACACACAAGGTTTATCAAATTATATGATTAAATCGTTTCCTGGCGAACAACTAAAAGTTGCCATTGCTTATGATTGCCGTCACAATAGTAATACATTGGCAAAAGTGGTAGCAGATGTTTTTTCGGCAAATGGAATTAACGTTTATCTTTTTTCAGATATGCGTCCAACACCTGAATTGTCATTTGCTTTGAAATATTTGAATTGCCATGCAGGAATTGTTCTAACGGCTTCACATAATCCGCCAGAATATAATGGTTACAAAGTTTACTGGCAAGATGGCGGACAATTAGTGCCACCTCAAGATAAAGAAATTATTCAGGTGATTGAAGCTTTAAATTATGGCGAAATTAAGTTTGAAGCTAACGAAAATCTGATTGAATATATTGATATTGCTATTGATGAAGCTTTCGCAAAATCGACTGTAGAAAATGCAAGTTTCAATACACCAACTGCTGCAAAAGAAAATTTAAAAATTATTTATACTTCGTTACACGGAACTTCTATCAAGGCAATTCCAGGAGTTTTGTCAAAAGCTGGTTATACTGATGTGAATATTGTTCCTGAACAAGAAGTACCAAATGGCGACTTTCCAACGGTGAAATCTCCAAATCCGGAAGAGCCTGAAGCGCTTACAATGGCAATAGCATTGGCAGATAAAATTGGTGGTGATATTGTAATTGGAACCGATCCTGATTCAGATAGATTAGGTGTTGCTGTTAGAGATAATGACGGGCAAATGATTTTGCTAAATGGTAACCAAACCATGGTAATCATGACCGCATTCTTACTAGAACAATGGAAACGTGCTGGAAAAATTACTGGAAAACAATTTATAGGTTCGACAATTGTTTCAACACCAATGATGTTAGAACTAGCTACTGGTTATGGTGTTGAATGCAAAGTTGGATTAACGGGTTTTAAATGGATTGCAAAATTCATAAAAGATTTTCCAGAATTAGAATTTATTGGTGGTGGCGAAGAAAGTTTCGGATTTATGGTAGGTCATGCTGTTCGTGATAAAGATGCTGTTGCTGCTAGTTTGTTAGTATGCGAAATTGCCGCTCAAGCCAAAGCATCGGGAACCACTTTATACAATGAATTATTGAATTTATATGTTGATTTCGGATTTTACAAAGAACATTTAATTTCGTTAACCAAAAAAGGAATTTCAGGAATGCAAGAAATAACTCAAATGATGATTGATTTGAGAGAAAATCCAATGAGTGAAATCGATGGTCAACGTGCAGTTTGCATTGAAGATTATGACAATTCGACTTCACGTAACTTGATTACAAATGAAGTAGAAACTCTAAACATTCCGAAATCGAACGTGTTGATTTATTATCTTGAAGATGGTTCAAAAATCTGTGCTCGCCCTAGTGGAACTGAACCAAAAATCAAATTCTATTTTAGTGTAAACGCACCATTAGATAAGGTGGAAAACGCCGAAGAAGTTGAAAAACAATTAGACCAAAAAATTAAAAATATTATAGCAGCAATGCAGTTAAATTAATGAAAAAAATAATAGAGAAACTTAAGCCTTATATTTTACCATTCAAAAGTCATGTGGTATGGAATATTATCTATAATGTTTTGTATGCCCTTTTTGGAACGCTTTCATTTGTTACATTATTACCAATGATAAACGTTTTGTTTGACAAAACAACAAAAGTTACCGAAGAGCCAAAATATACAGGTATTGCGGATTTATATAATTACTTAGAAAGTTCTTTTTACTATAAAGTAACACAACTAACAGAAAATGGAAGTCCACAAATTGCTCTTATGTATGTTGTAGCACTTGTTATTATTACATTTTTATTAAAAAACCTATCCGGTTATTTGGCTTCCTATCATATGATGCACCTTCGTAATGGTGTTATGGCGAAGCTAAGAAATGTTATGTATAACAAAATCATCGACTTACCTATTTCATTTTATTCTGAAAAAAGGAAAGGTGATGTCATGGCGAGAATGCTTGGCGATGTTGGAGAAGTTCAAAATTCTTTTTTCATGCTTTTAGAACTTATCATAAAAGAACCATTGACCATCGTTTTCTCTATTGTAATGATGTTTACTTTTAGCTGGAAATTAACCCTTTTTGTTTTCATTTTTATACCAATTTCTGGGTTGATAATTTCTATAATTGGTAAAAATCTTAAAGCACAATCACTAAGTGCCCAAAATGAAGGCGGTTATATGATTTCGTTAGTTGAAGAATCTTTATCTGGATTAAAAGTAGTAAAAAGCTACAATGCTGAAGGAATTTTTAAAAATAGATTTCAAAATTCGGTTACTAGATTGTTGAATTTATCTAACAAAATTGGAAATAAAAACAATTTAGCATCGCCATTAAGTGAATTTTTAGGAATAATCACTATCGCAGTTTTATTATTATACGGTGGAACTTTAGTTTTAATTGACAAATCGCTAGATGGTGCTGTATTTATATCCTTTATGGGATTAGCTTACAATATTTTAACTCCAGCAAAAGCAATTTCAAAAGCTTCTTATGCAGTAAAAAATGGAGTTGCGGCAGCCGAACGTGTTTTTGAAGTTTTAGAGCAAGAAAACACAATTGATTCTAAAGAAAATGCCATTGTGAAAAATACTTTTGATGATAAGGTTTCTATTGAAAACATCAATTTTAGATATGGCGAAGAAAATGTATTGAAAAACTTTTCAATTGAAGTTCCAAAAGGAAAAACAGTTGCGCTAGTTGGTCAATCGGGTTCAGGAAAAAGTACGATTGCTAATTTGCTTACTCGTTTTTATGATGTAAATGAAGGAAGTATCAAAATAGACGGAACTGATATTAGAGATTGGAATATTCATTCGTTAAGAGGATTGATGGGATTGGTAACGCAAGATTCAATCCTATTTAATGATACAATAAAAACCAATTTATTAATCGGAAAACCTGATGCAACTGATGAAGAAATAATTGAAGCATTAAAAGTTGCTAATGCCTACGAATTTGTAAAAGATTTGCCAAACGGAATAGAAACAAATATTGGTGATGCTGGCGGAAAACTTTCTGGTGGACAAAAACAACGTTTGTCAATTGCAAGAGCGGTGTTAAAAAATCCACCAATTATGATTTTGGACGAAGCAACTTCTGCTTTAGATACAGAAAGTGAAAAATTTGTGCAAGTTGCCCTAGAAAACATGATGCAAAATCGAACTTCTATTGTGATTGCGCACCGTCTTTCTACTATTCAAAAAGCAGATACTATAATTGTGATGCAAAAAGGCGAAATTGTAGAACAAGGAACACATGCCGAATTATTAGCTAAAGATGGAATGTATTCTAAGCTAGTATTGATGCAGAGTTTTGAGTAAGAAGTCGGATGATGGAAGTTTGTAAGTAGTAACTCAAATTTATTTTATATGAAAATAGAATATTTTTTGATCTTGTTTTTGTTGTCTTCTTTTTTATCTACTTTTTAGTAGAAGACTTTTTAGGCGAAGCAATTTTCAATAAATACCTTAAAAATTATATAACAATTTGGTTAATGATTCCTTTCTTTTTAGGTCAATATTCAATAAAATTTCTAAAACGTTTTTAAAAAATGTACAATCACAATCCAAATATTACTCTTGCTGAAGATCCTGATATGAATCGTTTGCTATGTAGCAATTTTAACTCAAAAAAGTGAAAGTTTGGCTATTCAATCAACAATTGGAAGATTGAAAAAAGTTTTAGAAGTTGATTTTGAAATAGAAAAATCAGATTTAGAAAGTGCTATTCTGATTTAAATTGGTGAATAATCCTGAACTTTCCAATCTTTAGAACTCAAATCAATAAAGTGATAATGAATAACATCATTTTTGTCGAATTCTCCATTTTTATTAGTATCTTCAATACTTCTAAAGTATAAACGATTTTTAGATTCTACTAAATTCCAGTCAATCAATTCCATTATTTCTTCTGAAACTTTTTTGAAAGATGTACCATCTATTTTGCTTAAATACAAAGATTTTATATCGTTAGAATCTAATTTATCATCTTTATTAGTATCCATATCGGCTAGAACATAAACCAAAATTTGATTTTTTGTTTTGTCTGCAATTGATTTTAAATAAGTAACTCGTTCAATTAAAACGGGTTTATCGGTTAAAACTCTTAATGAATCGGAACCAATTTCTTGAAATTTGAAGTTACTCAAATAACCCGTAATTTCATTTTCACTCGAATTAGATACGGTAAAACTTTCTCTTTCTGAAACCGAATAACTTGATTTTGAAACGCCAGCAGCCACACTAAATTCACCTATTGGATGAATCAAAATATTTGTTCCCTCCATTTGTATTGGTAAATCTGCTAACAAAATTTTAGGAGTATCTGTTTTAACTCCCGCTTTTTGCTTTGAAGATTCGTAACTAACTTTTGGTTTTAGAACTTCTTCTTTGCAACTAACTAGTGTTATTACTAAAGCTAAAAAAGTAAATTTGGATATATTTTTCATTTGAATAGAAAATTTATAAGTCAAAAATAATGAAATTTTTCTATAATCTTGCGGTTAACTTGATATTAAAAACTCTAGTGGTCATATAGTTGGGAATTCCGTATTGATTTTTGGTATAAACATCTCTAACCCAAGTATTCGTTATCGCATTTTGATTGTTAAAAAGATTAAAAATTTCAAATCCTGCCGATAAATCTTTAAAGTTTTTCAACCAATGCCCTTCTCGCCTATTTTTGTTGTTTTCGGTAAAAACATATGAGAATCCAGCATCTGCTCTTCGGTAATCTCTTAGTCTATTTTGGTATTCATAAACATCGGCATACGATGGCGAGCCACCAGGCAAACCTGTATTATAAACTAAATTCAAATACATTTTGACACTTGGAATATTAGGCATATAATCCTGAAACAAAATTGCAAATTTCAATCGCTGATCGGTTGGTCGTGCAATATCTCCTCTATTATCAATGTTTTCTTTTGTTTTTAGATAACCAAAACTTAACCATGATTCTGTTCCTGGAACAAATTCTCCATTTAGTCTAAAATCTAGCCCTTGTGCAAAAGCCACCGCATTATTATTGGCAGCATATCGAATTCTTACATTCTCAATAGTGTACGGATTTACATCGGTCATCGATTTATAATAAGCTTCTGAAACCAACTTAAATGGTCTATCCCACATTTTGAAACTATAATCATTACTTAAAACAAAATGAATAGATTTTTGGGCCTTAACATTTGGATTTACAAGACCATTTCTATCACGCAGTTCTCTATAAGAAGGTGGCTGGTAGTACAATCCTGAAGAAAATCTAAAAATCATATCTTTTTCCCAATCAGGTTTTATAGCAAATTGCGCTCTTGGCGTAAAAACTACTTGACTATCGCCGTTTATATTATCGCCTGAAACTTGCCATTGATGCACTCTAACTCCAGCATTATACCAAACATCGCTTGAACCTATTTTGTCTTTCAAACTCCATTGTGCGTATCCCGATAATCTATTAATTACTGCAAAATTTTTGGCTCTAACATTTTGATAAGGAACAAGTGGACCAAGGTAAGGATTGTAGGGTTGGTCATTATTTGGCAAAACATGTGGCGGATTTATTGAAAAACCTGCTGAATCTATCACTTCCCATTCGATAATTCTATCTCGAATATCTTCGCGAGTATATTTAAAACCCCACTCTACTTGATGCGATTTTATATCATGATTTCCTTTTACTTCAGCATTTACAATTACGGCATCTAAATCGTTTCTGGCATGATTTAACTGCGTACCTATTGCACGACTGTAAGTAACATCTCCAAAAGTTTCGGAACCTAAATTTCCATCAACTTCGCCTAAAGCATAACCGGCAAAAATGTCAAAATATTCTTGTTCTTGCGTGTGATATCCAGATGTTATAAACTTAAGTGTAAAATTTTCATTGACTTTATGAACTGCTTTTAATGCTCCAAAAAGTGTGGTGAATTTATTTTTTTCTTGTCCTTGATAAAGAACCTGCAAAGCTATTGGATCGTCAATTGTTCCAAAATTGGTTTGGCGAGATAATGGTTTGTAGTTGTATTTATTTTGAGAAACATTACCAAGAAAACTCCATTGCCATTTTAGCGAAGGCGTAAAAATAACATTGGTCTGGATATCGGCAAAAGTAGGTCTAAAATCAATTTCAGTTTCTTGACTATTTACCAGCAAACTATTATCGCGATACCGAACTCCTGTAATAGCTGACCATTTTTGATTTTTTGAAACGGCATCAACTGCTACACTACCTCCAAGAAGACTTGCTTCGGCTGCTGCTCCAAACTTAGATGGACGACGATATGTAATATCTAAAACAGAGGATAATTTATCGCCATATTTAGCTTGAAATCCTCCAGCAGAAAAGTCAACATTTTGAACCAAATCTGAATTGGTAAAACTCAACCCTTCTTGTTGACCCGAACGGACTAAAAACGGACGGTAGATTTCAATATCATTTACATAAACCAAATTTTCGTCATAATTTCCGCCGCGAACTGAATATTGTGTACTCAATTCGTTATTAGAGTTTACACCTGGAAGTGTTTTAATAATATTTTCTATTCCGGCATTTGCTCCAGGAATTCTTCTAATAACTTCGGGTTCAATAACTGTAATTCCTTGAACTCTTTTTCTATTATTAGACGTTACAATAACTTCGCCAAGACCTTCAGATTTGTCATTCATTACAATATTGAGTTCGTAATCTTCATTGGGTTTTAGCTCCACATTAACCGTAATTTTTTTTAATGATGTATGAGTAAAAACCAAACTCACTTTTCTGTTAGCTGGAATTATCAATTCATAAAAACCTGTTTCATCGGTAATTGTATTTTTAAAAGCGGAACTAATATTTACAATATCAACTGGAGTATTGTATTCATCTAGCACAATACCTTTCACTCTAGCTGTTTGCGCAAAAGATAGGAATCCGAAGAATAAAAAAAGAATGGGAATAATTTTAATTGAATTTTTCAAGGCGTGTTATTTAGTTTTTTTTCTTTTAAATGTAGTTTCAAATGTAGTTGAATTTCCAACATTATCAGTAACAATTACTTTTAAAATATTGTCACCATCTACAACGTAATTATCATCAAAAAAGTGTGTGATTTTTCTAGTTTTTAATTCATATTCAAAAAGAACCCATTTGTCGTTCAAATATCCTTTGTATGAATTAATACCCGACAAATCATCACTTATTGTTAATTGAACAGACTTAGCGGCGAGCAACTTGCCTTGAATTGATTTTGCAATTGAAATTTTTGGTGCTATACTATCTTTAGCAAGTGTAAATTGTCCCAAACTTTTTGTTCTACATGAGAAAGTGTTTCCATTTACTTTTGTCGAAATATAACTTAGTTTTTTACCTATACGAGTAGCAATAAACATTTTCTTTTTCTGTTCAGCAGTAGTAGATTTGTCTTCTATTGAAATTGTAAAATTAGAATGCACTGGAACACTGTCGTCATGCAAGAAAAGCTCATTGCCTTTCACATCAAAGTTCAAATAAAAATCTTCGTAAAAGGTATTGGCCGGAAAGAAAACAGACACATTATCTTTTTCAAAACTTGAATCATTTTTATATTTTACAAAATATTTAGTTTTTTTACTATCCTTAGAAATCACTGCAGGTTTATCAGAATACTCAACAGGGATAGTTATAACTGTACTATTATTATTAAAATCTGAAACTTCTAAATATTCTGTTTGAGAAAAATTTTTAACCACATTAAAGATTCCGTTGTCTTCATTTTTTTCAATATTACTCAAACTAAAAGGCTCTTTCATAAACAATTTTTGTACTCTTTGCTTACTTGCTTTATATCGCTTATAATCTATAAAAGCATTGATATACCTTGCTTCATCAAAAGCCAATTCGTCAAATTTATAACCATAAACTAATTTTCCATTAGAAATCAATTGGGTTCTAAAAACGCCATTAGCATTATAGGAAACATCATCTGTATCATAAGAGCTAACACCAAAACCAATTCTTCCATTGGCAAAAACTTTATCCGAAAGATACGTTCCATCTTTTTGCAAAGTCAAACCTACTACTACTGGACGCATAGATTCATTTACAGTCGAACTATCATCAATAGGATATGCCAAAAGACTTGATATTATTGGCTTTTTAGTATCTTTTATCGAAAAAAAAGAACTTGGATTAATGACTTTTTCAGTATCGGCATTTCTAATTTCAAAATGCAAATGTGGACCATCAGAACCACCCGTATTTCCTGAAAAGGCAATTAAATCCCCTTTTTTAACAACAAGATCATTTAGCTTTGGAAAAACTTCAATTTCATATTCTTTTTGTTTGTATTGCTCGGCAACAATAAAATCCTGAATGGTTCCAGATGCTCTTTGCAAATGACCGTAAACAGTTACGTAACCATTAGGATGCGTTATATAAATTGCTTTTCCATAACCATAAAGTGATATTTTTATTCTCGAAATATATCCATCAGCGCAAGCATACACTTTTTGTCCTTCAACTTTATTGGTTTTTAGATCAAATCCTACATGAAAGTGGTTGGTACGTAATTCGCCAAAATTTCCAGATAATTGCATCGGAATGTCCATAGGTGGTCTAAAATAATCTTTAGTATAAAGGTTTTGAGCTGAAACACTCATGGAAAACAAAACAAAAAAGACAACAAATTTCATAAAAAAGCTTTTGGCTAAAATAGCAAAAAAACTTAAATTCCAAAAAAGAGAAATTTTTATTTAAAAAACTAAAATACAGATAGTTAACATAAAACTGTTTAGAAATTTAAAATATTTATCAAAAGTATTGGTTTAATTCAATCATAATACTAACTTTGTAGAGATAAGTTAAAGAACTTTGCAATAGATGAGTGAAATTGTAGAAATTATTGATACTCTTGAGGGAAGGCTAAAAAAACTAGTACAAAAGTTAGTTGTTTTAGAGCAAAAAAATTCCGAATTAAGTCAAGAGTTGAGTAAAACTGCAGTGCTTTATAAAAATCAGTCACAACAGATTGAAGAATTAAAAAAGCAAAACGAATCACTAAAAATTGCAAAATCTTTGCTTGGCAGTGACGAAAACAAAAGAGATACAAAGCTTAAAATAAATTCATTAATTCGTGAAATTGATTACTGTATAGCGCAACTAGCAGATTAAAATTATGGACGAAAAGCTTAAAATCAAAATATCAATAGCAGACAGAGTGTATCCGTTAACGGTTACCATGTCGCAGGAAGAAGGACTAAGAAGTGCTTCTAAAAAAATTGATGCGATGATGAAGCAATTTGAAGAAAATTATGCTGTTCGAGATAAACAAGATGTATTGGCAATGTGTGCCTTGCAGTTTGCTTCTCAACTAGAACAAAAACAAATTGATACAACTATTGATGGTAAAGAAACCATTGCTAGAATCAAGAAAATTAGTGATTTATTAATAAACTATCTCGATAAATAATACGTTCTTTACATTAACTAAGATACTGCCTACATTAGTTTTATTTGGTAAACTCAACACTAACAATTTAGAATGAGCAAATCATCGTTACTATAGCACGTCCGCCAAGGCGGAAAGCTTGAACAGCGAGTTAGCTCAAAACTTGTATATTCGAGTTTATACAACCCTCTAATGTAGGCTTTTTTATATATAAATTTTAACAAAATTATGGACATTTTAACACTAATTATTTCGGGAATAGCAGGTATAGGAGGAGGATTTGCAATTGCAAAATTTATGGAAAAAAGCAATGTTTCAAACATGGTAAAAATTGCCAAAAAAGAAGCAGCTTCTATCCTAAAAGACGCCAATCTTGAAGCTGAAAATATCAAAAAAGATAAAATTCTTCAAGCCAAAGAAAAATTCATTGAACTTAAATCGGAACACGAACAAGTAATACTTGGTAGAGATAAAAAAATTGCTGAAGTTGAAAAAAGGGTTCGAGATAAAGAATCGCAAATTTCAAGCGAATTGTCAAAAGCTAAAAAAATAAACGACGATTTTGAAGCAAAAACACTTGAATACAATTCAAAAATTGAAGTGCTTGACAAGAAACAACAAGAAGTTGAACGCATGCACAAAAGCCAACTAAATCAGTTAGAAGTTATTTCTGGTTTATCGGTGGAAGAAGCAAGAGAACAACTAATTGAAGGATTAAAAGCAGAGGCTAAAACCCAAGCGATGTCTCATATACAAGACACAATGGAAGAAGCTAAGCTTACTGCACAACAAGAAGCTAAGAAAATCATTATCAACACTATTCAAAGGGTTGGAACAGAAGAAGCTGTTGAAAATTGTGTTTCTGTTTTCAATATCGAATCGGATGATGTAAAAGGTAGAATTATTGGTCGTGAAGGTAGAAATATTAGAGCAATAGAAGCGGCAACTGGTGTCGAAATCATTGTTGACGATACTCCAGAAGCCATTATCCTTTCTTGTTTTGATCCAGTTCGTAGAGAAATTGCTCGTTTGGCATTGCATAAATTAGTAACCGACGGACGTATTCACCCTGCAAGAATTGAAGAAGTGGTTGCCAAAACAGCTAAACAAATTGATGACGAAATAATCGAAGTTGGTAAACGTACTGTAATTGACTTAGGAATTCACGGTTTGCATCCTGAACTTATAAAAGTTGTAGGTAGAATGAAATACCGTTCTTCTTACGGACAAAATTTATTGCAACACTCTCGCGAAGTTTCTAAACTTTGTGGAATCATGGCTGCCGAACTAGGACTGAATGTAAAATTAGCTAAAAGAGCTGGTTTACTTCACGATATTGGTAAAGTGCCCGATACAGAAAGCGATTTGCCTCACGCATTATTAGGTATGCAATGGGCTGAGAAATATGGCGAAAAAGAAGAAGTTTGCAACGCTATTGGTGCGCACCACGACGAGATAGAAATGAAATCATTATTATCGCCAATTATTCAAGTTTGTGATGCTATTTCGGGTGCTAGACCTGGTGCTAGACGTCAAGTTTTAGACTCATACATTCAACGTTTGAAAGACTTAGAAGAAGTTGCTTACGGTTTTAGCGGTGTAAAAAGTGCTTATGCTATTCAAGCCGGTAGAGAACTTCGTGTTATTGTAGAAAGCGAAAAAGTTTCTGATGACAATGCTTCAAGTTTATCTTTTGAAATTTCACAAAAAATTCAAACAGAAATGACTTATCCTGGTCAAGTAAAAGTTACTGTAATTAGAGAAACTAGAGCCGTTAATATTGCGAAATAAAAGTTTCAATTAATTGAATTTAAGTTTTCAAATAATCGCTTTTCACCAAAGCGATTTTTTTTTATACAGCTAATTAAAATTTATCTTAACTTTGTTTAAAATTCAAAATCATGGGAGTACCTGAAATAAAGTATTTTACCGAAAAAGAGTATTTAGATTCTGAAAGATTGGCATTGGATAAACACGAATTTTACAAAGGTGAGATTTTTGCTATGAGTGGAGCTTCAATCCCTCATAACATTATTGCAATGAATTGTTACATTGACTTAGGAACAAAACTTAAAGGCAAAAACTGTATGCCTTTTGGCAGTGATTTAAGAATTCATATACCCAAAAACACATTGTACACGTATCCAGATATTAGTATTATTTGTGGCGAAATTGAGAAAACCGATGACAAGTTTGATACTGTTACAAATCCATCTGTAATTATCGAAATACTATCGGAATCTACAAAAAATTATGATAAAGGTGGGAAATTTACATTGTATCGTGATATTGAATCATTAAAAGAATACATTTTGATAGATTCAGAAGCTGTAATGGTCGAAAAGTTCATTAAAAACTTAGATAATAGCTGGCAACTTACCGAATATAAAAAAATGGAAGAGCATTTTACAATTGAAACTGTAGCAATTCAAATAGAACTAACAACTGTATATCAAGGAGTTCAATTTAAAGCTCCCAATTAAAATACTTAAAGTTGGAAGTTGGAATTTCTTAAACTATTTCCTTGGGTGAAATGTATTCATGATTTGTGTTAAATGCTTTCTGTCAAGATGTACATATATTTCTGTTGTAGTAATTGATTCGTGACCTAACATTAACTGAATCGAACGCAAATCGGCCCCATTTTCTAGCAAATGTGTGGCAAATGAATGTCTAAACGTATGTGGACTTATATTTTTTTTCAAATCAATTTTTAAAGCCAACTCTTTAATTATTGTAAAAATCATGGCTCTTGTTAACTGCCTTCCACGACGATTTAAGAATAAAGTATCTTCATGCCCTTTTTGAATAGGCAAATGAACTCTAATTGAATTCTTGTAAATTTCAATATATTTTTGTGTCAAATTTCCAACCGGAACAAATCGTTGTTTATTTCCTTTTCCGGTAATTTTTATAAAACCTTCTTCAAAAAACAAATCAGATATTTTGAGATTTACCAATTCTGAAACCCTAAGTCCGCAACCGTAAAGCGTTTCTAACATGGCTCTGTTGCGTTCACCTTCGTTTGAAGATAAATCGATGGCAGCAATTAGATTATCAATATCTTGAATGGCTAATGTATCGGGCAATTTTCTTCCAATACGCGGTGCTTCTAATAATTCTAGCGGGTTATCATTTCTATAATCTTCAAAAATGAGATAGGAAAAAAAACTTTTTAAACCCGAAATAATTCTTGCTTGCGAACGCGCATTGACTTCTTTAGAAACCGAATAGATGAATTGTTGAACCGTTTCTTCCGTAATTTTTATAGGCGAAACATTGATAGCATTTTGCTCCAAAAATGAACAAAGTCGCTCAATATCAAAAGAATAATTCTCGATTGTGTTTTTAGACAAACCTCTTTCGAGTTTGAGATACGATTGATAACTTTTTATATAGGTTTTCCAATTCATACTACAAAGTAACGTGAAATTTGGCAATAAAAAAACCGCTTCACGAATGAAGCGGTTCATTGAAAAAATAAGATTTAATTAGAAGTGTAACGTCAAGCTGATTGCACTAGAAGCTACATTACCTAAGCTAACGTCTGTAGAAGATTCTCCTTTAACAGAAGAACCTGTTGCAGGTGTGTACTCTGGAGCACCATTTGAAGCAATTCTTAAGCCATAGTTGTACTGTGCACCAATAGACATTTTAGGAAAAATGAAATACTCAGCACCAATAAAACCTGTTACACCAACATTAATTGAAGTCCCAGCGTTATACTTATCATTTCCTGCAGGGTTTTTAGTTTCTGTCCACTTTGCAGAAGAAAAACCAACTAATGCATCAGCACCATAGAAACCTTGTAATCTTGTAGAACCTCTTCTCCACTCTTTACCTAGACCAACATTCAAATCAATTGTTGACGATTTGTAATTAGCAAAATCTGTAGTTCCGTCATTGTCAAAATCACCGTTTTTGAAATTACCACTTCCAAAACCTAAATTAGCTACTACTCTGTAAGCACTTTTAGCATCGATGAATTTTTTTCCAACGAAAGAATTAGATGTAACATTTGTAACACCTGGTGCATTGTTGTTTGTTTTACCATTAAATGCATTACCTGCATATTCGAAAACACCATTAGCATTAAAGCTAATAGCCCAATCACCAGCTTCTGGTAAATAGTTTTCTCCTTTTTTAGATTTCAAATCTTGAGCAGTAACTACTCCAAATGCAAAAATAGTTGCAACCGTTAAAATAATTTTTTTCATTTTAGTTTTTGTTTAAAATTAATACACAAATATATTACTATTCTATATTTAGATATAAGGTGTGGTTTTTATAGTTATTAACATAGTTATTAACATTTATCAACATTTATCAACATTTATTCGCTTTCAATCGAAATCGTAGTTTTCTTTCCTTTGGTTAATCTGGTAACAGTTTTTAATTCGTTATTGGTATCTCTAATTATTACACTAGCGGTATTTGGTGGCATTGTGCCCTCGTTAACGGCTTCAACTTCAATAATTGTATTTTTACTAACTATAGGTATCTCGATTATTTTCTTTATTTTACTAACTTCATAGTTTTCAAGAATTATTTTGCCATTTACATATATAGTAATCCTATCGCCATCTTCAACACCCGGGTCACAAATTTCAAACTTAATCATCTTGTCTTTGGTAAACATTTGCAAGTTTTCAGTTTCTTTCAAAATATTCATGTTTAATGAATCCAATTTTTTAAGTGGATTTACACTTTCTTTAATTTTTGAATCAATCTTTTTTGACTTCTGAATCTTAGTATTAATCTTAGTGGCTAATTTAATTATCTTTTTAGTACCAACCATCTGTATTATTCCGCTTATACATTTCGTTTCGTTTTTATATAATCCTACAAACTTGTTATCAATTTTAGGATTAGACGATTTTAAATTCATTTTTCCATTAAAGTTAACATAACAAAATGAACTTTTTTTGACTGAAGATTTGGTGTAAACAATTTCGTCTTCTTTAAAAAAAAGGAGGTTTTTATTTTTGTCATAAGTACCTACTATCGTATTTTTAGTTTCGTGTTCACCACCAAGATCTGTAATAGAAAATCCTTTGATAACGCCTTTTTCTTCATTAAAAGTAATTTTGTATGAAACAACCTGTTCATCACTTCCGTTTAGTTTTAAACCACCAACAAATTCATATGTGTTTTTCGATTGTGAAAAAGATTTGAAAAAAAGAAGAAAAAAAAAGAGTGAAATAATTTTGATGTTTGCCATGATTCTATATATTTGCGCAAATATAATATTAATCCTTTAACAATTTTTTTTTATGAAAATTAAATTATTTTTCAGCTTAATTGCATTTTTCATGCTATCATTATCTGCTAGCTATGCGTCGTTCCCAGTTGAACAAAGAACAACTTCTAACACAACTACTGTAGTTGAACAAAAAGAAGAATTATCATCTCCAGCTGCTGCTAAAGGTGGAAAAAGTCAAATCATTGCTTTAGTACTAGCTGCTTTAGTAGGTGGTATTGGTGTTCACCGTTTTTACTTAGGTTACACATGGCAAGGTGTTGTTCAATTACTAACTTTAGG
>NZ_JBILJG010000032.1:0-29771 GCF_044377315.1 Flavobacterium sp.
CCTTAACGAGAGGAGGTGTCTATATTATGTTAATTATACCAATTAAAGACGGAGAAAATATCGATAGAGCATTAAAGCGCTATAAAAGAAAATTTGATAAAACAGGAACTGTTCGTCAGTTACGTGCTCGTCAAGCTTTCATTAAACCTTCTGTTACTAATAGAATGAAGTTTCAAAAAGCGGCTTACATTCAAAACATGAAAGACGGATTAGAAAGTTAGTAAAATAATTTTCAAAATTATATAACCGTTAGTTATTAAAGTTTTATACCTTTGATACTAACGGTTTTTATTTTGTGAAAATTCTAGCTTTTATAAGTAAATGAACAACCAACAATCATTTAGCGATTACTTGCAGTTGGAGAAAAACTATTCTCCACTTACCATCAATGCTTACGTTAATGATATTCGATTTTTTCAAGAATTTATTTTGGAAACTTTTGAACAAGACAATCTTTTAGAAGTAAATTATCCACAAATACGAAATTGGATAGTCTCATTGTCGGATAAAGAAATTTCAAACAAATCAATAAATAGAAAAATTTCTTCATTAAAAGCTTTCTATAGATTTTTGTTAAAGACAAAACAGATTCAAATAAATCCTTTGTCAAAACATAAATCCTTAAAATCGACAACCAAACTACAAATTCCTTTTTCTGAAAAAGAATTAGATAATGTTTTAAATTTGATTAAATATCCCGACGGATTTGACGGGATTAGAGATAAACTAGTGATAGATCTGTTTTATGCAACTGGAATCAGAAGAATTGAATTGATAAATTTAAAAATGCAAAACGTTGATTTGTCGAATAATACTTTAAAAGTGCTTGGTAAACGAAATAAAGAAAGAATTTTGCCGATTTTGCCAATAATTTCACAAAGTTTTAAAATTTATATCGCCGAAAGAGCTAATTTAGAGGTGATTATAAACGAAGACTGTTTTTTTTTAACGTTAAAAGGCGTTAAATTAAATGAATCATTTGTTTATCGATTAATAAATAACTACTTTAGTAATGTTTCTGAAAAGGTAAAAAAGAGTCCACATATTTTAAGACATACATTTGCAACTCATCTGCTAAATAATGGAGCAGATATCAATTCAGTAAAAGAATTGTTGGGACATTCTAGTTTGGCATCTACCCAAGTTTATACTCATAGTAGTTTAGCAGAACTCAAAAAAGTGTATAGTAATGCGCATCCTAGAAGTCAGAAGTGAAATTGAAGTATAACATAAAAATAAAATGATTATGAAAGTAAATGTTCATGCAGTTAACTTTACAGTTGACAGAAAGTTAGTAGATTTTATTCAAGAAAGAGTAATAAAATTAGAGAAATTTTATGATAAGATTGTGTCAACTGACGTTTTTTTGAAAGTTGAGAAGACAAGCGAAAAAGAAAATAAGATTGTAGAAGTCAAAATTCATGTGCCCGGAGACGATTTTATGGTTAAAAAACAATGCAAAACATTTGAAGAAGCAATCGAAAATTCAGCTGAATCATTAGAAAGATTATTAGTAAAGAGAAAAGAGAAAGTAAGAACACATATTTAAAGAGAATTTTTTTCAAAAAATATTTTGATTAAAAAACAAAAAGATATACATTTGCAGTCCGTTAGAAATAGCGGACTTTTTTTATTGATTTTGCCAGCGTAGCTCAGTTGGCTAGAGCAGCTGATTTGTAATCAGCAGGTCGTGGGTTCGAGTCCCTCCGCCGGCTCTAAATAATATTTTCCAAAATAATTTGGAATTTGTTCTTTTATAGCACTGAAGAATCAATAAAAATGGGGAGATACTCAAGCGGCCAACGAGGGCAGACTGTAAATCTGCTGTGTGAACTTCGCAGGTTCGAATCCTGCTCTCCCCACAATTCCAAACCAACTCCCTGTCCTTTGGATAGGGTTGGGGTGGGGCTTCTGCCGACTTAGCTCAGGGGTAGAGTGCTTCCTTGGTAAGGAAGAGGTCACGGGTTCAATTCCCGTAGTTGGCTCAAAAATTGAATATTTGAACACTAATAAATATATAACTAAGATTAAAAATTAAGTAAAATGGCAAAAGAAAATTTTAACCGTAACAAGCCCCACTTAAACATAGGAACAATTGGGCACGTAGATCACGGAAAAACTACTTTGACTGCAGCAATCACTAAAGTATTATCTGATGCTGGTTACTGTCAAGCAAAATCGTTCGATCAAATTGATAACGCTCCAGAGGAGAAAGAAAGAGGTATTACAATTAATACATCTCACGTAGAGTATGAAACTGCTAACCGTCACTACGCACACGTTGACTGTCCTGGTCACGCGGATTACGTAAAAAACATGGTTACTGGTGCTGCTCAAATGGATGGTGCTATTTTAGTTGTTGCTGCAACTGATGGTCCTATGCCGCAAACTCGTGAGCACATCCTTTTAGGTCGTCAAGTTGGTATTCCAAGAATCGTTGTATTCATGAATAAAGTGGATATGGTTGATGATGCTGAGTTGTTAGAGCTTGTTGAAATGGAAATCAGAGATTTATTATCTTTCTACGAATATGATGGAGATAATGGTCCTGTTGTTCAAGGTTCAGCTTTAGGAGGATTGAATAATGATCCTGCTTGGGTTCCAAAAATCATTGAATTGATGGAAGCGGTTGACTCTTGGATTGAAGAGCCAATACGTGATACAGAAAAACCATTCTTGATGCCAGTTGAAGATGTATTTACAATTACAGGACGTGGAACTGTTGCTACAGGTCGAATCGAAACTGGAGTTGCTAATACTGGAGATGCTGTTGAAATCATCGGTATGGGAGCTGAAAAATTAACTTCTACTATTACTGGAGTTGAGATGTTCCGTAAAATCCTTGACAGAGGTGAAGCTGGAGATAACGTTGGATTACTTTTAAGAGGTATCGATAAAGCGGATATCAAAAGAGGTATGGTTATTATTAAGCCAGGTTCAGTAAAACCACACGCTACATTTAAAGCTGAGGTTTATATCTTGAAAAAAGAAGAAGGTGGTCGTCATACGCCATTCCATAATAACTACCGTCCACAGTTTTACGTACGTACTACTGACGTAACAGGAGTTATTTCTTTACCAGCAGGTGTAGAGATGGTAATGCCAGGTGATAACTTAACTATAGATGTTGCTTTATTAAGTCCTATCGCAATGAGTGTTGGTTTACGTTTCGCTATCCGTGAAGGTGGTAGAACTGTTGGAGCTGGACAAGTTACTGAGATAGTAGGATAATCACATTTCATAATATTTATGAAACCAGTGTTGTGTAATAACGACACTGGTTTTTAATGAAACGGGCGTAGTTCAAGGGTAGAATAGCGGTCTCCAAAACCGTTGATGGGGGTTCGAATCCCTCCGCCCGTGCAAAAAAAATAAAATACAATGACAAAAGTTGTTAATTACATATCTGAAGCTTTCGAAGAATTAAAGTCTAATGTTACTTGGCCTGTTTGGGCAGATGTTCAACGTTATACTGTAATAGTAGCATTATTTTCAGTTTTATTCGCTTTGGCAACATGGGGAGTAGATGAGCTTTTTGCTAAGTCTTTGGAAGGTTTTTTTAGATGGTTAAAAGGTTAATTCAATCATAATGACAGACAATAACGTGAAAAAGTGGTATGTTGTTAGAGCGGTAAGTGGCCAAGAAAATAAAGTAAAGGCTTATATCGAAACTGAGACTAATAGACTTGGGATGAGTGATTATATTTCGCAAGTTCTTGTTCCTACTGAAAAAGTAGTGCAGGTTCGAGATGGAAAAAAAATCGCTAAAGACAAAGTTTATTTTCCTGGTTATGTAATGATTGAAGCAAATCTTGTTGGTGAAATACCTCATATAATTAAATCAATAACAGGAGTTATAGGTTTCTTAGGTGAAGTAAAAGGAGGAGATCCTGTGCCATTAAGAATGTCAGAAGTTAACAGAATGCTTGGAAAAGTAGATGAGTTAGCGGTTAAAACTGATACACATGCAATTCCTTTTAACTTAGGAGAAACAGTTAAAGTTGTTGATGGTCCTTTCAATGGCTTCAATGGAACGATCGAAAAGATAAATGAAGAAAAGCGTAAACTTGAAGTTATGGTGAAAATTTTCGGAAGAAAAACACCTTTAGAATTGAGTTTTATGCAAGTTGAAAAAGTATAATTTTTTGTTACACACTTAATAAATCACATTCATCGCTTCCAAATGATAATGTGTTAAATTTTTAAACAATGGCTAAAGAGATTAGTAAAGTAGTTAAGCTACAAGTTAAGGGAGGTGCCGCGAATCCATCGCCACCGGTTGGACCTGCTCTAGGAGCTGCTGGTGTTAATATCATGGAATTCTGTAAGCAATTTAATGCTAGAACCCAAGATAAAGCTGGTAAAGTTTGTCCTGTCCAAATAACGGTTTACAAAGATAAATCGTTTGATTTTGTTATTAAAACTCCACCTGCTGCGGTTCAATTAATGGATGCAGCTAAATTAAAATCTGGTTCTGGTGAACCTAATCGTAAAAAAGTAGCTAACATTACTTGGGATGTGATTAGAACTATTGCCGAAGATAAAATGGTGGATTTAAATGCGTTCACTATCGAATCAGCAATGAGTATGGTAGCTGGAACTGCTAGATCTATGGGTATAACAGTAACTGGAGACTCTCCTCTAAAATAAGAGATAGATATGGCAAAGTTGACAAAAAAACAAAAAGAAGCAGCTTCAAAAATTGAAAAAAATAAGTTATATTCTTTAAAAGATGCTTCTGCATTAGTTAAAGTTATAGCTTCAGCAAAATTTGATGAGTCTGTAGATATCGCAGTAAAATTAGGAGTTGATCCAAGAAAAGCGAATCAAATGGTACGTGGTGTGGTTGCATTACCTCACGGAACTGGTAAAAACATGAGAGTATTAGCATTGGTAACTCCAGACAAAGAAGCAGAAGCTAAAGCTGCTGGAGCTGATCACGTTGGTCTTGATGATTACTTACAAAAAATTAAAGATGGTTGGACAGATATCGATGTTATCGTTACTATGCCTGCTGTTATGGGTAAATTAGGACCATTAGGACGTGTTCTTGGACCACGTGGTTTAATGCCAAACCCTAAAACTGGAACTGTAACTATGGAGGTTGGTAAAGCTGTTGCTGAAATTAAAGCAGGTAAAATCGACTTTAAAGTAGATAAAACAGGTATCGTTCATGCTGGAATTGGCAAAGTATCTTTCGATGCTGATAAAATCCAAGAAAATGCACACGAAATTATTCAAACATTAATCAAACTTAAACCAACTGCAGCTAAAGGTACTTACATTAAAAGTATTCACCTTTCTAGTACAATGAGTCCAGCAATAGCTTTGGATCCTAAAGCAGTATAATTGGTAGTTAAAAATTTTTAGTATGACTAGAGAAGAAAAATCAATCGCGATTGAAGATTTAACTGCACAGTTAGCTGGTTCAAACATAGTTTACCTAGCAGATATTTCTGGATTAAATGCAGAAACTACCTCTAATTTAAGAAGAGCTTGTTTTAAAGCTGGTATTAAATTAGAAGTTGTTAAAAATACATTATTGGCTAAAGCTATGGAAGCTTCTACTAATGACTATGGTGATTTACCATCAGTTCTTAAAGGAAACACTTCTATCTTTATTGCTGATATTGCTAATGCTCCAGGTAAAATTATCAAAGAATTTCGTAAGAAATCTGATAAACCAGTTTTCAAAGGTGCTTTTATCAATTCAGAAATTTATATTGGAGATAACTTATTAGATTCGTTAGCTTCACTTAAATCTAAAGAAGAGGTTATTGGAGAAATCATTGGATTACTTCAATCTCCAGCACAAAGAGTTATTTCAGCTCTTAAAAACCAATTCAAAGACGAAGAATAGGTCAGTTTATAAAAGAAGTTATTCTTTAAAATAAACACATTAACACGCGCACATTAATAAATTATATTTTTACAAATCATTTTAAAACGATAGAAAAAATGGCAGATTTGAAACAATTCGCAGAACAATTAGTTAACTTAACAGTTAAAGAAGTTAACGATTTAGCAACAATATTAAAAGACGAGTATGGTATCGAACCAGCTGCAGCTGCTGTTGTAGTTTCTGGTGGTGGTGCTGGAGAAGCTGCTGCTGAAGAGCAAACAGAATTCACAGTAGTATTGAAAGATGCTGGTGCTTCTAAATTAGCTGTAGTAAAAGCAGTAAAAGAATTAACAGGTTTAGGTTTGAAAGAATCTAAAGATTTAGTTGATGCTGCTCCATCTAACATCAAAGAAGGTGTTGCTAAAGATGAAGCTGAAGGGCTTAAAAAAGCACTTGAAGAAGCTGGAGCTGTAGTTGAACTTAAATAAGTTTTTCTAGGTTACTAGAATTAGGTTTAGACCTTGGATAAAGCATCCAATGGTCTAAACCATTTTTCTTATAATAAAATTATTTTAAGTTTTATTATAAAAAAGCATAAATACAAAAGGTTTTTAAATCAATACGAAGAAAGAAAGTAGTGTAAAGAGAGTTTCTCCTAAGCACGTTTTCAAAGATGTATTGGTTATAAAAAAAAAGTATAGATTGTTTTATAAATTAAACAGTGTTTTACACAAAAATTACTTTTTTTAATCAAAATTTCTTCATTGATGATAACAAATCAGACCGAAAGATTGAATTTTGCCTCGACAAAAAACATACCTAACTATCCAGATTTTCTAGATGTTCAGGTAAAGTCTTTTAAAGATTTCTTCCAATTGGAAACCAAATCTGACGAAAGAGGCGACGAAGGTTTATACAATACCTTCATGGAAAACTTCCCAATTACAGACACAAGAAATAACTTTGTGTTGGAGTTTTTAGATTACTTTGTTGATCCACCGAGATACACAATTCAAGAATGTATTGAAAGAGGTTTAACGTACAGCGTTCCTCTAAAAGCAAGATTAAAACTTTATTGTACAGATCCTGAACACGAAGATTTTGAAACTATTGTTCAAGATGTTTATTTAGGAACAATACCGTACATGACACCAAGTGGTACTTTTGTTATCAACGGTGCTGAACGCGTAGTTGTATCGCAATTGCATAGATCTCCTGGAGTTTTCTTCGGACAATCTTTCCATGCAAATGGTACAAAATTATATTCTGCAAGAGTAATTCCTTTCAAAGGTTCTTGGATAGAATTTGCTACGGATATCAATAGTGTTATGTATGCTTATATTGATAGAAAGAAAAAATTACCTGTAACAACTTTATTCCGTGCTATCGGTTTCGAAAGAGATAAGGATATCCTTGAAATTTTTGACCTTGCCGAAGAAATTAAAGTTTCTAAAACAGGACTTAAAAAATACATCGGTAGAAAATTAGCGGCGAGAGTATTGAATACTTGGCATGAAGATTTTGTTGATGAAGATACTGGTGAAGTAGTTTCTATCGAACGTAACGAAATCATTCTTGATAGAGATACTATTTTAGATAAAGATAATGTAGAAGAAATCATCGATGCTGATGTAAAATCAATATTACTTCATAAAGAAAGTAATTCGCAAGCTGACTATTCTATCATTCACAATACATTACAAAAAGATCCAACTAATTCTGAAAAAGAGGCTGTTGAACATATCTACAGACAATTACGTAATGCAGAACCACCTGATGAGGAAACGGCTCGTGGTATTATAGATAAATTGTTCTTCTCAGACCAACGTTACAACTTAGGTGAAGTAGGTCGTTACAGAATGAATAAAAAACTTGGCTTAGATATCCCAATGGAAAAGCAAGTCTTGACCAAAGAAGATATCATTACTATTGTAAAATACTTAATTGAGTTAATTAACTCTAAAGCAGAGATTGATGATATTGACCACTTGTCAAATCGTCGTGTAAGAACTGTTGGTGAGCAATTATCACAACAATTTGGTGTTGGACTAGCACGTATGGCTAGAACTATTAGAGAGAGAATGAACGTTAGAGATAACGAGGTGTTTACACCAATTGATTTGATTAATGCTAAAACATTATCTTCAGTTATCAACTCTTTCTTCGGAACGAACCAGTTGTCTCAATTTATGGATCAAACCAATCCATTAGCTGAAATTACACACAAACGTAGATTATCAGCACTTGGACCAGGTGGACTTTCTCGTGAAAGAGCAGGTTTTGAGGTTCGTGACGTTCACTATACTCACTACGGAAGACTTTGTCCTATTGAAACTCCTGAGGGACCAAACATTGGACTTATTTCATCTCTTGGTGTATATGCTAAAGTTAACGGAATGGGATTCATCGAAACACCTTACCGTAAGGTAACCAATGGTGTTGTCGATTTAGAATCTACTCCTGTTTACCTGAGTGCAGAGGAAGAAGAAGGAAAAATGATTGCACAAGCAAACATTGAAATGGATAATAATGGAAAAATCACAGCAGAAAAAGTTATTGCTCGTGAAGAAGGTGACTTCCCAGTTGTTGAACCTAATGTGGTTCATTATACTGATGTTGCGCCTAACCAAATTGCCTCTATTTCTGCTTCGTTAATTCCTTTCTTGGAGCATGATGATGCAAACCGTGCATTGATGGGTTCTAACATGATGCGTCAAGCTGTTCCTTTATTACGTCCAGAAGCTCCAATTGTTGGTACTGGTCTTGAAAGACAAGTAGCATCTGACTCAAGAGTATTAATAAATGCGGAAGGTCATGGAACTGTTGAATATGTTGATGCTAATATTATTACTATCAAATACGACAGAACTGAAGAAGAAAGAATGGTAAGTTTTGAATCAGATGAAAAAACTTATAATTTAATCAAATTCAGAAAAACCAACCAAAGTACTTCTATTAATCTTAAACCTATTGTTAGAAAAGGTGATAGAGTTATTCCTGGTCAAGTTTTATCTGAAGGATATGCAACTCAAAATGGTGAATTAGCTTTGGGTAGAAACCTAAAAGTAGCCTTCATGCCATGGAAAGGGTATAACTTTGAGGATGCGATTGTAATTTCTGAAAAAGTGGTTCGTGACGATATTTTTACTTCTATTCACGTAGATGATTATTCATTAGAAGTTAGAGATACTAAATTAGGAAACGAAGAGTTAACTAATGATATTCCTAACGTTTCTGAAGAAGCGACTAAAGATTTAGATGAAAACGGAATGATAAGAATTGGTGCCGAAGTAAAACCTGGCGATATTCTTATCGGAAAAATTACTCCAAAAGGAGAATCAGATCCAACTCCTGAAGAAAAACTTTTAAGAGCTATCTTCGGTGATAAAGCAGGTGATGTAAAAGATGCTTCATTAAAAGCTTCTCCTTCTTTACATGGGGTAGTTTTAGACAAAAAATTATTCGCCAGAGCGGTTAAAGATAAAAAGAAACGTACCAAAGATAAAGACGATTTGGGTGCTTTAGAAATGGAATTTGAAACTAAATTCGTTGATTTAAAAGACAAATTAATCGAAAAACTTTTCTTAATCGTTAACGGAAAAACATCACAAGGTGTAATGAATGATTTGGGTGAAGAAGTTTTACCAAAAGGTAAAAAATATACTCAAAAAATGCTTTATGCTGTTGAAGATTTTGCTCACTTAACTAAAGGACAATGGGTTGCAGACGATACTACCAATAAAATGGTAAACGACTTAATCCATAACTATAAAATTAAGTTGAATGACCTTCAAGGTGCTTTACGTAGAGAGAAATTTACTATTACAGTTGGAGACGAATTACCAGCAGGTATTTTGAAACTAGCTAAAGTATATATCGCTAAAAAACGTAAACTAAAAGTTGGGGATAAAATGGCGGGACGTCACGGTAACAAAGGTATTGTTGCTCGTATTGTTCGTCACGAAGATATGCCTTTCTTAGAAGATGGAACACCTGTTGATATCGTATTGAATCCACTTGGAGTACCTTCTCGTATGAACATTGGTCAAATTTATGAAACAGTTCTTGGATGGGCTGGTCAAAAATTAGGTCGTAAATATGCAACACCAATCTTTGATGGTGCATCTTTAGACCAAATCAATGAGTTAACGGATGAAGCTGGAATTCCAAGATTCGGACACACTTATCTTTATGATGGTGGTACTGGAGAACGTTTCCACCAAGCAGCAACTGTTGGAGTTATCTATATGTTGAAACTTGGACACATGGTTGACGATAAAATGCACGCTCGTTCTATCGGACCATACTCACTTATTACGCAACAACCACTTGGAGGTAAAGCTCAATTTGGAGGTCAACGTTTTGGAGAGATGGAGGTTTGGGCTCTTGAAGCATACGGTGCATCAAGTACATTACGTGAAATTTTAACAGTAAAATCGGATGATGTTATTGGTAGAGCCAAAACTTACGAAGCTATCGTAAAAGGTGAATCAATGCCAGAACCAGGATTGCCAGAATCTTTCAACGTATTAATGCACGAATTAAAAGGTCTAGGTTTAGACATCAGATTAGAAGAATAATAATAGTAAACAGTCACAGTCGCAGTTTGCAGTGTTAAAGCTGAAAACTGTGACTGAAAACTGATTACTTAATTTATAGAGTTTTTAGGATTTATACCCGTAACCCGTTCCGATTTTTTATTAAGGCATAATAATTAGCACTTCAAAAATTTAGTTGAAGTTTAGAGAAGTAATTCGTGGTAGCTTACTGATAAAAATAAAAGTATCAGAAGTCTAAAATCAATTTTTAATTGCAATAAATCAATAGTAAAAACTATGATGAATAATAGAAATAACAACAATAGAGATAAAAACCCAATTAAAAGGTTTAACAAAATCTCGATAGGATTAGCTTCTCCAGAATCAATCTTGGCAGAGTCAAGAGGTGAAGTATTAAAACCTGAAACTATCAATTATAGAACGCACAAACCAGAACGTGATGGTCTTTTCTGCGAAAGAATTTTCGGTCCAGTAAAAGATTTTGAATGTGCTTGTGGTAAGTATAAAAGAATTCGCTACAAAGGAATCATTTGTGACCGTTGTGGTGTTGAAGTTACCGAAAAGAAAGTACGTCGTGATAGAGTAGGGCACATTAATCTTGTTGTTCCAATCGCTCATATCTGGTATTTCCGTTCACTTCCTAACAAAATTGGTTATATTTTAGGACTACCTTCTAAGAAATTAGATATGATTATCTACTACGAAAGATATGTAGTAATCCAACCAGGTATTGCCAAAAATGCTGAAGGGGAGCCAATTCAAAGACTTGACTTTTTAACAGAAGAAGAATATCTAACTATTTTAGATACGCTTCCTATGGAAAACCAATATTTAGATGATTTTGATCCAAATAAATTCGTTGCCAAAATGGGAGCTGAATGTATTATGGACTTATTAGCACGTATCGACCTTGATGCATTATCTTATGAACTTCGTCATAGTGCTAACAACGAAACTTCTAAACAGAGAAAAACAGAAGCATTAAAAAGATTGCAAGTGGTTGAGTCATTCCGTGATTCAAACAAAAACAGAGAAAATCGTCCTGAATGGATGATTATGAAAGTAGTTCCGGTTATTCCACCAGAATTGCGTCCTCTTGTGCCTCTTGATGGTGGTCGTTTTGCAACTTCGGATTTAAATGACCTTTACCGTCGTGTAATCATCCGTAACAACCGTTTGAAAAGATTAATGGAAATCAAAGCTCCAGAAGTTATCTTAAGAAACGAAAAACGTATGTTACAAGAATCGGTAGATTCACTTTTTGATAATACTCGTAAAGCTTCTGCTGTAAAAACAGAATCAAATAGACCATTAAAATCTCTTTCTGATTCGTTAAAAGGTAAACAAGGTCGTTTCCGTCAAAACTTACTTGGAAAACGTGTGGATTATTCTGCTCGTTCGGTAATTGTTGTTGGACCTGAATTAAAATTATTCGAATGTGGTATCCCAAAAGATATGGCAGCCGAACTATACAAACCATTCGTTATTCGTAAATTAATCGAAAGAGGAATCGTTAAAACTGTAAAATCTGCAAAGAAAATTATAGATAAAAAAGAGCCAGTTGTATGGGATATTCTTGAAAATGTAATTAAAGGACATCCAGTATTACTAAACCGTGCTCCTACATTACACCGTTTGGGTATTCAGTCTTTCCAACCAAAATTAATTGAAGGGAAAGCAATCCAATTACACCCATTAGTGTGTACGGCGTTCAACGCAGATTTTGATGGTGACCAGATGGCAGTTCACTTGCCTTTAGGACCAGAAGCAATATTAGAAGCACAATTGTTATTATTAGCTTCTCATAATATTCTGAATCCTGCTAATGGTGCACCTATCACGGTACCTTCTCAAGACATGGTTTTGGGTCTTTATTATATGACCAAAGAGCGTTTGTCTACTCCAGAACACAAAATTTTAGGAGAAGGATTAACTTTCTATTCTGCCGAAGAAACTAATATTGCTTTAAACGAAGGAAGATTAGAATTGAATGCAAGAGTAAAAATTAGAGCAAAAGATTTCAATGAAGCTGGTGAATTAGTATATAAAATAATCCAAACTACTGCGGGTAGAGTATTATTTAACGAAGTAGTACCGCAAGCCGCTGGATATATTAATGAGGTATTAACCAAAAAATCATTACGTGATATTATTGGTAAAATCCTTGCTGTAACAGATGTTCCTACAACGGCAGCTTTCCTTGATAATATGAAAGATATGGGGTATAAATTCGCTTTTAAAGGAGGTTTATCTTTCTCTTTAGGTGATATTAGAATCCCAGAACAAAAAACAAAATTAATTGCTGATGCTCGTGAACAAGTTGAAGGTATCTCTTTGAACTATAACATGGGATTGATTACCAATAACGAACGTTACAACCAAGTTATTGATATCTGGACATCTGCAAATGCACAACTTACAGAGTTAGCAATGAAAAATATCCGTGAAGACCAACAAGGTTTCAACTCGGTATATATGATGCTTGATTCTGGAGCACGTGGATCTAAAGAGCAAATTCGTCAGCTTACAGGTATGCGTGGTTTGATGGCTAAACCTAAAAAATCGACTGCAGGTGGTGGAGAGATTATCGAGAATCCAATTCTTTCTAACTTTAAAGAAGGGCTTTCAATCTTAGAATACTTCATCTCTACACACGGTGCTCGTAAAGGTCTTGCCGATACCGCTCTTAAAACCGCAGATGCTGGTTACCTTACTCGTAGATTACATGACGTTTCTCAAGATGTTATTGTAAATATTGAAGATTGTGGTACACTTAGAGGAATAGAAGTTTCTGCATTGAAGAAAAATGAAGAAATTGTTGAATCATTAGGTGAAAGAATTTTAGGTCGTGTAGCATTACAAGATCTTATCAATCCTTTAAATTCTGAAGTAGTTGTTCGCGCAGGTGAACAAATCACAGAAGCTATTGTAAAAACAATAGAAGAATCTCCAATCGAAAAAGTAGAAGTTCGTTCGCCTTTAACATGTGAAGCATTAAAAGGTATTTGTGCTAAATGTTACGGTAGAAACCTTGCTACTGGAAAAATGACTCAAAGAGGTGAAGCAGTAGGAGTTATCGCTGCTCAGTCTATTGGAGAACCAGGTACACAGTTAACACTTCGTACATTCCACGTTGGTGGGGTTGCGGGAGGAATTTCTGAAGAATCTAGCATCGTAATGCGTTTTGATGGTAAACTAGAAATAGAAGACCTTAAAACGGTTGTAGGTGAAGATAGCGAAGGAAATAAAGTAGATATCGTAGTTTCTCGTTCAACTGAATTAAAATTGGTGGAGCCAAAAACAGGAATCGTATTAAATACACATAACATTCCTTACGGTTCTAGTATTTTCGTGAAAGACGGAGATACCGTAACTAAAGGAACTGCTATTTGTAAATGGGATCCATATAATGGAGTTATCGTTTCTGAATTTACAGGAAAAATTGCTTACGAAGATTTAGAACAAGGACAATCGTTCCAAGTTGAAATTGATGAGCAAACAGGTTTCCAAGAAAAAGTAATTTCTGAAGGAAGAAACAAAAAATTAATTCCAACTTTATTGATTTACGGAAAAGATAATGAGTTAATTCGTTCTTATAACTTACCAGTTGGAGCTCACCTTATGGTAGAAGATGGAGAGAAAATTAAAGCCGGTAAAGTTTTAGTAAAAATTCCTCGTCGTTCTTCTAAATCTGGGGATATTACAGGAGGTTTACCAAGAATTACGGAGTTGTTAGAAGCTCGTAATCCTTCAAACCCAGCAGTAGTTTCTGAGATTGATGGTGTGGTTTCTTTTGGTAAAATTAAACGAGGTAACCGTGAAATCATTATCGAATCTAAATTTGGTGAGGTTAAAAAATATCTTGTAAAATTATCTAGTCAAATTTTGGTTCAAGAAAATGACTTCGTAAGAGCAGGAGTTCCATTGTCTGACGGAGCAATTACACCAGATGATATCTTAAGAATCCAAGGGCCAGCAGCTGTTCAACAGTATTTGGTTAACGAAATTCAAGAAGTATATCGTCTTCAAGGGGTAAAAATCAACGACAAACACTTTGAAGTTGTAATTCGTCAAATGATGCGTAAAGTAAGAGTAGAAGATCCAGGAGATACTTTATTCCTAGAAGAGCAATTAATTCATACTAAAGACTTTATTGTTGAAAATGATAAATTGTACGGAATGAAAGTGGTGGAAGATGCTGGAGATTCTAGCAACTTGAAACCAGGACAAATTATTTCGCCTCGTGAACTACGTGATGAAAATTCATTACTAAAACGTAATGACCAAAATCTAGTAGTAGCAAGAGATGTAATCACAGCAACAGCAACACCTGTTTTACAAGGTATTACAAGAGCTTCGTTACAAACGAAATCATTTATCTCTGCGGCATCATTTCAGGAAACAACTAAAGTGTTAAACGAAGCAGCAGTAGCTGGTAAAGTTGATTTCTTAGAAGGATTGAAAGAAAATGTAATTGTAGGTCATAGAATTCCAGCTGGAACAGGTATGAGAGAATACGACAACACAATTGTTGGTTCTAAAGACGATTACAATGAAATGATGGCTAATAAAGAAGAATACATTTATTAAAAATCATAACTAAATAATCATGCCGCTAATTCCTATTTTCAAAACTAGTGAGTTAGCGGCATTTTTCTTAATCAACACCTAACTCCCAACATAAAAATGAGTGATCAAAAACAACCACAAGGACAAATAAATATAGAACTAGACGAAGCTACAGCTGAAGGAATCTATTCTAATCTAGCTATTATCAATCATTCTGCTTCAGAATTTGTCGTAGATTTCGTGTGCATTATGCCCGGAACTCCAAAGTCTAAAGTAAAATCAAGAATCGTTTTAACGCCGCAACATGCCAAAAGACTGGTAAAAGCATTAGCAGAAAACGTACACCGATTTGAAATGGCACACGGAGAAATCAAAGACTCCGAGCAACCACCAATTCCTTTAAATTTTGGACCAACAGGTCAAGCGTAATAAACTACTCCTCAAGAAATTGGGGAGTTTTTTAAATACAACTAACATTGCTAAATTGTTAATATATAGTGCAAATTGGTTAACAAATTCTTAATACTAAAAGATACTATTAATAAACAATTTAAGTTAAATTTGTAAAAAACTATTTTTAATATAAAATAATAAAAAGATGAAGAAACTTTTATTTTTAGTAACGTTTTTAAGTGTTGCCATCGGGTATGGGCAAATATCCATTACAGGTACTGGCGCAGCGAACACTTACTCGCAAGACTTTAATACTTTAGCAATTACAGCAACTAGTAGTTCGGTTCCTACTGGATGGGCATTTTCTGAAACTGGTTCTGGATTTAATACTTTATATTCTGCAGGAACTGGTAGTGGAACTGGTGGTGATACCTACAGTTTTGGAACTGCGGCAAGTACAGAAAGAGCTTTTGGTGGTCTTCTTTCAGGTTCAGTTACGCCAACTATTGGAGCATCTTTTACCAATAATACGGGTGCAACAATTACCGAGTTAGTAATATCTTATAAAGGTGAAACTTGGCGAATTGGAGCAATAAACAGATCGGATAGATTGGATTTTCAATATTCAGTTAATGCTAGTTCATTAACAACTGGAACTTGGATAGATGATAATACTTTAGATTATGCAAATCCAGGTCAGGCTACTACAGCTAGCGGAACTCAAATTCATACATCTAACTTATCTTCTACAGTTTCAGGATTAGGAATAGTTAATGGAGCTACTTTTTGGATTAGATGGTCAGATTTTAATACCACTGGAGCTGATGACGGTATGGCAATTGATGATTTTTCTATGTATGTAAACGGTGGTGGGGCTACAGCTCCAGAAATCAACATTAAAGGAAACAACGTTTCTATCGTTGATGGTGCAGCTATACCTTCTTTAACCAATCACACTTTATTTGGAACTGTTGCTACTAATACGGGTGTAACAAGAACTTATACAATTGAAAATCTTGGTTCTGCAGATTTAGTTTTAACTTCTCCTTTTGTTCAGTTAACCCTTGGCAGTACTCAATATACCATTACACAACCAACTCTTACTACCATTCCTGTTGGAGGTTCAACTACTTTTGCAATAACTTTTAATAGTGCTACTGGAGGTACTTTTCTTGATGGAATTGAAGTTTTAAGTAACGATGCTGACGAAGCTAATTATTCTTATGACATTTCGGCAACGGCTGAAGTTCCAACTCCCGAAATTAACATCAGAGGAAATTTTATAAATATTGTTGACGGTGCTACAACACCATTATTGACAGATCACACTTCTTTTGGAACTTTAGCAACTGGTACTAGCATAACTAGAACGTATACTATTCAAAATACGGGTACTGGCGATTTGGTTTTAACGGCTCCTTTTGTGCAATTAGGAACTGCAAGTGCTCTATATACAATCACGCAACCAGTTTTAACAACCATTCCATCATTAGGTTCAACTACTTTCTCTGTTGCTTTTTCTAGCGCAACTGCTGGAAATTTTGACAATACTATCGAAGTGTTAAGTAATGATGCCGACGAAAATCCGTATTCATTTGCAATTACTGCTGAAGCAGTGGTTTTAAATTTTCAAGCAGGGGATATTAGTTTTGCTGGTGTAACTACAGATAGCGATGTTTTTAGTTTTGTAAACTGGGTTGCAATTCCTGTAAATGCTCAATTATCTTTTACTGATAATGCTTTTGAAGCAGGTGCTTTAAAATCTAATGAAAATACATTAGTATGGCGAAATAATACGGGTTCGCCAATACAGCCAGGAACCGTAATTATGGTAACTTGTCCATCAACAGGTGCAGCTACAACAGATCTTGGAACTGTTATTTCTGGCTCTTTAAATGGTCTAGCTGTATCAAATGAAAACGTATTTATTTATGAAGGAATTGCAACGGCTCCTAATTTTATTTACGGTTTTTCTAATACCGCTTGGATAACAACCGGTACTGTAACTAATAGTAACTCTTATTTGCCTGCTGCCTTAAATGTTACTAATGGTAATATCGTTACAGGAACTTTAGATAATTACGAGTATAGCGGTTCAAGATCTAGTCAAATAGCTATAGCTCTGTATAAAAGTTTAGTAAATAATTCGTCTAATTGGACAGGAAACGACACTATTTTTTCTCTAAGTAGTACAGATTTTGCATATACGCCTTTTACTACTGAAGTGATTTCACCTATATGTGGGTCAACTTTAGCAACACCAAGTTCATTAGTAGGTGTTAGAAATTTCTCTGTAAGTAGAAATGTAACTGCTTATAGATTTAAAGCTACTGGTCCTTCTGGCGATTTAATTATAGTAAAAAATACTCCTCACTTCCAATTTTCACAATTAGTAGGGTGGCAATATAATACAACTTACACTGTTTCTTGTGAACTACAAGTTGGGGGTGTTTGGTTAGGATACTACGGACCAACATGTACAATATCAACTCCAGAAGTTGTAGTTGCTGGACTATCTCAAATAGTTTCTCCAGCTTGTAATTCAGTAGTTAGACCAAATACTATAATTGCTACATCAAGTTTAAATGGTGTTACAGGATATTTATTCAGAGTAACAAATACTACTCCAAGTTATGTTGGCGCTAATGCAGTTCAAACAGAAGAGAGAACATCTCATTGGTTTAGACTAAATATGTTAGATGAGTATGTTTATGGTTCTACATACACTGTAGAAGTGGCAGTTAAAACTTCAGGAGCTTATGGTGCTTTTGGACCAGCTTGTACGTTTAGTACAACTACTCCAGTTATTGCACAATGTGCTACTACAGTTAATTCAGGTAGTTTGATTTCATCAACATCTTTAGGTGGCGTAACGCAATATAGCTATGTAGTTACAAATCTTTCAGATGACAGTGTTCAGACAATTACTAGAACTATGCCTCATTTCCCTACAAGTTTGATAACAGGTTATTCTTCAACAACCACTTATACTGTTAGTGTTTCGGTTACTTCTACGGGTGTTCAATCACCTTATACTGAGCCATGTGAAATCAACGCTTCTGCTCCAGCAGCAAGACTTGTTGATACTACTAGTACAAGTGAGTTGAAAGTTCAAGGTTTCCCTAATCCATTTACCAATAACTTTACATTAGAAATCACTAAAGCTAGTGAAGATAAAGTAGCCGTTATGGTGTATGATATGATTGGAAAACTTTTAGATAGAGTTGAAGTTAATGCTACTGATAACACATTAGAATTAGGGGCTAACTATCCAGCTGGTGTTTACAATGTTATTGTATCTCAAAGAGATAGTGTTAAATCTATTCGAATGATTAAAAGATAAAAATTACCTCAATAGTAGTAAAAGACGTGCCCTATAAGCACGTCTTTTTTTGTATAAAAATAGTAGTTAGTCGGTAGAGGTCTCGTGCATTTTGTCGATAAAATGTTCACTTTCAACGATTTTATGCCAATTATGGTCTAGACATTTTTTTAATCTTAATAAAATATTATACTTTAGCCAATCGTGTTGTATTTAACACACTTTAGTTTTTAACTATAAATTGTTTTTTTTATGAAAAATTTTTTACAAAACGCTTTAGTGCCAATTTTTATTTTAATTTTCAGTTATCAAGTTAATGCACAAAATGCAATCATCGGTTCTGGATTTACAAACGGCTGGAGTGTTCCAGGTGATTTGATTTACTTTAATGCTGGTGCAGGCTTGTCTAGAGTAGCGACTTTAAACCCAAGAGCAGCTGGAAATCAATACTTTAGACTGGTACGTGGATGGGATGGTAACAATGCTCAGTTCGGACCTGCCGGCTTCGGCTGTCCTGATACAGACTGGACAAATCCTGGTGTAATATATGGTATGTCAGCTTGTGGTGGTGGCGCTTTTTTCATAAATTGTCCAAATACAACAGATAATTATGTGTTTAAAACCCCAAACGGACCAACTTCTGTAGATTTATTATATTTTAGAGTTCAAGGAGCCGTTAGGAGCGTTTCATCTGTAACACAATTGCCAACAGTAGCTAATGTAACAGTAGGAGTGCCTACAACAGTTACGGCAAATTTAGACGGAGCTTTAGCAACAGGTCAAGCTGTTTATTTGAGATATACAAGTAATAACTTTGCTAACTCAGTTGTAGTGCCAATGACAGGTTCAGGAGCTACTTACACTGCAACTATTCCTGGAGCTGTAAACGCTATGAGTGCAAATGTGAGATATTATGTGTTTACTTCTGGAACTATCAATGTAGCACCAAATGGTTCAAATGCCGATTTATATACCATTAACTTAAACAATAATGGTGGTCCAAATTATACTTATACAGTAAGTAACAATGTAGTAACTTGGAACGGAACTTCATGGTCTAATGGAGTTGGGCCAAGTGCACAAGCAGAAGCGATTCTTACTGGAGCTTATAATTCTGGAGAAACTGAAGGTGTGTTTACAGCAAGCAAAGTGACTATTAATACTGGTGGTTCATTAACAATTGCTTCAAATACAAATATTACGGTTACTAACGATGTGGTAAATAATTTAACAGAAGCGGCTTTCGTAATTGAAAACAACGGAAATTTAATTCAAACGAATGATGTTACTAATACTGGTTCTGCTACAGTTCTTCGTATGAGTGCCCCAATGGCTAGACTAGATTATACTTTATGGTCTTCGCCTGTTGCTGGTCAATTGTTATTAGATTTTTCTCCTTTAACACTTGTTACGCCAACATCACGTTTTTATTCTTTCGACCCAACATTAACAGCCTCAGGTGGTGGAAGCGGTGCTTATGTTTCTATAACTAACCCTGCTGCAACACCTTTTGCCGAAGGTAATGGATATTTGATTAGAGCATCTAACTTGCAACCAGCTGTTGCAGCTCCATGGTTAGGTACTTTTAAAGGTGTTCCAAATAATGGTAATGTATCAATTTCTTCTACAAGTGGTTCTTGGTATGCAATAGGAAATCCTTATCCATCAACAATTGATGCAGATGAGTTTATAGCTGCTAATGGTTTAACACAACCACTATATTTCTGGAGAAAAACAAATGGTGCTTCTGGTACTGCGTATGCTACATATACATCTGCTGGAGGAGCTGGTACTGCGCCAAATGTTTCAGGTACAATTATGACGCCTGATGGAGTTATAGCTCCTGGTCAAGGGTTCTTGGTTCAGGCAACTTCATCTTCTTTAAATTTCACTAATTCGATGAGAAACGGTGATGATAGTACACAATTTTTTAGAACAAATTCTGTAAACAGAAGTAGAGTTTGGCTTAACCTTTCTAATACTGATGGTTTCAAGAATCAAACGCTAATTGCTTATATGCCATCTGCTACTAATGGTGTTGACGAGGCTATAGACGGTCGTTTTTATGAAAACGATATTCCAACTCAATTAAGTTCACTTATCAACGGTGAAGAGTTTGCTGTACAAGGTAGAGCTCCATTTACAGTTTCTGATATAGTTCCACTTGGATTTAGAGTTGAAACAACAGGAAATTATTCAGTTGCTATAGATCATGTTGACGGTTTGTTTGCAGATGGTCAAGAAGTTTTCTTAAAAGATAATTTTACTAACACGGTTCATAATTTAACAAATGCACCATACAACTTTGTTGCATCAACAGGAACAACTAATGCAAGATTTGAAATTGTTTTCGAATCTAACCTTGCAACTGAGAATCCTGTGTTAAATGAGAACACAGTTATTATATATAAACAAAATCAAGATATTGTTGTAAATACTGGAAAAATTGAAATGAAAAATGTTCAGGTTTATGATATTCAAGGAAGATTGTTAGTACAACAAAAAGATGTTAATGCTTCAACTACTAAGCTTTCTGTTGGAACTACAAATCAAGTATTGATTGTTAAAGTAACTTCAAAAGATAAATCAGTTGTTACAAAAAAGGTGATCAACTAATATTTTTTAAATAGTATTTCAAAAACCATTCGCGATAGCGAATGGTTTTTTTTATATGCTTGTCAGAAACTTCAAAATACTAAAAGTTATAGTGTTGATTTGTAATCATTTCCATAATACTTTAGTTGATTTTTCAAATATAATTTGGGAATTAGACTTTTTTTCTTACATTTATTAAAATTTTATAGCATTATGACATCTGAAAAACTACAGAAAGGACATTTGCTCATTGCTGAACCCTCGATAATTGCCGATTTATCATTCAATAGATCTGTTATTTTGTTGGCGGAACATAGCAATGAAGGTTCTGTTGGTTTTATCATAAATAAGCCTTTAAAATACACCATTAGCGACTTAGTTCCCGAAATTGAAGCTAATTTCAAAATTTATAATGGTGGGCCGGTAGAACAAGATAATTTGTACTTCATTCATAATGTTCCAGAATTAATTACCAATAGTGTTGAAATTTCTAACGGAATTTATTGGGGTGGCGATTTTGAATTGACCAAAAGTTTGATAAATGACGGTTCTATAAAAAAAGATAATATCCGATTCTTTCTGGGTTATACGGGTTGGGAAGCAAGCCAATTAGAGTCAGAAATGCAATTAAACTCATGGATTATAACGGAGAATCTTTATAAAAACAAAATATTAGGAAAAGCAACCGCTGATTTTTGGAAGGAAAAAATCCTAGAGTTAGGTGGTGAATACATTATTTGGTCAAACGCTCCCGAAAATCCTTTATTGAATTAATTCATTCAACTTTTTGTTCAATTCAATTGCAAGATTCGATGTAAATTCTTTTTTGCGGTATTTTGTTATTGGTTGTATTCCTATAATACTATTTGTGATAAATAATTCATCTGCTTTTTGTAAATCAAAAGGAGAAATAACACCTTCAATTACTTCAATAGTTTCAAATTTTTTGGCAATTTTTAGAATTTGTTTTCGCATAATTCCATTCAAGCAGCCTTCTGATAAGGGAGGAGTTACGAGTTTATTTCCCATTAACATAAAAATATTTCCGTTTAGTGCTTCAATAACATTCTTATCGGTATTTAATAAAAGACAATTTTGAAAATCATTTTCTTTTGCAAAAACACTACCAGTTATATTAATTATTTTATTGGTTGTTTTGATGGTTGAAAGTAACTGTTTTGTTATTAAAAAATCTTTGTACAATTCAACTTCGTAACTAGATTGATTCAGTTGATAACTAGCATTTTCAATTGGATTGGTTTGAATAATAAAAGAAACCGTATTGGTTTCAGGTAAATATAAACCGCCATCATTTCTAAAAACAGTAATTCTAGCTTTGCACGATTGGGAACAATTGGTGGCTTTTGCAAGATTTAGTATTTGTTCTTCAAAATATTCCATCGTAAAATCCATTGGAATTTCCATTCGTACAATTCGCATTGAAGAAACCAATCTGAAGTAATGTTCTTCAAGAAATAAAACTTTATTGTTTACTATTTTTAGTGTTTCAAAAATACCGTCTCCGTAAAGAAAACTTCTATTATTAGTTGATAATGAAGTGGTTGATGAAACAATTTCGCCGTTCAAATTTACCATAAAAAAATCCCATCAATTTTTTAGAAATTGACAGGACAAATATAAGTTTAAAAATGTGTTTTACACAGATCCAATAACATGTTTTAGTTCAGAAACTTGATTTCGCCATAATTGAGAAGCTTCTTCAACTTCTTCTTCAATAGCAAAATCTACAATCATTAGCGAAACATCTTTGGTTATTTCGTCTTCTAATATTCTTAATTCAAAATAGTATTCTGTATCTTTATTGTCTTCATCAACCCATTTGAATTTAATTTTTTCGCCTGTTTTTTTTGAAGCTAATCGTGCTTTCTCTTCGGAATCATCCCATATGAAAGTATAAAACTCTCCACGTGAATTTACGTTGTCAGCAAACCACTCCGAAAGTCCAGAAGGAGTCGATATATATTGATAAAGCAATTGGGGCGATGAATTTATAGGAAATTCTAATTCGTAACGTATTTTTGTTTCCATATATGTACTAAATATTTCCCGAAAAGTATAGAATTAAAATTCAAAAAAAAAGTATTTTCAAAAATATTTTTTTTTTAGTGATTTATATTTGCAACATCTGATTTAAGTTTTATATTTGCACCCGCAATGAAATAACATTTCTAACCGAAAAATGGCGAGGTAGCTCAGTCGGTTAGAGCGCAGGATTCATAACCCTGAGGTCGGGAGTTCAAATCTCCCTCTCGCTACAAAAAATCTTCACAGAAATGTGAGGATTTTTTTTGTATTAAACTCACTATAACTGTTGAAATTCAATAACTTATATAAATTAAATACACTTTGAATCTGGTTTATTTTTCAAATATATTTTATTTCAAATCAAATTTAACGGAGTAAGGAAATAGAATAAGAAAAAAACAATAAATACATTAAAAAATAATCATTGCATTTATACCCGTTGTGGTATACTATTCTTCTAATTATTAAATTTACACCTCAAAGGGTGTAAATTAATAATATTTTTATACTTTTATACCCGTAAAGGTGCATATTATGGAATTAAGTAAGTTTGTAAAACAAAAAAGAACCTCCACTAAATTAACTCAACCTGAATTGGCAGAGAAAGCAGGTGTTGGTCTTCGTTTCCTCCGAGAATTAGAACAAGGTAAAGAAACACTGCGATTAGACAAGGTAAATCAGGTGTTGAAATTATTTGGTTATAAGGTAGGTGCAGTCCAATTAAAAGAAGAGGAAGATGAGAAAGGCTGAAATAAAAATATACGATAAAACTGCGGGTTGGTTGGTAGAGGATGAAAATGGGTATCATTATAACTATGATAGTTCCTATTTGAATTCTACAAGTCCTGACACTATTAGTTTGACACTACCACTAAAAGAACAACCCTATACAAGTAAAATTTTGTTCCCATTTTTTGATGGTCTTATCCCCGAAGGATGGTTATTAAATATTGCTCAAAACAATTGGAAACTAAACCCACGAGATAGAATGGGACTTTTAATGGCTTGTTGTAAAGATTGTATTGGAGCAGTTAGTGTTCATCCCCTAAATAATGAAGAACTATGAAAAAATGTCTCTATTGTTACGAACCACTAACTGAAAATGAAATAGATTTTCACCCTTCGTGTTGTAAAAAAATATTTGGACAAACTACTCCTCCTGAATTACCCTATACAGAAAACCAAATGGAAGATTTGGCTTTACAAGTGGTAAAAAGTCAAACTACTTTAACAGGGGTTCAAGCCAAATTATCTTTGGAATTAACACCGAGTGAAAAAGGGGATGGAAAAAGATTTACGATTGTTGGTTTATGGGGGAATTATATATTAAAACCACCGACTAAGAATTTCAATCAATTACCGGAGGTGGAAGACCTAACAATGCACTTGGGAGCGATAGCAAAAATAAAAATGGTTCCACATAGTTTAATACGATTACAATCAGGGAATCTTGCATACATAACTAAAAGAATCGACCGAATTAAAGGTGAAAAACTTTTAATGGAGGATATGTGTCAACTAACAGAAAGAATGACGGAAAACAAGTATCACGGGTCTTACGAACAGATTGCCAAAGTTCTTTTAAAACATTCCTCTAATCCGGGTTTAGATTTAGTAAATTTCTTTGAACAAGTATTGTTTTCATTCTTAACGGGGAATGCAGATATGCACCTAAAAAACTTCTCTATAATCAAAACAAATGAGCAAGGTTATATACTATCCCCTGCTTATGATATGGTGGCAACGGCAATCGTCAATCCTGCTGATGATGAAGATTTGGCACTAACTCTTAATGCCAAGAAGAAAAAAATTAGTAGAAAAGATTTTATAACGGTATTCAATTCTTTTAAATTAGACAACAAACAACAAGAAAACATTTTTAATAAAATGGAGAAGTCGAGGGAAAAATGGATTCGTTGTATTGATGATAGTTTTATTAGTGATGAGTTTAAAGTTACCTTCAAAGAATTGATAAATAATAGATTTGGAAGAATATCATAAATTGAAATAGAGTAAGGAATTTAGAGTAAGGAATTATATAAAAACACACTAAAACAATAATAAATCGTCCACATTTTATAGGTTTTGAGGGATTTAATTATTTTCATATCCGCCGCGGCGGACTAGAGTTCAACTCCCGTCCTCGCTACAAAACCCAATTACTTTGTGATTGGTTTTTTTTATAACTTCAAATTTTAAAAAAATGAAAAAAACATACATTTTATTATTCTTACTAGTAATAACTGTTTCCAACGCCCAACTAAAAACAATTATTGGAAAAACAGCTTACCCTTTTTGGATAAATGTTCCTGAAATTGTAGATAAAACTGAGAAACTTCCAATTTTACTATTTCTACACGGTAAAAGTCTTTCGGGAACTGATATTAATAAGGTAAAACGATATGGTGTTATTAATGCTATTGAAAAAGGTAGGGTTATAAAAGCAATAGTTGTCGCACCTCAATTGGCAAGTGGTTCATGGAGTACCGATAAGATTATAGAATTGATAGAATATATTCAAAAAGAACACACTACAGATACTTCTCGTGTATATGTTTGTGGTATGAGTCTTGGCGGCTATGGCACTCTAGAAATCGCAGGAAAGCATCCTGATAAGATAACGGCTGCAGTTGCAATTTGTGGTGGAGGAATTGAAAAAGATGCTTGTAATCTAGCTAAATTACCTTTATGGATTCAACATGGTGATAATGACAAAGCAGTCCCTATTTCGGAATCTCAAAAAATTGTAAAAGCCATCAAAAAATGTGATAAAAATGCCGATGTTACTTTTACAACAATACCTGGCGGAACTCATGGTAGCGTCGAATCATTATTTCACACCGATGCTTTATATAATTGGTTGTTTGAACATGTTAAGAACTAAAACTAGTTTCTAAACATTTCCAACACTTTTATTCCAAAAATAACACCATCTCCTTGAAAGCCTTTTTGATATGAACGAATATAATCAATTCTTAAAAATTTAATTTTCCCAAAACCTAAATTGTCTAATCCAACTGTAAATTCTCTATAAGGAATTCTGTCTGGAATTGCCAAATTATGGAATCCTAAAACCAATTGTGATTGTAGTTTTTTGAGTAAAGGAAGTTTATTCATCAAATAGCCTCTGTCATTGTGCTCCAAATGCGTTTCTAAATAACGGTCGTTGGTGCTTGATGAATAGTAGGGCAAAAGATTAAACTCGTTCAAATAGCTCATGCCGTGACTTACGCGCGTTTGGTTTCCATTAAAATGCTTGAAATCGGTAAATGCTATATTCTCGGCGTTAAAGAACTTTCCGACCATTAAATTAACTTGTAAATTTCCTTTGTTTCCAATCGAAAATTCATCCGAAATTTTTGCGGTAACAAGATCATATTCGTAATCTTTGTTAGTTGCAGCAATTGTTTTTTCATAACCTAAATTGATGGTTGGATATTTTCCGTTATCACGATTATATTTTCCGTCTGGACGTGTATAGTAGCTTTGTCCAAATTTTATAGTTGCATTGCTATTTATTTTTACCAAATTATTCTTTTGAAATGGGTGGTTTAAAAAATCATTCGGCAACAACGGATTGTTTGAACTATACAAATCATCCGATTTAATAGAACTATAATCGGTTGTGTTATAAAGCGGTTTTCTTTCGGCATATTCTGCTCCAAAAGTAAAGTTTAAACCATTCATGATTTCTCTACTAAAATTAGCTGAAACAAAATTTTTCTCATATAATTTCATGAAATTATTTTTGAAAAAAAGTGAACTTACAGCATTCACAAGGTCAGAAATAGGTTGATTTTGGTTGAATTGACTAACTGAACTTCCGCCTAAAACAGTTAAAGTTGCTTTGTTTGTATTGTTAAATTTTTGGGTGTGACTAGCAACGACTCTTATTTTATCTTCAGCAAATCCATAGGTAAGACGTGCACCAGTACTTGAAAAGGTGTTTTTTTCTTCATCTCTTTTGTTAAAGTAAATTCCAGTATTTGCATTAAATCCTTGTACAGTATTGAAAGAAGTCTTCATTAATGGGCCATCATATCGAACCGACCATTTCTTGAAAGTGTTCGAATGACTATAACCCATAATTGGACTTAATAGTTTGAATTTATTATTTTTTTTGTCAATAGAATCTAAGTAAACTTGTGAAGTTTTTTTGATTCGCAATTTTTCTTTTTTCACATAATCATTCGCTTCTTCATCTGTCAAAGGAACTGGTCGTATGGTTGCCCAAAAAGCATCATCTTTTTTAGTAGCATTTTCTTCAAATTTTAGAATTTCTCTGCTAAATGTTTTTTTCTCAAAGTTATCAGGAAATTCAAAGTTAGAATAGCCATGCGTAAATCTTCCATTAAATTTGAATCCAAAAATTCCTGCATTAAAATCTAATGTTTGGGTGTTTTTTACCCAAATTTTAGTAGTCGAATTATAACTAAAGTTTTGTTTGATTTGAAGTGAATTGATTACTGGATTCTGAATTTGAGAACCTTTTATAGTCAAATCGGTTGCGTAAATTGCCCAACTATCTTCTACTATATAGATGTAGCCTTCCATGGCGGGTTCGTTTTCTCGCTTTGGAGTAACTTTTATTTTATTAATTTGTTGGTTGTTTTCATCATAAAAAGAACTTTCAAAAACAAATTTGTAGTAATTGAAAGCGTTGTCTGCAATGGGCAAAATTACTTTTGTTTCAAAATCTAAGTAGTTTTCATAAAAATCAAAATTGGCTTGCGATGCAGTATTAAAGCTTACACCGCGATTGTTGCCACTAACTTTTGAAGCAATAATAGTTTCGTTTAATTTATCAGGTTTTTGAAAAATAATCTTAGAAACGGTTTCTGATAAATACAAAATGCCACTTCTTGTTGAGTCTATTACATCATCAAATTCGGTAATTTCCTGACCCATAAATTTTTTAGGCAAATCTTTTACTTTAAAAATTCCTCTTGAGTAAAAATCACATTTATATTTGGCTGTTTTGGCTGAATTTTCCTTTCTATTTGCAATAGCATTTTTTATAATGGCAATGGCAGGATTGTCTTTTTTAGAAACCACGATTTCAGTAAGCTGAAAATCTTCTTCTTTGAGCTGAATGTCAATATTTACCGGTGTTTTTTCGATAGTAACAATAACTTTTTCTGTTTTATAGCCAAGATATTGAAACAAAACAATATAAGTTCCTGGTGTTTTTATGTTGATTTCAAAACGCCCTAAATCATTAGAAGTTGTACTGGTATAGGTGTCTTTTAGATAGATATTTACAAACGAAAGCGGATTGCCATTAGTGTCAGTAACGGTTCCTTTTACTTGAGAATAAATAGGGTTTGACAGTACTAATAGGAGTAGAATAATTTTTTTCATGGCTTTATTTTTTAGTTTAGACGATTAGTATTGTCAAAAAGTTACATGTTACTGCAAAAAAAAAAAATTATTTCAGAAAAGATTGAATTGCCAGTCGGTAACTTTCCAAGCCAAAACCAACAATTATTCCTTTAGCATTGGGCGAAATATACGATTGATGTCTAAAAGTTTCTCTAGAAAACGTATTAGAAATATGGACTTCTATAACAGGCGTTTTTATTGCTTTTACAGCATCACCAATTCCTATTGATGTATGTGTATAAGCTGCTGCATTCAAAATGATACCATCATAATCAAAACCAATTTCTTGTAGTTTATTAATAAGTTCGCCTTCAATATTACTTTGATAATAATCTAATGTAATGAAAGGAAATTCATTTGAAAGTTTGTTGAAATAGTCTTCAAAATTTTCATTTCCATAAACTTCTGGCTCTCTTTTGCCTAACAAATTAAGATTTGGACCGTTGATAATGATGATTTTCATTGTAAAATGTTTTGGGTAAATATAAAAAAAAACCGCCATTTTAAATGACGGTTTTTGAATTTTATGTTAATCTGCCCAGAAGACCAGGCATTTGTTTTCCTCTTACTTCGTAAACTGATTTCAACCACAAAGGAAAAAGAAGTGGAACAACAATAAAAGTTAATTTGTTGTATTCCCAAGCTTTTTCAAACTCAAAATGAATAAAATGCATTACGCCTCTTGTAAGGCCACAAGCATAACATTCAATGTTGGCTAACATTTTTGAGAGACAAATACTTTGCCCTTCGTCAAAATAATTAGCGGGTAAAAATAACAGAACAAAAGGTGCAATTATTGTTATCCAATTACGTGTGTAGAAAACAATTTTTCTTAACATATTATATTATAGAGTCTTACTGTAACTACCATCTTTTGGTTTTAAGTCACCAGTGATGATTCTAATCAAGTCAATTAATGACCAAACACCACAACCACCTAAAGTTAGTAATTGAACAACACCTTGCCATGTGTAACCTAAGTAAAAACGGTGAACACCAATACCACCTACTAAAGCAGCTAGTACTAAAGCAATGATTTGACTTTTTCCACCTTTAGCAGCAG
>NZ_JBILJG010000033.1:0-29453 GCF_044377315.1 Flavobacterium sp.
AGAAACTGACGGAGTGCGCCTTTCAAATGTTTACATTCACGAATACCAAAAAAATAAATTAAAAATCATGAGTACACCACCGAGCGTAAGGGTCACGTGCTTGGTTAAAGATAAAAAAACTATAACTTTCTTACAACTATTTTAGTATATTTAGTGCAAAGATTGTGATGTTTTTCACAGTCTGACGTTGTGCGACACTTTCGAGCGACAGAAAACCGAAAAATAATAGAGAAATTATTGATGAATACCATAAATTGGTATATTTGTAAAAAATATAAAATTATGGCACGAAATACATCAATTTTAATCGGAGAATATTACGAAAGTTTTATAAAAAGACAAATTGCAACTGGAAAATATAATTCAGTAAGCGAAGTTGTAAGAACTGCATTGCGATATTTTGAACAAGAAGAGATTCAAACTAAATCTCTAATTGCAGAATTAGAAATTGGGGAAAAAAGTGGAAAAATTCGAAATTTTAACCGAACGGAAAACCTAAAACGGTTAAACGAAAATTTCCAAAAGTAATGGCTGAATATATCATAAGTGAAAAGGCACTTGACGATTTAAATAATATTTGGATTTATACAGCAGAAAATTGGTCTGTTGAACAAGCAAATCGATATTATAATTTGATTATGGATGAAATAGAATTTGCTGTCGAAAATTTTGATACTATGAAAGATTTCGGAAGCATAAGAAAAGATTATCGATATTCTAAAGTAAAATCACATTTAGTATTTTGCAAACGAGTTGAAAATACAGAAATGGAAGTTGTGAGGATTTTGCACGAAAAAATGGATATAAAAACTATAATTAACGATTAAAAAAAGGAAAGAATTCAAAGGATTAAGCTCAAAAATAACAGATTCTCAAATCTTTGAATTTGATAGTTATTCAGAAGCAAGTATTCAGAAACAAAATAATTTGGAATAAAATTTGATATAATATAAAAATAATTACTAAATTTGCATTATAATTATGAAAGCACAAACACTACATATAGAAAATCCTTCAAAAGAATTATTAACATTCTTTAGAAAACTTCGTGCTGAAAAAGAGGAACACAAAGCAAAACTACTTGCTAAAAAAGACCTTTATTTCCCTAAGACTAAATAATTACTATTTTGAGTTTAGAGTTAGAAATTCCCTTTGAAACAGAAGAAGGTTATCAATATCTTGTTAGTTTCAGAGAAATAACTTCACACCAAAATGATTATGGTATTCCTCTAATTGATGTTTCAATAATTTTAATGTCTTTAAACATAGAAAGTAACTCATACAAAACTCTTAATAAATTTATTGAAATTATATTTGGATATTTATTAAAAAACGATGTTATCATTTACTATTATTGTGATGTTGTACCTATTAAAATTCGAGAAAATAGAAATATAAAATTTTCTCCTCAAGAATTCAGATTTAAGTTGTTTTCTACAATGTTTAGCAAAAGAAATTCTGAAGAGTTCTACTTGCAAGAAATTATATTAAATGATAAAGAAGAAAATAATCATTATACATCACTTATATCAAGAGTAGAAAATAAAGATAAAGTTGAATTAGTCAAGTCTGACGTTGAGAAATTAAATAAATAACCTCACCTAATCGAGTAGACGGCTCCGCCAAAAACTGACGGAGTGCGCCTTTCAAATGTTTACATTCACGAATACCAAAAAAATAAATTAAAAATCATGAGTACACCACCGAGCGTAAGGGTCACGTGCTTGGTTAAAGATAAAAAAACTATAACTTTCTTACAACTATTTTAGTATATTTAGTGCAAAGATTGTGATGTTTTTTCACAGTCTGACGTTGTGCGTCATTTTACCCGAACAGAAACGAAAATGAACTTAAAAGAAAAAATATACAATATAGAATTAGAATTTGAAAATGGTTTGCGCTTAAAAGCAACTAATAAATTACGAAATTTAATTCAGGAAAACCCAAATGAAATTGAATTGTGGAATAAACTTGCTGAACTTTATTATAAAAGTGGTTTTTTAGACGCTGCCGGAAAATATTGGATTTTAACCGAACCGACAGAAGAAAGAATAAAAAAATGCGTTGAAATATATGAAAAGTCTGTTAAAAATTCTGGTTATCAAATTTTACAAGAAATCGTTTTTCGCGGAGAAAAAGAAAAATTACCAAAATATGCTCAACAAAAACTATCTGAATTAGAAAAAGATAGTGAACTAAAAGTAAATTACATTCCAAAATTTCAACCAAAATTAAATATTCAAAAAAAGAGTAACATTAGACAGAAAGAAACTTTCAAACAAAAATTATTCAAAAATATATTTTACGCAATATTGATTATTATTTTAATTTCAATTTTTATCGGTTTAAAATCGATAATAGAATGGATTATCGGAAAATAAAAAACGAACGCACAATCGAGTAGACGGCTCCGCCAGAAACTGACGGAGTGCGCCTTTCAAATGTTTACATTCACGAATACCAAAAAAACAAATTAAAAATCATGAGTACACCACCAGCATAGGGGTCACGTACTCGGTTAAAGATAAAAAAACTATAACTTTCTTACAACTATTTTAGTATATTTGTTGCAAAGATTGTGATGTTTTTTCACAGTCTGACGTTGTGCATCAGCTTCTCGGAACGCTCAAAAAAATGGACGTAAATTATATTTCAAAAAATTAAAAATAATTTGTATTTTTGACTTATGAGTAATAAAATTCAAATAGAGCAAAATTTCATAATTGATAAATTAACAGATTCTATTCTGAATACAATTTCTGGCGATAGTTTTCAAACTGAAGTTAGCAGAATGACGAGCTTGGATTTGAAAAATATTACTAAAAAAAATAAATGGAATTTTGATTGGAAAGTAGAATTTAGCGATTTACAGAAAGAAGTTTATAAACTAACTATCGTAAATAATTCATCTATAATACAAGGTCTTTTAAGTATAACAATAGAACAAGATCATATTTACATGAACTTACTGGAAAGTTCTCCTTTTAATATTGGGAAAAACAAACTTTATGAAGGTGTTGCCGGAAATTTAGTTGCTTATGCTTGTAAAGTTTCGTTCCAAAAAGGTTTTGACGGATTCGTTGCGTTTACCGCCAAAACAAATTTAATAAAACATTACGAAGAAAATCTAGGAGCTTATCATTTCAAAAATCAGCGAATGATTATTGAAACAGAATCTGCAAAAAAGTTAGTAACAAAATATTTTAAATCATAAAAAATGAATTTAATAAAAGAACCAAAAGGTGTTGATTTTTTAATTCAAAGTCCACCTTTAACAGAACAAGAAAGAAAAGAAATTAGTGAATTTATCGCAAGTAGAAAATCAAAAAAAAATATTGTGAAAAGAATTCCTAAAGAAAAAATTCTTGTAAAAAAATAAAAGCCGATCGAACAATCGAGTAGACTGGCCCTGCCAAAAACTGACGGAGTACGCCTCTCAAATGTTTACATTCACGAATACCAAAAAAACAAATTAAAAATCATGAGTACACCACCGAGCGTAAGGGTCACGTGCTTGGTTAAAGATAAAAAAACTATAACTTTCTTACAACTATTTTAGTATATTTAGTGCAAAGATTGTGATGTTTTTTCACAGTCTGACGTTGTATTCTATGCGGCCAAAAATACTAAAATGAAAAAACTACTTATTCTGACAATATTTTTATCAATTGTTTCTTGTAATGGACAAGAAAAAGAAGCCAAAGATTTAGTAAAAAAAGCTAACGATTTTTTTATGAAATCTAATCAAGACGAAAGTATAAAAATTGACAGTTGTTTAGTTTTAGTTGACAAAGCTATCGAAATTGACGAAAGTTATTTTAATGCTTATTATACTAAAAGTAAATTCTTGACTTGGAAAAAAGACATTAAAGAATCGATTAAAAATAATGCAAAAATGATTGAACTTAAACCACAACAACCTTTATGGAAAATTCAACGTGGACTATTTTTTGACATCGATGGAAACAAAACTGAAGCAGAAAAAAATTATAAAATTGGTTTAAGTGAATATGAAAACTTAATGAAAACCGAACTGAAAAATGATTTTAACTTCCGAATGGAATATTTATCTGCTTTGGAAACAAAGGGAGAACTTAAAAAAGCAGAACTTGAACTTAAAAACATAAGTCGAGATTTTCCAGACAACGAAATATTAAAAGTGTATAAAACTGAATACAAATTTAAAACTAAAGCCGAATTAATTGCTTTGTGGCATAACGGAACTGATAATTAGCACAGCCGACAATCGAGTAGACGGCTCCGCCAGAAACTGACGGAGTGCGCCTTTCAAATGTTTACATTCACGAATACCAAAAAAACAAATTAAAAATCATGAGTACACCACCAGCATAGGGGTCGCGTACTCGGTTAAAGATAAAAAAACTATAACTTTCTTACAACTATTTTAGTATATTTGTTGCAAAGATTGTGATGTTTTTTCACAGTCTGACGTTAATTTTATAAGTTAAATAATTTTCATCCAAACAGCTAAAAAAAACCTACTCCAAACTCTCTTTTCTCAAGATTTTTCCAGTAGCGGTTTCTTTAAATTTTGGTATAAAAATAACTTCTTTAGGTTTTTCATATTTGTCGAAATCATCAAAAAGAGTGTTTTCCAACTCCAATTTTTCGCCTTCTATTACCAAAATTACTTTTTCGCCTAACTCTTTATCTTCTTTGGCTGCAATAAAAAATCTTGGTTCAATTTTATCAAATAATTTACGCTCAATTTCTTCAGGAATTAACTTGATGCCGCCACTGTTTATCACGTTATCATAACGACCAATAAACTTAAATTGGTTTTCGTTTACCAATTCAACAAGGTCGTTGGTTACAATAACTTCATCTGAAATTCTTGGCGCGTGAATTACCAAACAATTTTTATCATCATACGAAATAGTAACTTCTGGCAAAACGGTAAATGACTTCTCGCCTACTAATTTTGCAGCAATATGCGTAATGGTTTCGGTCATTCCGTAGGTTTCATAAACTTTGGTCGAAACTTTCATTAATTGTTTTTCCAAATCTGGATTGATCTTGGCGCCACCAACAATCATTTTTTTAACTCTTTTCAAACCAGCCAAAGAACTTTTTGCTTGCAACGGAACCATAGCTGCAAAATCATAAAAAGTATCATTATTATACAAAGGATTGGCACTTGGCGCTACAAAATCCATATCTAATCCTAGAATAAAGGCTCTAATGAACATCATTTTTCCAGCAATATAATTGGTTGGCAAACAATGTAATGCTTTATCACCCGGATTTAATTCAAAGAAATCTCCAGTTGCTAATGCCGAATTTACCATTGCTTGTTTGTCTATTCTAATTAGTTTGGGCGCACTAGTTGTTCCCGATGTTTTAACTTCTAAATAGGGTTTGTCATCAAACCAATCAAGAAAAAAATTCCCAACAGGTTTCTGAAAATCAGCACCTTCTTTTATAAAACTATAGGCTACACGCAACATATCATCTGCGCTAAAATGAAAACCGTTTAACTTGAATTTGTTGTGAACGCTGTTGTAAGTTGGATTAATCATTAGTTACGTGTTTTTCGTTAATTAGATTAGAATTTGTTAGGTAAATTTTACCTGTTAGCTTTTCTTTCCAATTGATCCAATTGTATTTTTTAGCAAAAATAAATAGCAAAATTGGATATATTATTAAAACAGGTAGAATAACATCAAAACCCGCTGATGGATCGGAAATATCTTTTAAGATAGAATGTGTTTGAAACACTGACCAATCTGCAGTAACCAACAAAGCGCCTATCAAATTATTGGCAGCATGAAAACCAAGTGAAAGTTCCATTCCTTCGTCCATGAGCGTTAAAATTCCAAGAAAAAAGCCTGTTCCTATGTAGTAAACTAAGACAATATAACCCATTTTAGTTACTTCAGGATTGGCAATATGCATTAATCCAAAAATTGAGGAAGTCATTACCAATGGAAACCATTTATTGCGAGCTAAATTTCCAAAACCTTGCATCAAGTAACCTCTAAAAACATATTCTTCACAACTCGTTTGAATAGGAATCATAAGTGTTCCAATGACTACTAAAATCAAAAACGGAACTAATTTGAAGTTCATTACAAAACTTTCAGGAGAAATATAAAATAAAATTGTCGTTGAAATTACAGTAAAAAGTGACCAAATTGTAAATGAAAAGAAAATACGGCTCCAATCGACTTTTGCCCTTGAAGTTGTAATAGATAACATGGTTTGTTTGTGAATGTTTTTTACAACAATATAAATACCCAACATAGCAAAAATAAAACTCAACATTATCAAAAATAAAGTCCAATTTGGTTCAAGGTAAGTCATTAAGCTTTTTTCGTCCAATTGTGGCATTCCTTTTCCATTAGAAAATGATTTGGCAAAAATTCCAATCATTAACGGAATCTGTCCGAAGCTTGATAGAAAAAAGATAACAAATGAGCCAACAATGTATTTCCAAAATTTCATTTCGGGTTTAATTCCCTGTTCTATAAACATTTCATATAAAATTTAAAGTTTTAAGATTAGTTCTGAAAAAAACTAAATTTGCTACGCACAAGTTACGTTTTTTTTAAAATATATTTCAATTACTTTGCATAAAAAATTTACTTAAAATCATGATACAAATTTTACACAATCCACGTTGCGGAAAATCAAGAGATTGCCTAGCTTTTTTAACCGAATCTGGAAAAGAATTTGAAGTCATCAAATACCTTGAAACAGTTCCAAAGTTTGAAGAATTAAAAAAAATAATTTCAAAATTAGGAATTAAACCCATTGATTTAGTTAGAAAAAAAGAACCCGTTTGGGTAGAAAATTTCAAAAACAAAACGTTGTCAGATACCGAAATCATTCAAGCAATGGTTGCTAATCCAATTCTTATTGAAAGACCAATTGTCATAAATGGCGAGAAAGCAGTTATTGCACGACCATTGGAAAATGCAAAGTCTATTATGTAAGTTTTTGCTTTTAACATACATTTGTGATTTAGTCCTTAAACCATTATCTAGCTTTGTGGTTATACAATAAATTATTTATATGAAACTATTTTCGATTGCATTATTTCTACTAACATTTCTAACTTTTGCCCAACAACCTGAGCGAAAAAAAATAAAAATAACGGGGAAAATTGTTGAAAAAATCAGCAAACAACCATTAGAATACGCCACAATTACACTTATCAACACCAAAAATCCTAAAGCTATTTTTGGAGCAATTACTAGCGCAAATGGCGAATTTGTAGTAGATGTTAGTGCTGGAAATTATGATGTAAAAGTCGAATTTATTTCTTTTAAAAGTACCGAACTTAAAGCTCAAATATATACCGAAGACACCAATCTTGGCACAATTTCGTTAGAAGAAGATGCAACACAATTACAAGCAGTAGAAATTAGAGCCGAAAAAACAACGGTAGAAATTAAACTAGACAAAAAAGTTTATAACGTAGGTAAAGATTTGATGGTAAAAGGCGGAACTGTTAGCGATGTTTTAGATAATATACCATCGGTAACTGTTGATGCAGAAGGAACCGTTGCACTTCGTGGAAACGAAAACGTGAGAATTTTAATTGACGGAAGACCATCTAATGCAATAAACATTACAGAAGCACTAAGATTAATACCCGCAGATGCTATTGAAAAAGTAGAAGTAATCACCAATCCATCAGCAAGATACGATGCAGAAGGTGGCGGTGGAATTTTGAATATTGTACTCAAAAAAGGAAAAACAAACGGTCTTAACGGAACGTTTATTGCCACAACTGGTTATCCAGACAATCATGGTTTGAGCGGAACTTTGAACTATAAAATGGATAATTTTAACCTTTTTACTACGCAAGGTTATAATTATAGAGATAATCCAGGAAACGGACTTTTTGATTCAGAATATTTGAATGCTGATAATACAACCAAAAGTTATGTTTACGAAACCAGAAAAAACAAGCGATTAGGTAAAGGCTATAACGGAAATTTTGGATTTGATTGGTTTTTGACAAAAGATATTACATGGTCAAATGCTTTTAACTATAGAAGAAACAATGGTGACAATGTTGATAATGTTAATCAAGATTATTTGGATGCAAGTAATGTTTTTGATTTTTCTAGAAACCGTATAAGTAACGAAGATAGTTTTAGTGTTAATACTGAATTTACTTCTAGTTTCTTGAAAAAATTCAAAAAAGATGGACATAAATTATCTATTGATGCTTCGTTTTCACGAAATAAAGATGATAATACAGCAAGAATAATTGATACAAATACAAATAACACTAGCATTGGATTTGATCAATCTTTCAATGTTCAAAATCAATCTCGTGATTTAATTGTTACCGATTATGTCTTACCATTTGGAAAAAACAATCAATTAGAATTAGGTTATCGTGGCGATTTTAGTGAACTTCTAACAGATTTTTCAGTTATCAATAATGGGCTTGCTAACAATGATTTTACCGATGTTATTCAATATAAAGAGAAGGTAAATGCACTTTATTCGCAATTTGGAACAAAATTTAACAAGCTTTCTATTTTAGTTGGTTTACGTTGGGAAGATTCTGATATTGATATAAATTCGTTACCAAAATCAACTTTTATTAATAAAAAATACGACAACTTCTTTCCTAGCGCATTTTTTACTTATGAATTAAAAAATAATTCAAGTGCATCTATTAGTTACAGCCGAAGAATTCAGCGTCCAAGAGGAAGGCAACTAATTCCATTTAATAATATTTCGAGTAACATCAATATTTTTCAAGGAAATCCAGATATAAATCCAGCTATGACAGACGCTATCGATTTAGGTTACTTGAAAAAATGGGATAAACTAACGTTTAGTTCATCATTATATGTAAACAAAACTACTGATGTTTTTCAATTTGTAAGAAAAAAATCTGGCGAATTAACTAATGACGGAATACCATTAATTATTGCAACGCCAATCAACTTAGCTACTGAATATAGAGCTGGATTTGAATTTACACTCAATTATTCACCATACAAATGGTGGAGAATAAACAGCAATTTCAACTATTTTAATATTGATACAAAAGGTGATTATACTTATACTGATTTTACAAATACAATTGTTACGCAAAATTTTGACAACAAAACAAGTTCCTGGTTTGCACGTATAAATTCAAAAGTAACATTACCATATAAAATTGAGTGGCAAACTAACGCCAATTATAATGGTCCTCAAAATAATGCTCAAGGAAAGTCTTATGGGATAGCAAGTGCAAATCTAGCGTTTAGTAAAGATGTTTTAAAAGACAAAGGAACAATTGCGCTAAATGTAAACGATGTTTTCAACTCAAGAAAAAGAATTTTCGACACATACATTTCTGGAAGTGTAGATTCCTATACAGAAATGCAATGGCGTGAAAGACAAATTACACTTTCTTTCACTTACCGAATAAATCGTGCTAAAAACGAAAGAGAAAAACAACCTAAAAAACAACAACAAGAAGATAATGGCGGTGGCGAAGGTTTCTAAACCTAATTTCACCTATTTATAAACTTAATGTTCTTTTATAAAAAAAACATAAGCTTTGTATAATTTATATTTTGAGTTTAATTCGTCAAAATTAATTAAAATAGTGGTTTTTCAATTTTACTAAACAAAAAAAAGTCCTGAAATTCAGGACTTTTTTTAGTAGAACAATCAATTAAGCTTGCTCTAATTCTCTAGCGGCTTTTCTTTCTTTCAATAATTCTCTAGTAGCACCAAATACCCAATAGAATACAAAGTGAATCAAGAAAATCATCAACCAAAAACCAATGGTTAAAATGGTCAAGAACATTAAAAAACCTAAATACTGTTGAAATGTAAACATGTTTTTACAGAATTTGATGTATATACAGCTTCAAAGGTAATTCATATATTTTTACTTCACAATAAAACTTCAAAAATATTTCAAAAATGTATTGTTAATAAATACACCAAACCCTAAAACATATAAACTCTAAAACATTAAACTTTTAAACATTAAACTTTTAAACCAAAAATTAAAACCATTTTTTCTTTTTGAAATAATAAATCATTCCTAGTAAAAGTAATAACATAAACCCTAAAATAATAAAATAACCATATTTCCAGTGTAATTCAGGCATGTTGTCAAAATTCATTCCGTATACGCCAACAATAAAGGTTAATGGCATAAAGAAAACCGACACAACGGTCAACGTTTTCATAACATTATTCATCTTATGATTTTGAGTTGAAAAGAAAAAATTGGTAGCACTGTCTAATGTTGAAGAATCGTATTCTATTTGCTCTAAAAGCTCAAGACATTTTTGATGTAATCGATCAAAAAAACTATAATTTTCACGCTCAATCGAATTAAAAACATTGTCATCTTTCATACTTTTTATAGAATACAATGAATCTCGAAGCGGAATTATAGAACGTTTTAAGAAATTAAAATTGTCGCGATGCTTTTCAATCAGTTCAAGTATTGCAGGGCTTGTGCTAGTTTTTGACAAATTGATTAACTCTTCAACTTTATCTTCTTCATTTTCAAGCGTTATGTAAAAATTTTCCATTATAGCATCAAGTAATAAATACAATAAATAATCCGCTTTTTGCTCTCTTACAATACCTGAATGCGTTTTAATTCGTTCTCTAATATGAGTAAAATAATCGCTTCTTTTTTCTTGAAAAGATGTTAAAACACCATTTTTTAATAAAAAACTTATTTGTTCAACATTAATATTCTCTTCATTTTCAGTTGGTAGCAATGATTTTATATTAAAAAAAAGAACATCTTGGTATTCATCTAATTTGGTACGTTTGGTAGTATTCAAAATATCTCCAAGCATAAAATTATCAACCTTTAGGTATTCTCCTACAGACTTAATAATTTCTAAATTATTCAATCCGTGAATATTAAGCCAATTTACTTTTGATAAATCAATATTTTTTTCTAAATCTTTGACATGTATCTCTTTAAACTCTGTTAAATCATGGTTATTGTAAACAAACAACTGAATTTCAGTTTCAATTTGCTTATGAATTCCTGTATATTCAAAAAAACTCGGTTGTACTTTTCTACCTTTTTTATACTTAATTTTTCTCATGGATTCAAATTTTGTTTAAATTTATAAAGAATTATTTTTTAAAAAGTATTTTTACAAAAAAATAAAATCCATGATTACGCTAATTACCAATATTAAAGAGCTTTTGCAAATAAGAGAAAGTAATGTCAAAAAAGTTTCTGGCAAAGAAATGGCAACGCTACCAACTATAAAAAATGCTTTTTTAGTAATTGAAAATGAATACATTACCAACTTTGGAACAATGGAAAATTGTCCCAAAATAAATGCTGATAAAACGATTGACGCAACTGGCAAAATTGTGCTTCCAACTTGGTGCGATAGTCACACACATATAGTTTACGCTGGTAATAGAGAAGGTGAATTTGTAGATAGAATAAATGGATTATCCTACGAAGAAATTGCTAAGCGTGGTGGCGGAATTCTAAATTCGGCAAAAAAACTAAATGAAACTAGTGAAGAAGAAATTTACAACCAATCGAAAGTTCGTTTAGAAGAAGTAATGCAACTAGGAACTGGTGCTGTCGAAATAAAATCGGGTTACGGATTGACTGTAGAAGGTGAACTAAAAATGCTTCGAGTTATCAAAAAATTAGCCGAAAATTATCCAATCAAAATTAAAGCAACTTTTCTTGGCGCGCATGCTTTTCCGTCAGAATATAAAGACAATCATTCTGGATATATTGATTTAATTATTAATCAAATGCTACCTAAAATTGCTGAAGAAAATTTAGCAGAATACATCGATGTTTTTTGCGAAACGGGTTACTTTTCTGTAGAAGAAACCGAAAAAATAATGGAAGCTGGAAAAAAACATGGTTTAATTTCAAAAATTCACGTAAATCAATTCAATGCAATTGGTGGAGTTGCAGCATGTGTAAAACACAAATCGCTTTCAGTAGATCATCTTGAAATCGTAACTGATGAAGATATTGAAGCATTAAAAAATTCGGAAACAATGCCTGTTGCTTTACCATCTTGCTCCTATTTTTTGAGTATTCCTTATACACCAGCAAGAAAAATACTTCAAGCAGGCTTACCATTAGCACTTGCAACCGATTTTAATCCGGGTTCAACACCGTCTGGAAATATGAATTTTGTGGTTGCAACAGCTTGTATCAAAATGAAAATGACGCCAGAAGAAGCTATAAATGCAGCTACAATAAACGGTGCTTATGCAATGGGAATTTGTGATACACACGGAAGCATTACTATAGGCAAAAAAGCAAATATTATTATCACAAAACCAATAACTTCTTATTATCAATTACCGTATGCTTTTGGAAGCAATCTAATTGAAACCGTTATGATTGAAGGAAGGATAACTTACTAAAAAACCACGGTTTCACTTATTTAAAAAGTAAAACCGTGGTAAATATAACAAAATCAGGAGTTTATTTTAGCGTAAAACTTGTAGAAGAAACTAATTCGTTTTTATCAAAAATATTTACATAATAAACGCCTTTTTCAAAATTATTACCTGGTAAATTTTGAACAACATCAACCGTTTTATTTTCATAATTTACAGATGAATCAAAACTATATGTCAAGATTTTTTCGCCAAAAGTTGCTGTTTTTTTATCGCCAAGAACGTTGTTTTTACTATCAATTACTTGAACTTGATAGCTTTTTGTTCCAGATTTTGCCACTTCATTTTCAGCAATTGTGTAGCTTATTTTTAGCATATCTGCTCTACTCGCTTTATCTGTAAATATCTCTTTTCCAGATGATTTTACTTTAAAAGCAACCCCTTTTGTATTAAGAACTTTTAACTTAGCAGCTTTTTCAACTGTCTTAGTCAAACCATCATTCATAGCCAATAAATCTTCATTATTCTTACGAGCTTCACCAAGAATCGTAACTGTGCTGTCTCGTTGTGTTACCAATTTTTGATTATCTTTTTTAAGCAAGTCATTTTCTTGAATCAATGTTTTCATTTTAGATTCTAATGCAAAATATTGATTTTTATATTTTGCCATAGCTGAAGCATCACCTTTTGATTTTTTTATTTCTGCTAATAATTTAACTACTTTTTCTCTTTCGGCTACCAAATCGTCCGAAATAGTTGTGTTTTCAGCAATAGCTTCATCGTATTTAGTTTTCAAAGTTTCCAAATTTTCTACAACTGTCTCTTTTTCAGTTTTAGTAGTAGTTAAAATAGCCTGAGTTGTATTTACATCAGAAGTAAGTTTGTAGATATATCCCAAACTTCCAACTAACAATAAAACCAGTACTAAAATTACGGCTTTTAACTTTGAATTACTCTGTGAATTTTTCATATTTTTTTTATTTTAAGGTTAAGTGAAACATGATTTTAGATTATGTAACGTAAATATTCGCAAAAAAGTATATTTTTGGAAAAACAAATTTACAATAATGGAAAAATTAATTCCCTTCACAATCAATGACTTAGCAAAAGTTACCCATCATCGAAATGGCGAAATAAAGTTTGGCGAGAAAATGATTACGGTGCCCAAAGATAAGGAATTAAATTCGTTTATGAAAGAATGTGAAGCACAATATGTATTATTTGGAATTCCAGAAGACATTGGTGTTAGAGCCAATTTTGGTCGTCCAGGAGCAGCTTCCGCTTGGGATTGTGCTATTGCAAGCATTGCCAATATCCAACACAATCGTTTTTGCAAAGGAAATCAAATCATTGTGCTTGGAAAATTGGATGTAGTTAAAGAAATGGAAGCGGTGAAAGAATTAGATTTTACCAACATTAATGACAGAAAAAAATTCAGCGATTTGGTTGAAAAAATTGATAAAGAAGTTGTTTATATCATTTCTACTATCATCAAATCTGGTAAAACGCCAATCGTTATTGGTGGCGGACATAACAACGCCTACGGAAACATAAAAGGAACGGCGCTTGCCAAAGGAAAACCAATCAACGCCATAAATATAGATGCACATTCTGATTTTAGAATTTTGGAAGGAAGACATAGTGGTAACGGATTTAACTATGCGTATGAAGAAGGATTTTTGAAAAAGTACTTCATTTTTGGTTTACACGAAAATTATACATCTAAAAACGTTTTACAAATTCTTAAAAATATTGATGATAGGGTTTCCTATAATACATACGATGAAATAGCAATTAGAAAAGAAAAAAACTTTGAAAATGAACTTTCAAAAGCATTTCAATTTGTAAACAATGATTTTTACGGACTTGAAATAGACTTAGATGCCATTCCTAATATTGCTAGCAGTGCTATGGGACCAAGTGGTTTTTCGGTAGAACAAGTGCGTCAGTTTATTTATCATTTTGCCAAAAGTAAAAATGTCTCTTATCTACACATTTGCGAAGGTGCGCCAGAACTTGGTGAAGAAAAAAGCAAACATCTTATTGGAAAATTAATTGGCTATATGTTAACTGATTTTATAAAAGGAAATAGTTCGTTTCATCAAAAAATCGATTAAAACTAAATAAACTATCTTTGCCACGTCTTAATCACTAAAATTAATCGATTAAGCTATTTTATTTATGTTATTCGAAGATTTATCATTATCCAAAAGCATTCAGAAAGCTATTTATGAAATAGGTTATACCCAACCTACTCCCATTCAGGAACAAGCCATTCCAATTGTTTTAGCAGGAAGCGACTTAATAGGTTGCGCTCAAACTGGAACTGGAAAAACTGCTGCTTTTGCTATACCTATTATACATCAATTGCACCGAATTGTTGGATCGTCTAAAAAGTCGAAACAAATTCGTGCTCTTGTCATTACGCCTACTCGTGAATTAGCTGTTCAAATTGGACAAAATTTTGACGATTATGGAAAATATACCAATCTAACGCAACTTACTATTTTTGGAGGTGTTTCTCAAATTCCACAAGTTGATCAATTGCGAAAAGGTGTCGATATCTTAATCGCAACACCAGGAAGATTGCTTGATTTGCACAAACAAGGTTATATCGACTTAGATCACTTACACGTTTTGGTTCTTGATGAAGCCGATCAAATGCTCGATATGGGATTTGTAAACGATGTAAAGAAGATTGTAAAATTAACTCCTAATAATAGACAAACACTTTTGTTTTCTGCAACAATGCCATTGGCTATTAGAGAATTAGCAGAAATGTTTCTGAAAAGTCCAGCGCAAGTTGAAGTTTCACCAGTTTCATCAACGGCTGAAAATGTGGAACAACGTGTTTATTTTGTTGAAAAAACAGATAAACGCGCTTTGTTATATCATTTAATTCGTAATGAACATTTATCAGATTTATTGGTTTTTTCTAGAACCAAACATGGAGCTGATAATATCGTAAAGGCACTTCGCAAACATGGAGTTGCTGCCGAAGCTATTCATGGTGACAAATCACAATCGGCTAGACAACGCGTTTTGGATGCCTTTAAAAATAAAGAAGTTGGTGTTTTGGTAGCAACTGATATTGCCGCTCGTGGAATTGACATTGATCAATTACCTTATGTTATCAACTTCGATTTACCAAATATTCCTGAAACGTATGTTCACCGAATTGGTAGAACTGGTCGTGCTGGAAACGGAGGAATTGCAATTTCGTTTTGTAGCAAAGACGAACATCCGTATTGGAAGGACATTCAAAAATTGATAAAAGTTGACGTAAAAACAATTTCAGAACATCCTTATCCTTGGCATGCTGGAAGTCCTGAAGTAGCTGCAAAACTTCAAAATAATTCAAACCGAAGTGGCGAAAAAGTAAATTCTAGAAAATCGGCAGCTTCAAAGCAGAATAAGAAGCGTTGGTATTAAAAGGTAATAAGCTGGGAGTTGGAAGTTTGCAAACTACAAACTCTTAACTCCCAACTGTTTCATAACCCATTCCATTTCAGGATCTTTTTTCTCAACTTTATCTTGGATGGTTGGTTTTATTTCTACATTAGGAAAAATTCCTCTACCATCTTGACCACTTTGATTTACAGATTGAATGTCAATTAATCCCAATCGTAACGAAAGTTTTGAATTCGGAAGTTTTACAATTGGCATAAATCCAGCAACGGTTCCTTTGAGTGCGCCGCCTGTTTCTTCTCCAACAAAAGTCACTTTCGGATTTTGCTGTAAAGCTGCTGACAAAACACATGATGCAGAAAAACTCATGCCATTAATTAGTACATACACTTTTCCAGAAAAGTTATTTTTATCAGGTTTTCTTAATTTTGTTTTATAAGTAAAGACTCTATCAGCAACTTTTTGGGCTTTAAAATAAGTAATTCCCATATAAAAAGGATACCCAACTGCTACTAATGGATAAGTATAAATTGGAAGTTTTTTTACAATTCCTGTTCGCCACAAACTAGTTCTAGAAGTTACAACTGATGGTTTTGTTAACTTGTGTTTCTCATTTGTTAAGTAAGAATATAGATTTTGTATTTCTGCCATTCTTCCACCTGGATTGTCGCGAAGATCTATAATTAAAGTTTTAATTTCTGCTTTTTTTATTGAATCAAAAACTTCTTCATAAATTTCATGATAATGTCCTTTTGAAAAATTTCTGATTTTTAAAACCGCTACAGAACTAGCTGCTGGTAGAATTTTAAACTCTTTTGTGTACTCCTTTTCTTTTGTGTCATATCCATATATTTTTTTGAATCGCTTTTCAGCTTTTAGTTTAGCTTTATCAACAATTGGTTTGGCTACAACTTTAGCAGAATCAATAACTTTAGCTTTTATTTTTTCATCAGGCTTTTTTCTAGAAATTACTTGAGAAAAAAGTGAATCCTTTTCTTTAAAAAAAAAGTTCAAACTATCATTTACACCTAATTCATAAGTCATATAAGTTGCAAATCGTTTTGAAAATATTTTTGGTAAAAATGTAGTATTAAAACCATCCGACGTATAGGTTTTTCTATATTTTGAATGAAGTTCTTGTGGCGTAATTTTATTGATTGAAACTACTTCTGTTCCAATTTTTATTTTATCATTTTTAGATTTATTTTTTATTATATATAGCTTATTATCTAACCATTCAAAACTAAATTGCGACAATGGACCATCACCTGCTTTTTTGATTCGCTTAGATTCCTTTTTAGAAAGTTTATAAGGAACTTGAGACATTGTCATATGACCTTGACGCACCGAAGCAATTATTGGACTTATAGCAAAATAGAATTCTTTGCTAGTCATTGGTTGTTTTATGGCATTTCTCAAACTATCAAACTTTGCATCTAAGTTTTGTTTAGGAATATACAAATCGATACTAGGATAAAATTTATCTAACTTACGTTGAACATAATCAATGTCCTTTTGCAATTTGGCTACTGAAATTGGTTGTCCTATTTTTTTATTGAATTTATCAGCTGAAGAACAATTCACTAACAATAAAGTTGTTGCAAAAAATAATACAATTTTGAATTGAGATTTTATTAAATTCAGCATAAGTCATAGGTTTTAGATTTTCAAATATAAAATATTTTTTTGTTTTCGAACTTTGAATCCAGACAATTTAATAATAAATTCAATCGAATTTGTACCTTTGCTAAAATATTAAAATTCTTATGCAACATATTATTGACCGCTTTATAAGCTACGTTACAATCGATACTGAATCAGATCCCAATTCAGAAACTACTCCAAGTACCAAAAAGCAATGGGATTTGGCCAACAAATTAGTAGAAGAATTAAAAGCAATCGGAATGCAAGATGTTACGATTGACAAATATTCTTATGTTATGGCGACTTTACCAAGCAATGTAAAAGAAAAAGTGCCAACAATAGGTTTTGTATCCCATTTCGATACAACACCCGATTTTACTGGTGCTAATGTAAATCCGCAAATTGTAAAAAATTATGATGGTGGCGATATCGTATTGAATAAAGAAAAAAACATCGTTTTATCGCCTAGTTATTTCAAAGATTTATTACTATACAAAGGGCAAACACTAATTACAACAGATGGTTTAACACTTCTTGGTGCCGACGACAAAGCTGGAATTACCGAGATTATGACAGCCATGGAACATTTAATCAAAAATCCAGATATCAAGCACGGAAAAATCAGAGTTTGCTTTACACCAGATGAAGAAATTGGTCGTGGTGCAGATTTATTTGATGTAAAAAAGTTCGGTGCAGATTGGGCTTACACTATGGACGGAAGTCAAATAGGCGAATTGGAATATGAAAATTTTAATGCGGCTGGTGCCAAGATAACTTTCAAAGGAAAAAGCGTGCATCCTGGTTATGCCAAAGGTAAAATGATTAATTCAATGTTGATTGCCAACGATTTCATCAACGAATTACCAAAAGGTGAAACGCCACAAGAAACCAAAGGTTATGAAGGATTTTTTCACGTTACTCAACTTTCGGGAAGCATTGAAGAAACCAAATTAGAATTAATTATTCGTGATCATAGTGCCAAAAAATTCAAAAAACGTAAAGAAATTATTGAAAAAATGACCAAAAAAATCAATAAAAAATTTGCAAAACAATTTGGCGAAGATATAGTAATTGCGGAAGTTAAAGACCAATATTACAACATGAAAGAAAAAGTTATGCCTGTAAAATATATAGTAGACTTAGCTGAAACTGCCATGAAAGATTTGGGCATAAAACCATTAATCAAACCAATTCGTGGTGGAACTGACGGTTGCCGTTTATCTTACATGGGATTACCTTGCCCGAACATCTTCGCAGGTGGACATAACTTTCACGGAAAATACGAATATGTTCCAGTGGAAAGCATGCAAAAAGCAATAGATGTAATCATCCGAATTGCTGAATTGACTGCAACGACAGATTTTTCTAAAAAGAAATAAAGATTTACTCAAAATACAAAAAGTCGCAGGAAATTGACTCTTTGCGACTTTTTTATTTTAAAAATTCTAGTTTTAGAAATTATTTTTCTCTTGCAAATTCAAATATTTGACCACTAACATCTAGTGCGAAAGTTTCTTTTTTAGTGTCATATTGCACACTAACACCCGCTTCTTTCATGGTAAATTTTCCGTTTCCTTCATTTACCATCGGCAGTGATGGTTGCCCATCAGCGTTTATAACTAATGTTCCATCTTCATCAATAACCTCAATTTTTATTGGAATCATTTTACTTGAAAATTTTCCTAAATAGACATCTAAGTTCTCCACTTTCTCTACTCCATTTTTAGAAGCTATCCACAAATTATTATCTTCATTATTATCAGGAAAAATAGCATCCGGATCTAATTTTATAATGTCTAATTCTTCGTTTGTATCAACTTTGAATGACCAAGTTACATTTCGTTGCCATACTTCTACAGGTAATGTTATTCTTTTCACTTTATCATTAACAGTTTTAATTTCAACAATTACTGGCAATGGCATTCTTTCAAGATTTTCTATTGTAATAATAGCTCCATTGGAAGCATCACCTTTTACATATTTTACACTTTTAATGGCTTGATCAAATTTCCAGTTGTTTAAAAACCAACTTCTCCAAAACCATGCTAAATTTTCACCTGAAACATTTTCCATAGTTCTAAAAAAATCATCTGGAGTTGGATGTTTGTAGGCCCAACGATTGATATAGGTTTTGAAAGCAAAATCAAATCGTTCTGCTCCTAAAATATGATTTCTCAAAATTTCAAGGGCAGCCGCTGGTTTGTAATACGCAAGAAGTCCCATATTATCTTCTTTGAAATTATCTGGGGCAGCAATAATAGGCTCCATTTCTGGATTAGTAAGTGTGAAAGCAGCTTGATGCATGTTAGGAGTTTCTTGCTTGTATTCGCCATTATTAAAATCTTGAGAACTTAATCCGTTGATAAACGTATTAAATCCCTCATCCATCCAAGCAAATAATCGTTCGTTTGAACCCACAATCATTGGAAACCAAATGTGACCAAATTCGTGATCGGTAACTCCCCAAAGATCTGCTCCTTTTGATGTGTATTCACAAAAAACGATTCCGGGGTATTCCATTCCACCTTCGTTACCAGCAACATTAATGGCGGTTGGATAAGGATATTCATACCATCTTTTAGAATAATTTTCTATTGAAGCTTTTGTATATTCTGTTGAGCGAGACCAAGCATCTTGACCATCACTTTCTATTGGATAAGCCGAAATTGCTAACGATTTTTTTCCGCTTGGCAAATTTATTTTGGCTGCATCAATTATAAAAGCTGCAGAAGAAGCCCAAGAAACATCACGAGAGTTTTTCATTTTAAACTTCCATGTCAAAGCAGCTTTTCCTATTGGGCGAGAATTAGCATTTGTAACTTCATCAGCTGAACGAATTGCAACCGTTTTGTCACTTGTTTTAGCCTGATTCCAACGCTTTTGTTGTTCTGCAGTGTAAACTTCTGTCGGATTTTGCAATTCACCTGAACAAACCACAATATGATTACTTGGAGCTGTTATAGAAATATCAAAATCGCCATATTCCAAATAAAATTCGCCAGCACCAAGATACGGATTAGTATTCCAACCTCGAACATCATCATACACACACATTCTTGGATACCACTGCGCAATTGTATAAATTTTTCCGTTTTTAGTTTCCAAAACGCCTGTTCTGTCTGAACCGTAGATTGGAGAAATATAAGAGAATTCGGTTTTGATTTTGATACTAGCGCCATTAGCATTCAATTCTTGTGGTAATTGAATTTGCATACGAGTATCTGTTATCACGAATGTTGCTTCTTTTTCAACAGTTTTACCAGCAATGGTGCTAACAATTTTTACCGATTTTATTTTAAAACCACCGTCAAAATCTTGACCTTTAGCGCCATTACGGCTTCCTTTGGTTGGAATTACAGCATTTCCGCGAGAATCTTTTTTGAATAAATTCTGATCAACATTCATCCATAAAAACCCTAATTTATCAGGACTATTATTGGTGTAGGTCAAAATTTCTGTTCCAACAATTTCGTTAGTTTGCTCGTTTAAAGTCGCTGTTAACGAATAATCGGCTCTGTTTTGCCAATACTTTGCACCTGGTTGTCCGCTTGCAGAACGAGTATCGGTTGCATTTTTAGTATAAAAATTATTTCCAAAAGCTTCGTTATAATTATAATTTGATGTTTTAGCTTCTTGAGCTTTTGCAGTCAAAACACCAAAAAGAAAAGTTACGAGAGCAACTCTTATAAAATATTTTTTCATTTTTCTGATTTATTTAGTGAACAAAAATATGTAATTAGTATAGAAACCAATAAGTTTGTTACCTTATATTTGACTTTTTTATAAAATATTTAACTTGATGAACATTTCGATACAAAACAATTTTCTAAAAGCGACCATTAACACAAAAGGTGCCGAATTGAATTCGTTGGTAAAAATTGCAGATGAGAAAGAATACATTTGGGAAGGAAACCCAGTATTTTGGGGAAAACATTCTCCCGTTTTATTTCCAATTGTTGGAACTTTGAAAAACAATTGTTATTTTTATGAAAATCAAAACTATGAATTGACACGACATGGTTTTGCTAGAGATATGGAATTTGAAATTGTTGAAAAATTAGAAAGTTCTGTTACATTTTCATTGAAATCATTTGAATTAACCTTACAGATCTATCCGTTTTCATTTGAATTGCAATTAACCTATTCACTAATTGAAAATGAATTAAAAATTGGTTACTCAATTCACAATTTAAATAAAGTAGAAATGCCTTTTTCTATTGGTGCACATCCTGCATTTGCATTGCCAAATGAAATTGAAAATTATAGTTTATCATTCGAAAAACAAGAAGATTTAAAATGCTATTTACTTGAAAATGATTTACTTTCAAATGCAAATTACATTATTTCATTAGAAAATAAAGAATTACCAATTACTAATAAACTATTTGAAAAAGATGCCTTGATTTTCAAACAATTGCAATCAAAAAAAGTGTCAATTCTTGAAAATGGAAAAGCAATTTTAAAGGTAAGTTTTGAAGATTTTAAAAGCCTCGGAATTTGGTCAAAAGTAGGAGCTCAATTTGTTTGTATTGAGCCTTGGTTAGGCTATTCTGATACAACTGAAACATCAGGAAACATAGCAGAAAAAGAAGCTATTTTGATTTTAGAACCTAATAAAAAGCATGATTGTTCATTTACCATTGAAATCTTATAAATTATGCTTACAATCAACTTTCATCCATTTCCAAATTTAGAAACTGAGCGTTTGTTTTTACGACGACTTACAGAAGCTGACATAAATGATATACTGGCACTTCGTGGTAATCCTGAGACTATGAAATATATTCCGCGTCCGCTAATTGAAACCGAAGAACAAGCGTTGGCGCATCTTAAAATGATTGATGAAAATATCGAAAATAATACGGCTATAAATTGGGGCGTTTATTTGAAAGAAGATTCAAAATTTGTTGGATTTATGGGAATTTATCGTATTCAACCCGAGAATTATCGTGCAGAAATTGGCTATATGATTTTACCAGAATTTAATGGAAAAGGATATACAACCGAAGCTATAAAAGCTATTGTAACCTATGGTTTTGATGAAATGCAATTGCATTCAATGGAAGGCGTAATTGATCCAGATAATAGTGCTTCGGAACGAGTTTTACAAAAAAATGGCTTTGTAAAAGAAGCTCACATTTTGGAAAACGAATTTGCACTAGGAAAATTTTGGGATACCGTAATTTACTCTTTATTGAAAAGGAATTTTAAACGATAATTTTTTGTAAACAAAAGACACAAAGTAAAAAAGTTATGAGTGATGAGAATTTTAAATTCTATACTACTTCAAAATATTCCCTTTTATCTTTTGCTTCTTTTGTGATTAATTAACTTTAATGTTATTCAATTTACTATTTTTATATCCATACATAAAATAGAAAATCAACCCTAAAACCAACCAACATCCAAACCACATCCAGTTAGAAACAGCCATTCCTGTTAGCAAATAACAACACGAAACCAATCCTAACAAAGGAATTAGTGATAAGTTTTTGATAAATGCTAAGACTACCATTACAGCACAAATAAAAAGAAAAACCAACATTGGCAAATTTGTCGCAATTTTTCCATCTGAAAAATCTAAAATATCGGTAAAAAATGTTGGGACATACATTTGAATTAAAATAATTGCAAAAATCATAATTGCTGGAAAAATGAATTTAGAATTTACATACGGAATTCTGAATTTACCTTTGGTGGCTCTTTCAGCTAATTCGGCTTCACTTTGTGGAGAAAGCATCAAAACACCACCACAAACCAAAACAAACGCAAATAAAGTTCCGATACTTGTAAAATCAAGCACAAAATTCTCATCGGTAAAAAATATTGGAAGACCAACTACCAAACCAGTTACAATTGTTGCAAAACCAGGCGTCTTATATTTTGGATGAATTTCTGAGAATTTCTTTGGCATTAATCCATCTCTAGACATTGTCATCCAAATTCGAGGTTGTCCCATTTGAAAAACTAACAACACACTTGTCATAGCAACAACTGCAGCTATTGACACAATAAACAACATCCATTTTACACCTTTTAAAGCAAAAATTTCAGCTAAAGGATCACTAACACCAAGTAATTCGTAAGAAACCATTCCGGTGATTACTAATGCTAAAACTATAAACACTACAGTGCAAATTACCAACGAATAAATCATACCTTTAGGTAAATCTCTTTGCGGATTTTTACTTTCTTCTGCCAGTGTTGAAACGGCGTCAAAACCAATGTAAGCAAAGAAAACAGCTGAAATTCCTGTCATAACACCGCTAAAACCATTTGGCATAAAGGGTGTCCAATTGTCAATATCTACATAAAAAGCACCTACAACAATAACTAACAAAATAATAGCTAACTTAATATAAACCATTGCATTACTAAAATTTTTAGACTCTTTTGTTCCTCTATAAACCAAGTATGTAATTAGAATATTAATGATTACTGCTGGCAAATCGAAAATGATTTTTAATCCTCCAATTACTGGTGCATTTTGCCAGGCTGTTATACCTTCAACTCCTTTATTGGCTGCAAAAGCATCTTGAGCAGATTTATAATTTATGGTCAAATATTCGGGTAAATGAATATGAAATGTTTCTAATAAATTGGTAAAATAGCCACTCCATGAAAATGCTATGTATATATTTCCGATAGAATATTCCATAATCAACGCCCAACCAATAATCCATGCAAATAATTCTCCAAAAGAAACATAAGCATAGGTGTAAGCGCTACCTGAAACTGGAACACGAGAAGCAAATTCGGCATAGCACATTGCTGTAAAACCACAAGCAATAGCACACATAATATAAAGAAGAACAACAGCTGGTCCGCCCGAAAAACAAGCATTTCCAATAGCACTAAAAGTTCCACCACCAATAATTGCTGCTATCCCAAAAAAGGTTAAGTCTTTAACTGTTAATACTTTATTTAATCCAGAATGTTCAACATCGCCACCTTCTTGTAAAATTTTAGCGATTGGTTTCTTTCTGAGTAAATTAGATAAAGACATCTTGATAGTTTATTAATGTTAGTGTAACAAATATAATATAATTTCACAATAAACTACAAAATAGAAGAAAATAGAAACTATAAGTAAAAACTATTAAAAAATAAATTTAAAACATAAATTATCTATAGTTCTATGATTTTAAATTTATAAATTTGTAGCTAATAAAATTCAATAAAATAATTTATACCTAAATAGTTTTAAAATAAAATAATAAATAAAATTTATGGAACATTCAAATGACATTAGCAAATGCCCATTTCATCAAAACCAAAAAGGTTTGAGCGATGGTGTAAAAAACCAAGATTGGTGGCCAAAATCACTAAACTTAGACATTCTTCATCAGCATGATACTAAAACCAATCCGCTTGGAGCAGATTTTAATTATTCAGAAGAATTTAAAAAATTAGATTTAGAAGCACTAAAATCGGATCTAAAAAATTTAATGACCGATAGTCAAGATTGGTGGCCAGCAGATTGGGGTCACTATGGCGGATTGTTTATTCGTATGGCATGGCATTCAGCTGGAACGTACCGAATTTCTGATGGTCGTGGTGGTTCTGGAACAGGAAATCTTCGTTTTGCACCATTGAACAGTTGGCCGGATAACGGAAATTTAGACAAAGCTAGAAGATTATTATGGCCTATCAAAAAGCAATATGGCAACAAAATTTCTTGGGCAGATTTAATGATTTTAGCTGGAAACATGGCTTATGAATCCATGGGCTTAAAAACGTTTGGATTTGCAGGTGGTCGTGAAGATATTTGGCATCCAGAAAAAGATATTTATTGGGGTGCAGAAAAAGAATGGTTAGCAGCATCGGGCGGCGAAGGTACAAGATATTCTGGTGAAAGAAACCTTGAAAATCCTCTTGCAGCCGTGATGATGGGATTAATCTATGTAAACCCAGAAGGTGTTGATGGAAAACCAGACCCATTAAAAACAGCACACGACGTTCGTGTAACCTTTGAAAGAATGGCAATGAACGACGAAGAAACTGTGGCATTAACCGCAGGAGGTCATACTGTAGGAAAAGCACATGGAAATGGCGACGCATCAGTATTAGGAAGAGAGCCAGAAGCTGGAGAAATTGAAGAACAAGGCTTTGGCTGGAAAAATCCAAAAGGAAATGGAAACGCTGGAGATACTGTAACCAGTGGTTTAGAAGGTGCTTGGACAACAAACCCAACAAGATGGGACAATGAATACTTCGATTTGTTATTAAAATACGATTGGGAATTAAAGAAAAGTCCAGCTGGAGCATGGCAATGGGAACCTATCAACATCAAAGAAGAAGACATGCCACTTGACGCTCACAACCCTTCAGTGAGAAGAAATCCAATTATGACCGATGCCGATATGGCAATGAAAATGGATCCTACCTATAGAGAAATTTCGGAACGTTTTCATAAAGATCCTGCTTATTTTTCTGATGTTTTTGCAAGAGCTTGGTTCAAATTAACCCACAGAGATTTAGGTCCAAAAGAAAGATATTTAGGTGCAGATGCTCCTTCTGAAGATTTAATTTGGCAAGACCCAATTCCAAAAGTAGCCTATTCGTTGTCTGCTACTGAAACAGAAGAATTAAAAGCAAAATTATTAAATTGTGGATTAACTAGAGCGGAACTCATTAACACGGCTTGGGATAGTGCAAGAACATTTAGAGGTTCAGATTTTAGAGGTGGTGCAAATGGCGCTAGAATTAGCTTAGATCCACAAAAAAATTGGGTTGCAAACGAGCCTGAGAGACTTCAAAAAGTTTTAAATAAACTTACCGAAATTCAAGCTGGATTAAGCAAAAAAGTAAGTTTGGCTGATTTAATTGTGTTAGGTGGAAGTGCAGCAATTGAAAAAGCAGCTCAAGATGGCGGATTTAATGTAACAGTTCCTTTCCACGCTGGAAGAGGAGATGCAACACAAGAAATGACTGATACAGAATCGTTTGAAGTTTTAGAGCCTACAAATGATGCCTTTAGAAACTTTATGAAATCTAAATATGTAGTGCAACCAGAAGAATTAATGCTAGATAAAGCACAATTATTAGGATTAACTGCAGCCGAAATGACGGTTTTAGTTGGAGGAATGCGTGTTTTAGGTACCAACTTCGGCGGAACAAAACATGGTGTTTTCACTAACAATGAAGGTGTTTTGACCAATGATTTCTTTGTAAATTTAACCGATATGAATTATAGTTGGAAACCAGTTGGTGACAATTTATACAATATTGTTGACAAAAAATCGGGTGCTACAAAATGGACTGCAACTAGAGTAGATTTGATTTTTGGATCAAATTCTATTTTAAGATCGTATGCCGAAGTATATGCACAAGATGATAATAAAGAAAAATTTGTTCATGATTTTGTAAAAACTTGGGTAAAAATAATGAATTTAGATCGTTTTGATTTGAAATAATTGCTCTTGAGGTATATTATAATAGATAAGCCGTCTCAAAAAGACGGCTTATTATTTTTCTATATAATCTAATAGAAACAATCTAAATTATATTAATATTCCCAAAGTCTTTGCTTATTTAATTTTTCTTGTTCTTCAATATCTTCAGCCGGGATGACTTTTAAAAATGATGGATGTTGCTCAATTGCATATTCTACTTTTTCAACAATCTCTTCAATCGTTTCATTTTCATAATCAATTTCTAATGGTTTTTTAATTATAAAAGATTGTAAAATTCCTTTCTTTTTCATTCGCAATCCTTTTTTATCAAATGAACGCCTGAAGCCATCAATCACAATTGGAACTACAATAGGTTTATGTTGTTTAATAATATGAGCTGTTCCCTTTCTTACAGGTTTGAATGATTTTGTAGTTCCTTGTGGGAAAGTAATTACCCAACCATCTTCAAGTGCAATTCTAATATTTTCAGTGTCATTAGGGTTTATTTCTCGTTTTTCTGTGATATCTTTACCTTTTACTCTCCATGTTCTTTCAACAGTTATTGCTCCAACATAGGCTAGAATTCTTGGTAAAAGCCCAGCTTTCATAGTTTCACTTGCAGCAACATAATAAATATTCATTTTGGGTTGCCACAAATAACCAACATTTTTTATAGAATCTGTTCTGCCAGACAAACTTGCGTTAAAAACATGAAACATTGCTACAACATCAGCAAAATAAGTTTGATGATTTGAAATAAACAAAACATTTTTGTCAGGCAATTGTTTTATAATTTCCGAACCTTCAATATACAATTCATTAAAACCTCTATAACGTCTATGAGTAATCACTCCAAAAATACGGATTAACAACTTTTTAATAAATAAAATATGACCAAATGGATTTCTTTTCAATAAACTCATGATTCTTTAAGAAATTTGAATGGCAAACTTACAAAAAACTTAGCTTTCAAATTACTCTTTTTAAAACATCTTTTAATTCACTTAACATCATAGCTGTAGCACCCCAAACATAATAATCTTCAATTTTAAAAGCAGGAACCTCAATTGATTTAGAATAAGAAGTATCCATAACCTTTTTCACCAAAATAGGATCATCAAGAAAATTAACCAATGGAAATTCAATTATTCCAGCAACTTCATGAGCATCTAAAACAAAATTAAGTTCTTGATTTGAAATAGCAAAAAAAGGATAAACCATAAAATTACTTGGCGGTATATAAACGCTCGTAAAAGACCTAATAACCTCAATAGTGCTTGGTTCAATCCCAATTTCCTCAAACGTTTCTCTTAAAGCAGTTGCCGAATAATCAGCATCACTATATTCAACTTTGCCTCCAGGAAAAGCAATTTGAGAAGAATGAACTCCATTGTAAGAAGTTCTTTTAATCAATACTAAATGTGTTTGATTATTTTTTGGATAAAAAAGCATCATCACGGCCGCTTCTTTTGGGTTTAAATTTTCAAGATTAAAATGCTTCATAAGCTGAATTCGCTCAGGTGGTGCCATTTTATTATGCGCATTTTCGGCTGGTAGTATTTCTTTTACTACATTTGGAATAATTTTTAAAAAAGCATCAAAATCCATACAATCAGTTTATATATTATAAAAATACAAAACTAAATCTCCAAAAACAAATATGTATAGTCGAGAAGAAACACAAGAACTTAAAAGAGCCTTTTGGATTGAATTTGCCGAAAAATACCCCAGAAAATGGCTTCTCTATAATACAAAAATAAAAGACTTTACTTTCAAATTTTTTATAGATAATAAAAAAGCACAAGTTTCAATCGACATAGAACCTAAAGATGACGCCAAAAGAATTGCCTATTTTGAAAAACTAGAATCCCTAAAAAACAGTATTGATGAAGAGTACCTAAAAGATTTAGTATACGAAAAAAACTATTATTTAGAAAACGGTAAAGCAATAAGTCGAATTTGGGTTGAAAAATCAGGCGTATCCATTAGTAACAAAAGTTATTGGGATGAGATTTTTGACTTTTTTAATGACAAAATGAATGCTCTAGAACTTTTCTATGAACAATATGATGAATACATAAAAGATATTTAAAAACTATTCAATTTGTATGGCGTGCCCCAAGGTTCGTGCTATACGCTATATCTTTTCTTTTTTAAAGAAAAAAAGAAAAGGATGCCGCTCCTATAACTCACGCGGTAAGAATATATATCAACGATTGATTTAAAAATTAGAGAATTATTAGATTTAAAAAAAACTATCCATTTTTTCTAGATACTGTTACATCATAAAACAAAAAAACTCAATCTAACAAGACTAAGGTTTTCTAAAAAAAGGCGGCCAATAGATGCCAACGGCCGACACATTGCCACCAAAAAAAGAAAGCCTCGACTTTTGTTCGGGGCTTTACTAAAAAAAGGCGGCGACATACTCTCCCACAAATTGCAGTACCATCTGCGCAGGCGGACTTTAGACTAACAAATATTTATGCTTAAATTTTGTTGCTCCACAGGTTTTAGGATTGATCCGACTTAACTTCTCTGTTCGACAATCTTTAATTAATTTTTTCTAAAAATTTTTAGCAACAAAAAAACCCTATCCGATTTGGATAGGGTTTTCTAAAAAAAGGCGGCGACATACTCTCCCACAAATTGCAG
>NZ_JBILJG010000044.1:0-7885 GCF_044377315.1 Flavobacterium sp.
ATTAAAAAAGCACAATATTTCAGGAAAAACAGTCACACTCAAAATAAAATACAGTGATTTTTCGCAGCAAACACGAAGTAAAACCTTGCCTTATTTTATTTCAGACAAAGCATTAATGCTAGAAACTGCCAAAGAACTTTTGTTTCAAGAACGCATGAAAGAATCGGTTCGACTTCTCGGAATTTCGTTAAACAATCTCAATGCCGAAGTCAAAAAAACCGTTGAAGTTCAATTGAAATTTGATTTTTAATACAATTGTCACACTGAATGCAGTCGAAGTGCTTTTACTAAAAAGGGTTTTATTTTTATATTTATATAGCCCATTTTAAACAAAAAACCTGCTTTTTATATTTTAAAGCAAAAAGTGTATAAAAGTTTGGCGCAAAGTCAGGAGGTATTCGCGTAGCGTTTTGTTTAAATAAAATTGTGCACAAATATTATTTTTTAAAAAAAACAATCACAAAGTTGTGCGTAAAAAAATATTTTCTAAATAAACAATCACAAAAAATCCGTCAAGTTATTCAACAAGACGGATTTCATATTTTTATTACTTATGATTTTACTCTATTTCCGAAACTCTCAAGGTGTTTACCATTCCTTTTTCGGTTACTGGCATTGCCGCAAGATTGATTAAGAAATCGCCTTTGTCAACAAATCCTTTTACACGAGCAATTTCATTTACATCGGTTACAGTATCGTCTGTACTAACGAATTTATCATAATAGAAAGACTTCACGCCCCAAAGCAGATTTAATTGCGTTAAAATGCGCTTATTTGACGTAAAAACTAGTATATGAGCCGATGGTCGCCAAGCCGAAATTTGAAAAGCAGTATAACCGCTATTGGTTAAAGTACAAATCGCTTTTGCTTTAATATAATTAGCCATCATAGCTGCATGGTGACAAATTGATTTTGTAACAAAACGATTGGTTCTAACTTGTGGTGTATTTTGTGGTACTTGAATAAGCGGCGAATCTTCAACAGCTTCAATAATTTGTGTCATTTGCTGAATTACTTGCACTGGATAATTTCCAACAGAAGTTTCTCCCGAAAGCATTACAGCATCAGCACCATCCATAACAGAGTTGGCAACGTCATTTACTTCGGCACGAGTAGGTGTGAGGCTTGTAATCATGGTTTCCATCATTTGCGTAGCCACAATTACAGGAATACGAGCTGTTTTAGCTCTATGAATTAATTTTTTCTGAATTAACGGAACTTCATGAGCTGGAATTTCAACACCCAAATCGCCACGAGCCACCATTAATCCATCACAATAAGCTACAATTTTATCAATGTTTTCTACACCTTCTGGTTTTTCAATTTTAGCAATAATTGGAATTTTATGATCCGAATGTTTAGCAATTAAATCTTGTAATTCCATCAAATCTTCGGCGGTTCTTACAAATGAAAGCGCAATCCAATCTACTTTTTGTTCTATTGCAAAAAGCGCATCTTTTATGTCTTTCTTTGTTAATGCAGGTAAAGAAACTTTGGTATTAGGTAAGTTTACACCTTTTTTAGATTTTAATGGTCCACCTTGAATTACTCTACATTTTACTTCGGTTGTTCCGTTGGTTTCTAATGCTTCAAACATTAATTTTCCGTCGTCCAAAAGGATTTTTTCGCCCGGATTTACATCGCTAGGAAATGCTTTGTAGTTCATATAAACTCTATCGGCTGTTCCAGGAACATCTTCGGCGGTTTGAAATGTGATGATATCACCAGGATTTACAACTACATCTTCTTTCATTACACCAACTCTAAGTTTTGGCCCTTGTAAATCACCTAAAATTGCTGTTGTATAACCGAATTCATCATTTAAACCTCTAATTAAATCTATTTTAGATTTTACATCATCATAATCGGCATGCGAAAAATTTACTCTAAAAACATTAACACCAGCCTCAATCATGTCTTTTAGAACTTCTCTAGTGCTACAAGCAGGACCAAGTGTGGCTACAATTTTTGTTTTTTTATTTGTTGGCATTTGTATTAAAAAATTAGATTGTTTTTTGATTTTATTTTAGCTAAATCAACAGCATAAACCGTTGAAATTCTTTCTATTGTATTTATTTCGGATAAAATTGATTCAATATCAATTTCTGCGTTTTCAATTTTTATAAAATAATCAACTTTTTTAAATTCTGGAACTAAATAAGTTGTTGTTGTTTCTTCTTCATTACCAAAAAGATTTTGGGTTGTCAATTTCTTTTGAATAATAATTTCATTTTTATTTTGAATTAAATCCCAATATTCTTGTTTTTCTGTATTGTTATAACTGTATTTAGAAAAATTTATTTTGCCAGCTTTACTAATAACCTGTATTTGTTTTTCATTTTTTGAAAGAAGCACAGGAAGCTTTTGGTTAATAAAATAGGCTAAACGATAGTCTTCTAGTGAAGTATGAATTGCTAATAGCTCAAAATTAGTCTCTTCACAATCATCAATTATCAATTTATGAATTGCCATTTTATTGAAAATTTAGGTGTAAATATAGTATTTCTTGTTGAGAAAATTCCTTGATATTTTGAACTAACTGTTTATTTATCAACGAAAACGATATAGTTTTGAGAATTATTTATTTTTTTTGTCGATTTTTCCTTGAAACGCAAAATAGGCTCTTTGTGAAGCTTTTTCCTCGGCTTTCTTTTTAGAAGTTGCTCTTGCCTTTGCCACAACAACATCGTCAATACTAAGTTTAACACCAAAAAGGCGATCACCACTTATGCTATTATCTTCAAAAATGTCGTAATGAAATGTCTTTTTTTCTTTTTGACACCACTCTATCAACAAACTTTTATAGCTGATTACTTTTCCTTCAAGTCTTGGTATATCAACATAAGGCTCAATTACTTTTTTATGGATAAATTTTTCACAATGTGAATAACCTTGATCTAAAAAGATAGCTCCAACTAATGCCTCAAAAATATTTCCATGTATGTTTTCACCAAAATGCTGGGTTTGCACTTTACTTTCAACAAATTTAATTAAATTTAAGTCCTTTCCTAGCTCGTTAAGATGTTCACGGCTAACTATTTTAGAGCGCATTTTAGTCAAATAACCTTCATCTCCAGACGGAACTTCATTAAATAGATGAGCCGCAATTACTGAACTCAGCATCGCATCACCCAAAAATTCAAGTCTTTCGTAACTAATAGGATTTCCTTTTAAATCTACTTTATTTATAGAGCGATGGGTAAATGCTCTTGTGTAATTCTCAATTTTTTTTGGTTTAAAACCTATGATTCGTTCTATATCACCAAAAAAATTCCCGCCTTCTGTAGGACGGGAACTTTTAGAAAATATTTTTTTTAATAAACTCATTTAGTGGTTATTCTTCCAATTTTTTAAATAATACACAAGCATTGTGACCACCAAAACCAAATGTATTACTCATAGCAACATTGATTTCTCTTTTTTGCGCTTTATTTAGAGTCAAATTCAAAGAAGGATCAATGTTTTCATCAACAACTTCATGGTTAATGGTTGGAGGAACAATACCGTTTTTCATTGCTAAAATTACAGCAATAGCTTCAATTGCACCAGCAGCACCAAGCAAGTGACCCGTCATAGACTTGGTCGAATTGATATTGATATTCTTAGCATGGTCACCAAAAACATGAGAAATTGCTTTTAATTCGGCAACATCGCCAAGAGGTGTAGAAGTTCCATGAGTATTGATGTGATCTACTTTCTCAGGAGACATTCCGGCATCTCGAAGAGTGTTTTCCATAACGGCAATTACACCAATTCCTTCAGGATGCGGAGCTGTTAAATGATAAGCATCAGATGACATTCCGCCACCCCCAACTTCACAATATATTTTGGCGCCACGCGCTTTGGCATGTTCGTATTCTTCAAGCACTAAAGCACCAGCACCTTCACCAAGAACAAAGCCGTCACGAGTAGCATCAAAAGGTCTTGAGGCTTTTTCTGGACTATCATTTCTTGTTGATAAAGCTTGCATAGAATTAAATCCGCCCATTCCAGCTATAGTAACAGCTGCTTCAGAACCTCCAGAGATGATAACATCGCAAAGACCTAAACGAATATAATTGAATGCATCAATTAAGGCATTAGCAGATGATGCACAAGCAGAAACTGTTGTGTAGTTTGGCCCCATAAATCCATTTCTCATCGAAATGTGCGCAGGAGCAATATCTGCAATCATTTTTGGAATAAAGAATGGGTTGAACCTTGGAGTTCCATCACCAGCAGCATAATTTAAAACTTCTTCTTGAAAAGTTTCTAATCCGCCAATTCCTGCACCCCAAATTACACCAACTCTTTGTTTGTTTACATTGTCCTTAGTTATTCCAGCATCATTAATGGCTTCTTCGCTTGCAGCAACAGCATACTGAGCAAATTTATCCATTCTACGAGCTTCTTTACGATCCATAAAGTTTTCAATATTGAAATCTTTTACTTCACAAGCAAATTTTGTTTTATGCTTTTCAGTATCATAATAAGTTATTGGAGCAGCGCCGCTTTTACCATTTATTAAACCATCCCAATATTCTTGAATGGAATTTCCGATAGGAGTTAGTGCTCCAAGACCTGTTACAACAACACGCTTTAATTGCATATTTTTTTTTTTAAAATAGTATTTAAACAAATAATACCCTGTTTTCTTTATCATATTAGCTTAAAGAGACAAGGGTATTTCAATATAGTGTGATTGAAATTCAATCAAAAATAGACTAATTTTTGAAAAAATAATAAAACCCGTCACAATTATGCAACGGGTTTTAAGGCTTTATTATTTTTTTGCTTCTTCGATGTAAGAAATAGCTTGACCTACAGTAGCGATGTTTTCTGCTTGATCATCTGGAATTTGAATGTCAAATTCTTTTTCGAACTCCATAATAAGCTCAACAGTGTCTAATGAATCTGCTCCTAAATCGTTTGTGAAGCTTGCTTCTGTTACAACTTCGTTTTCGTCAACGCCTAATTTGTCTACGATAATCGCTTTTACTCTTGATGCAATGTCTGACATAATCTTTAATTTTAAATTTAATTTGTTGGCAAAAATAAAAAACTTTATTTTAAAACAACATTTTAGTTAATAAATATGACCACGAATTTAAAAAATAAATTTAACAAAGACCAATTATTTTTATTTATTATCATTTATTATTCTTTTTTTTGCGTAATACTAAATTACCCCTAAATGAAAAAGATTGTAATTTTTGCCTCTGGTTCGGGTTCTAACGCCGAAAAAATCATATTACACTTTAAAAACAATACTCATGGAACCGTAGTTGGAATTCTCACTAACAATCCTAATGCTAAAGTTATAGAAAGAGCAAATAAATTTGATATTCCATGTGAAGTATTCAATAAAGAGGAACTTTCTAACGGCATAGTTTTAAAAAAAATAATAGGTCTAAAAGCAGATTTAATTGTACTGGCGGGTTTTTTACTAAAATTCCCATCTTCTATAATTGAAGATTATCCTAATAAAATAGTAAACATTCATCCTGCTCTTTTACCAAATTATGGTGGAAAAGGCATGTATGGAATGAATGTACATCAAGCAGTTTTGGATAATAAAGAAAAAGAAACTGGAATTACGATTCATTATGTTAATGAAAATTATGACGAAGGCGCGATTGTTTTTCAGAAAAGTGTCTCTATTGAAGATTGTTTAACTGCCGAAGAAATTGCTGAAAAAATTCATTTTTTAGAATATAACTATTTTCCTGAGGTTATAGAAAATCTTATAAGTAAACTTTAAAAAAATGCAACACGAAGTCCACATATATACAGACGGCGCCGCTAAGGGAAATCCTGGTCCGGCAGGTTATGGCGTGGTCATGGAAATGGTAGGAACACCCTACAAAAAAGAATTTTACGAAGGTTTTAGATTGTCTACCAATAATAGAATGGAATTATTAGCGGTAATTGTTGGTTTAGAAAAATTAAAAAATCCAAAAACGAAAGTTTTGGTGGTTTCAGATTCAAAATATGTTGTTGATGCCGTAGAAAAGAAATGGGTTTTTGGTTGGGAAAAAAAGAATTTTTCAGGTAAAAAAAATCCCGACTTATGGATTCGTTTTCTCAAATCATACAGAAACCACCAAGTAGATTTTAAATGGATTAAAGGTCATAATAATCATCCACAGAACGAAAGATGTGATGAATTGGCAGTTATGGCTTCTATGCAAGAAAAATTATCTGTAGATGCTTTTTATGAGTCCGAGAAGGATTCTTTACTATAAAAAAGGCGTTTAGATTTCTTAAACGCCTTTTTGTTTTTTGTATTTGATTTACTTCACAATCAAGAACTCGCTTCTTCTGTTTTGCGCGTATTGTTCTTCGGTACATGTTTGTCCGCAATCAACTTTTGGTTCTGTTTCTCCAAATCCTTTTCCAGAGATTCTGGCTCTGTCGATTCCTTTAGAGATTACGTATTGTACGGTTGATTTTGCTCTTCTGTCTGATAAGTTTAGGTTGTAGGTATCACTTCCTCTGTTATCTGTATGCGATTTGGCCAAGATTACTAGTTTTGGATTGTCTTGCATTACTTTTACTAGTTTGTCTAACTCAAAGGCGCCATCTTCGGTGATGTTACTTTTGTTATACTCAAAGTAAATAGGTTGTAAGATGATTTCTGTTTCGGTAATAACAGGCTCAATTGGCGTAAGTTTGATAGTTGCTTTTACCTGATCTTCTTTGGTTTTTGCCACTTGGTACACGTTGCTCATATAACCGTCTTTAGATGCTTGTATAGCGTATTCTGCATCGCATGGCACTCTGTAGGTTACTTCACCATTTTCGTTAGTTTGTAGTGTTGCTAGGATGTTTTTCTTAGCATCGACTATCGCCACTTTTGCATTGTTGATTGATTGGTTGGTTTTTTCGTTTACCACTTGTGCCAACAACTCGGTTGTACAGATTGGTTGTGCACCATAAATCTCATCGTTGCCCGACCTGTTACTTGAGAAGAATCCGATTTTGTTTTTGCTATTAAAGGTAAATGAAAAGTCGTCTTTCTCGGTATTTATAGGTTGGCCCATGTTTTGTGCTGGCGTGCTTTTTGCCAAGTCGGCTACAAAAACATCTAATCCACCAAATCCTTGTCTACCACTTGAGGCAAAGTATAACGTATTGTTATCATCTGTAATGTATGGGAAACTCTCGTTGCCTTCGGTATTGATGTTGCTTCCTAAGTTTTGCGGTGTGGAGTAAGTTCCATCTGCATTAACGGTTGTTTTCCAAATATCAACGCCTCCTAAGCTACCGGGCATATCTGATGAGAAGTACAAGGTTTTGCCATCTCTACTCACACTAGGGTTACTTGTTGAATAGTCTGCACTGTTAAATGGAAGTGATATGATGTTGGTCCATTTTCCATTTTCGTTAGTGGCTTTAAACAAGTTGTTTCTTCCTAGTTTTAGTTTGTTTTTTTTGTCTTTAATGAATACTTTTTCTCTAAAACTATCACTTGTAAAGTATATTGTATTTCCATCAGCTGTAATAGTTACAGGACCATCATGAAACTGAGAGTTTAGCTCTGTAATAGCTTCTGTACTCATAAAGGTTCCGTCTGGATTGTACGTAGATTTGTAAATGTCTAAAAATGGTTCTTTGTTCCATCCATAATCTTTGCGAGCACTGTTTCTTGCACTTGTAAAGTAGAAGTTGTTGTCATACAAAACACCTCCAAAGTCTGATTTGTCACTGTTAACATCTAAATACTTTAGGTTATAAACCTGTTGTTTTTCGGTTAATTTAGTGATATAGCTTGGGTTATCTACAAAGGCTTTGGCACGCATATCGCCTGGCGCTAGTTTGGCAAATTTTTTCATCTGCTCATTAGCTGCATCGTACTTCTTGTTGGCTTTTAGCATCTGTGCATATTTGTAATACGTCTCAGCAT
>NZ_JBILJG010000035.1:0-28544 GCF_044377315.1 Flavobacterium sp.
ACTGGAGGGGTTACATAAGGCGTTCCAACCACTTGTGCCTGAACAAATGATTGAAAAACAATAAACAGAAGTACTATACTTTTTTTCATAGCTTAAAAACCAGTTGCCATATAAACATAAACCGTTGTTCCCATTACAACAAAAGTATATAAAGTGTCTTTTCCTGCAATGGTTGTTCCATTATTAATAGATTTAAAGACAAATGCAGTTCCCGAAGGATTTACACCCATAAACGAAGAAATTCCAGAAGTTGTGCCCTGAACCGCTAATGTATAGGTTCCCCCGTCTTTCATACCTGTAAGGTTAAATGATTGTGCACTTAATGAGGTGTACGCTAAATTACTTAGAGAAAAAGCTATAGCATTTGCGCCACCATTATTATGAGCAGTGGAATTAGTTGCCGAACCATTAACCTCTAATCTTGAGGTAGGAGATGATGTTCCAATACCTACTCGTTGAGTTTGATCAATAAACATAGCTCTAGTTTGTGAACCAGAGGTACCAGTGGTAAAAAACAAACGTCCAGCACCACCAGTCAAAATATCAACGCCAATTCTAGCTCTGTCATTCGCATCATTAGATGTAGTTCCATGACCAAAACCCATCCACCAGTTATCACCAGAGCTATTAACAACAGGAGCTATTAATTTCAAAGTTCCTGTTCCTGACACTCCTTGAACTACTAATGGAGCACTTGGAGCGGTGTTATTAATCCCTACATTTCCATTTCCTAACCAAGTCATTGTTGGTGTAGTTGATAGCGATTCATCAACATTAGCTAAAACCAAATCCAATCTAGATTTTGAATTAACAGGACTAACCCCATCATCATAAGTCCCTAAATTAAACTGTGCAGTACTCCCCCATTTAAAACCTGACCAGGTTGGTCTAGACATTCGTAACATTGTTGCACCAGCATTAGCGCCTAATGTTGCTTGAATTCCTTGGATATGTAATCTTGTTGCTGGTACTGTTGGACCAATACCCACATTACCCGTTCTATAAATATTTGAAGTTTTACTATTTCCAGCATCATTTGTTGTTCCAGCAGTGAACCAAGCAGTAGTTGATGGTGGAATATACGTTACATAAGAAGTTCCATTATACGTCCATAAACTATTATCAACTGCAGATTGATAAACTACAGATTCATCAGAAGGTGTATTTGGCGTAAAAACAGGACTGCCTGAATTAGGATTTGCCGTTGAGAAATCAACAATATTTTGAGTACCAGGTACATTCGTTAAAATAACATCACCTGTACTATTTAATCCTAAAACTTTACTAGCAGCTGTGTTAGCTGTACTTGACGAGTTTAAATTTGTAAATCGTAATCCCGAATTTCCTGCGGTGCCTTGTGTGATTTCTAATTTATTTGCTGGCGAAGGAGTTCCGATTCCTATATTACCAGCACTTGTAACTCGCATTTTTTCGGTATTGTTTGTTTTTGTTACAAAATCTACCGCATCAGTAGTTCCTATAAAATTAGTTCCCGCTGTAGTCCCTGAATTTCCAGACATTTCCCAACTACTTGAATCTCCAAACAAAAGAGGAACCCATTTTGTCCCATCCCAATAATAAAAACCGGGTACTACATCTGCTACAGTGGCGGTATTATATACCATTTCCGATGTAGTTGGTGAAGTCAATGGACTTGCTGATGTTCTGCCTGTTAATGCAACACGTGGCACTAAAAACCCATCATTGGTTGAAGTAACATCAAGCGCAGCTGTTGGATCTGTTGTACCAATCCCTACTTGAGCATTCATATCTAAACTTGTAAGGAAAAGTAGAAAAATTGATGATTGAACGATTTTAAAAAGTAAATTATCACCCATTATATTTGGTTTTCGTTTTAGTTATTTTAAATATTTTTGCAAAACTAACATAATAATAAAAATAAAAAAACATTATTGTATAAAACATATGTTAAAAAAACTAGAGTTTATTGTTAACGGCATGGCTTTGCTTCAAGTTGATGAGTATGAAAATATTAACAAATGACAATGAAAATGACAATTACAATGACTAAGAAAGTAGTTATCTTTGCTTTTATAGTTTTCGGCCTTCTAAAAGTTAAGGCACAAAACTCAGATTTACAAACAATAAAGACAGAAATGGTAATGAAATCGTATCAATCAAACAAGGCTTGGAAACAAATAAATGCTTTGCTTCCTGCAGATTTTCAAATCAAAGAAAACAATCTTCCACATGAAGAATTATGGGATTGGAAAGGAAACAAAATACATCTTGACCGCTATCCAAATCCAAATGCGGAATATCGGGTTTTCTTGCATCACGGTGTTGGTACAAACGGCAGACAAATGAATATGATTTTGGGACATAAGTTAGCCGAATTGGGTTATGATGTTGTTGCTATAGATAACTTGGGCTATGGAATGACAGAAGTAAATCAAAAAGATATTACTTATGATGATTGGATACATTGCTTTGCCGACTTTGTGAATTCAGAAACTAAACGAGATTACAAAAAACCTGTTCTTTACGGACTAAGTGCAGGCGGAATGATTTGCTACAATTCAGCTTGTTTTATGGATGAAGTTCATGGTATTGTCGGAATGTGCTTTCTAAAAAATGATAACAAAACTGTAGGAATAGAGACAGCAAAATTTGGTTGGTCCAATTGGTTCGCATTTCCCGTAATGGGGTTTTTGAACAAAATTGGTTTCAAACGAATCAAATTACCAATGAAAGTCGTTTCTAAAATGAATCTTCTTGTAAATAATAAAAATGCGTTAGCTATTTTACTGAAAGACAAAGCATCGGCAGGCGCAAGTGTTCAGCTTCAATTTTTATATGATTATACACATTACAAATTACCTATTCCTGTTACAGAATTTGACAAATGTCCCATTCTTTTAACACAACCTGAAAAAGATGATTGGACACCGTTGCGTTTAAGTGAAATTTCAATGAAAGGAATTAAAGCACCGTTCTCTATAAAAATTCTAAAAGACGGCGGACACTATCCAATAGAAGAAACAGCATTGCAACAATTACTGCAATATGTAGACGAGTTTATTAAGTCGCTAAATAAAAATACCAGCCACTAAAAGCTGTTGCAAGAAATTGATAGGCTTGGTTATTGACAGAAAACATTTTGCTGAATTAAAGTTTTGACTTCTTCTAAAATCTAAAAAAGTTATTCTAAAATTAGTCTGATTTTAAACATAAAATACTATTTTTGATATTGACTTAATAACTAACAAATTTGCTTTAAATAGTTGAATAGCCAATTATTATATTTTTGAAAATGAAAAAAACCAAGCACCTACAGATTTTATTTATAATCCTATTTATAAGCATTAATCTAAATTGCTTATCTCAAAATAACAACCCAGCAAACCTTATAACTGCGGCTCAATGGAATTCTCTGTTTCCAAAGAGAGCAGGAACATTTGGTATTCACCCACAAGGATATACAACTGACTTTTATTCTTACAATAATTTGATTCAGGCAATTAATGAAATGTCTGATTATTTAGTGCAAATTAGATTAAAAGAAGGCGTTTGGGGTCAATTGATAACTATAACAAGAAAATCAACTAATCAAAGCTACATTTATTCAGATGTTGAGTCATGGTGGCATTCCAATACCACAACTGAAACAATTATAAATGTTGATTTTGAGCATTTTGTGAATAGATCTTCGGACTTAAATAATAAACGAGAATTAGGTGCTTTTTTAGCTAATATTTCAAAGGAAACAACAGGAGGTTGGCAAATGCCTATAGGTGGCGGGACAGGAGGTGATTATGCACAATGGGGATTGTATTTTGTTCACGAGATAGGATATACAAGTGCCAATTCTGCTGGTGCATATTCGCAACCACACCCAAACTATCCCCCAAATCCATCCGTTGGATATTATGGCAGAGGACCAATACAATTATCGTGGAACTACAATTATGGTCAGTTTAGTAAGTTTTTATATAATGACATTAATGTGTTATTAAATAATCCAAATCTGCTTCAACAAGATGGAAAATTAGCTTTTAAGTCAGCTATTTGGTTTTGGATGATGCCACAATGTCCAAAACCTTCTTGCCATCAAGTAATGCATGACTTGTTTGACCCGCAACTGGGTACTTACACCTCTAGTATAATGTATAAAAAAGGTTTTGCACACACAAACAATATTATAAATGGCGGTCTTGAATGCAGAACATTCTCTTCAGCTGCATTTACAGAAAAGGTTGTATTAAGATCAGAACTATATAAGTATTATTTAAGTATTATGGGTCTAACAACTAACCAAATAAGTTTGGAAGATGAGGGAAATTATTCTACTCTTTGCTATGAATCTACTTCAAATGCAATGCAAGATTATCAAAACTGCTCCATAAGTGATATATTAAATACTTCAGAGTTTGAAATAGATGACTTAATGATTTATCCAAATCCAACTTCTGAATTATTGAATATTAGTCATTCTTCAGAGATTCAGAAAATAGAACTAATTAATTCATTAGGAATGATATTATATTCTAAAAGTGTAGGATCGAAGAAGCATGAGTTTACTATTTATCATTATAATCAGGGTCTTTATTTCATTAAAATTTATTCTGGAGGCAGTGTTTATATAAGTCGTGTTATTATAAACAATTAAGACAAGTATAGTAATGAACAAATCTAAAATAAGTTATTTTTTTTATAAAAAATTAAATAAAACCGCTTCAAAAAAAATAACTCTTAAGCGGTTTTTCAGTTCTAATGCTACTTGTTTAGTATAGCATAAATTTCATGTTTAAGGTGTAGTAATTTTGTTTTTAGTTCATTTTTATTCTAGTTTATGGCTACTTGTTCACCAGGTATTAAAGAGGTACTTCGCTATCTACTTTGTGGAATTCATAAAATAAATCTTTAAAATGTATATCATTTTCTTATAGTAGATTTAATTTTTCTAGGTATTCAGGAAACTCGTGGAGCAAATCATGTCTTTCCATTTTATTTCTAATTTTTTGGTTACTAATTATGACAATTGGCTTCTGCTTGCACAAACAAATCTAAGTTGCCCGGCGACAGATACGCAATGTCAAGTCCTAATCCTCTAAAAATAAATAACAAGCCAATTACAATGGTTACAATAGGTATTATTTTTTTCAATTTGCTTCGTATCGGCACCGATAAAAAGTTGCTTATATAAACCACTGCACTCATTAGTGGTATAGTTCCAAGTCCGTAAAGCAACATATAGGAAACTCCTAAAAGGGCATTTTGCATAGCAATAGCGCCAAAAAGTGCTGCGTAAACCAATCCGCAAGGTAAAAATCCGTTGAGTAGTCCAATGGTAAACAAAGCATCGGGTGTCTTGCGTTTAAACTGGTTACCCAAGTTAGATTTAATACTAGAAATTAGTTTATAAATCGGTCTTGAAAAATTGTACTTAGCAAAAACTCTTTCGGGAATTAAAACTAACAAAATCATCATTATTCCCACAACTATCGACATGCGTTGTTGCATTCCTGCTAAGTACAATCCTTTTCCTAGTAATCCAAAGAGCAAACCTAATGTTGCATAGGCTGTTAATCTTCCTAGATGGTATGTTAAAATCTGAATGGCTTTTTTAGTCGGGTTTTTGTGATCTACAGGTAGCATCATAGCGATTGGTCCGCACATTCCTATGCAATGCAAACTGCTAATCAAACCGAAAACCAAAGCTGAAATTAACATACTAAAGTTAGTAATTATTGGTGATATAGAAGATTACAAATGTCATTTTACAGGTAATTATTTTGGATATATTTTGTTCTTTTTTTATACCATTAAGAGAATTAAGTTCATTAAGAGTTTTACTTAATTTTCTAAACTTTCTCAATGGTTTAAACTCTTAGTAATTTATTTTTTCTTTTTTTAGAAATTCCTTACCATCGTAAGTCCAATCGACAGAAATGTCCCAAAGACCGCTAGCCAGATTACTTTTAGGTATGAGCAAATGTGGACTTGATAACGAAATAGGAACTTCGAAATCGAGCTTTTGGTTAGACGGTCTATATAAGGACACTTTTCCTTTTATTTTGGCAATATCAATAGTGGCAGGAAAGACAATAACAATGCCTTCATTTGTTCTGAAAACCAAAACATTTACAATCATATCAGCAGCATTTTGCTCTTTTTCCATTTGTTTGGAGTAAACCAACTCTTTTTTATAATATTCTTCGGTTACAAGCTCATTATCATATTTTGGATTCGATTGAACTTTGAAAACAAAATATAATATAAACGTTATAAACAATGCAAATGCAATTACTATTGATGTTCCCCAATTAATTTTCATGTTTTCTATTTTTTAATTAAAATTTCTTGGACCAACAAAGTTAGTGGTTGCTGATTCAATAAGCTTATAATTGTTATAAACTTCAATTTTCAATACAACTTTTTCACCTTTAAGTTTAGATTCAAGGATTTTTACAAACATAGTTCCTTGCGTCATTCCTTGTTTTGAAACTTTAACAAATGGACTTCCGACTAATATAATTTCACCTTTAGGATCAACTAATTTGAAAGTTACATTGTTAAAAGCACCATCGGTTTTATTAATAATTTTATAGTTATAAATATTAGTAATATTTTTTCCTTCATGTTGAAACAATTGTCCAGGCATATGCAAAATAGTAGCTTCTACATCGTTTCGCAAGAAAAGCATTCCGATGAAAAAACCTATCAATATTGTCAATACAGCAATATAGCCTTTCATTCTTATTGTTAATCTGAATTTTTCTTTCTTAACGATTTCGTTTTCACTTGCATAGCGAATTAACCCTTTAGGCAATCCAACTTTCTCCATGATTGTATCACATTCGTCGATACAAGCAGTACAGTTGATACATTCTAGTTGCGTTCCATTTCTTATATCGATACCTGTTGGGCAAACGTGAACACATACTTTGCAATCGATACAATCGCCTTTTCCAGATGCAGCTCTATCTTCATTTTTATTAAATTTAGCTCTACCAGTTTCGCCTTCACCACGTACATAGTCGTAAGCAACATTTAGGGTTTTATTGTCCAACAAAACACCTTGCATTCTTCCATAAGGACAAGCAATGATACAAACTTGTTCTCTAAACCAAGCATAGATGAAATAGAATACGCCAGTAAAAATTAACAATGCAATAAGTGTACTTTGGTTTTGAGCTGGTCCTTCTTTGATAAAGGTAATTAATTCGTCACTTCCTATTAAATAAGCCAAAAATACATTTGCGATTATAAATGAAATGATGAAAAAGACAACCCATTTGGTCAAACGTTTTCTAATTTTTTCGTCATCCCAAGATTGTTTTGCCAAACGCATTTGTTGGGCTCTGTCACCGTCAATCCAAAATTCGATTCTACGGAAAACCATTTCCATAAAAATAGTTTGAGGACAAAACCAACCACAAAAAATTCGACCAAAAGCAACAGTAAAAAGAGCCAATCCCACTACTCCAATAATCATAGAGATTACAAAAAGATGGAAATCTTGAGGCCAAAAAGGAAAACTAAAAATAGTGAATTTTCTTTCAAGTATATTGAAAAGCAAGAACTGATTACCATTTATTTTGATAAATGGAGCACTTAGTAAAAAAGCTAATAAAAGGTAACTTAAGAGTTTTCTCTTATCGTAAAATCTTCCAACCGGAATTTTGGGGAAAATAAATGCTCTTTTCCCTGTTTTATCAATTGTTGAAATTGAATCTCTAAAATTCTCTTTTGGTAAATTATTTGTTGACATTTTGACTTCTATTAATCGGAAAATACCGTGTAAATTTTGAAGAGATTTTGAGAAACCTCAAAACCTTTTCGTTTTTTTATTATTTTGGTGGAACCTCAGCTATTTTTGTACTATCTTTTGCTGTCACTGCAGTGTTTACATTTGGAGCTGCATCTTCAACCCATTTTTCACCTTCAGCTTCTTTTCCGCCTGCTGGTTTAGAACCTTGAAGACTTAAAACATAACTTGAAATTTTTTGAATATCTGTTGGTTTCAAGGTGTTTTTCCAAGCTACCATTGAAGGGTTATTTGGACTTCCTTCAGAAATAACTTTAAAAACGTTTTTAATGCCTCCACCGTTAATCCAGAATTCGTCTGTTAAATTTGGTCCTACAGAACCACCACCATCAATCTTATGACAAGCAATACATGTATTAGTATAAATTTCTTTTCCTTTAGCAATACTTTCAGCATCAGTTAATAGCGTTACTTTATCGATACTCATATCATCTGGAGCGGTAGTAGCATTTTTAGCAATTTCGATAGTTGCTAGTTCTACTTCTTTGTCAAACTCTTGAGCTTGTGTATAGTCGCCCATAACATGGAAACGAACTAGATATACAAATGCAAATATGATAGTAGCATAAAACAGATTTACCCACCATGGAGGCAATACATTGTCTAACTCTCTAATACCGTCGTAATCGTGGTCTAACATTACATCTGCTTCTTGTTCTACAGATTTTGAACGAGTAAGCTTGCTCATAATACCTTGGTAGAATTTACTTTCGGTAAATGGAATTGATTGAGCATCTTCTAATTGTTTTTTCTGATTATCTGTTAATAAATGATAAGTAACTTTATCGACAGCATTAACTACTATTTCAATTGCAATTAATAAAAATAAGAAGACAATTAGGAATAAAGAAACCATTGGAAACTTTATAAACGCAGGTCTATCGCCTGAGTCGATGAAAAATTCCAAAGCTGCAAATACAAATGCAAATATCAGTGGAACTCTTATGTATGATGGAATTATTTTTTTCATTATTTTAAACTTTTATGTATTGAAATTAACTAGTCGTTTAATGGAAGATTACTCATTTCTTTGATTCTTTCTTTGCTATATGTAAATGCCCAAACGGTGTATAGTACAAAAGCTGTAAAAAAGATTCCTAGTGATATGATAGGGTAAATAGATACTCCATCAATTGTTTCCAAATTTTGTTTTACGAATTTTAACATGACTTATTTTTTATCTTTTACTTGAATATCAGTCCCTAAACGTTGCATATAAGAAATAAGTGCAATAATCTCTCTATCTTTTAATGGAACAATTGAGCCTTCAAAAGATTTTTTAATCTCAGTATTAGCCAATAATGTTTTTTCGATAGCACTTGCTTGTTCATCAATAACTTTTAGAGCATTAGCAATATCTTCAGTAGAATATGGAACGCCTAGTGTAACCATCGCTTCCATTTTAGCTTGAACTAATGAGTTATCCAATTTGTCTTGAACTAACCATTGGTATCTAGGCATTATTGAACCCGGAGAAATACTTTGTGGATCATAGAAGTGATTAAAATGCCATACATTATCTCTACCACCGTTGAAAGGTTTTCCTTTTACACCTTCTCTAGCCAAATCTGGACCAGTTCGTTTAGAACCCCACAAGAATGGATGATCATAAACAAATTCGCCCGCTTTAGAATATTCACCATAACGCTCAACTTCTGAACGAAAAGGACGAATCATTTGAGAGTGACAACCTACACAGCCTTCACGGATATATAAATCTCTACCCTGCAATTCAAGTGGTGTATATGGTTTTACTGCTGCTATAGTAGGGATATTTGATTTTACTAAAATAGTAGGCAAAATCTGAACTAAGCCACCAATTAAGATAGCAACCGTAGATAACAACATAAATTGAACTGGTTTTCTTTCTAACCAAGCATGCCATTTCTCACCTTTTAATCTGTTTTTACTAATTTCTGATAATGCCGGAGCTTCTGCTAATTCATTTTCAACCGCACCGCCTTGTTTAACAGTCATAATTATATTGTAACATAATACCAATAAACCAACTAAGAATAAAGTACCACCAATAGCTCTCATCCAATACATCGGCATTAATTGAGTAACAGTTTCTAAGAAGTTACCATATTGTAAGCTACCAGCATCTGGTTTAAATTGTTTCCACATAGAAGCCTGCATAAAACCAGCAACATACATTGGAAGTGCATAAAAAATAATACCCAAAGTACCAATCCAGAAATGAAAATTAGCTAATTTTTCAGAGTATAATTTGGTATTCATCATGCGAGGAATCAACCAATATATTATACCGAAAGACATAAATCCGTTCCATGCTAATGCACCAACGTGAACGTGAGCAATAATCCAGTCAGTAAAGTGAGCAATAGCATTTACATTTTTAAGAGATAACATTGGACCCTCAAAAGTTGCCATACCGTAACCCGTAATTGCTACTACAAAGAATTTTAATACTGAATCTGTACGAACTTTATCCCAAACACCACGAAGTGTTAACAATCCGTTGATCATACCACCCCAAGATGGAGCAATTAACATTACAGAGAATACAACTCCAAGATTTTGAGCCCAATCAGGTAATGCAGTATATAATAAGTGGTGCGGTCCAGCCCAAATATATAAGAAAATTAATGACCAAAAGTGAATGATAGAGAGTCTATATGAATAAACAGGTCTGTTTGCCACTTTTGGAACAAAATAGTACATCATTCCTAAGAAAGGTGTTGTCAAGAAAAATGCAACCGCATTATGACCATACCACCATTGAACTAAAGCATCTTGAACACCAGCATAAACTGAGTACGATTTCATAGCAGATACAGGTAATTCCAAACTATTAAAAATATGAAGAACTGCAACAGTAACAAAAGTAGCAATGTAAAACCAGATTGCTACATAAATATGACGTTCTCTTCTTTTAATAATGGTTCCGATCATGTTGATACCAAATACAACCCAAATTAATGCAATAGCTATATCAATTGGCCATTCTAACTCAGCATATTCTTTAGAGGTTGAAAACCCTAATGGTAATGTTATAGCCGCAGCAACAATTATTAACTGCCAACCCCAAAAGTGGATTTTGCTTAGTAAATCGCTAAACATTCTAGCTTTTAATAAACGTTGCATTGAGTAATAAACCCCAGCAAACATTGCATTTCCAACAAAGGCAAAAATTACCGCGTTGGTATGTAAAGGTCTTAATCTACCAAAACTTAAAAACGAAACTCCGCTCGTCATGTTTGGAAATAAAAACATAAAGGCTAGAAGTAGCCCTACTAACATACCTACCACACCAAAAACGATGCTAGCGTAGATAAAGTTTCTTACAATTTTGTTGTCGTAATAAAATTGTTGCTTGTCCATAATTAAACTTGTTTTTCTTCTGTTATTTGTATTTGATTTTTATTATTTTCTTTGATAAGTTCATCGTCAAAAAGTATTCTGACTGATGGGGTATAGTCATCATCAAATTGACCACTCCTTACTGCTCTAATAAAAGCATACAAGAAAGCAACTGCTAAGACTATACTTATTGATATTAATAGATAAATGACACTCATACCTTAAATTTGTGTTAACAAAATTACTTTACCCTTTATTTATAAAATATGATATTTATCACATCAGAATGTTTTGTTAAAAATATTTTCTACTTGCGAAAACATTACTCATAATCGTTACAAAACTAACAATGGTAATTGTACTCAATGGCATAATGATAGCTGCTACAATTGGCAATAAATTTCCCGTAACAGCATAACTCAATCCAACAACATTATAGAGTAATGACAAACCAAAACTCATGTAGATGGTTTTCATTGCATTTTTAGAGTATCTCAAAAAGAAAGCAATTCTATCAAATTGTGACGCATCCAAAATTCCATCACATGCTGGCGAAAAAACATTCACGTTTTCTGAAATTGAAATTCCAACATTACTTTGTGCTAATGCTCCAGAATCATTTAACCCATCACCTACCATCATAACATTTTTTCCTTGCTTTTGTAGGCTATCTATATATTCAAGTTTTTGTTCTGGTTTTTGATTGAATACCAAATTCACAGAACTTGGCAACAACTTTTCTAAAATTTTTCGTTCGCCATCATTATCACCAGACAAAACATATAAATCATACTTCTTTGCTAAATTTTCAAAAAGCTTTTCTATTCCGGGTTTGTACTGATTGGTAAAAACATAGCTTCCTTTATATATACCATTAATTTCGACGTGTATTTTTGTCTTTTTATGCGTGTTTTCAGTCATGGTCTTAAGAAATTGAGACGAGCCTAACTTTACAATATTACCATCAATTTCGGCAAAAATTCCTTTGCCTATTATTTCCTCAAAGCTGGAAGTATCTATTTTATCCTGATTTGGAATATACTCATACAATCTTCTGCTTAATGGATGATTGGATCCTCTTAGTACATTTTTTACTAATTTTAATTCAAAATCATTTAAGGCATCACCTTCATAAGTAATGGAGGTTTTTTTATTAGTGGTAATTGTTCCCGTTTTATCAAAAACAATACTATCTACTTTGGCTAATTGTTCAACAACAATAGCATTTTTTAAATAAAATTTTCGATTTCCTAGAATTCGTAAAACGTTTCCAAGTGTAAAAGGTGCTGTCAATGCCAAAGCACACGGACAAGCCACAATTAGAATTGCTGTAAAAACATTAAAAGCAGTTGAAGTATCAATAAATATCCAATATAAAAAAGAGACGATTGACAATCCTAATAAGGCTGGTGTAAAATAACGACTGATTGTATCGGTAACCGATTTGTGCTTTTGATCTACTCTTTTTTGAAAAACATCATTACTCCATAGTTGAGTTAAATAGCTATTTGAAACCGAAAACAACACTTCCATTTCAATTACTTTACCTAATTGTTTTCCGCCTGCAAAAATTTTGTCGCCCGATTTTTTGGCAACAGACACTTCTTCGCCAGTCACAAAACTATAATCGATGGATGCTTTTTCTGAAATCAAAATCCCATCAACCGGAATTAATTCTTGATTTCTTATCAATAATCTATCGCCTTTTGCAATATCATAAACCTGAACGGCTTCTTCTGTGCCATTTGGCAAAACTTTGGTAATTGCAATTGGAAAATATGATTTATAATCTCTTTCAAAAGAAAGAAAATCGTAGGTTTTGGTTTGAAACAATTTTCCTAAAAGCATAAAGAAAATCAATCCGCACATGCTATCGAAAAAGCCTTGACCGAAATCGAAAATAATATCAACGGTACTTCTGACGAACATTACCACAATTCCTAGAGCAATCGGAATATCAATATTTAACATTCCCGATTTGATACTTTTCCAAGCCGAAACATAATAGCCACTTGCCGAATAAATAAAAGCTGGCAATGACAAAGCAAAAATCAGCCAACGAAAAAATCCGCGGTATTGGTTAATCCAAAATTCGTTGACTTCAAAATATTCGGGAAATGAGAGCAACATGATATTTCCGAAACAGAAAAACGCTACTCCTATTTTATAGAGTAAACTTCTATCAACATTTTTCTTTCCTTCATCAAAATTTTCTAATGAAATATAAGGTTCATAACCAATAGAACTCAACATTTCAACGATTTTTCTCAAAGAAGTTTTATCTGGATTGTAATTTACACGTACTTTCTTTTCTCCAAAATTAACTTGAGAGGTTCCAATACCTGCATCCAATCGTTGAAGATTTTCTAATATCCAAATGCACGAACTACAATGAATATGCGGAATGTAAAGCGAAACAATAGTAGTCGTTCCGTCTTCAAATTCTACTAATTTGCTGACAATATCTTGATTGTCTAAAAACGTATATTTTCCTTGAATATCTTGTGGAGTAGCACCAGGTGCCGATTGAAAATCGTAATAACAAGTCATATCATTTTGACTAAAAATCTCGTAAACAGTTTTACAACCGTTGCAACAGAAACTTTTATTATCAAAGATAACCTCGTCTTTTTTTATTATTTCATTACCACAATGGAAACAATTTGTTGCGTCCATAAATTTGCTCATTTTACCTACTACAAAGGTTAAACAATACTTAATTTTAAAATATGATATTTGTCATACAATAGGTATATTTGCAATGAATAATCGATAAAATGATATGAGTAAGTGTGAACAATGTATTGTGAGACAATTTAGTTCGTTAAAAGCATTGAATAAAGATGACCTTTTAAAAATGGCTGATTGTAAAGTTTCTTATACCATAAAAAAAGGCGAACCAATTTTTGAAGAAGGTGAAATTACCAAAGGTGTTTTTTGCATTAAAGATGGTATTTGCAAATTATCGAAGTTAAGTGCCAATGGAAAAGATCAAATTGTAAAATTGGTCAAACCTGGCGAATTATTAGGTCAACGTTCAATGATTAGCGAGGAACCTGCCAACTTGAGTGCTGTTGCTTTAGAGGATATGGAAGTTTGTTTTATTCCGAAGAATGAAATTATGGGATTTTTCAATGAAAATAATCAATTTTCTATGAATGTTATGAAAACCATTTGTGGCGACTTGAAAGAGGCAGATGACCACATGGTTTCGTTAGCGCAAAAAAATGTAAAAGAACGACTAGCTGAAACCTTATTATATCTTGAAGATAATTTTGGCAAAAGCGAAGATGGTACTTTACACATTCAATTATCACGTGAAGAATTAGCTGGAATGATTGGAACTGCAACCGAAAGCTGCATTAGATTACTATCTGAATTTAACAAAAGTGGTTTAATTGAATTGGTTGGAAAAAAGATTGCTATTCTAGACAGAAATAAATTGAAAAGAATTTCGGAATAGCTTTATTTTTCAAAACTATATTCTTTTTCAACCAAAGCTATTCTTACTGTATATTTTTCATACCATTTTGAAACTCCCAATTGCTGAGCGTCAAGATGATCAAGATTTTGTTTCCAATTTTTGATAGCTTCGAGTGATTTCCAATAAGAAACTGTTATTACTATATCATTTCTGGCAGATTCAACTCCGAGAAAACCTTCGTGCAATTGAGCTCATTCAACCATTTTAGAAGCCTTTTCGGAATAATTTTCGTCAATATCTGTTCTTATTGAAGTAAAAATTACGGCGTAATAAGGCAATTCCATTTTACTCTTTTTTATTCAAAAATAAATAATATACTGGTATTCCTAATGCCACGATAAAAAGTCCTAAACCAGTACTTTTAGTATCATAAATCAATAAAGAGATACAAATTAAAGCGGTTACAACAATATACAAAATTGGAATAACAGGATAACCAAATGCTTTATAAGGTCGCTCAGCATTAGGTTCTTTTTTTCTTAAAATAAAAATTCCATAGATAGTTAGTATATAAAACAAAAGCGATGCAAAGGTGGCATAAGTAAGTAAATCACCATATTTACCAGAAATACAAAGTAAACAAGCCCATAAACATTGTAACCAAAGTGCTCTTGCTGGTACATCTTTATCGTTTAAATCTCCAGCTTCTTTAAAAAACAAGTTGTCTTTTGCCATAGCATAAAACAATCTTCCACCAGATAAAATTAACCCTGAATTACACCCAAAAGTTGAAATCATAATCAATCCAGCCATCACAAAAACACCAATATTTCCCATAATCATATTGGCTGCAGCAGTTCCTACTCTATCTTCGCTGGCAAACATGATTCCGTCTCCAAAAACACTACCTGAATCGGGAGTTCCATTTATTGGAAGTAAAGTCAAATAAGCTACGTTGGCTAATAAATAAATGATAGTTACGATTAAAGTTCCTAAAAATAAACTTCGTGGAATGTTCTTTTTAGGATCTTTAATTTCGCCAGCAATAAAAGTAACATTATTCCAAGCATCACTTGAAAAAAGTGAGTTTATAATTGTAGCACCCATTGCTCCTATTAAACCTATTCCGACTAATTTTGTAACAGTAATACTTCCGTCTGGATTTACTACGGTTTTTGAGGCATCCCACATATTTGCAAAATTGTTGGATAAAACATCCGTTTTTAAACCAACATACAATCCTAAAATAATTAATGCAAAAAGAGCAATCAATTTGGTTGAAGTAAAAAATAATTGAATTGATTTACCTGTTTTAACTCCTCTAGTATTTATATAAGTTAATAATAATATACTAGCCATGGCTAAAATTTGCTTGTTGGTAAAAACAAAACTATCGCCAATTTTTATAAGTTCGGTATCTAAAACCGGAAAAAATACTGCCGAATACTTGGCAAAAGCAACCGCAACAGCTGCGATTACGCCAGTTTGAATAACAGTAAAAACGGTCCAACCATATAGAAACGATGCTAATTTTCCATAAGCACGTTGAATGTACACAAATTGTCCGCCAGCATTAGGCATCATTCCTGCTAATTCACCATAACTCAATGCTGCACTCATTGTAAGTAAACCAGTGACCAACCAAATTACCAAAATCCATGCAGCCGAACCTACATCTTTTGCCATTTGTGTTGTAACTATAAATATTCCAGATCCAATCATGGAACCTGCAACAATACTTGTGGCATCAATTAATCCTAAGGAACGTTTTAATTCGTGTTTTACTTCTGACATTGGTTAGTTTTTGGTTGGTTAGTTTTCAAATATAAGTATTTTTAAATAATCAAATGAATTATAAAATATTGTAGTTACAACTTCTTCGCCTCATTCCAAAAAACATCCATTTCGGCTAACGTCATATCCATTAATGGTTTTCCGAGTTCGCCTGCTTTGCTTTCGAGGTATTGAAAACGCTTGATAAATTTTTTATTAGTTCGTTCTAAAGCATCTTCTGGATTGACTTTCAAGAATCTTGCATAGTTTATCATTGAGAATAATACGTCGCCAAATTCAGCTTCAATTTTGTCTTGATGTCCTGAAGCAACCTCAACTTGAAGTTCTTGTAATTCTTCCTGAACTTTATCCCAAACCTGATGTGGTTCTTCCCAATCAAATCCGACACCTTTTACTTTATCCTGAATTCTAGAGGCTTTTACTAATGCTGGTAAACCTTTTGGAACTCCTTCTAAAACCGATTTTTTACCTTCTTTTAGTTTCAGTTTTTCCCAATTTTGCTTCACTTCTTCTTCATCAGCAACCTCAACATCTCCGTAAATATGTGGATGACGATGAATTAGTTTATCACAAATTTCATTGCAAACATCGGCCATATCAAAATCATTGGTTTCGCTTCCTATTTTGGCATAAAAAACAATATGTAACAACAAATCACCCAATTCTTTTTTGATTTCTTGCAAATCATTATTCAAAATGGCATCGCCCAATTCGTATGTTTCTTCAATGGTTAAATGGCGAAGGCTTTCAATTGTCTGTTTTTTATCCCAAGGACATTTGGCACGCAAATCGTCCATAATATTTAATAATCTATTGAAAGCATCGAGTTGTTGTTGGCGTGAGTTCATGATTTTGATTTTTGTAAAAATAAAAAATCCTATTACTCAAATTGTGCAATAGGATTTCTATTTATAAAAAAGTAATTAACTATTTTTTAGTTTTAGCTTTCGGTTTTTCAACTTTTTCAGCCTTTTCTGTTTTAGCTTCTTTTTTTGTTTCTTTTTTGACTTTAACTTCTTCTACCACTTGTTCTTTGATAGATTCAGCATTTTCAATTTTTGGCTCTTCTTTAGAAACCATACCTTTTGCTTGAAGCATATTGTACCAATTTAATACTTTTTTGATATCTGAAGCATATACTCTATCTTCATCATAATCTGGTACAATTTGTTTAAAATATGCGATTAGTTTATCATTGTCTTCTTTATGATAAATGGCTGGACCTTCGTTTTCTTTTACTGCAATTGCTCGCATAATTTTAACTAAAGGCTTTTCTTCACTATGGGTGTACATAGAAATTTCAGATAACAAACTCACATTGCTTCTCAGTCCAACCGTGATTTTTTTTCCATCTATCATTGATTCTGCGACTAATCCTGAACGGGTTTGAACTTTTAATTCGTATAAACCAGGTTTCCCTGAAATGGCTAATATTTTTTCTACATTCATTTTACTTGTATTTTTATGCGGTGACAAATATATTATAAAAGTTCAATTTCAATATCAATATCAATAATAAAATTTCTGAAATCTTTAATCTGCAATCTGCAATTTATTTTTTTTATCTTCCTTTTTTATTGCAAAAACGCATTCTGTAATCAGGACGGGCTTTACCATCAATGATATTTTGCAGTTTATTTTTGATCAATTTTTTCTTTAAAGTCGAAATCAAATCAGTAAACAAAATTCCTTCAATATGGTCGTATTCATGTTGAATAACTCTGGCGATTAATCCATCAAAAACTTCTGTTTTCTTCTTAAAATTCTCGTCATAATACTCCAAAGTGATTTTCTCTTTACGGAATACATCTTCGCGCACATCTGGAATACTCAAGCAACCTTCGTTAAAACCCCATTCCTCACCTTCTTCTTGTAGTATTTTGGCATTGATGAACGTTCTTTTAAAAGTGCTTAACAATGCTTGTTCTTCTAAAGTCAAATCTTTGCTATCGCTAAAAGGTTCGGTATCGATAACAAATAAACGTATAGCTAGTCCAATTTGAGGTGCTGCTAATCCAACACCATAAGCATTGTACATTGTTTCATACATATTGTCTATGATTTCGGTAAGATTAGGATAATCAGCCGAAATTTCTTCGCCTATTTTTCTTAAAACTGGATCGCCATAGCCTATTATTGGTAGTATCATTTTGATTTCTGATTTATGAATTCAGAATTTTGAATTCAGAATTTTGGCAAAAGTAATTATTTTTTTAGATTAGTGAATCAATAACTTATCTCAAACTATTCATTTACAACAAGTATTTCTCAATTGTTTGCCTTACACCATAAGTATTATAATCAAAATCAGTCTTATAATTAGAAATTTTGACGACATCTTTGTGTGCATTTTTCATGGCAAAACTAAATTCGGTGGTTTCCATCATTTCTAAATCGTTAATAAAATCGCCAAAAACCATCGTTTCTATATTTGAAATAGCTAGTTTTATTTTATCTTGAATTTTTTTTTAAACGATTTTAAATCGCAATAAATAATCTTGAAGCATAATTGTGGCTGCAATTTCGTCAATCAAGGCTTTGTTTTGACGCTGTTTTTTTTTCAATCCACTGTCAATCATGGTTTGGAAAGCCATTTTGGATGTAAAACGTTCGTCAACGCGTTCTACTTTTATCTCGGGAAATTCTTTTTGTAATTTGGACACAAACTTCTCAATTACTTCAGTACTCTCAGAAGGTTGACCGTTCATTTGTTTAGGCTCACCTATAATAACTTTGGCAACATTTTCTTTAGAAAAATAATCTTTAAGAAAAGTAATCGCCGTTTCTGATGGAATTGTGGTCAATCCAGATGCAATTATTTGAAAATCGTCGGTTACGGCAATTCCAGTGCGTTTTAGTCCGTAATCTATGGCTAGTATTCTTGGCATTTAGAGTGATTCTTTATATTTGATGAAACCAAAAATGGTAACAAGTTCTGCATCATAATCTATTTTATAAACAGAGACATATCCTTTAAAAACATAATCTCTTATCGATTCATCGTCATAGTAAAAAGATTTTTTGTAATGAAATGAACTTGGTTTTCTAATGCAAACAAAAAGTCTTCTTCAATTCTAATTCTCATATTTAGAAATTACATCATCCAACTAGGAATCAACTTCATCAATAGAATAAAATTTAGCCGTTCCATTATTTATTTTTTCTAATGAAACATCTAATTTTCTTTTATTTTCAATAAAACTAGAATCTTCAGTAACAACTTTACATTCTTTTTCTGAAAAAGAACTCAAAAACTCAAAATTTTAGTTCTAACGTTAGGCTGACATTCAATTTTTATTGTTTCCATGATGAAATTGTTTATACAAATATAGAAAAAAACTTTACTATTTTATCAATTCAAATCTTGCTAATAATGTCATTTTTCCTTTGTTTAGAGAAAGAATTTTTCCATCTAAAATAAAGTTATCGGTCATTTCGAGTACTTTAGAAAACTCTTGTTCAGTTTTCATATCTTCACATGCCATCCTAGTTGAAATAACTTTGGAAAAAGTGATTTTAAAAGTGTTCTCAACTTTGTAGTTTCCGCCTAAATTATTACAACCAGCAAAAGCTGAAAATTGATTTTCTTCAAAAAATTCAAGAGTGAATTTAGTATTCTCCATTTTATTTCCTCTTAATTCAATCAATTTCCATTTGGTTTTAAACAAAATTTCTGAATCTATATTGGTTATCACTTCTTTAGATTTTTCATTTTTATTAATTGTTTTATTACTGCAACTTACCATAATTAGAGCAAAAAATAACATTGAAATATTCTTCATTTTTTTATATTTGATTTTTAACAAAAGTAATTGTTTCCGTTTTGAAATGACAAAAACCATACCTATTTCTTTATAAAATAAATTATCTTTGCAATTCAAAATAGAACAATCATGAACAATTTACAATCGGCGATAGAAAAAGCTTGGGAAAACCGAGAATTATTGAAAGAAGAAATTACAATAAACACTATAAAAGAAGTAATTTATTTACTAGACAATGGAAAACTTAGAGTAGCTGAACCAACAGATAAAGGTTGGCAAGTGAACGAATGGGTTAAGAAAGCCGTAGTTATGTATTTTCCAATTCAAAAAATGGAAACACATGAAGTTGGTATTTTTGAATACCACGACAAAATGCTTTTAAAAACAGGATATGCCGAAAAAGGAATTCGTGTTGTACCACCAGCAGTTGCTCGTTATGGCGCTTACATTTCAAAAGGTGTAATTATGATGCCTAGTTATGTAAATATTGGAGCTTATGTAGATGAAGGCACGATGGTCGATACATGGGCAACCGTAGGAAGTTGTGCTCAGATTGGCAAAAATGTTCACCTTTCTGGTGGCGTTGGAATTGGTGGTGTTTTAGAACCATTGCAAGCTGCACCAGTTATTATTGAAGATGGCGCTTTTATTGGTTCAAGATGTATTGTTGTAGAAGGTGTTCGTGTAGAAAAAGAAGCTGTACTTGGAGCCAATGTTTGCTTAACAGCTTCAACCAAAATAATAGATGTTACAGGAAATGAACCTGTTGAGTATAAAGGCTACGTTCCTGCTCGTTCTGTTGTGATTCCGGGAAGTTATACTAAAAAATTTGCTGCTGGCGACTTTCAAGTTCCGTGTGCATTAATAATTGGACAACGCAAACCATCAACCGATTTGAAAACTTCGTTGAATGATGCTTTGAGAGAGTATGATGTAGCGGTTTAGGCTATTTGATAACAACTTTAAATAATCAGAATTCAAAATAAAATAAGCTCCGATTTACTTCGGAGCTTATTTTTTTAGTTGGCGTTTTAAGTATTTCTTTTTGGTAATTCTTCTTTTGAACTTTGTAGTTTTTTCAAGAAGAATTTTATGTAATTTCACTTCTGATTCGCCTGAAAGCTCGGCATATTTTTTGGCTACCACTTTTATCATTTGTTTAGAAAGCCACATCTTTTTGAAATTATCCATTCGTTGTTCTATTGAAAGGTTTTCAAATTTCATTCGGTTTAAATCAATCAGATAGAAGTCATAATCACCTTTTCCATTTTTTACTATTAATGTATTACCCGGAGAATGGTCCAGAAAATTCACTTTTGCCTGATGCATCTTGAAAGTAAACTCGGTAAATTTTTCTAAAATCAGATTACGTTCTTCAAAAAATGGATCATGAATAAGTTCGCGAATAGTAAAATCATAGTCAATATGATGACTAATATAATAACTGTCTAGTAGCAATCCAAAACTATTTTTATTCTCAATATATGCAATTGGGAATGGCGTTTGGATGGAATTTTGCAATAAATAATTGGCGTATTCGTAAGACCTTCTTGCTTTTGTACTTCTAAAAAAAGAATAAATAATCGATTTCAGCAAACTTGGTTTTTGAAAAAACTTAATAGAAACCTTTTCATTTTCTAAAAAATTCGATTTGATACTATTACGTGAACCTTTTACAATCCATTCGCCTTTTTCAAAAAAATCAGTAACTATCTGATAGATAGAATTTTCAAGGTATTTGTATTTCGTATTTATAGATATTTGCACAATTGTAAATTATAGTTGGGTAAATGTATAAAAAAATAGTAATTTGCACTTGTAAAAGCTTTACATATTATTTTAATGTTGGGCATTTTCAAAATTTTAAAAATTTAACTTGAAAAGCTTCGACTTTACAAAGTGACTTGAAAATGAAGAAAATTTTAATTATTCAAAATAAACGTATTGGTGATGTACTAATAAGTTCGGTTATTGCCAACAACTTCAAAAAAAAATACCCAACTAGTATTGTTCATTTAATGGCTTATGAGTTTACACATGGTGTTATTGAAAATAATCCTAACATAGATTCACTAATTTCTATAAATGAAAAAGAGCTTAAAAAGTTTAAAAAATTAATAAAAACCATAAAAGAAGTTCGTAAAGAAAAATATGATATCATTTTTGACCCCTATTCTAAATTACAGAGTAGATTGATTTGCAAATTTGGTGGTGCAAAAATCACCGTTGGTCATAAAAGCAGAAAAAAACTTGGTAATTTGGGTTATTACACAAATCCTGTTGAAATTTTGAAAGAGAAAAGTCATATTTGTGGCAAAGCTATTGAAGACAGAATTCATTTGTTACAACAAGTTGATACTTTTACCAATATTGACTATGAGCCAAAAATCTTCTTAACCGAAGAAGAAAAACAATTTGAAGTACCAGAAAACTATCAAAATAAAAAAATAATAATGCTTGGTATTTTGGGAAGCACACCTCAAAAATCGATGCCTTATAATTATATTGCAACAATTATTGATTATATTGCTGTAACTTTTGATTGCTATTTGTTATTTAATTATGCTCCACATCAAAAAGAAGAAGCTACTAAAATATATAATTTGTGTCAAAACAAATCCAATATTATTTTAGATTTATATGCTCCATCTATAAGAGATTTTGCTGTTTTGATGAATAAATGTGCCGTACTAGTTTCTAATGAAGGAGGAACTGTTCATATTGCAAAAGCGATTGGTAAACCAACATTTACCATTTTTTCACCCTATATAAATAAAGATGATTGGAGTAGTTTTGAAGATGGTAAGTTTCATAAATCTGTTCATTTATTAGATTTTCTACCCAATGCTATTTCTGAATTGTCTTACGAACAAAACAAAGAAATAGAAAAAAATCCGAGGGAATTGTACTTAAAATTAACTCCTGAAATGATTATTTCAGAATTAAACCCATTTTTGGGTGATTATTTAAAATAATTATTCCTTTTTAATTCCAAATTCTGTCCACACCTTTTTATTAGCTTTAGTTTCTTTTCTAATTTGAAGGTTTTTTTCAATCATTTCTGGCTTTACATAACTACGAGCATGATCCAAATGAATACAAACAGTCGAATATCTTATTTGTTTAGATTTAATACCTTTATTTATTAATCGTTCACCAAATTCTCTGTCTTCTCCACCATATTGCATTCGCTCATCAAAACCATTAACTTTTAAAAAATCAGATTTCCATCCCGAAGAATTATGTCCGTTCCAACTTGGAGTTGTAGTTGTCACAAAATTAAAAAACCAACTCTTAATACCAACGGCAATTAATTTATAGCTTTTGAAAGAAAATTTAATTCCATTCTTTTTTAACCAATTTATATCAAAACATTTTCCTAAATAAATATCTTCTTTGGAGATTTGTTTAGATATTTTCATTGGTAATTTATAATATCCTCCAGATAAAAAGTAACCTTCTTCTCTGTTCTTTATATGCTGCTCTATAAAATCTTCTCTTGGAATACAATCACCATCTGTCATCAAAATATAATCGGTAGTAGTAGCAAAAATTGACTTATTCAGAATAATTGTTTTTTGAAAACCATTGTCTTCGTGCCAAACATGATAAATGGGAAAAAAAACTTCTTTTTGAATTTCTGAAATAATTTTTTTTGTTTTTTCGTCAGAACCATCATCAGCAATTACAACCTCAAAGTTCCTGAAAGTCTGCGCATTATAACCATAAAGAACTTTTGTTAACCACTCTGGAGAATTATAGGTACTTATTATGATGGAAATATCTTTATTCATTACGTTGCAAAGATAAAAAAAAAATTCTAAGTTTGAACTCAAGTAAATTCATTATGTCAACTATAACAGTTATTATTCCAACTCAAAATGAAGCAAATTATATCTTCGATTGTTTGCATTCTGTTTCTTTTGCTAATCAAATTATTGTTATAGATTCATTTAGTTCTGATGATACAATTTCTATAGCCAAACAGTTTGATTGTGAAATTATTCAACGTGAATTTGATAATTTTTCAAATCAAAAAAATGAAGCTATTAAAATTGCAAAAGGTGATTGGATTCTCTTTGTTGATGCAGATGAAAGAGTTACTGAAAAGCTTAAAAATGAAATTACCAAAACTATAAATAACCCTAAAAACAATGCCTATAAAATAAGGTTTCCTCACTATTATATGAATAGATTTTTATATCATACCGAAAACAAAGTAATTCGATTGGTTAAAAATGATTCTATTTATTTTAAAGGTGAAGTACACGAAAAATTGATTCATAAAGGAACTGTTGGTCTGCTATCTAATTTTATGATTCATTATACTTATAAAGGATTATTTCATTATATAAAAAAGAAAAATTCGTACGCATGGTTTCAAGCAAAAATGGAAGTTGAAAGAAATAAAAAAGCTTCCTATTTTCATTTAATTTTTAAGCCATTTTACCGCTTTTTTCATACCTACATAATTAGAAAAGGATTTCTTGATGGCATACCAGGATTAGCAGTTGCAACAATTGATGCATATGGTGTTTTTTCTAGATATGTAAAAATGCTTTTGATAAAAAAAGGGTTAGAATAATCGCAATTTACCAAACCTGATTTTTAGTTTGAAAGCCAACAAGCTATCTTCACCTTTTATATCAATTCTTTGAATTTCATATTTACTTTTAATAGGAAGTTTGTTCACCCTATTACCAATTCTGAAACCAGCTTTAATTCCATTCTTTTCAAGTAAATCAAAAAAATCTTCTTTTTTAATTCCTTTTTTGGGAAAATCACCATAAGGATATGCTAATATTGGAAAAACTTTAAGTTGTGATTGTTTTATAGCTTCATAACTATTTTTAAAATCATATAGAATTTCTTCCTTTGAAAGTTGACTATAACGATTATGGTTAAAAGAATGATGGCCAAATTCAACCAAACCTGAATCTATGCTTTTGAGCTGTTCAACAGTCATTATTTTTTCTTGAGAAGCACCATTTTTTTTATTCCATAAATCGGTTTTACCTATGTAACCAAAAGGTATAAAAAAAGTAGCCTTTACATTATACTTTTTAAGTATCGGCAGCGCATACAAAAGTTGATTTTGAGTGACATCATCAAAAGTAATTACTATACTTTTATTAGCAAAATCTGTTTTTTCAACAAGTTCAGAAGCAAAGTAAAAAGTGTATTTTTTTTTACATAAATAAGCAAGTTGTTCATCTAACTTATCGCAAGAAATTGTCAAGCCAGCACTCAATGTTGGATTGACGTTATGATACATTAAAACAGGTAAATTAGCCACAATTTATATTTTTAGAAAAAAACTGATGTAAAAATAGTATCTTTGTAGCACATATCGTTGAATTTATGACCAAAAAAAACGAAAACACCAAAATAACCGCCCTAGCCATATCTTATAATGAAGAGCACAATGTAAAACGATATATTGAAAGTTTGTCGTTTGCAGATGAGATTATCCTTATTGATTCTCAAAGCACTGATAATTCAGTTTCTATCGCCGAAAGTATGGGAGCAAAAGTTATTCAGAACAAGTTTGAAGACTTTTCCTCACAGCGAAATTTTGGAATAAGTAAGGCCAAAAACGATTGGATAGTTTTCTTCGACTTAGATGAAATAATTACTAAAGAGCTTGAAAAAGAAATAATTGCTAAGGCAAATTCTAAAAAAAACGTTGTTGCTTTTTTTGTAAAAAGAAATTTCTTTTTCATGGGAAAGCACATCAAATATGGTGGTTGGCAAAACGACAAAGCCATTCGCTTATTCAATAAAAACTATTGTAAATACAACGGTAATTTAGTTCATGAAGAAATTAAAGCCGCTGGTAAAATTTGCTTGTTAAAAAATAGTTTAAATCATTATAGTTACAAAAGTTTTGACAACTATAACGACAAGTTAAATTTGTACAGCAAACTACAAGCTGAAAATTTATATAATAAAAAAGTCCGCCCAAATGGTTATCACTTTTTCTTCCGACCTTTGTATCGCTTCATGTGGCAGTATTTTTTTAGACTAGGAATTCTTGATGGAAAAGAAGGGTTTATTTTGGCCTATATTCATTCTTTTTCAGTATTTAAAAGATATTTGCAGTTGTGGATGCGTTATAGAAAAATTGAGTAAATTATGATGATTCCTAAATGTACATTAGTAACTCCTACTTATAATTGGCCCGAAGCGCTAGACTTGCTGCTATTGAGTATTTTGAACCAATCTGTTCTGCCAAATGAGGTACTAATTGCAGATGATGGATCTACAAAAGAAACTGAAGAGTTAATTAAAACGTATCAACAAAAATTTCCTGTCCCGCTTATTCATGTTTGGCACGAAGATATGAAAAACAGAAAGCCCGCCATAATGAATAAAGCTATTGCAAAAGCTAAATATGAATATATAATTGAGATTGATGGAGATATTATAATGAATAAACATTTCGTAAAAGACCATTTGAATTTTGCAGAAAAAGGCACCTATTTATTTGGTTCAAGAGTAAATATTCAGAAAAATAATTTAGAATCCATTTTTAGTAAAAAAACCGTTCATTTTAATTTTTTTTCAAAAGGGATTAAAAAAAGAACCCGAACAATACGAATTCCTTTTTTAATGAATTTTTCAAAAAAAACTGACATCCGTTCACCAAAGTTGAGAGGATGCAATATGTCATTTTGGAAAGAAGATTTTATTAAAGTAAATGGTTTCAACGAAAATTTAGTTGGTTGGGGAATAGATGATTCTGAAATGATTCAACGATTGCATAATATTGGAATATTGGGAAAACGATTGAAATTTGCTGGTCTTGCCTATCATATTTATCACAAAGAACAATCTAAAAGTCATATTGAAATCAATAACGAAATAGAGAAACAAACAACAGAAAAAAAAATAACTTTTATAGAAAAAGGAATAAATCAATATTTATGATGTTTGATATAGCTGCAATTCTTATCAACTACAATTCAAGTAATTTTACTATTTCTTGTGTAGAGAGTATTTTGGAAAAAACATCCAATGAAATAAAACTGCAACTTGTTATTATTGATAATAACTCTAATGAAACAGATTATTTATCTCTTTCAAATTTTATAATTCACTTAAAAAACGAAAATATAATTCTTCATCGAAGTCCAATCAATACTGGTTTCGGAGGCGGAAACATTCTTGGCGTTTCTTTTGCAAGAGCAAGATATTATGCTTTTATAAATAATGATTCCTTATTAGAAAATGACTGCCTTTCTATTCTAAAAAAGGAGATAGAGTTGGATGAATCTATAGGGATTTGTGGACCGCTATGCCACAATGAGAGAGGAGATTTATTACCAACACTAGATTATTTTGCATCACCAATGAAAGAATTTCTGGGTCGAAAATTAATGCATAAAATAAATCCGATAGAATATCCATCAAGAACCGATATAATTACCAAAAAACAAAAAGGTCAATTTGTCGCGGGAAGTTTTATGATGATGAGAGCAGATGACTATAGAAAAATTGGTGGCTTTGACCCTACTATTTTTTTATATTACGAAGAAACAGATATGTGTATACGCTTAAGAAAAATAAACAAAATGGCATACATGATTACTAATGCAAAGTTTATTCATTATCATGGAGCAAGTACAAAAAGTTCAATAGCTATAAAAAAAGAGCATAAAATTTCCTATTTATATGTGATTAAAAAACATTATGGTTATTTTTGGTATCAAATTGTTTTGAATAAATTAAGAATACAATATTTTTTTAAAAGTTTTTTCAAACCAAAATATTGGAGTCTATTCTTCCTTTTATTAATTGGTGTACCTTTGAGTAAATCGTTGAAATTGAAACAAAGAACAAAAGAGTAACATATATGAAAATTTTATTTTTTTGTCCAGACTATTACGGAATATATAAAATTATTGAAAAAGGTATTCAAGAGAACATCGATTGCGAACTAACTACTATTGTTTTTAAAGATTATCAATACAAAAATGTTTTTCAAAAATTTAAAAATTTTTTTTACAAGACTTTCTTCAAAAAAAATTTAAAAAAATTATGGGCTAGTAAACAAAATATTTCATCAATCAAACCATCTGATCAATTTGACATTGTTTTTTTTATTTGCCCCGATTTATTACTTAATGAAGAGTTAAAATTTATAACATCTAGAGCAAAAAAATCAATTGTTTATTATTGGGATAGCTTTAAAAACATACCAAGATACGAGCGGACCCTACCTTTTTTTGACGTCAAGTATAGTTTTGAAAAAAAAGATGTTGAAAAACACAATCTAACTTTTTTAACCAACTTTTATTATAAAACATTGCAGGAAATTGAAAATGAATATGATGTTTTTTTTATTGGTGCTTTAGATGAGAGAATTGATGAAATTTTAAAACTTACAAATAGGCTTTCAAATTATAGAAAAAAGATAATTGTTCAAAATAGGAACAAAAGTAAG
>NZ_JBILJG010000045.1:0-7690 GCF_044377315.1 Flavobacterium sp.
TTTTTTTAAACGTTTAGGGTACAAAGATACTAAGTATTTTGTAATGAAAAGATAATTGAATGTGAAAAAATTATTAACTAATCAAAGAAATAAGCAAAATACAATTATTTCACTATCAGCTTTCTGTAAAAAAGTAAAAAAAGAAATGTTACAATAAGTCTTCATTTTTAAGTATTGTCGTGATTTCTTCTATTGTAATATTATCTTTATCTCCTTTGTTGTATATAGAAAACAAGTAAACAATTTCATCAATTATTTTTACAAAAGTCATTATTCTTGCACCACCCGATTTGCCTTTGCCTTTAGAAGAAATAGCAATGCGAACTTTGTATATGTTATTACCAAGTGGTGTTCCAGTAGTAGGATTTTCTTCAAGAGTAGTGCTTAATTCCAAAAGCTCCTTTTTTAGGGAAGGATATTTTTTGATTAATCTTTTAGCTTCTTTTTTGAAGTTTTCTATAGGGATAACACTATAGCTCATTCAAGAACTCTTTTAAAGTTGCTTGTTTTTTAGGTTTTGAGTCAACCGTCTTTTTTAATTCTTTTGCGCCAGCAGAAATATTTTTTTTGATTTCTTCTTTGTTGTCAGAATCAATATCTTCAATTTTTACAAAACCCATATTACTAATAAGCTCCATAAAAAATGAATACTTAACATCAGGTATAGATATGAGTATTTGTTTCATAACAATAAGAGTTTATCTATTTAACTATCAATTTTCTAGTTTCGGTAGCTTCGCCTTCGCGAAATTTGATGATGTAAACACCTGGAGAAATGCTAGCAATGTTTAACTCTTTAGCATTGTTAAGTGTAGCTTGAAGCACTTTTTTTCCTAAAACATCAAAAATGGTAATGTCTTTATCAGCACCCGACTTAGACGAAATGTAAATCTTGCCATTGCTTACAGGGTTTGGGTAAAAAGTCAATCCTTCAATATTAGCTCTTGACGCAGGTTTTACTTCTTGTCCTAGCATTGAAGCTGAAGATAAGAAGCAAAAAAGCAAAATTATATATAAGTAATTTTTTGTCATGAGTACATTTGGTATCGCAAATATAGCAATTGTTATTCAAGTATTGTGCCAAATATATATAAAAAATATTTTTTCTAACACTTATTATCTAAACGTTAACACATTAAATTACTGTTAAGACCAAGTTTAAAAATACACATTATAGGATAAAGATGTATATTTACAATCGGAAAACAAACAATTTTTTTTGCATCATGAAGAAAAAAGACATAAAGATTTTACTGGTTGATGATGAGCAAGATATCCTAGAAATTGTGGGGTATAACTTGTCTCAAGAAGGTTATAAAATTGTTACGGCAACCAACGGAAAAGAAGCAATTGCTGTTGCCAAAAAAGAACATCCGCAACTAATTATTATGGATGTTATGATGCCCGAAATGGATGGAATGGAAGCTTGTGAAAACATTAGAAAAATTCCAGAATTGAGCAATGTTATCATAACGTTTCTAACGGCAAGAAGCGAAGATTATTCGCAAGTTGCTGGTTTTGATGCTGGTGCCGATGATTATATTGCCAAACCTATCAAACCAAAATTATTGGTAAGCAAGGTAAAAGCACTTTTAAGAAGACTAAAAAGCGAAACAGCTTCTCCCGAAAATCTTAATGTTGGCGGAATCGAAATTAATCGCGAAGAATATAAAATCGTTATGGAAGGCAGAGAAATTGTGCTTCCGCGAAAAGAATTTGAATTATTCCATTTACTTGCTTCTAAGCCTGGAAAAGTTTTTAAAAGAGAAGAAATTCTCGATAAAGTTTGGGGCAACGAAGTCATTGTGGGCGGAAGAACAATTGATGTTCACATAAGAAAACTTCGTGAAAAAATTGGCGAAGATCTATTCAAGACCATTAAAGGTGTTGGTTATAAGTTTGAAGTTTAATTTTCTAAATTTCAGATTTCATTCTGAAAATAAAGTAAATTTTGAAAACAGTATATTTGTATTTTAAAACAATTACTGATTACTGTGACTGAAAACTGAAAACTTTACCAAAATGCCTTTAAATTTCAAAAAAACATACACTTTTGCGGTAATATCTACGTTGCATATTACACTTTTTTCTACTGGTTTAGTAGCCGGTTTGTTGTTTTTGTTTGCTACTTTTTCTTGGCAATTTTGTTTGGCATTTGCAGTTTCAATTGCCATTTTCTCTTTTTTTGTGCTTCAGTATCGGGTGGAACATTTTATTTATCGCCGTGTAAAAAAGATTTATGATGATGTTTCTTTGCTTGACTCAACCACTTTGCGAAGCCAATCTATCACCACAGATATGGCAACTTTAACTAAAGAAGTTAAGAAATTTGCCACCGATAAAAAACTCGAAATTGAAAATCTAAAAGTGCGTGAAGAATACCGACGCGAATTTATGGGAAATGTTTCGCATGAACTCAAAACCCCACTTTTTACTGTTCAAGGTTATATTTCGACATTGGTAGATGGCGTTAAAGACAAAGAACAGCGTAAAAAATATTTACAAAGAGCCGAAAAAGGTGTTGAACGATTAATATACATTGTTGAAGATTTAGATATGATTTCTAAATTGGAAATGGGCGATTTGAATTTGGATTTTTCTGAATTTAATATAGTTGAATTAATTCAAAATGTGTTTGATTTGCTCGAAATGCAAGCTGATAAGAAAAGTATAATTTTAATGTTTGATAGAAAATATAATAAATCTATAAACGTTTTTGGCGATCAGGAAAAAATACAACAAGTCTTGACCAATCTTATTGTGAATTCCATTAAATATGGAAAAGAAAACGGCACAACCGAAGTAACCATTGAAGATTTAGTTAAAAATAAAATTATCGTGCGTGTACGTGACAACGGCGAAGGCATTGAGCAACACCACATATCTAGGCTTTTTGAGCGCTTTTTTAGGGTTGACAAAAGCGGTTCTCGTAGTGAAGGCGGTTCAGGCTTAGGTCTTTCAATTGTAAAGCATATTATTGAAGGACACAAAGAAAAAATCTATGTAGAAAGCGAATTTGGAAAAGGCTCAGAATTCTCATTCACTCTCGAAAAGATGAAATAATTGTTTCCAATCTACGTTTGAATTAAACTTTGGCAAACCTTGATAAAGCCATATAGCATCTAAATCGGTAATTGTAAAATCATCTTGTTTTGCCATCGGAAGAATGCCCTCACGTTTGTACTTTTTGGCTAAAAATTCTTGTTCAAATTGACCAGGTGTTGGAATAAAAAACGCTTTTTTCTCTAGTTTTGCCAAATCCATAACGGTTGTATAACCAGAACGGCAAAGTACAAAATTACTTTCGTTAAACGTTTTTTCTAATTCTTCAGTTTGCATAAAATTGTAGAAAACAACATTGTCAGCTTCTTCCTTTTTTTGTTCAGGCTCAATTTTACCTTTTATAAAAACAACCTTTTCTTTGTAATTTTTCAATTCTTCAATCAGTTTTTCTTCCAGAAAAGTTCTTTGTGGCTCTGGCCCAGAAAGAATTACCATCAAATCGTACTTTATTGGCATTTCTTTTTTTTCTAACCTGCTTAAAACACCAATATATTTTACATTCAAATCAGAAGCTTTCAAGTGACCTAATTTTCCGGTTAGATTTGGTATGTCTTCTGCATCCGGAACCCAACATTCATTAAATTTTGATATAAAAAATTGATGTAATTTACTTGAAATCCAAGTAGTTTTTCCAGATAAAACAGTCAATTGATGTGTTATAAAAACCGAAGGAACTTTTTTTGAATGAACACCTAACCTATTGTCTGATATAATTCCTATAATAGCATGCTCTTTGATTATTTCTTTAACTAATCTTTTTTCAGATAAAATGGCGCTAATCGTTTTTGGACTATTTTTTATTAACTTCCATTTAAAATTTTCACCTTTTTTGGCATATTCTATTTGATAAGAAGGCAATTCTAGAGTGGTTAAATGCGGAAATTCTTTTTTAAGTAAAGCCAAAGCTACTCCATCAGAAGCAATAATTGGGTTGAAACCCTTATTTTCCAACTCTTTAATAATAGGAATACAACGTGTAGCGTGACCAAGTCCCCAGTTTAAAGGCGCAACAAGAATATTTTTGTTCATCGGAAGATTATTTTTTTAAAATGGATATAAATTGTTCAGCAAGTTCGTTTTCGTATTCAAATTGTTCTTCTTCAATAGAAATTTCATTTTTAGTGTGTTTGTAAAGTTTCCATTTCTTATTATTGTATTCTAGAGCTGTTAGATTTTCTATCCAATCGCCTGAATTCAAATAAATTGTTTTACCATTTTCGTTTTCAACAAGTTCAATTTTTGGTTCGTGAATATGTCCGCAAATTACATAATCATATTTGTTTTCTATGGCTAAATCGGTGCAAACATTTTCAAATTTAGTTATAAATTTCACAGCCGATTTCACATTATCCTTAATTTTTTTTGAAAGTGAATACGGTTCTTTATTCATCCGAGACAAAATCCAATTTAGAAATCGATTGGTTAAAATTAGAAAATCATAACCCCAACCGCCCAATTTTGCCAACCATTTTGCATGATTTATAGAAGCATCAAAAACATCGCCATGAAAAATCCAGGCTTTTTTTTCATCCAAATTGAGCACTAATTTGTTTAACAAACTCAGATTTCCTAAATGTAAATCGGTAAATTTTCTTAAAAATTCGTCGTGATTTCCTGTCAAATAGTAAACTTTTGTGCCTTTAGAACTCAGCGAAATTATTTTCTTAATAACTTTAAGATGACTTTGAGGAAAATAGGATTTTCTAAACTGCCAAATATCTATAATGTCGCCATTTAGAATTAAAATTTTCGGTTTTATCGTTGCTAAATATTGTAGTAATTCTTTAGCATGACAACCAAAAGTTCCTAAATGAACATCGGAAATAACGACAACTTCAACTTTCCGTTTTTTCAAAATAAATAGTTTCTGCAAAAGAAGTGAATTGCTGTATTGTTAAGGTTACATAAACATTATGAAAACTTTATTTGTGTTGCGTATTATTTGCTTAATTTTGTCATCAGAAAAATAAAAATTAATAGTGGGAAGTAAAAATAAGTTAAAGCGATTTAAAGAAAACGAAACATTCAACAACGTTTTTCAACCAACAAGAGAAGAAGTAGTAGGAAATGAATTTCCGTTAAAAGGAAAATGGAGTAGTGATTTTTTCAAAAATGACAATCCTATAATCATTGAACTTGGTTGCGGAAAAGGAGAATATTCTGTTGGATTAGCCGAGCGCTATCCAGATAAAAATTTTGTTGGAATTGATATAAAAGGAGCAAGATTTTGGCGTGGAGCAAAAACGGCTGTTGATGACGCAATGCACAATGTAGCTTTTGTTAGAACCCAAATTGAACTTATCAATCATATTTTTGACGATGAAGAAGTGTCCGAAATTTGGATAACATTTCCCGATCCACAAATAAAATACAAGCGAACTAAGCACAGAATGACCAATTCTGAGTTTTTGAAATTATACAAAAGAATTTTGAAACCTGATGGCGTTGTCAATCTAAAAACCGATTCTGAATTCATGCATGGTTATACCTTAGGATTATTGCATGGTGAAGGTCACGAAGTTTTATACGCTAATCACAATGTGTATAAAAATGAAGGTTCTCCAAGTGAAGTAACTGAAATACAAACGTTTTACGAAAAACAATATTTGGAAATTAACAAAGCAATTACGTATATTCGTTTTAAAATAAAATAGTTTTTGAATTGTATAATGTAAACTGTAAAATTGTATAATGTATTTATCCAGTTTTTACAATATACAAAATACATTTTTACAATATACAATGAATGTAATCCTTCCACTTTTATCGGGTTTTATAGCTGCAGTAATAGGAGTTCTTCCACCAGGATTAATCAATATGACAGCAGCAAAGGTCGATTTGACCGATGGACGAAAACGTGCCATGGTTTTTGTTTTGGGCGCTTCGATTGTGGTTTTCTTTCAAACATATATTTCGGTGCTTTTTGCACAATATATTAATAGCCACCAAGAAATTTTGGTGTTATTACGCGAAATCGGATTGGTTATTTTTACTGGACTTACCATTTATTTTTTATTTTTTGCCAAAAAATCAAAACTTAAAAGTGACGATTCTATTCAGCTTAAGAGCAAACGAAGTCGTTTTTTTATGGGAATATTGATTTCGGCTATAAATATTTTTCCAATTCCTTATTATGCGTTTATAAGTGTTACATTGGCGTCTTACAATATCTTTACTTTTGATACAGTTTCTATTTATAGCTTGGTTTCTGGCGTAGTTTTGGGTTCATTTGCAGTATTTTATTTTTATGTTGTTTTCTTTACTAAAATGAAATCAAAAACCGATTATTTTATGCAAAATATGAATAAAATATTAGGAATAATTACTGGAATTGGGGCGTTACTAACTCTTGTCAATGTGGTGAAATATTATTTTTGATGGAAGAAAATTTCTTTGAGCGAGTTTACGAAATTGTTAAACAAATTCCTGAAGGAAAAGTAACTTCTTATGGAGCAATCGCAAAAGCATTAGGGACAGCTCGTTCAGCAAGAATGGTCGGTTGGGCAATGAATGCATCCCACAAAATGGAAGATGTTCCAGCTCATCGTGTTGTCAATAGAAAAGGATTGCTTTCAGGCAAACATCATTTTGATGGAACCAATTTAATGCAACAACTTCTCGAAAATGAAGGAATTGAAGTAGTTGATAATCAAATTGTAGATTTTGAAAAATATTTTTGGGAACCAAAGATGGATTTGTAATTATTTCCTAATTTTTCAAAAATTTACAAATAATATCAAAAAACAGTAAAGAAATCAACTATCTTATTATAACAAAACTTTAAAGCTTGTTACTATCAAACTTTTAAACTTCTTACTATCTTTGCAATTCATATTTAGTTTAAATAAAAAGTTCGTCAACTTTTAAACTTTTAAACTCATAAACTTTTAAACAAGAAGATGAAGTTAGATAGAAAAGAAATCCTTAAAGCTTTAGAAACTATTTCTATTGCAGGTGAAGGAAAAAATATGGTCGAAAGTGGCGCGGTAAAAAACGTACTTATTTTTGGCGATGAGGTTACAGTAGATTTATTGATTTCAACTCCAGCATTGCATATTAAAAAAAGAGCTGAAGACGATATTAAAAAACTAATTCACGAACAATTCTCTCCAGATGCAGTTGTGAAAGTAAATATCAAAGTAGAAGCTAAAGAAAATCCAAACGAAATTAAAGGAAAAGCAATACCAGGAATAAGTAATATTATTGCTGTAGCTTCAGGAAAAGGTGGTGTTGGAAAATCTACAACTACAGCCAATTTAGCAGTGACTTTAGCAAAAATGGGATTTAGTGTTGGTATTCTTGACGCCGATATTTACGGTCCAAGTATGCCAATAATGTTCGATGTAGAAAACGAAAAACCAATTTCTGTTGAAATTAACGGAAAGTCTAAAATGAAACCAATTGAAAGTTATGAAATTAAATTACTTTCTATCGGATTTTTTACATCTCCGAGTCAAGCCGTTATTTGGCGTGGACCTATGGCTTCAAAAGCATTAAATCAAATGATTTTTGATGCTGATTGGGGACAATTAGATTTCATGTTAATTGATTTGCCACCAGGAACAGGAGATATTCACTTATCAATTATGCAAGCTTTGCCAATTACTGGCGCTGTTGTGGTAAGTAC
>NZ_JBILJG010000046.1:0-7312 GCF_044377315.1 Flavobacterium sp.
GCACGTAACTGACGAACAGTTCCTGTTTTATCAAATTTTCTTTTATAGCGCTTTAATGCTCTATCGATATTTTCTCCGTCTTTAATTGGTATAATTAACATAATATAGACACCTCCTCTCGTTAAGGGTGCAAATCTAAATAAAAATTATGATTTATGAATTACGAATTATGAATTATTTTTAAAAACAACTATTTAACGGCTGGTTTATAATTCTGCTTATCAATTATCATTTTTGATAAAATCTCTCTTAATATTTCAGAAGTTCCGCCACCAATTGGTCCGAGACGGCTATCTCTAAGTAATCGAGCTAATGGATATTCTTCCATATAACCATATCCGCCAAGCATTTGCAAACAGCTATAAATAGTTTCGTCTGCTACTTTTGTAGATTTTAGTTTGGCCATTGTGGCTTCTTTCACTACATATTCACCTTTGTTTAGCCTAGCTACCGCAGCGTAATTAAATATTTTACAATGCTCTACATCAGTTGCATGGTCAACCATTGTATGACGCAATGCTTGAAATTTGTCAATTGTTCTACCAAATGCTTCGCGTTGCGACATGTAATCAATGGTATAATCAATTGCATATTCGGCTCTTGCATGTGCGTTTATGGCCATTATCAAACGCTCTAAAGCAAAATGTTGCATGATATAAGGAAAACCTTTTCCTTCTTCACCCATTAAATTTTCTTCAGGAATTTCAACATTATCAAATGCAATCTCTGCAGTATCAGATGCTCTCCAACCCAATTTATCTAATTTTGTTGCTGATACGCCTTTTAAATTTGTATCCATCAAGAAAATACTTATTCCTTTATTTCCAAGTTCAGGATTGGTCTTTGCAGCAACAACATAATAATCGGCGTAAACTCCGTTAGTAATAAAAGTTTTTGAACCATTTATTACATATTTATTTCCATTTTTTACAGCTGTTGTTTTCATTCCAGCAACATCACTACCGCCAAAAGGTTCTGTAATACATAAAGCGCCTATTTTATCGCCAAAAATACTTGGTATCAAATAATCATTCTTGATTCGTTCATCGCCTTCTGCATTTAAATGTGTCATTGCTAAGTAAGCATGTGCCCACATAGCGGCTGCAAAACCAGATGATTTTATTTTTTGGAGTTCTTCTAAGAACACAACTGTATAAAATAAATCTAGATTCATACCACCATAAGCTTCAGGATAATTGATTCCGAAAAAGCCCATTTCCCCGAATTTTTTCCATATAAAACGCTCAATAGTACCTGTTTTTTCCCATTTTTCAATGTGAGGCACTACTTCTTTTTGCAAAAAATCTTGCAAACTCTTTCTAAATAATTCGTGTTCTTCTGTAAAGTATATTGAATTCATAAATAAGCCTATTTTTGTGTTCTTTTTTTAGAATTCCAAATATAAGGCAATTATTTTTATTTTATCAACAGGAAAATCTTTTATTTTTGTTAAATCCTCAATTTTGATATCGCCATTCATACTTCTATAAGTGACAATATTTTTTGAAATTGGATATCGAAAATAAGGAAATTGACCTAATTCTTTGATTGAAGCGTTGTTAATATTTACTTTCTTGATTTTAGGATTATTAATGATTTTAAAACTTTGCTTCAATTTTTCAATAACTTCTAGCGAAAGTCCCCAAACATCGCTCATTTGTTCCATCGAAACGAATTCGCCAAAAACTTCTTTTTGTTTCAAGATACGTTCAGAAAGTGCATCGCCTATTCCGTAAACTTTCATCAAATCTTCTTTGGTTGCCGAATTGATGTCTAGAATCACAACTTTTTCTTTCTTATCATAATTAGTTTTTGAATAATCAACCCAATTACTTTTTGCTCCAGAATTCTTCTTGTTCACCCAATCAGGAAACTTGAAATAAGGCGAAATTGCTTTTAATAGCGAATCTGAAATTCCAGTAACTTGTTGGAATTCTTGGGGTGAATTGGCAAATTTTCCTTGTTTTCTAAAGGCTAATAATCTATCTATTTGTTCAACAGTCATTCCTAATTTATATCCTTTAAAATCGGTTATAAAATTGGGGTTGAATGGATAGATTTTATAGGAAGAAGTTGGAATATTTTGTTTTAAAGAATCAATTTCTGATTGTAATGCCAACCATTGTTGTTTTTCGGACGTGTTTTTTTCTGGTTGAGAAAAATCGATAAAGTAAAAAGCAACTTGAAAAACAACAATCAAAGACAATAGCAAAACCAAACCTAAACGCTGGGATTTTGTAAAATTGAAATACGATTTTATTGGTTCTTTATAATCCATAGTAAAAAGTTATAAATCAAAAACTGAAGTTCTTTTAGCGCGAATAAGATCTTTTAGTCGCATCCAAAATGCCAATGTTAAGTAAACCCCAAACCATAAACCAGCCGTTACAAACGAAATATAAATAAAAAACATTCGCACGCTATTGGCTCTCATTCCCAACTTATCAGCAAGTCGAGAGGAGACGTGAAAACCATGTTTTTCGAAAAAATATTTTAAATGAATTACAAAAGGCATATCAATTTATGTTTATACAAAGTAACAAAAAATAGTTTAATTATTTTTGAGTAGTTCAATTCCGATGGTACAATCTAAACATTTAGAATGATTACAATATTCGTTCTTTAGTTGTAACAAACTTTGCGTTTCAAAAGCATTTTTTGATTTAATTCCGAAAGATGAAAATTTTTCAATAATACTGTTACTTTCAGGCGCCACTTCACGCAAAAGTTCGAGTAGATTTTCAGCAATTTCTTTGCCTTGACTTTTAGCATAAGCAAATTGAACTGGAATTATTGTATTGATAATCAACAAGTCAATAAAGGATTTAGAAAGTGATTTCTTTTTCTTTGTACTTTCTTTGTCAAACTGATAATGCGATTGCCAATATTTAGAAACCGAAACGATAAATAGATTATAAACTTCTGAAACTGTTGTTGCACTTATAATTTTTGAAAATAAATTTTGATGTAAATGATACACATTAGCCAATTGCGACAATCGAATGGTTGGAAAATTATCGGGTCGGTGTTTGAAAAACTGAACTGGTTCTATTTGCTTTTTTTCAAATTGATATTTGTGTAAAAGATAATAAAACCTAAATTTTAAATCTTTGAAATAATTATCTTCTTTCTCAATATCTAACAATCCTGATGCTCCAAAAAGCATAGCTTCGACATTTTCAACTTCAAAACTTTCTTTTCTTATTACCGAAAAAGGAATAGCTGTTGCCACTTTGAAGAAAATTTCACCATTGGTATTGAGTCCAAAGTTTTTCGCTAAAAGCACAAACAAAACTGCTTCCCAATCTTGGTTAGTTGTTTCAACTAAATGGTAAATTGCTTTTGATTTTCTTTCTAAGCGTTCAAAAAATAAGCGTTCTTGCCAATTTGAAATTAAAAATTCATCAATTGTTGCGATTTGCTTTTCGCAGAAAATCCATGACTTTGGAGTTACTAAAGACTGGTAATTTTCATAAATATCTTTTGAAACATATTGTTTAAGTTCCAAAACAGGAATTGGATGATTATTTTTATTGAAAACATCGGTATCATGTTCCCAAACGACATGTAAAATCACGTTATCGTAGGCTTCATCTTTCTCGTGATGATGCACATACCAATCGGAAGATTTTATATGAATTTCAACATTTCCTGCCCATTTTTGATTACCAATAATAACTTGAGCATTGAAAAAATCAGGGCCTGCAAGTTGTGTATATTGACCACAATTGACAATAGAAATTACTTCACCCGAAACGGATTTTAGGTCAGAAATAGCAAATTTCTTGTATTTCCAGAGATAATGTAGAAAATCTTCTTTCAAGTTTTTTCTATTTTAATTATAATTTTATCACTAGACGAATGTAAGAATTTATTTTAACAAATACAATTTCGCACAAGCTCTTGCATCAGATAAAGCTTCATGATGTACTAATTCTATATTATTCAAATCGCTGCAATGCCTAAGATTAGCAGGTTTGTAGCCTTTGGCGCGATAAATTTTACAAGTGCATTCCCAAATAGCTGGAATTTCTAATTCATCATAGTACAATCCATAACACTTCATCGTTTTTTGCAAAACATTGCGATCAAAACGTTCGTTATGTGCCACAATTTTGCGTCCGAATAGTCGTTTTCTGATTTCGGGAAACAAATCGTCAAACATTGGTTTGTTTAAAGTTTCAATAGGTTTTATCCCATGAACCATAATGTTTCTGTACCAATACTCGTTGTTAGGTGGTTGTATTATTGTATAATATTCGTCTGTAATAATTCCGTCATCAACAGTTACAATTCCAACTGCACAAGCACTTTCAGGATAACCTGTTGCGGTTTCAAAATCGATTGCTGTGAAAGTCATGAGATTGCAGATTGTAGATTAACGAATTTTGATTTTAGATTAAAAATTATAAGTATAAAGATTCTGGAAGCATTTTTAAAAAAGGCATTGCTTTGGTGTAATCGAGAGATTCAAAAAACAAACCTAAATTATTGAGATTTTTATAATAATTTTCAATATTTTTATAATAATTCAATTCACTTTGAATAAACCAAGCCTTTTCTCCTAATTTTTCAGAAAGAAACCATTTTTCAAGTAATCTTCCTGACCTTCCATTCCCGTCTTCAAATGGATGAATATTTACAAAACAGATGTGAATAAAAGAAGCATAATAAAAAATTTCACTAAATTCTAATTCCATAGTTAGCAAAAGTTCTAAATCCTCCCAAAAAATTCTCATTAATCTAGGAACATCATGACTTTGTGCAGCTTCATACTGAACTTTAAATGTTTTATGCTCCATTACAACCATATTACAATTTCTATAAACACCTCTTTTTGATTCAGACAACAAGTGTAATGAAACTATTTCATGAACATTTAAGAAATTGTTCAAAGTTAATTTTTGTGATTGAGCAAATTTATAAGCATTATACAAATCATTCGGCTTTTCTACCAAGTCTTCGAGATATTCAATATCCAACATCTTATGCTTTACATAACTATCAATCTCCATTCGTTCTCCTTCAATTTTAGAAGAAGCCATTACAGCAACAGAAGTATAAAAACTAAAAGAATCATTAGAAATCTCGGCATCTTGAAGTGCATTGAATTTTTCTTCTAACTCTTTAGGAAAAGTAGCTTTATATTCTTTGAGAAGTATGTTAGGAATTATTTTCATTTAAAAATTGATTGTAAACAAATGTAAAATTAAAAAAGTTTGAAAACAAAAAACCTGCAAGAATTTAAATGCTTACAGGTTTTAATGAGATTCTTCGTGCCTCAGAATGACAAAATAATTCTTATTTTATTGAACCGATAATATCATATTTAGTAATAATGTGGTGTTTTCCGTTTCCTAAATCTACTAAAACGGCTTGATTTTCTTTGGTAAAAAGCTTTGAAACCTCTTCTATTGCAGTTCCTAGTTTTACAATTGGATACGGTTTTCCCATGACTTCTCTGATTGGTTTATCGGCTACATTTTTATCAGAAACATAGTTTTGGAACAAGTCAGATTCGTCAACTGAGCCAACAAAACCAGTTATATCTATTACAGGTATTTGAGAGATTTTGTATTTACGCATTCTTTCAATTGCGTGAGAAACAAGTTCTTCGGTACGCACAATTACCAATGGTTTTTCGATATGATCTTTGATAACATCTTCAGCTTTAGTGATTTCTTGGTCTAAGAAACCTCTTTCACGCATCCAATCGTCATTGAACATTTTTCCGACATAACGACTTCCTGAATCGTGGAACAAAACAACTACAACATCGTCTTTGGTAAAATGTTCTTTTAATTGCAGCAAACCTTTTATGGCAGAACCAGCAGAATTACCAACAAAAATACCTTCTTCGAGAGCGATTCTTCTAGTGTAAACGGCAGCATCTTTATCGGTTACTTTTGTAAATCCGTCGATTAAGCTGAAGTCAACGTTTTTTGGAAGAATATCTTCTCCAATTCCCTCTGTTATATATGAATATATTTCGTTTTCGTCAAAAATTCCTGTTTCGTGGTATTTTTTGAAAACCGAACCGTATGTATCAATTCCCCAAATTTTGATGTTTGGATTTTTTTCTTTTAAATATTTTGCGACACCCGAAATTGTTCCGCCGGTTCCTACTCCGACAACGAAATGTGTAATTTTTCCGTTAGTTTGTTCCCAAATTTCTGGACCAGTTTGCTCATAATGCGCTGTTGCATTACTTGGATTGTCGTATTGATTTACGTACCAAGAATTAGGTGTATCTTCTCCTAATTTTTTTGACACAGAATAGTATGAACGAGGATCGGTTGGTTCAACATCGGTTGGACATACGACAACTTTTGCACCAACAGCTCTTAATATATCCATTTTTTCTTTGGATTGTTTATCGGTAATTACAAAAATACATTTGTACCCTTTTACGATTGCGCCAAGCGCCAAGCCCATGCCTGTATTTCCTGAAGTTCCTTCGATAATTGTTCCGCCTGGTTTTAGACGACCGTCAGCTTCTGCATCTTCGATCATTTTTATGGCCATTCTGTCTTTTACAGAATTTCCTGGATTAAAGGTTTCTACTTTGGCAAGAACAAGAGCATCAACACCAGCTATCACTTTGTTAAGCTTTACCAATGGCGTATTACCGATTGTTCCTAATATATTTTCTGAATAATTCATGAAATTTATGATTAATGATTAACGATTTAACAATTTTAGATTGCAAAGATATTGATTAATAATAGTTTTACAAAACCTTGATTTTAGAGAAAATGGTTGGCTGACTAACCCTGATGGCAGTGGAAATACTGTTATTGCGGTGTTCGCAATAAGAGATTGGAACGTACAGCAGGAACATGGTTTACTAAAATTGGCAAGCGATTCGTTTCTAAAAAAAATTACTGAAAGAAATTCCAAACCAATCCGAAGCGGACTATGAAATCTCTATAAGGATAATCTGGAGCAGCGTAAAAGTTGTTTTTGGAAGCAAATGCTGAGTTAAAATGTTCTGCTTTTATAAAAATTCTGGTTTGTCGAATTCTTCCGTTGATGAAGAAATCGAAGTTTGAAAAATCTCCAATTTTCTTTGAATTTTGCACAAAAAATTCAGATAAAACTGGATTAAAAGCGTTAGCGTAGTAACTTGTAAAATAATTAAAAGTTACACCAACTTGAAGAAAAAGTGCTTTTTTGTAGAAAAAATTGGAGAAATAAAGCGTGTTTCTTGTTACTATTTCAGGAACGTTTAAAATTGGGTCATCTTGAGTTGTTTTTTGATATAAAATAGTGTTGTCAAGTGCTAGTTTCCAGTATTTTATTTCTTTATTGG
>NZ_JBILJG010000006.1:0-92003 GCF_044377315.1 Flavobacterium sp.
GGATATGATTTCGTTTGGACCAACTATTCACGGAGCACACAGCCCAGATGAAAGAGCGAATATTGCTTCTTCTCAAAAATTCTGGAAGTTCTTGTTGGAGATTTTGGCTTCGATTCCTGAAAAAAAATAGAGAAAAGAAAATAGAAAATAGAAGCCTCGTTTAGAAATAGACGAGGTTTTTTATATGAATATAAAGAGAATTATTTAACACAAAAGTCACAAAAGAGTATCAAAAACCTTTGTGACTTTTATGTTTATTTTTTAATTACCAGCAAATGGAATTACAAATTTCTTTTATGAAATTATAAAAATTCAAAAAAAAATCAATAGTAAGGTTTTGAGTTATTTTTTTCTTGTTAACACATACGTTTCTGAACTAGTTTTTCCGTTTTGTTTTCCAGAAATGGTAGCCATAATGCTTTTATTCTTTTTCAAGTTATACTGAATTTTGGTTGGAAATGGATATTTAGGATTTTCAAAAATAATCAAACTATCTTCATCACTAGTCATTTGATAGGGAATAGCCTCGTCGTTGTTTTCACCTTTTATGGTAGCATAATAAATCAAATGTTCTCCAGTTTGCATCAATTCAATTTTTTCATTGTGAATCGTATCCTTTTTGTTTATTATATAGTACGATTCACCTACATAAGTGCTATCGTCATATTCGGTCCAAATTTCTTTAAGCGTACCCAAACTATCTGTTTTTTCCCATTCGCCAACTAACCAGTTAGCTTTTTCTAACTCGTCATAATCTTTAATAAGATTACCTTGTGCATCATATTTTTTGCACGAAATAATAGAAAGTAGCAGTAGTGCAACAATTGAAAAATGTATTTTTTTCATTCTTAAAATATTAATTAGTTTTTTTCATTGGAAAAAGTTCACTTATCTCTTTTCCACCTTTTTTTCCATAAATTGCAGCAACTAAACTGTCATTTGTAATTTTAGTGTAAATGATTTTTGTTGAAAAATCATGTTTTGAATTTTCAAAAACCAATTCTTTTTCATTCGATTTTGTCATATAAAAGGAAACAGGTTTTTCTTTATTTTGTTCTTTAACAGAAATCTTCATTATCAAAGAATCTTGCACTTGATACAAATCCATTTTTTCATAAAAAACGGTATCTTTTTTTACAATTACAAAGCTTTCAGCAAAATAAGAACTGTCATTTTTCTGACTCCAATTTTCTTTAAAAAGCGCTTCTTTTGAGTTGTTTTCCCAATTTCCCAAAAACCAACTAGCTTTTTTAAGTTGTTTGTATTCTTTTATCGAATTTTCTTTTTCGTCTTGTTTTTTACAAGAAATAAATAGGGTTACTGAGAATAAAAAAAGTAAGAATGACTTAGTTGACTTCATAAATAGATGTTTTGAAAAAGTAAAAATAGTAAAAATACCAGCTTAAACAGTATATTTTGTTTGTGAAATTTCAGACAATACTAATTTGTGCAAATTTGTGAAATTCGTGTTTACATTTCTGCAATCTTTTCACTATTTTTGCACTCCAAAAATAAGAGTACAATGTTAGAAAGACTTCAATATGTAAAACAGCGTTTCGACGAAATTTCGGATTTGATTATTCAACCCGACGTTATTGCCGACCAAAAACGTTATGTGCAATTAAATCAAGAGTATAAAGGACTTAAAGATTTGATGGAAAAGCGCGAAGAGTTGATTAATGTTACTGGAAATATGCAAGAAGCCAACGAAATCATAAATGATGGTAGCGATGCCGAAATGGTTGAGATGGCCAAAATGCAATTGGATGAAGCCAAAGAACGTCTTCCAATTTTAGAGGACGAAATCAAGTTTATGCTAATTCCAAAAGATGCAGAAGATGCGAAAAATGTAATGGTTGAAATTCGTGCCGGAACTGGTGGCGATGAAGCGTCAATTTTTGCTGGAGATTTATTCAGGATGTACACTAAATATTGTGAATCAAGAGGTTGGAGAACTTCGGTTGTAGATATGAATGAAGGAACTTCTGGTGGTTTCAAAGAAGTAATTTTTGAAGTAACCGGCGAAGATGTTTATGGAACTTTAAAATTTGAAGCAGGCGTTCACCGTGTGCAACGTGTGCCACAAACAGAAACACAAGGTCGTGTACATACTTCGGCAGCAACAGTAATGGTTTTGCCAGAAGCGGAAGAATTTGACGTACAAATAGATATGAATGATGTTCGTGTAGATTTTTTCTGTTCGTCTGGACCTGGTGGTCAATCGGTAAACACAACAAAATCGGCTGTGCGTTTGACACATATTCCAACTGGATTGGTGGCACAATGTCAAGATCAAAAATCGCAACACAAGAATAAAGACAAAGCGTTGAACGTTTTACGTTCTCGTTTATACGAACAGGAATTAGCCAAAAAACAAGCTGAAGATGCCGTAAAACGTACTTCTCAAGTTAGTTCGGGTGACCGCTCAGCTAAAATTAGAACGTACAATTATTCGCAAGGGCGTGTAACAGATCACCGAATTGGTTTAGATGTTTTCGATATGGATGGCGTTATGAACGGCAAAATTCAAAAGTTTGTTGACGAACTTCAATTAGTCAACAACATGGAAAAACTAAAAGAATCGGAAGTTTTTTAAAACAAAATAGAATAGAACAAAGTGCCAGACTAATTAAGTTTGGCATTTTTTTTTGAAGCGAATGGATTGGGCTTTATCAGTAATGGTATTTCCCGCTTTCCATTACAATCTTTTCTTTTTTTAAAGAAAAAAAGAAAAGGATTTTCATTGCAATCGGGGCTAGAAAGCAATCCATTTTTACTCTTGAAAACTTCTAACTTCCATCTTCAAACTCCCAACTTCTTTCTCCTAATTTCTTTCCACTTTTTCAATCGTATTCTTGCTTCAAGTGTTACATGTTCTTCATCGGGTTCACCTAATATAAATCCGTAAGGCTCTAAACCAGCAATATTATCAAATAGAATTTTTAAACTGGCTACAATTGGTAATGCCAAAATCATTCCTGATGTTCCCCAAAGCATCGAAAATGCTATGATAGAGACAATTGCTACCAATGCATTTATACTAACTTTTGAGCCAGTAATTTTTGGTGTAATAAAGTTTCCTTCTAAAAATTGAATAAAACCAAATAAAGCTATAACACCAACAGCATACCATGCCGAATCTTTTGTAACTAAAGCAATCACTGCTGGAATTAACGATCCAATTATAATTCCGATGTAAGGAATTAATAGTAATAAAGACGCTAAAAATCCATAGAAAAAAGCATTTTCAATCCCTAGAATTAGTAGTCCGATACTATTTAAAACACCAACAATTCCCATAACGGTAAAAAGTCCAGATAAATAGCTTTTTTGAACTTTGTATAGTTTTTGAATAATCATTTTTACACTCGTATTTTTATTGTCGTTTGAAAAAACTTTCAATAAAAAACTTTGAAAAAAACTTCTGTAAAACAAAAAAAAGAACATATAAATAGGAATCAAAACCAAATCTCCAAGAATACTTCCTGAAGCACCGATAAATTGCATAATATTGGAAAAATTATCTTTCAATGTTTTTCCAATATTTATTGAATTCTTTGTTAAATCATTTATTTTAAAATTAAAACTTGATTCAATATCACTAGCATAATTATTATATATCTGTTCTAATTTATAAGCATAAAAACTACTTTTTGAAACAATATCAGAAAGTTGAAATCCAATATATGAAAACAAAATAAAAACACTGATAATCATTACTATTATTGCAGTCAAAGCCGATAGCGCTTTATTGAATCGTAATTTATACTCTAAAAATTTAACAACTGGAAACACCAGAATACAAAGCATAATTGAAAACAACAATGGAACAACCAATGGTTTTAATACATACATAGTAAAAACCAACAATATCAAAAAAAGAAAATTAGAAGTGTTGAAAGTAATTTTGTTTTTTGAAGCCATACTTAATTTTTTAGGCTAATTTAATTAAATTTTTCTGATTTTAGTTTTAATACATCAAGTTTAGTAACTTTGTTGTCAAACTACTGTTAATGACAACACAACAACTAATTGAACAAATTCTATACAAAAAATCCTTTCTCTGCATAGGTTTAGATGTTGATTTGACTAAATTTCCTCAACATTTATTAGAACTAGAAGATCCTATTTTTGAATTCAATAAAGCTATAATTGATGCTACACATGATTTGTGCGTTTCCTATAAACCAAACACTGCTTTTTATGAAGCATACGGAATAAAAGGCTGGCAGTCTTTGCAAAAAACAATCAATTATATAAACGAAAAATATCCCGAAATTTTCACAATTGCCGATGCAAAACGTGGCGATATCGGAAACACTTCTTCTATGTATGCCAAAGCGTTTTTTGAAGATTTGAATTTTGATTCGGTAACAGTTGCACCTTATATGGGGAAAGATTCTGTAGAACCATTTTTAGCTTTTGAAAACAAACATACTATTATATTAGCATTAACTTCTAACGAAGGAGCTTTTGATTTTCAAACAAAAATGATAGAAGGAAAAGAACTTTATAAAACGGTGATTGAAACTTCAAAAACTTGGAAAAACTCCGAAAATCTAATGTATGTTGTAGGAGCAACCAAAGCGGAATATTTCACTGAAATAAGAAAAATAATTCCAACTAGTTTTTTGTTAGTTCCAGGAGTTGGTGCCCAAGGTGGAAGTTTACAAGAAGTATGCAAATATGGAATGAGTGAAAATGTTGGGTTATTAATCAACTCGTCAAGAGCCATAATTTATGCATCCAATGGTCACGATTTTGCACAAAAAGCAAGACAAGAAGCCATGAAAATGCAAAGCGAAATGGAAGCGATTTTAAAAAGTAACATTTGATTTCCTATACACTCTATAAAAACGAAAACGCCAATCAATGGGTAACTTTTGTGCACGGCGCAGGAGGAAGTTCTTCTATTTGGTTTAAGCAAATAAGAGAGTTTCAAAAGCATTTTAATGTTTTGTTGTTAGATTTACGTGGTCACGGCAACTCAAATTCTTCCATTAAAAAAGCTATCAAGCAACATTACACATTCAAGTCAATAGCCAATGACGTTTTAGAAGTTTTAGATTTTTTACAAATAAAATCATCTCATTTTGTTGGTATTTCGTTAGGAACAATTGTAATCCGACAATTAGCAGAAACACACCCAAATCGAGTAAAAAGTATGATTATGGGCGGTGCAATTTTGAAAATGAATTTCCGCTCTCAAATATTGATGCGATTGGGAAATATTTTTAAATATGTTTTACCTTATTTGGTTCTATATAAGTTTTTTGCGTTTGTCATTATGCCTAATAAAAATCATAAGCAGTCAAGGTTGTTGTTTATAAATGAGGCAAAAAAGTTATACCAAAAAGAATTTATAAGATGGTTCAAACTCACTGCCGAAATCAATCCTATCTTAAAATGGTTTCGTCAGCAAGAACTTTCTATTCCAACATTTTATGTAATGGGAGAAGAAGATTATATGTTTTTGCCTTCCGTTCGAAAAGTGGTTGCAAGACACTATAAATCATCCAAATTATTTGTAATTGAAAAATGTGGACATGTTGTAAATGTAGAGCAAGCCTCTGTTTTTAATAAAGAAGTAATTTTGTTTATTCAAAGTAATTAACAAAAAAATGCCAATGCTTTTTTCAAAACACTGGCAATTTTTTAAACTCAACTAACCAAAACAAAATAATAAATTTTATTTATTACAATGCAAATATCAAACTATTTTGTCAATAGTTATGTTAATAGAATGTTATACTTATCAAACAGCCAGTAATTTCATCCTAAAACTGTATTGTTACTACTATAACTATTGCTATTCTTTTCATATTGTATGTCTAATTTAATTTCAAATAATTAGTAGATATAGTGGCTTAAATTTTAAGGAATTTAAATCGAATAAAAATTATTAAATTCGTAAATTGCGCACTTAAATTTGAAGAAAAATTAACAATGGAAGCACAAAGTCCTTATATTCCTAAAAATAAAGTAAGAATTGTAACAGCTGCGTCACTTTTTGACGGTCATGATGCTGCTATCAACATAATGCGAAGAATTATTCAAGCAACAGGTGTTGAGGTTATTCATCTTGGTCACGATAGAAGTGTTGAAGAAGTTGTGAATACCGCCATTCAAGAAGATGCAAATGCTATTGCAATGACTTCATATCAAGGGGGTCATAACGAATATTTTAAGTATATGCATGATTTGCTTGAGGAAAAAGGAGCAGGGCATATTAAGATATTTGGTGGTGGCGGAGGTGTAATTTTGCCAAGTGAAATTTCGGAATTACAAGAATACGGAATCGAAAGAATTTATTCTCCAGATGATGGTCGTGCCATGGGCTTACAAGGAATGATTAACGATTTGGTACAACGTTCTGATTATCCAATAGGGGATAAATTGAATGGAGAAATCAATCATTTAGAAGAAAAAAATCCAACAGCCATTGCTCGTGTAATTTCTTCTGCCGAAAATTTTCCAGATGTTGCTAAAGAAACTTTAGATAAAATTCACACTAAAAATCAAACATCCAAAATTCCTGTTTTAGGAATTACAGGAACTGGTGGCGCAGGAAAATCATCATTAGTTGATGAATTAGTTAGAAGATTTTTAATTGATTTTCCAGAAAAAACCATTGGATTAATTTCGGTTGATCCATCAAAACGTAAAACGGGTGGTGCACTTTTAGGTGATAGAATTCGTATGAATGCTATTAATAATCCTAGAGTTTATATGCGCTCGTTGGCAACTCGCCAATCTAATTTGGCTTTGTCGAAATATGTAAATGAAGCAATCGAAGTTTTAAAAGCTGCCAAATACGATATTATTATTTTAGAAACTTCTGGAATTGGTCAATCAGATACCGAAATTATTGAGCATTCTGATGTTTCTTTATATGTAATGACACCTGAGTTTGGTGCGGCTACACAATTGGAAAAAATCGATATGTTGGATTTTGCCGATATGGTTGCTTTAAATAAATTTGATAAGCGTGGCGCTTTAGATGCCATTCGTGATGTAAAAAAACAATACCAACGCAACCACAATCTTTGGGATGCTGATGTAGAAAAGATGCCTATTTTCGGTACAATTGCCTCACAATTCAACGATCCAGGAATGAATACACTCTACAAATCTATTATGGATAAAATTGTAGAAAAAACCGGAGCTGATTTAAAATCTACGTTCCAAATTACTCGTGAAATGAGCGAGAAAATATTTGTAATTCCGCCACATAGAACTAGATATTTATCTGAGATTGCCGAAAGTAATAGAAAATATGATGAAACTGCTTTAACTCAAGTAGAAGTAGCTCAAATGTTATATGGAATTTATAAAACGATAGAAACTGTTTTTGGAAGCAAACCAAACTTAACAAAAGCTGGAATTGACCACAATCTTGTCATTCCGAAGGAATCTCAGGTTTTTATGGATTTGCTTTTAGACCAATTTGATAAAGTAAAAATGAATCTTGACCCATACAATTGGGAAATCATTTTAACTTGGGATGAAAAAGTAAACAAATACAAAAATCCAATTTATAGTTTTAAAGTTCGTGATAAAGTCATTGAAATTAAAACACATAGCGAAAGTTTATCACATTCTCAAATTCCAAAAATCTCATTGCCAAAGTACCAAGCTTGGGGTGATATATTAAAATGGAATTTGCAAGAAAATGTACCAGGTGAATTTCCATTTGCATCAGGTTTGTATCCATTTAAACGTGAAGGAGAAGATCCAAGCAGAATGTTTGCAGGAGAAGGTGGTCCAGAACGAACTAATAAACGTTTCCATTATGTTTCTGCGGGATTACCAGCCAAACGTCTATCAACTGCTTTTGATTCGGTTACTTTATATGGAAATGACCCACATATTCGTCCAGATATTTATGGAAAAATCGGAAATGCTGGAGTTTCTATTTGTTGTTTAGACGATGCAAAAAAATTATATTCAGGTTTCGATTTAAGTCATCCATTAACTTCGGTTTCAATGACAATTAATGGTCCAGCGCCAATGTTACTTGGATTTTTCATGAATGCAGCAATCGATCAAAATTGTGAAAAATACATCGTTGAAAATAATCTTCAAGTAGAAGTTGAAGAAAAAATCAACAAAATCTACAAGAAAAAAGGAACTATTAGACCAAAATACCAAGGCGATTTACCAGAAGCAAATAATGGTTTAGGTTTGATGCTTTTAGGAGTAACTGGAGATCAGGTTTTACCTTTGGATGTTTATAATGATATCAAAATTAAAACATTAGCTCAAGTTCGTGGAACGGTTCAAGCTGATATTTTAAAAGAAGATCAAGCACAAAATACTTGTATTTTCTCTACAGAATTTGCATTACGATTGATGGGTGACGTTCAAGAATATTTCATCAAACAAAATGTTCGCAATTTCTACTCGGTTTCAATTTCTGGGTATCATATTGCAGAAGCTGGAGCAAATCCAATTTCACAATTGGCATTTACGTTGGCTAATGGGTTCACTTACGTGGAATATTATTTAAGTCGTGGAATGAACATCAACGATTTCGGACCCAACTTATCATTCTTTTTCTCCAACGGAATTGATCCAGAATATGCAGTGATTGGTCGAGTTGCTCGTAAAATTTGGGCAAAAGCCATGAAGAATAAATACGGAGCCAACGAAAGAGCACAAATGTTGAAATACCATATTCAAACTTCTGGACGTTCGTTACACGCGCAAGAAATTGATTTCAATGATATTCGTACAACTTTACAAGCATTGTATGCAATTTATGATAACTGTAATTCATTACATACAAATGCATATGACGAAGCGATTACGACACCAACCGAAGAATCTGTTCGTAGAGCTATGGCAATTCAGTTGATTATCAATAAAGAATTAGGTTTGGCGAAAAATGAAAATCCAATTCAAGGTTCGTTCATCATTGAAGAATTAACTGATTTAGTGGAAGAAGCCGTTTTGCAAGAGTTTGACAGAATTACTGAACGTGGTGGTGTACTTGGAGCAATGGAAACCATGTACCAACGTTCAAAAATTCAAGAAGAAAGTTTGTATTACGAAACCTTGAAACACACAGGAGAATTTCCAATTATTGGTGTAAATACCTTCTTAAGTTCCAAAGGTTCACCAACTGTAATTCCAGCCGAAGTAATTCGTGCCACCGAAGAAGAAAAACAATATCAAATCGATATGTTAACCAATTTGCAAAAAACAAGCGGTGAAAAAGTTGCCGAACAAATCAATATTATTCAAGAAGCAGCCATCAACAACCAAAACATTTTTGAAAAATTAATGGATGCCACAAAAGTATGTTCATTAGGACAAATCACGAGTGCCTTGTTTGAAGTTGGCGGACAATATAGAAGGAATATGTAATAATCACAAAAATATATTATTTAAAGACGCGATTTATCGCGTCTCTTTTTTTTAAATAATTTTTTCATTTATATAAATAATGAACTAATTCAGAAGAAGAAATTTGGATTCAAGTTAAATTAAGAAATAGATAAAATGGTGTTTTCTATTTTTCCAATTGTAATTTTTTCTCCAACAACTTTCTCTTTTAATAAGGAATAGATGGGAGCTTGTTCAGAAATAGTAATTACATTTTTATCATTCAATATAAATTGAGGAGTAGAAATTCCTATAAAAAGATATAAATCTTCTGTTTCAACCAAAGCTCCAGCTACTAGTTTTGCGCAATTTTTGTTTTTGTATGATTCTAAAATGTCTAAATTGGTTTTTGCTTGTATTGCCATTTGCTCATAGCGTAATTGCATATCTTTAGCTTCTTCTTGGTGCGAAAAATCTTCAGGATCAATACTATCATGTTCATCAATATCGGAAGCAGTTCGGTATCTTGAAACCGAATTTTCTAAATTGGCTATAACTGTTTTTTGTTCTTCTATAATTTTGCTAACAACTTCATTTTTGCTCATAATCGTCTTTTTAAACTTTTATTATTTTGTAAATTTAGCATTAAAAGCACGAAGTATTTGTTACTAAAATCATTGTTTAAAAGGAAAAAAAGTGGTATATAATTGTTGTGCTAATTATAAACACCATCAACATAAAACCAACTTCCATTTTCAAAAACAAAGCTTGAAAATTCTTCATGAATTTGCGCTTTTAGTTGATAGTCTAGATAATAAGCCTTGAACTTTACTCTAGTTTCTGTTGAAGCTAAAACTTCTAATTTTATCCATTGGTTGCTTTTGCTCCAATCTAAAATTGCAACTTTTTTATGAAATTTTCTTGTAGAAATGTGAGTTGTTGCAACTAGATAATCAGCATTTTGAGTTGCATATGCGGAATATCTTGAACGCATTAATGCTTCGGCTGTAGGTGCTTTTGCCAAACCTTTAATATAAGGATGGCAACAGTTTTCAAATAAGAAAGTACTTCCACAATAGCAAGTAGTCATTATTCTTTTGTTTCATTAAATTTTCTAACCATTGCTTTTAGTTTTTCTTCTCGAGCTGCTTTCTTAGCTTTGACTTTGTCTTGTTCTTTGTGAAGTTTATCGTTGTGCGTTTTTATATTTCGTTCGTTGTTTCTTCCCATTTTATACAATTTTATCTAATTTGAGATAGCCAACATTCAGTTTGTCATTCTGTAGGAATCTATCTTCTGTTGGTGTGATTTTTAATTCAAATTGTTCTGTAAAGGTAGACGAAAGAATTTCTTTTACATTAAAAATATCATCTACATCAATTCCGTATTTATCATCAATATGCGAAGTGGCACCTTTGAAAGTAAAATGTTTGAAAAAAGCATTAGATTTTGCCTTCTTAGAAGCTTCTGCCATTGAATTCCCAACTGCTAAAACCTTATAATGGTATTCTTCAAATTCATTTTCTTTATAACCACCAAGGTTAATAAAAAATAATTGCGAATCTGTTGCTATGGAATTATTTCTAGCAACAACTTCAATTTTGAAATTATCAACCATGGTAACTTCTCGCCAAGCATCAATGTGAATTTTTCCTTTAGCTTCTGGCCAAAAAGCTTTCATACTCGGAATTAATTCTTTCAGCGATTTTCCGATGCCAAAAAATATGTCGTGTTGCTCAGTATATCTGCCTTCAGGGCGACAACCAAGCATTATCATGTAGAGTTTGTAGTGGTTTTCCATTTTTCAAAAGTACAAAATTTTGTTAAAACTAAACTTTGGCACAACAATTGGAATGTACACTATATCATTAATCATTTAAATCAAAAAACAATGAGTAAAAAAATTACATTATTGTTAGTCTTTATCGGGATGATAGGACTGCAAAGTTGCACAGTCAATGAAATTGAACCAGCTCCAGTTGATAATGATACAATTAGCGAAGTTTTTGAATTGAGAAATATTAACTTTGGATATACTGGAGGTAACAATTATGAAATTTATCAAAGATTAAATCCAACTATTTATTCTTCGGATGTGATATTGATTTATAGAAAGTCTGGAACAACTAGTAACAATTCCAATGTTTGGCAATCAATTCCTAGAACTTTATATCTTCCTCAAGGTGAATTAGATTATGACTTTGATTTTAGTAGAGAAGATTTTACAATATATGCAGGTGGAACTTATGATTTGACATTTACACCAAGTTACATTACAAATCAAACATTTAGAATAGTAATTGTTCCTGGTTATTTTTCAAAAGGTAGTTCTTCAATTGATTTTTCAGATTATAATGCTGTTATAAAAGCTTATAATATTGATGATTCAAAAGTGACAGTTTTAAAGTAAATAGATTTGGTTAGTCTATAGTTTGTTTGTTTGGGCAGTTAAGAGGTTGTGAAAGCAACCTCTTTCTTTCTTATTCATTTTTAGGTAACTGATTTTCATTCTCTTTTGCTTTATGTAATGAATATAATATTCCACCTAATAATGCTAATGCAATAAATCCTAAAGAAACCCATTCTGGAAATTTAAAGTGATGGATGAGTAACATTTTTATTCCCACAAATGTCAAAATAGCTATTAAACTGTATTCTAAATAACTAAATTTCTCTAACATATTTGCTAAAAAGAAATACATTGATCGTAATCCAAGAATGGCAAATATATTGGAACTAAATACTAAAAATGGGTCAGATGTAATAGCTAATATCGCTGGAACACTATCCATAGCAAAAAGGACATCCATTAGTTCTATAACTATAAGTGCAACAAATAAAGGAGTTGCAAAAGTAAATCCTCTTTTTTTAATAAAGAACTTTTGTCCTTCCATATGCATAGTTACGGGCATAACTTTTCGCATATTTCTAAAAATAAAAGATTTTTTTGGATTAAATTGTTCTTCTTCACCTTTGAATACCATTTTAGCGGCAGTAAAAATTAAGAAAGCTCCAAATAAATAAGTCATCCAGCTGAATTTATTTATCAGTAAAACACCAAAATATATCATTAATCCTCTAAAGACGATAGCGCCAAGAATTCCCCAAAACAAAACTCTATGCTGGTATTTTTGCGGAATTTTGAAAGATGCAAAAATGACTGCAATCACAAAAATATTATCAACACTAAGTGAAAGTTCAATTAAATATCCTGTAATATATTTAATTACAGCCAAATTAGGCGATAGATTAGTAGGGTTTTCAATATAATTATTTTGATAAATCCAATAAATAACTCCTGAAAATAAAAATGAAATAGTCACAAAAATCCCTGTCCATTTTCCAGCTTCTTTTGAAGATATAATATGAGGCGTTTTGTTAAATACACCCAAATCTAAAGCAAGAAAAAATAAAATTGAAGCAATAAATATAATCCAAACTAGCATAACAATTGTTTTTCACAAAGATAACATTATAAAATCCCAAATTCCAAATCCCAAATTCCATAATAAAATATAGTAAAATTGGAATTGGAATTTGAATTTTTGAAAATTATAATTTATTAGTTTCACCCCTAAAAAAATAGGGTATAATTATTTTTTAATCTAAATATTGTTATATTTGTATCAAATTATTAGGGTATAACTATTTAAAAACTTAATTTATGTCAACTTTACGTTTTCAAGCATTAAAAGATGCTTCGGCTAGAAAGCCTGTAAAATTTGAAGAAGCTGGTAGAAAATCAGATCTTTTTGGTTCAAATGTGTTTAATGACAAAGCAATGAAGCAGTTTTTAACTTCTGATGCTTATAAAGGTGTTAAAGATGCTGTCCAACATGGAACTAAAATTGACAGAAAATTAGCCGATTATATCGCAATGGGTATGAAAGAGTGGGCACTTTCTAAAGGTGTAACTCATTATACACACTGGTTTCAACCCTTAACAGGAACAACTGCCGAAAAACATGATGCTTTTTTTGAAACTTCGTACGATGGTTCCGATCCAGTTGAAAAATTTGGTGGCGGACAATTAGTACAACAAGAGCCAGATGCTTCTTCTTTCCCAAATGGTGGAATCAGAAATACATTCGAAGCACGTGGATATACAGCTTGGGATCCAACTTCTCCAGCGTTTATCTTTGGTACAACTTTATGTATTCCAACGGTTTTCATTTCTTATACAGGTGAGGCCTTAGATTATAAAACACCACTTTTACGTGCTTTAAATGCGGTCGACGAAGCGGCGACTGATGTATGTAAATATTTTGATAAAAATGTTAAAAAAGTAACTGCAACTTTGGGTTGGGAACAAGAATATTTTTTGGTAGATGCTTCTTTAGCACAATCACGTCCCGATTTAATGATGACAGGTAGAACGTTACTTGGACATACTTCTGCAAAAGGACAACAATTAGACGACCATTATTTTGGATCCATTCCTTCTCGTGCTCTAAATTATATGAGAGAATTGGAAGAAGAATGTATGTTACTTGGAATTCCAGTAAAAACGCGTCACAATGAGGTTGCTCCAAATCAGTTTGAGTTGGCTCCAATTTTTGAAGAAACTAATTTAGCTGTAGATCACAATTCATTATTGATGGATGTAATGTCTAAAGTTGGCGAGCGTCATGATTTTATGGTTCTTTTTCACGAGAAACCTTTTAAAGGTGTAAATGGTTCTGGAAAACATAATAACTGGTCGTTGGCTACAGATACTGGTGTAAACTTGCTTTCTCCAAGTAAAACTCCTATGAGTAATTTACAATTCTTATCGTTTTTTATTAATACAATTAAAGCGGTAAATGAATATGAAGAATTACTTCGTGCTGCCATTGCAACGGCAAGTAATGACCATAGATTAGGAGCAAATGAAGCGCCGCCAGCAATCATTTCTGTGTTCATTGGTGAGCAATTAACTAAAGTTTTGGCTGAATTAGAAGGTGTTTCAAAAGGGAAATTGTCTCCAGAAGAAAAAACCGATTTGAAACTAAACGTTGTTGGTAAAATTCCAGATGTAATGTTGGATAATACCGATAGAAATAGAACGTCTCCATTTGCTTTCACAGGAAATAAATTTGAATTTAGAGCTGTTGGTTCATCTGCAAATTGTGCAAATGCAATGACAACTTTAAATTCTATCGTTGCAAAACAATTGAAAGATTTCAAAAGAGAAGTAGATGCTTTAATTGAAACTAAAGATTTAAAGAAAGACGAAGCTATTTTTAATGTATTAAGAGAATACATCAAAGAAACCAAAAACATTCTTTTTGAAGGTGATGGTTATAGTGATGCATGGGAAAAAGAAGCAAAAAAACGTGGATTGAGCAATCATAAAACAACTCCAGCTGCTTTGAAAGCTAGAGTTTCTAAAAAAGCATTAGATTTATTCAAAGACTTAAATGTAATGAATCACGTTGAGGTGGAAGCTCGTTACGAAATTGAATTGGAGGAATACACAAAGAAAATCCAAATAGAAGGAAGAGTTTTAGGCGATATCGCAAGAAATCATGTGATTCCAACAGCTATTCGTTATCAAAATACGTTGATTGAAAATGTTCGTGGCTTGAAAGAAATCTTCGGAAAAGACTTCGAGAAAATTGCCAAAGAACAAATATCTTTAATCAAAGAAATTTCTTCTCATATTGAAGGAATTAACTCTAATGTAGAAGCAATGACCGAAGCCCGTAAAAAAGCAAATGCTTTAACTGATGCTCAAAAAATGGCCGAAATGTACTGTGATAAAGTAAAACCATACTTTGAAGTTATTAGAGAACATTGTGATAAATTAGAATTGTTAGTTGATGACGAAATTTGGACATTGACTAAATATAGAGAGTTGTTGTTTACGAGATAAGTAAAAGTAAAACTCTGTCAAATTTTTAAACTTTGACAGAGTTGAATAAATAAAAACTGCTTATAAATTTTAAGCAGTTTTTTTTCTAAAATCACTATTTTATAAACCCATTACTAAATATAATTTTTGATTATTAATAACACTAATAGTTGAATGTTTTTAGGATGATTTACTAAAAAAACCATCAAAAAACCAAAAATACCATCTGATTTTGAAATGAAATGGGTTTCAGCATTTAAAAACAGTAAATATTCTTCGGCTGTAGCAGCTGAATAAAACTTAGTTTTTAAATTATAGTTGAATCAAAAAATGTAATTCATACAATTCTATTTTTTGATTCTTTTTTTTGGTGTAACTTTTGCTATCTATAATTAGTATGACTAAATTTGAATAAATTATACAAAATGAAAACGAAACTTCTTTTTATCTATATTTTTCTTCAATCTGTTTTTTCTTTTTCTCAAGAGCAATTTGTGGTTTATTTTGAAAGTAATAAGCATGAATTTACAAAGACTGAAAATAAGAAATTACAAGATTGGATGATTGCCAACAAAGAAGTGAAAATTGTAGCTATAAATGGTTATACCGATGAAGACGGAACTTCTGGTTTTAATGATACTTTGGCTAAAAAAAGAGTAAATTTTATTTTCAATCAAGTAAAAGATAAAATCAAAATTCGTGAAGATTTTAAAACTAGAAGTTTCGGAGAGAATTTCAAGCAATCTACCAACAAATCCGAGAACAGAAAAGTTACTATTTATTATTTGCTAGAAAAAGATTTGGCAAAAGAAGATGAAATTCTCGGAATTAAAAAAGATGAAATTGTAATTCAACCAAAAAAAGAAATCAATTACCCAAAAGAATTAGTAATCGAAAATCCTGACGGAAGTAGAGTTGAGTATAAGCTAAATGTTGAATTTATGAAACAAATTGGTAATTCAGCAGTTGGTGATAAGCTAAAAATTGATAATTTGAATTTTGTAATAAATACGTTTGCAGTTGTCAATGAATCGCGTAGCAAACTTTACGAATTGCTATTGGTTATGCAAAATAATCCTAAATTAAAAATTGAATTGCAAGGACATTTATGTTGCATGACCAAAGACAGAGTTGATTTGTCTTCACAAAGAGCCAAAGCCATTTCTAATTTTTTACGTCAAAACGGTATTGAAAGCTCAAGAGTTGCCTACAAAGGTTTTGGAGTTTCACAACCACTTTTTCCAATTCCTGAAAAAGACGAAACAGAAAGAGCCGCCAATAGAAGAGTAGAAATCTTGATTTTAGAAAATTGAAAAAACTTCTAACTTCCAACTTCCAACTTCCATCTAATTAATTATCTTTGCCAGACACAACAATAACTACACAATGAGTTCTGACAACAGCCAACGCTATAATTTGCGCGGAGTTTCTGCTTCCAAAGAAGACGTTCATAACGCTATCAAAAACATCGATAAAGGTTTATTTCCAAAGGCTTTTTGCAAAATTGTTCCCGATTATTTGACCAATGATGATGATTATTGCCTAATAATGCATGCTGATGGTGCTGGAACAAAATCGTCTTTAGCCTACATGTATTGGAAAGAAACAGATGATTTATCTGTTTGGAAAGGTATTGCTCAAGACGCATTAATAATGAATATTGACGATTTGTTATGTGTTGGCGCAACCGATAATATTTTGCTTTCTTCAACAATTGGTCGTAATAAAAACCTAATTCCAGCCGAAGTTATTTCCGCTATTATCAATGGAACTGAAGAGTTAATTGCCGAATTGAAATCTTTTGGCGTAACAATTCATTCCACTGGTGGCGAGACCGCCGATGTCGGTGATTTGGTTCGAACAATTATTGTAGATTCTACAGTTACGGCTCGTATGAAACGTTCTAAAGTTATTGATAATGCTAATATAAAACCAGGTGATGTAATAGTTGGATTGGCTTCTTCTGGGCAAGCTAACTATGAAAAAAGTTACAATGGTGGCATGGGAAGCAATGGTTTAACATCGGCAAGACATGATGTTTTTGACAACTATTTAGCTGATAAATTTCCTGAAAGTTTTGATGCGCAAGTGCCAAAAGAATTGGTTTATTCTGGAAAAGTAAAATTGACAGATTCGGTTGTAGATTCTCCAATTGATGCAGGAAAATTAGTGCTTTCACCTACAAGAACGTATGCGCCAATTATAAAAAGTATTCTTGACAAGTACACACCAAATGAAATTCACGGAATGGTGCATTGCAGCGGTGGCGCACAAACTAAGATTTTACATTTTGTAGATAATGTTCATGTAATAAAAGACAACTTATTTCCTGTTCCGCCACTTTTTAAATTGATTCAAGAACAATCGCAAACCGATTGGAAAGAAATGTACCAAGTTTTCAATTGCGGTCACCGAATGGAATTATACGTTCCTGCCGAAATTGCAAATGACATAATTGCCATTTCAAAATCTTTTGGAGTTGAAGCGCAAATTGTTGGTAGGGTTGAAGCAAGCGAAACAAAAAAACTCACTATAAAAAGTGAATTTGGAACTTTTGACTATTAATTTTTCTCATTTTGCTGAAATAAAAAAATCCCTTCAAATGTTTTTTTGAAGAGATTTTTAAATTATAAAACTTGTTATTTTCTTTTCATAACTCGTTCAACGGCTTCAACTATTGCTTGGTTGTTTAGCTTGTATTTTTCCATTAGTTGTTCTGGAGTTCCGCTTTCGCCAAAGCTATCGTTTACGGCAACAAACTCCTGAGGTTTTGGATTATTAAGTGCCAATACTCTTGAAACACTTTCTCCTAATCCGCCTAAAAAATTATGCTCTTCGGCAGTTACAATGCAACCTGTTTTAGCAACCGATTTTAAAATAGCTTCTTCGTCTAAAGGTTTGATAGTATGAATATTAATCACTTCAGCTGAAATTCCTTTTTCTTCTAACTTTTCAGCAGCTAATAGTGCTTCCCAAACTAAATGTCCAGTTGCAACAATAGTAACATCAGAACCTTCATTAAGCATAATCGCTTTTCCTATTACAAATGGTTCGTCAGCTGGTGTAAAATTAGGCACAACAGGACGACCAAAACGCAAATAAGCTGGTCCATGATGATCAGCAAGAGCAAGTGTTGCCGCTTTGGTTTGGTTATAATCGCAAGTATTGATTACCGTCATTCCTGGTAGCATTTTCATCAAACCTATATCTTCTAGTATTTGATGTGTAGCTCCATCTTCACCCAATGTTAATCCGGCGTGAGAAGCACAAATTTTTACATTTTTATCTGAGTAAGCAACAGATTGACGTATTTGGTCATACACTCTACCAGTAGAAAAATTGGCAAATGTTCCTGTAAATGGAATTTTTCCACCAATCGTTAATCCTGCAGCAATTCCTATCATATTCGCTTCAGCAATTCCAATTTGGAAAAAACGCTCTGGATGGTTTTTCTTAAAATCATCAAACTTTAACGAACCTATTAAATCGGCACAAAGTGCCACAACATTTTCATTTTTTTGTCCCAATTCAGTCATTCCTGCACCAAAACCCGAACGTGTATCTTTACTTCCTGTATTTGTATATTTTTTCATAATTCTAATAATCGCCTAAAGTTTCAACATTTTGTTCTAAAGCCTTTGCTAATTGCTCATCATTTGGAGCTTTTCCGTGCCATGCATGCGAATACATCATGTAATCAACACCATTCCCCATTTCGGTATGCAACAAAATACAAACTGGTTTTCCTTTTCCAGTTCTTGATTTAGCTTCATTTAGTCCGGCTATTATTGCTTCTAGGTTATTTCCCTCAGCAACTTCTAGAACATCCCAATCAAAAGCTTCAAATTTTGCTCTCAAACTTCCCATGCTCAAAACTTCGTCGGTTGTTCCGTCAATTTGTTTTCCGTTTAAATCGATAGTTGCAATTAAATTGTCAACTTTTTTGGCAGAAGCATACATAATAGCTTCCCAGTTTTGACCTTCTTGCAGTTCGCCGTCACCGTGAAGTGTGTACACTAGATTAGTGTCATTGTTTAATTTTTTTGCTTGTGCAGCACCAATTGCCACCGACAAGCCTTGTCCTAATGAACCTGATGCAATACGAACTCCAGGCAAACCTTCATGAGTTGTTGGATGCCCTTGTAAACGTGTGTTCAATTTACGGAACGTTGCCAATTCTGAAACTGGAAAATACCCGCTTCTTGCTAAAACGCTATAAAAAACAGGAGAAATATGACCGTTAGAAAGAAAAAATAAATCTTCTCCTTTTCCGTCCATATCAAAACCTACTTTTCTAGTCATGATTTCTTGGTAAAGCGCTACTAAAAATTCTGCACAACCAAGTGAACCACCCGGATGCCCTGAATTTACAGCATGTACCATTCGCAAAATGTCGCGACGAACTTGTGTTGTTAAATCTTGTAGTTGTTGAATGTTTGCCATTATATGTAGTTAAATTTATGATGTGACAAAAGTAAATGTATTTTATAGTTGTTACAAATCTATTTAGCAGAAGTTATTAATGGTTTTGAACAATAGTTTACTAATTTATTTTGAGAAAAAATTAGTACAATCAAAACAAAATGGTGTATATTTACACCACAAAATATGTTATATATGTCGAGACAAAGTATTACATTAGCTAATCAAAATGATGAATGGTTAAAACAACAGGTAGCTAACGAAGAATTTACTAGTAAAAGTGAAGCAGTAAATTATTTAATCAAGCAAGCTCGTGAGCAAGATGCTTATGTTGAATTTGTGAGAATGAAGATAGAAAAGGCAGAGAAAAGTGGTTTTAGCACAAAGACTAAAGAAGAATTATTAGCAGAAATTAAGAAAAAATTGAATGTATAGTTATAAACTTAACATTCAAGTTGAAGAAGATTTGACTCGGATTTTTGAATATGGTATTGGTCTATTTGGTTTGGAACAAGCTGTTAAATATTACGAAATGTTTTTTGAATGTTTTTCTAAAATAGCATCAAATCCTTTTTTGTTTCCCAATGGCAATCATTATAAAAGAGGATATCGCTATTGTGTTTGTGGAGTTGACACTATTTTTTATAAAATTAATGCCGATGAAATAGAAATCATGGTAATCATTGGCAGGCAAAATTTTTAGAAATAAATATTTCTATTTTTATCAAATGATTTTTCAATAAAATAAATAATATAAATTTATTCCAAAATAGAAAACTTAAATCCAATACCGTGAAGATTTTCGATAGTGATGTTTTTTTCGTTTACCAGAATTTTGCGCAAACGTGAAATGAAAACATCTAAACTTCTGCCCAAAAAATAATCGTCATTTCCCCATAACGCCTTGAGAATTTCTTCTCTTTTGAGCACTTTATTTTTATTATCGAGGAAAAGTTGTAACAATTCTGATTCGCGTTGGGTAAGATTTACTTTTTCATCTGAATTAAAAACTAGAAAATTGGTTGGGTCAAATTGGTAGTTACCCACTTTATAAAATTGTTGTTCTTGCACTTTATTTTTTTGTGAACGCTTGAGAAAAATTTCAATTTTGAGTACCAACTCTTCAATGCTGAATGGCTTTACAAGATAATCATCGGCGCCTAATCGCAAACCTTTTATTCGATCTTCTTTTAGTGTTTTTGCCGAAAGAAAAATGATTGGAATATCTGAATTTACTTTTCTTATGGCTTCTGCCAACTCAAAACCGTCCATTTTGGGCATCATAATATCTAGAATACAAATGTCAAAATTTTCTTTTTGAAATTTCTCTATACACAAAGAACCATCTGAGCAATGATAGACTTCGTAGCCGTTTTGTTCCAAATTATCTTTGGTTAAAAAAGCTAAAGTTTCGTCGTCTTCGGCATATAAAATTTTAAATTGACTCATTTTTATTTGATTAAAAGTGATACTGTTATTCCTTTTTCGGTGTTATTTTTAGCCATAATTTGCCATTTATGAAGTTCGCATATTTTTTTTACGTAGTATAATCCAAGTCCGAATCCGTTTACTTCATTGCTGTTTTTTGTAGTTTCGCGATAGAATTTGTCAAAAATAAAGGGCAACTTTTTCTCAGAAATTCCAATTCCGTTGTCAATGAATTTGATGACTAAATGCGTGTAAGTTCTTGAAATTTCGATGATTATTTTTGGTTTTCCGTCGCAATATTTTATAGAATTGTCAACCAAATTATAAATAAGGTTTGTAAAATGAAAAACATCGGCCTCAATATCAATAGTTGACAAAATAGTTTTTAGTTCGATAGTCACTTCTTCGTTTCTAAGTTTCACATTTTCAATCACTTCTTCAATTATTGGGATAACTGAAACATTTTCTTTTCTGATAATCATTTGTACGCTATCGGACTTGGCAATGGTCAAAATTTTCTCAATATGACTGTTTAATTTTTTACTTTGTTCGATGATAATTTTGGAATAATTAGAAAGTCTCACGTCCGATTTTATTTTGTCCTGATTAATTAAATAATTAGAGGCAATCAAAATAGAAGACAATGGTGTCTTGAATTCGTGCGTCATGTTATTGATAAAATCGCGCTGTAATTCGGAATATTTTTTTTGTTGCAAAATCGTTACAATTGAGTAAACATAAACCAACAAAATGATAATTAAAGCAAATGAAAGTACAAACCAAAACTTTAGCGAACTGAACAAAAAAGAGCGTTCGTTAGGAAAACGAACCGCAAAATAGTAAACTAAGTTTTCATGTTTTGGAAAAAAAACAGATGTTTTATTATTGCTTTTATCTAGTGAAATATAATTTCCATAAACCATTTCGTCACTTTGACAATTGTAGATGGCATATTCAAAGTCGGTTTTGATAGAAGCTTTTTCAAATTCAGATTTTAGGTAAAATTCTAAAACTTCGGCATCAAAATCGTTGTTTACATTTACAATATAATAATCGTTGGAAACTTTCTGAATCGGGTTTTCTGACGGCAATTCATTATTGGTTCCTTCGTATAACTTTTTGGCAACTTCTAGCAAAGAAACGTACACTTTTTGACTGAATTTTTTTTCTTCAATTGTGTAGGCTTGCCTTGTCCAAAGTAATTGTGCTACCAAAATTCCAATGATAGCAAACAATCCGAGAATTATAATGGTATTTAATCTGTTAATTTTCAACTTAAAGATTTTAAAATATAGGTCTAAAAATAATCAAAAATTGTAATCAAAACTAACCTTAACAACTCATTAACACGAATGTGATTGGTTTAGTTCAAAAAAAAATTCAAAACCTTGATGCTTTGGAGTTTCTATTTTTTAATTAATCTAAAAATTAATTTTCGTCACTATCAATATACGTTTTTACCGTTTTGCTTTTGTTTTAAACATTTATTTGCTGATTGAGCAAAAATGGCATTAAAAAAATAAATACTAAACATAATAACAATACTTTTTGACTAGTTTTAATTTAATTAAATTTAGAATGTTAAAATTGCAATTTTCAGTTTACAAAACCATTCCATAACTATTTTATTTAAAAATAAGCTCTCAATTGCACACTTCCAGTATGAATAGTTTGGCTAGTTTCACTTTTTCGACCTTGATAATTCACATTTATATCAAGATATTGAGTTAAGTTTTTCTGAATTAAAATTCGCCAAACCGTATTTTTTCCAGCTTGTAACCCTTCCAGGATTTGGAAGGCTGCTGGTGTTGTTTGACTTCCAACAAAATCATTATTATAAAGAGAAAACTCGCCATTCATGGTTAATTTTTTTTCATTTGCCACTGTAAATGAAGTTCCAAATCGCGATTGTTTTAGGCTTTCTAATTCGCCAATTTGATTGTCTTTTTTCTGAAATTCGTAAAATAAATCCCAACTTGCATTTTTTGAAAACAAATAAGAAATTTTAGGCATGAATTGGTAGCCTTTTAGCTCATAATTTCTCGAAGAAATAGTTTCTGTAAATCCAATGTCTTTTATTGATGTTGCCGTTTTTATGGTTTTTCCGTCGGCTTCAAATAGCCAATTGGTTTGAAATAAATGCTGGTATTGCAATTGATGTGATTGGTTTTTACTTTCTTGTGAACCAATTGAAAGTAAATTTCTAGCGCGACTATTCAAGAAAGTATAGGTTGTTGAATGTTTTTGTTTACCTCTATTATAGAACAAACTATTTCTGAAACTTGTGTTCAAACCAAGCAAATCGGTTTCGGAATTGCTAAACGGATTTAAATCGAAATTAGCTTCTTTTCGCTTTATTTTTCTATCAATTAAAAATGAAGTTTGGTTATAAAAATAAGATAGTAATTTCTTAAATCCTTTTTCGTTTTGCCATTTTTGCAGGTTAAAAGTTACTGATTCTGAAAACTTATTTTGATGTGTTTTTACAAAATTTTGATTTGGTAAAAAGACCCTAACATATTTTGCTTGATCTGGAAATGGTGCTACTTCAAACTCTTCTAATTCCTGAATTCCGTTACTATTATAATCATTCCACATGTAAACTCCTCGTCCTGGTTCGACTTCTAAGTAGGTGAATTCTTGTTGAAAAATCGAACCCGAATTGGTTTCAAATGCTGTTGTAGTTTGCAATAATTGATCAAAAAACTGATCGTTGTACAAAACTCGTGAGTTTAACGAAGGTTCATCAGCAATAGATTGGTTTTCATATTTTAAGTTTCGATAATTGATGTAAACCGACAAATCACTTTTCTCATTTTGAATCAATTTTGATTTCATATAATAAGATTGCGATCGGTTTACACGTTGCACAAATCCGTTTTGCAAACTGTCATTAGCTCTTTGCAAATAACCAACTTCAACAAAAACTTTGGTGCTATCACCACGACCAACAAATGTTCCAAATTCGGTAAATTTTTGACTTAAAGCCGAATATGAATTAGTCGTTTTTAGTTTTTCTTTATTGTCTTCAAGTCTAACAGATGATCCAATCCAATTTTTGTTAAAATGAAATTTAGCTTGCGTTTGATGACGAATAAAATCAGATTTAGCAGTTGTTCCATCGCTTTTCATTATGCTACTCAAATTGTTTAATGTCCAGCTTTTTAATTTGAAATTTCCGTTTATTGTATGTCGATTTCCTGAAAAATTATCGGAGAAATTTAGGTTTTCATATTGATAAGTAAAAGTTCCTTTTTGTGGCAAATTAAAATTCATACCCGAAACCAAATAACTTTGATTTCCTTCAAGCGAAGCAATATTCCAATCACGGTTAAATTCAATCGTGTAAAGTCGTTCAATTGTTCTAAAATCTTTTTGAACCAATTGAAAATTTGCAAAAGCATCAACTTCCCATTTTTTGGTAAAAAGACGTTGTTTGGCATTTATTTTGCCAGCTAAACCATTGTTGTCATTATCATTTTTAGATGAAAACAAGTTCAAATCGTTTTTGCTAATGCCTAATTCAAAATCGACCAGTGTTTTTTCTGAAGGATTGAATTTTCCAAACAAATTAGCAATTTGAATTTTAGTTGGTGCAATCAACTTTACAATTGGCTCATAACTTCCTTGTTTTATACCAGCTATAGGCGAAACATATTCGTAGATTTTGCCAATTGCGTTTCCGTTTTTTAGATTATAATTTCCTTGTTTTTCTCCTTGAAAAGTAAAACGAACATTGTATAATACATCTGTTGAAACATTTGAATATTTAAAAACTTCGATTCCATCTATAATTACTTTTTTGTATAAAATTTTATTTTCAGAATAACTATCTTCAAATGCTGAAGGTGAAGTCATTAACGCAGAATCATCACCAGCATTTATTAAAATTTGAGCTTGTTCTTTGGATAAATTTTGTTGCAACGACTGGTTTTTTATATCGTTTTCAGAATAAACATTCGCACCAATACTCCACGATTTGGTTTCGTGAGAAGCTCCAAAATAGGTTACAAAGCGTGTATAATTTCTCTCAGCATATTGGTATTCAATAGTAATTCGCATTTCGGAAGTTATTGGAAATAAAGACGTAAATGTGATTTCTCCTGCATTGTAATCGATAACATACTCTTTGTTTTCTCCACGTTCTTTCAAAATTCCGTTAACATAAACACGTTCGGAACCCGAAATTACCAAAATAAAAAGTTCGCCATTGGTTCCACGTAATTTGTAAGGTCCTTGATTGCCTTCTTGTCCAATAAAAGCACTTTTGGCATATTGACCACGAACCAATGAACCTGAAGCAAAAATATTGGTTTTATGTTCTTCATTTCCAAAGTTGAAATTGGTGGACAAACCTTGTACTTTTTTATTGAAATTTAGAAATCGTGATTGGCGGTTTTCAAGAAACAAATCGCCTGCACGAATAGCCCATTTATCTGAAAAAAGTTCTATAAATATTTGATCAAACTCGTCTAATTTTTGTGAATATCCATTGTCTTGAAGTGGAATATTACTATCTTGAATAGAAGCACGAATACTTACTTTATCAGATATTTTTCCAGTTATTTGTAAATCCAGATTAGAATTTACAACCGCATTTTGATTATTTCCAATAGTAACACCTCTAGTGATGCTTCCAGAAGTATTCAAACCATTAAAAGGCTTGAATGCATTGAGTTTAGCTTCTTGAATTGAATATAAATTTCCATCGCGATTAGGCACCAATTTGCTTTCGTCATAAATAGCATAAGTTTTGGTTAAAAAATCGGGGAATTTAAGATACTGAATAGTAATAGAATCTTGTGAAATGTAGGTAGGATTGAAAATAAGTTTTCCTTTTTGGAAATTTATTTTGTAAAAACTTGTATCAATAACGGTTTGATTTTTGTCTAAAATCTTGAAATATGAATTGTTGATGCTATTTTTTTCGATTGCAACCGTGTCTTTGGTAAAAGCAATTTTTTTTGTAGCATAAGTCGAACCGTTTTCTTGAGCCAAAAGCGCAGAAAAACAGAAAAGAAATACCACAATTAAATACTTTTTTGCCATAGTAACTATAACGTCAAAAGTAGTATTTATTATTGTAATTTTTTTTTTGATTTGTTATCTTTGAATTTTATAAAAAATATATGAATATCAAACTACTTGCCATTGGTAAAACCGACAACAAATCGTTACAAACACTAATTGATGATTATACAAAGCGGTTGTCGTTTTACATCAAATTTGATTTAGAAATCATTCCCGATATAAAAAACGTTAAAAATCTTTCTGAAAGTCAGCAAAAAGAGAAAGAAGGCGAACTTATTTTGGCTAAATTAGTGGCAACCGATCAATTAATTTTACTTGACGAAAACGGTACAACATTTTCAAGTGTTGGTTTTTCTGATTATTTGCAAAAGAAAATGAATGCTGGCATTAAAACCTTGGTTTTTGTAATTGGCGGTCCGTATGGTTTTAGCGATGAAGTTTACAAAAAAGCACAAGGTAAAATTTCACTTTCTGCCATGACTTTTTCGCATCAAATGGTACGACTTTTTGTGATTGAACAACTGTATCGCGGGTTTACTATTTTAAGAAACGAACCTTATCATCATCAGTGATTTGGTAGTAAGTTTACAGTTGTCAGTCGCAGTAGGCAGTTATTAGCTTGTTTGTCATTTTGACGAAGGAAGAATCTCAATAAATGTATTCTTCATTGGTTAAATTCATAACTGGAATTTGAAGTTGTAGTTCTGCTATATAGACATTATTTCTGATGAATTTTTGATAATTACTTTTTAAATCATGGCAAAAAATATACTTATTCGCTTTGTTACCAGGAATTGATAAAAGGTACTCAAATAATTTTTCTTTTTTTACTTCTGTTTGGCTTTTATCTTGATTTTCTATAACAATAATTTTATCATTTTTTGAAAAATAAATTTGAATACCAAATTGAGGTTTACCAAGTACATATTTTATTTTCGTAAATGGTACAAACGCTAATTTTTTGTGAATGCTGTCAGAATACGAAAAATAGTTTTGAGATTCAGCATTTTTGTGCATACTTCCCGATTTTTTTGCTTGCATTTTTATGACTTCAGGAATCACTAATTTCAATGGCAAACGCTTGTCTATATTGAAAATCCAGTTAGTTGAACTTATCGAATTTTTTCGATTTAAATCGACTAAAGTATCATTTTCTTTGGTTTCAAAAAACATATAAATTGGAGAATGATCTTCAACAGTTGCAACAATTGTTCTATCAACTTGTGGCAATAAAACTTCTTTATTGCTACAAGAAACTAACGCTAAAACTAAAAAAATATAAACTATATTTTTCATTTTGGTATTTGATTATTTGGATTTTAACAAATTATATAATTTGACACATTCAACCGCTTCTTTTACATCGTGAACACGTAAAATTTTGGCGCCTTTCATCAAGCTAATAGTGTTTAACGATGTTGTTCCGTTTAGGCTATTTTTGGCATCGGTTTCTAAGGTTTTGTATATCATTGATTTTCTAGAAATTCCTGCTAAAATTGGCAGTTCTAGCATTTTAAATAATTCTAATTTGTTCAAAACTTCAAAATTTTGTTCGAGTGTTTTGGCAAAACCAAATCCAGGATCGAGAATCAAATCGTTTATTCCGAAACTTCTAGCCTGTGCTACTTTTCCAGAAAAATAGAACATCATTTCTTTTACAATATTTTCATATTGCGTGAGTAATTGCATGGTTTGCGGAGTTCCTTTCATGTGCATCATACTATACGGAACTTGTAATTCGGCAACAGTTTTCATCATGTTTTCATCAAGATTTCCTGCCGAAATGTCGTTTATTATTGCTGCACCATTTTCAATACTTTCTTTGGCAACTTTACTCCTAAAAGTATCAATAGAAATTAAAGTTTCAGGAAATTTTTGAATTATAGTAGTAACAATAGGAATAACACGTTGCAATTCTTCTTCTTCTGAAACAAATTCGGCATTGGGTTTACTTGAGTAACCCCCAATATCAATGAAAGTCGAACCCTCATTCAACATTTTTTCAACTTGATTTAGTAAAGCTTTCTCATCTGCAAATTTTCCACCGTCATAAAAAGAATTGGGCGTTACATTGAGAATTCCCATCACTTTTGGTAAAGCTAAATCGATAAGTTGTCCTTTGCAGTTTAGTGTCATTGAAAGTTTAAGAGTTTTGAAGTTTAAGAGTTTTGAAGTTTAAGAGTTTTGAAGTTTAAAAGTTTAAGGGTTTATGAGTTTAAGGGTTTAAAAGTTTATGAGTTTTTTGGGTTTATTCTACTTTTGATATTAGACATAATTCACTACTTTTGAAAAATATATTACAAAGATACTATTAATGAAGAATACTTCACAAGAATACGATAAAGTTATTGGCGTTTGTCGCGATTTATTTTCCAAAAAAATGACCGATTACGGAAGTGCATGGCGCATTTTGAGATTACCATCGCTTACCGACCAAATTTTCATCAAAGCGCAACGCATTCGCAGTTTGCAAGAAAATGAAGTTCGCAAAGTTGATGAAGATGAAACTGGTGAATTCATCGGAATTATCAATTATTGTATAATGGCGCTTATTCAGTTAGAATTAGGTGTTGTTGACCAACCCGATTTGGATGTTGTCACTGCCACAAAATTATACGATGAAAAAATTTCATTAACTAAAGAATTAATGGAAAACAAAAACCATGATTATGGTGAAGCTTGGCGCGAAATGCGAGTAAGCTCATTAACTGATTTGATTTTGCAAAAATTACTTCGTGTAAAACAAATTGAAGACAACAAAGGAAAAACATTGGTTTCGGAAGGAATTGATGCTAATTACCAAGATATAATTAACTATTCGGTTTTTGCGTTGATTTTAATGAAGAAGTTTTAAAAATTAATGATTTAAAATTTATTTGTAATTTGTATTTTGGAATTTTAACTAATAACATCTCATTAACAACTCATAAAGATTCGCTTTTTTACCTTTGTTTAAAAATATATTTATGGAAAACAAAAAGACTTATATAGCTTGGGCAATTAGAATTATTGTTGCCATTTTATTCATTATTTCGGCTATTGCCAAATTATATCCATCGCCATATTTTGCAATTTCAACTTTTGAAGTAAAACAACTTTACACATTAGGTTTTTCAGAAAGTATTGCGCCTTATTTTTCAAGATCCTTGATTGGAATTGAAATGGCTTTAGGGCTTTTATTATTGCAAAATCATTGGTTACGTAAATTTATAATTCCAGCTACAATCTTACTTTTGGCTGTTTTTGTTGGACATTTGACGTTTGTAACTTTTTTAAGCGGTGGAAATTCAGGAAACTGTGGTTGTTTTGGTGAGTTAATTCCAATGACACCAATCGAAGCAATTATCAAAAACCTTGTTGCCATTGGTTTGTTAGCATATTTATATACAATTATGCCAAAATCTCATTCGCTAAAACACAATTTTTGGCTTTTGACAACTGTTCTTTTTGCCTCTATTTTAGGGATTTATATGTTGGCCCCAATTCAGCCGCCTGCAGCAAAATTTACCATTTCTCCAATTGAAGAAACGGTTGAAGATACAATTTCTGATGGGAATACAATTGCAATAGACTCTGTAAAAGTTGAAATGCCAGTTACTGAAATCCAAAAAGATTCTGCAGCAATAGTAAAAATTGAAAAAGAAGCGATTGAACCTAAAAAAGTAAAATCAGGTTACAAGAAGTTTTTCCCAAATATTGATAAAAATAAAAAGATTCTTGGTTTTTTTGCACCAGGTTGTGAACATTGTATAGAAACAGCAAAACAACTAACAGAGATGCGTAAAAAAGACGCTAGTTTGCCACCATTATCAATACTTTTTATGAACGAAGAAGCCGATTTGATTCCGCAATTTTTTGAAAAATCAGGAGCAACTTATCCTTATCAAGTAATAGAAATTATTCCGTTTTGGACCATTCTTGGAAGCGGCAAAGACACGCCAGGGATTAAGTATCTCTGGAATGGAAACGATGTTAAATTTTATTGGGGTATATCCGATAATAAATTTAATAGTGCTGAATTCAATCAATTTATTAAAAAGGGTTATGCTGAATTGAAAAAAACAAATCCTAAATTATAACCCAATTTTATAAAAATGAAGTTACAGCTTTAGTAACTTTGTTAAAAATTAGAGATTATGAAAAATATTGCAATTGCTTTATTACTTATTATGACAACAATATCGTGTACCAATGCACAAAAACAATTTTCAAGTAAAAGTAAAAAACAAAAATTAACCACTCTTGAAGGTAAAGATATTAGTTTTGGCGATGTTTTAAATCAATATAAAGGGAAAACAATTTTGGTAGAAGTTTGGGCTTCATGGTGTAGCGATTGTGTAAAAGCTATGCCAAAAGTAAAAGAATTACAAGTCAATAATCCAAATGTTGTTTATCTTTTCATATCAATGGATAAAGCTCTTGACAAATGGAAAGCCGGAATAGAAAAACACCAAGTTAAAGGAGAAAATTACTGGGTAAATGATGAAAATATGATGAAAGGCGCTTTCGGAAAATCAATAGATTTAGATTGGATTCCGAGATATATTGTAATTGACAAAGAACAAAAAGTAGTTATCTACAGAGCCATCGAAACAGATTTTGAAAAAATAAATTCAACTTTAAAAACACTAGAATAATGAGAACTAAAATTGTTGCAGGAAACTGGAAAATGCACAAAAACGCTGAAGAAACGGAAGATTTATTAAACGAGTTAATCAATAAACTTCCAAATGATAAAGAAGTTCAAATTATTGTAGCGCCCACATTTATCAACTTAGCTTCGGCTGTAGAACATTTAGAATTTACTAATATTGGAGTTGCTGCACAAAATATGCATCAAGCAGAAAATGGTGCTTATACAGGTGAAATTTCGGCTGACATGTTACAAAGTGTTGGTGTTAATACTGTAATTCTTGGGCATTCAGAACGTCGTGCTTATTTTGGAGAAACCGATGCTATCATTTCATTTAAAGTTGATACCGCTATAAAACACAATATGAGTGTTATTTTTTGCTTTGGTGAAGAATTGAAAGACAGACAAGACAAACAACATTTTAATATAGTTGAAAACCAATTGCGTGACGGATTATTTCATTTAGATAAAACGTCTTGGGAAAATATTGTTTTGGCATACGAACCAGTATGGGCAATTGGTACTGGAGAAACAGCTTCGCCAGAACAAGCACAAGAAATGCACGAATTTATTAGAGAAACGGTTCGTAAATCATACGGAAACGATATTGCTGACAATGTTTCAATTTTATATGGTGGAAGTGTAAAACCGGATAATGCAAAAGAAATTTTTGGTAAACCAGATGTTGATGGCGGATTGATTGGTGGTGCGGCTTTAAAAGCTGATGATTTTGCAGCTATTATAAACGCTATTTAAGATTTCTATTTTTTAAAATTTCAAAATATGAGAAAGTTTTCCTTACTATTTATATTCTTTTTAAGTGCAATTTCTTTTGCGCAAACGGTTGATACTACTGCTGTTGCTGTTGAAACTATAAGAACAGAAGAAATTACGGTTTTTCCATGTGCGGTAAATAGAATTTCAATGAAATTTATTGTTGATACTTTGAATTATGATGTTAAAATCTCATTGATTGATGCCGATTATTTGTTCAAAAACAACAGCTTGAAAAAAGAAGATTTAAGAATGGAAAATCTTTATGATTTAGAAAAATTAGGTGCAACACCTGGTTTAAAATTTAACCTAAAAGAAATTACAATTGGAGGATTGATGTTAAACAATATTGATGTAATTGTAGTAAAAGATCAAGAAATCCCACTAATTTTTGGAACTAAAATTCTTTCTAAATTAGGAAAAGTGAAGATTGAAAACAACAATTTTATTTTTGGCAACTTGTTAGAGCCTTATATTCCAATTAAAATTGATTTGACTAACGAAGAGTTTACTGCTAAACAAAGAACTAAATTAATTGATGATGCAAATCAATTGATTAGAAGTAATTTAGTAGCCAATCTTAGAAGATATATTAGAACGAATGAAAAAAATGAAGCTAAAGAGCTGCGAGTTTCATTAACATTTAAGGTTGATGTTTATAAGGAAACTACAAATAATGAAAAGTATAACGAAGAAATTGAACTAAATCAAAAAACCGTTACTGGAAAAATGATGTATGAAACATTCAAGTTTGTTAGCACATCGGAAGAAACTAAAGCAATTTTGGATTATTATGACTTTACCTCTTTTAATATAGTATTCATTTATACCGATAAAACTGTAAAATCCAAATATACTTTGTCAAAAGAGAATTTATCAAAATTACCAATACCCTTCACTAAAGAAGAATTTTTGCAATCATTAACTTCTTCAAAAAAATAAACATTATGATCTGGAATCCATCTGAAGGAATTAACTTAGGACCAATAACGGTTCGTTTTTATAGTCTAATGTTTGTAATAGCATTTGGACTTGGTTGGTACATTACCAAAAAAATATTTATTCGCGAAAAAGAATCTATAGAAAAATTAGACTCTCTTTTTGTATGGACATTTTTTGCCACATTATTAGGTGCGAGGCTTGGTCATGTATTTTTTTATGATTGGGAATATTACCGAAATCATTTTACCGAAATCATTTTGCCTTTTCGTTTTGATCCCGAATTTGAATTTACAGGATTTCAAGGGTTAGCAAGTCATGGAGCTGCATTAGGAATTATTGTTGCGATGTATTTCTTTAGCAAAAACATAATGAAAAGACCTTTGCTATGGGTTTTAGACCGAGTTGTAATTCCAGTTGCAAGTGGTGCTATTTTCGTTAGATTAGGTAATTTTTTCAACTCCGAAATTGTTGGTAAAGAAACTACATCTCAATTTGGTGTTCGATTTGTTAGAGATCATTTTTCATCAAGAGAAGTAATTGCCAAAACTAAAATTGCCGACCCAAATGAGGCTTACAGTGCTATAGTTAACGATCCAAATTTTGTCAACATATTACAAGAAGTTCCTGCAAAACATCCAGCACAACTTTATGAAGCTTTCTTCTACATTTTTGTATTTGCTATTTTGTTTTTTATGTTTTGGAAAACAGATGCTCGCAAAAAACTAGGATTATTATTCGGTTCGTTTTTAGTGCTTAATTTTACCGTTCGTTTCTTTGTAGAATATGTAAAAGAAAGCCAGGGCGGTTTTGAATCATCACTCGGATTATTATCAACAGGTCAATGGTTAAGTATTCCGCTCGTTGCTGTGGGGCTTTACTTTATTATAATGGCACAAAAACCACTTCATCATGAAGAATAGGAGCGAACCTGCCTGCCGGCAGGTGGCTCGGGCATTATCAGTGTTGGTAATTCCTGCTATCAATTACAATAAGAAATGCCTCGAACAACGAGGCATTTCTTATTTTCACTGCTATCAGGGCTAGATAGTGATTGTATTTTGTATAATTTTCTATAAGTGAATTACTTCACCATAAGCATCAGCAACAGCTTCCATAACCGCTTCACTCATAGTTGGGTGTGGATGTATTGCTTTTAGAATTTCGTGTCCAGTTGTTTCTAGTTTTCTTGCTACAACTGCTTCTGCAATCATATCGGTAACACCAGCACCAATCATGTGACAACCTAACCATTCTCCGTATTTGGCATCAAAAATCACTTTTACAAAACCATCTTTTGTACCAGCAGCAGATGCTTTTCCTGATGCTGAGAATGGGAATTTTCCAATTTTCAATTCGTATCCTTTTTCTTTAGCTTGTTTTTCAGTCAAACCTACTGAGGCAATTTCAGGAGTAGCATAAGTACAACCTGGAACATTTCCGTAATCAATTGGTTCTACGTGTAAGCCTGCGATTTTTTCAACACAGTTAATTCCTTCTGCTGAAGCCACGTGAGCTAATGCTTGACCTGGCGTTACATCACCAATGGCATAGTAGCCAGGAACATTCGTTTGGTTGTAAGCATTTACCAAAATTTTATCTTTATCAGTTGCAATTCCAACTTCTTCAAGACCAATATTTTCTATGTTTGTTTTAATGCCAACTGCCGAAAGTAAAATATCTGCTTCTAAAACTTCTTCGCCTTTTGCCGTTTTTACAAACGCTTTTACACCAGCACCAGAGGTATCAATGCGCTCAACAGACGAACTAGTCATGATTGAAACCCCCGCTTTTTTCATGGAACGTTCCATTTGTTTAGAAATATCTTCATCTTCAACAGGAACAATATTTGGCATAAATTCTACAATAGTAACATTTGTCCCCATTGAGTTATAAAAATGAGCAAACTCAACACCAATTGCACCAGAACCAACAATAATCATCGATTTTGGTTGTGTTGGCAACGTCATTGCTTGTCTATAACCAATAACTTTTACACCATCTTGAGGCAAGTTAGGCAATTCTCTTGAACGAGCACCAGTTGCAATGATAATGTGATCTGCTGAATATTCAGTTACTTTTCCGTCAGTAGCCGTTACATCAACTTTTTTTCCTGGTTTAAGTTTTCCAAAACCTTCAACTACATCAATTTTATTTTTTTTCATCAAAAATTGAACACCTTTACTCATTCCGTCTGCAACACCTCTACTTCTTGAAACAACAGCTCCAAAATCTTTATCGAAAGAAGAAACAGTTAATCCATAATCGGAAGCATGTTTTAAATAGTCAAAAACTTGAGCTGATTTTAACAACGCTTTTGTTGGGATACAACCCCAATTTAAACAAACGCCACCAAGATTTTCTTTTTCTACAACAGCTACTTTAAAGCCTAATTGTGAGGCACGAATAGCTGTAACATATCCGCCTGGTCCACTTCCTAAAACTATAATATCGTATTTCATTTTTTCGTAATTATTTTTTTATTGTAAAAATGCAGTTGCAAAAGCTCTTGTCATTTCTTGTATGATTTTCTAAATTAATTGAGATTGCAAAATTAGTAAAAAAGTTTAAAAGTTTAAGAGTTTAAGAGTTTAAAAGTTTGCAAGCAAATAACTTTATAGCTTCCATCTTCCATCTTTCAATAATTCCAATTCTTTTTTTTGAATCGCATGAACCATTTCATGTGTCATCATACAAAGCATTAATGGCAACGGAAATTCAAATGTATTTTCGGGTAACCTTAAAATTTGAGATTCGCCAAAATTACCTTCGGTTGTCATCAAAATAAAATCGGGTTTGGCAACTTCTCGTAATTCAATTCCTTCTTGATTAGGATTTTCTAGTTTGAATCTCTTCAAATAGGCAGTATCAGTATTTCCTATATAGGAATTTGCCCAATTAATTAGAAAAACAACGATGAATAATTTAAGCCAATTATTCTTTTTAGCGGAACTTTTTCTTCTGAAATTGCTACTGTAAATTCCATATTTTATTTTGAATTTAGTTAGCGATTGCCACAGAAAACTGTGAATCATATAGTTTTTTATAATAGCCGTCGGTTCTAGTAATTAGTTCTTGATGCGTTCCTTGTTCAACAATTAAACCTTTGTCCATAACAATAATAGTGTCGGCATTCATAATAGTTGCCAATCGGTGTGCAATTACTATTGAAGTTCTGTCTTTAGTGATGGTTTCGGTTGCTCTTTGAATCAATTCTTCGCTGTAAGTATCGATAGAAGATGTGGCTTCATCCAAAATTAAAATACTCGGATTGCTTACATAAGCTCTCAAAAAGGCAATTAATTGTCGTTGCCCAGATGATAACATTATGCCACGTTCTTTAACATTATAATCATAATTGTCGGGCAAACTCATAATGAAATCGTGAACACCAATTTTTTTGGCAGCTTCAACAACTTGCTCACGTGAAATTTCGGGATTATTAAGGGTTATGTTATTCAAAATGGTGTCGGCAAAAAGAAAAACGTCTTGCAAAACCACAGCGATTTGTTTTCTAATTGAACTCAGAGAATATTCTTTTACGTTATGATTATCAATGAAAATAGAGCCACTATTAATTTCGTAAAAACGATTCAAAAGATTGATAATGGTTGATTTTCCTGCGCCAGTAGCACCTACAATTGCAATGGTTTCGCCAGAATTTACTTTGAAACTTATTCCTTTAATTACTTCTTCATTTGCCAAATAACCAAAATGAACATCTTTAAATTCGATTGAACCACTAAAAACTGGAGCTTCAACCGTTCCTGTATCTTGAATTTGGTCGTCTGTATCTAAAATATCAAAAACTCTGTTTGCTGCGATCATTCCCATTTGCATCTCGTTGAATTTATCTGCAATTTGTCGCAATGGATTGAACAACATTCCGATAAACATAGTATAGGAAAACAAATCGCCAAAAGTGGTAAAGTGATCGCCGTTTAAAATTTTGACGCCACCATAAAGCACAACAAAACCTAATGTTAGCGACGAAATAATATCGGCAATTGGAAAGAATATTGAGTTGTACAAAATCGTTTTTATCCATGCTTTGTTGTGCTTTTGATTGATTTCGCTAAACTTTTCGGCTTCAATAGTTTCACGGTTAAAAAGTTGAACGATTTTCATGCCTGTTACGCGTTCCTGTACAAACGTGTTGAGGTTGGCAATTTGGGTTCGTACTTCTTCAAAAGCTACTTGCATTTTCTTTTGAAAAATTCGGGTAAAATAAACCAAAATCGGCATGGCAACAATAACAATCCAAGTTAATCGCCAGTTCATGTAGAACATAAAAAGGAGAACAACCAACATTTTCATCAAGTCACTTATAATCATAAAAAGGCCTTGACTGAAGATTTTGGCAATCGCTTCAATGTCAGAAACCGAACGAGTTACTAATTGACCAACGGGCGCATTGTCGTAATATTTCATTCTAAAACTCAACATGTGTTTGAAAAGTTTTATGCGAATGTCTTTTACAATATCTTGTCCTAACCAGTTGGCCCAATACACAAAATAAAATTGTGAAAAAACTTCTGCCATTAAAACAATAATCATCAAACTAATATAGAAAAGTAAACCTTGTTGGTCGTGCGTTTTGATATAACCATCAACCGTTTGCTTAAGTAAATAAGGGCGAAGTGCGGCAAAAACAGATAACGATACAGCAAAAATAATTACTCCATTAAAACGCCATTGAAAGGGTTTGGTGTATTTTAGAATTCGCTTGAATATGTTAGTATCGAATGCTTTCGCTTTCATTTAATGTTAAATTTTTTAGAGTCTATTTTCTATTCTTTATTTTCTTTATTCTTTAAATAATTATACTCTATTTCAGTTAAATACAATCCGTGTGCTGGAACTGAAAAACCTGCTTTGTTGCGGTCTTTGCTTTCTATTATAGTTTGAAATTCTTCTAATGTTATTTTTTCTATGCCTACGTTTACCATTGTTCCTAAGATAGCTCTTACCATATTGCGCAAGAATCTATCTGCCGAAATGGTAAAGATAAGATTTGCATTTTCTTGTTTCCAAAAAGCTTCATAAATTTTGCAATCAAAAGTGTTAACATCGGTATGAACTTTAGAAAAACATTGAAAATCGGTATGATTGAAAAGGATTTTGCAAGCTTGATTCATTAAGTCAACATTTAGTTTTTGATGAAAATACCAGCTTTTGTTTTGCAAAAAAGCATTTTTGAACGAATGAATATGGTATTCGTAAGTTCTTTTAGTTGCATCAAAGCGCGCATGAGCATCGTCGTGAACTTGAATTAAATCATGCACAACAATATCTTTTGGCAAAAAAGAATTGAGTTTGTGAATAATTGAAGTTGTATTTTGCAATTCAGCACAATCAAAGTGAGCGTACATTTGTGTTGCGTGTACACCAGTATCAGTGCGACCTGCGCCCATGCAATCGATTTTGCAATTCAAAACAGTTGACAAGGCTTTGTTTAGTGTTTCTTGTACAGAACTAGCGTTAGGTTGTTGTTGCCAACCGTGATAGTTTGTTCCGTTGTAAGAAATTTGAATGAAATAGCGCATTTTAAAGTAATCAGTGTTCAATCGCAGTTTGCAGGTGCAAAGATACTTAATATATATTTTGGTAGAATGTGTGTTTGTGAATTTTTAATTTAGAGAAGAATGTTTATTTTTACCGAATGCCCTAGCCTAGATTACCTCACAAAACATAAATTATAATAGGTGTTCGGTGAACACTTTGTGTTTGTAGTGGAAATCCTTTACTTTTTTTCTTTAAAAAAGTAAAGATTACTTCACATGGTGTTTATTTTAAATAGAGTTCAGTGAACTTCGTTTGAAACGGATAGCTGGATTAGCTTCTAAAAATTATGAAGAAAATTTTACTTTTATCGGATACGCATGGTCATATTGATGATGTGATTTTGAAATATGTGCAACAAGCTGATGAGGTTTGGCATGCTGGTGATATTGGAGATTTGGTTGTAACCGATACACTTAAAAAAGTAAAGATTTTGCGTGCTGTTTATGGAAATATAGATTGTGACAAGGCGCGAATGGAGTTTCCGTTGCATGATCGTTTTTGGTGTGAAGGTGTTGATGTTTGGATTACGCATATTGGCGGTTATCCGGGAAAATACAATCTAGGGATAAGAGAAGAATTGCAGAATAATCCACCAAAATTGTTCATTTGTGGACATTCTCATATTTTAAAAGTGATATTTGATAAGAAAAATAATTTGCTACACATGAATCCCGGTGCTTGTGGTAAAAGTGGTTTTCATGAAGTGCGAACCATGTTGCGCTTTGTAATAGAAGCTGATAAAATAAAAGATTTGGAAGTTATTGAGTTGGGGAAGAGGTAGTGACTAGCAAAAAAAATCCGTTTTTGAATTTTAAGTAAAAAAATATTAATTTTAAGTGCTTACGTTCAATCATAAGCGTAACTATTAATATCCTACTTTTTAGGTTTTTCCTCAACCTTAACCGCTGATTTGTACAACGGAATAAAATACGAAACCGTATAATTGAAACCTACACCAAAATCACCACTATATTTTCTGTTGAAACCCGGAATGTATAGATTATCAAAACCATCAGGTGTTTTGTTGGTAAATAATTTGTTGATTCTAAAGCTAAAACCTACATAAACATTATTGATAACCTTCGCTTTTACACCTGCCACAACTTCTGCCCATTGAGCCGTTAATCCTTTAAATTCTTTACCAGAAGTTATTAATTGATTAGTATCAAAATAAGGATTGGTAGTGTAAATTTTGTAATTATTCAATGTTTGACTAAACGAACTAACACCGTATCTCATTCCGATGTAAATGGAATTTTCTAAATTCATCCAATTTTGATGCATATTATAATCAAAACCTACTTTAAAATAAGAACCTTTTGTTGTAAAGTTTAAGTAATCTTCCTGAACTGTTTTGTCTTCGTTACCCAATTCTCCAGCGATGTAATATTTTTTGGTTAATCTGTAATCTCCAACAACTTCAATACCTCTATAATCTTCCTCCCAAAAAGAACGAGATAATCTAAACAAGTCAACACCAACTCGCAAACCATAACGATTCACTTTGATTGGAGCAACCGTGTCTTTTTTAGCAATTTCAGCCGTTTTTTTGGCAACTTCTTGAGCATTAGCTAACAAAGAAAGCAGCACAAATGATAAACTAAAAAAAGATTTTAATATGCGTTTCATTTGATTTTTCAATGTTTGAAGTTAGTATTGTGAAACTTGTAATCCAAGTAGTATCTGCAGGTGTTTCATCAGTTCTCACAACACCGCCAGTTGCATTCAATGTATAAGTAGTTTTAAAACCACATGCTCTCGAAACAAAAACTTCGTTTCTAGCGTAATTGAATTGTAAATAATCAGTATTGGCGTTAGTTGCTCCGCTATTTAGTGTTAATTTATATTTAGTTAAATCAGCAACAGTATTCAATGGTAACTTAATTTTACTTACACCAGAAAAAGTACCAAATTCAGACTGACCATTAGCAGTAATCTTAAGACTTGTAACATTTTGGATAATAGTTGGATTATCAGCACGAAAAAACTCTAACACCAAAAGTGGAGTAGTAGCCGTATTCTCATCGCAAATATCATCTTTCTCACATCCTAAAAGTGAAAACAGAACCAATAACAAAAATATCTTTTTCATAAACTTAACTTCAAACTAAATAACTGAATACTGCGACTGAAAACTGAACACTATTTTCTAAGCTCCAAAAGTACAACATTTTCTACATGATGCGTTTGCGGAAACATATCTACAGGTCGCACACGAGTAACTTTATACATTTCGTCCATCAAGGCCAAATCTCTTGCTTGCGTTGCCGAGTTACAACTTACGTAAACAATTTTCGGAGCCCCCGTTTTTAATAACATTTCAACTACGTCTTTATGCATTCCGTCTCTTGGTGGATCGGTAATGATTACATCTGGTTTGCCGTGTTGCGATATAAAATCGTCATTGAAAACGTTTTTCATGTCTCCAACATAAAACTCACAATTGGTAATTTCATTACGTTTCGCATTTTCTTTTGCATCAGCAATCGCTTCTGGAACGGCTTCTACACCAATTACTTTTTTCGCTTTTTTAGAAACAAATTGCGCAATAGTTCCTGTTCCAGTATATAAATCGTAAACCACTTCGTTGCCAGTTAAACCTGCAAATTCTCTTGTGATTTTATATAATTCATACGCTTGGTCCGAATTGGTTTGGTAAAATGATTTAGCGTTGATGCTAAATTTCAAACCTTCCATTTCTTCCAAAATGTAATCTCTTCCTTTGTATAGTTTGATGTCTTGGTCGTAAAGCGTATCGTTAGCTTTGCTATTGATTACATATTGCAACGAAGTAATTTGCGGGAATTTCTCGTGAATAAAATCCATCATCAACTCACGATTGGCTTTGTCGTCTTCAAAAAACTGAATCAACACCATAATTTCGCCAGTTGAAGCAGTTCTAATCATTAGTGTTCGCAACAAACCTTCGTGATTTCTTGCATTAAAGAAGGTCATTCCGTTTTTATCGGCAAATTCTTTTATCGAATTTCTAATATTGTTTGATGGATCTTCTTGCAGCCAACATTTTTCAATATCTAGAATTTTGTCCCACATTTTTGGAACGTGAAAACCTAAAGCATTTTTCTTGCTCAAATTTTCTTCACTCGATTGAATCTGATTTTCGGTCAACCAACGCGTGTCTGAAAACCCGAATTCCATTTTGTTTCTGTAAAAAAACTGTTTTTCCGAACCTAAAATCGGTTCAAAGTCGGGCAAATCGATTTTACCAATGCGTTTTAGGTTATTGTAGACTTCGTTATTTTTGTAAAACAATTGTTGTTCATACTTCATATTTTGCCATTTACAGCCGCCACAAGCACCAAAATGTTCGCAAACCGGTTCCATACGATTTTCAGAAAAGGCGTGAAATTTTATCGCTTTTCCTTCAAAATACGATTTGCGTTTCTTGAATGTTTGCACATCCACCACATCGCCCGGAACAACATTAGGTATAAATATTACTTGTCCTTCAGGAGCTTTGGCTACCGAAACACCTTTAGCACCAGCATCAAGTACGGTAACGTTTTCAAAAATAATTCTGTCTGTCTTCTTTTTTCCCATGAGGCAAAAATAAGGTTTTGAAATGTTTTTTGGATTAATTTTTTGCAATTAAATAACATTAAAGTGCTAGTGATTATGATTATGCGGGGATTATTTTGATTAATCACCGTATTTTTTGCGGTGAATAGATAAAATAATCACCGCATTTTAATTACCTGACCGGTTTATAAAACCTGTAGGAATTGTATCTTTTAATTATATTTACACCATGAAACACCTAGCACTACTTCGCGGCATCAACGTCTCAGGGCACAACATGATAAAAATGGAAGCATTAAAAACTACGTTAGAAGCCATCGGGTTCACTAATGTAGTTACGTACATACAATCAGGAAATGTGTTTGTAGAAACCAACGAAGAAATACCTGTTACGGTAGGATTTACCATCAAACAAGAGATTTACAAAAGTTTTGGACACGAAGTTCCCGTAATTGTAATAGGCAAAAACGATTTGGAGTTGTGCTTAAAAAACAATCCGTTTACCAAAGAAAAAGAATTGGATACTAAGAAATTATATGTAGCTTTTATTTCAAAAGAATTGCCAAGTTCAGCCATAAATGAATTAAAAATCAGCCAATTCAAACCCGACGAAGCAGTAATAGACGGCAACAGAATTTTCATAAAATACAACATCGGCGCAGGAAAAACCCGTTTAGACCAAAAATACATCGAGAAAAAACTAAACGTAACCGCAACCATGAGAAATTGGAATACTGTAAATAAGTTGTTGGAAATGTTTGAGGAAGAAGTTTAGAAGTATAAAGGGTTAAGAGTTTATATGTTTAAGAGTTTAAAAGGGTAAGGTTTTTTAATTTGGTTTAAAGTTGTTTAATTTAGTTTAAAGATGTTTGTTAGTAACAATATTAAACTCTTAAACATATAAACTTTTAAACTAAAATTTTACCTTTGTAAAATTATGGATGATTTCTCTCCACAAGAAGGAATCTTGCCTGTCGGCAGACAGGTTGATATTTTAAAATAGCTCATGACGAGTTTGGGTAAAAAAGAAAAAATTATGTCAGTTTTAGAAAAAATCAGCTCCGAAGAAATTATTTTGTTGGAAAATAAATACGGAGCTCACAATTATCATCCGTTACCAGTTGTTTTGAGTAGAGGTGAAGGTGTTTATGTTTGGGATGTTGAAGGAAAAAAATATTATGATTTTCTTTCGGCTTATTCGGCAGTAAATCAAGGACATTGTCATCCAAAAATTATTGGCGCGATGGTTGAACAAGCGCAAACATTAACATTGACTTCTCGTGCTTTTTATAATGATAAATTGGGTGTTTACGAAGAATATATCACAAAATATTTCGGATTTGATAAAGTGCTTCCAATGAATACTGGTGCAGAAGCGGTAGAAACAGCTTTAAAACTTTGCAGAAAATGGGCTTATGAGAAAAAAGGAATTCCTGAAAACGAAGCACAAATTATCGTTTGTGATGGAAATTTCCACGGAAGAACAACCACTATCATTTCGTTTTCAAATGATGAAAATGCTAGAAAGAATTTTGGACCTTATACGGCAGGATTTATTAAAATTCCTTACGACAACATAGATGCATTGGAAAGCGCGCTTAAATCGTCTAAAAACATAGCTGGCTTCCTAGTTGAGCCTATTCAAGGAGAAGCTGGAGTTTATACACCAGCAGAAGATTATTTGGCGAAAGCTAAAGCACTTTGTGAAGCCAACAATGTTTTGTTTATTGCTGATGAGGTTCAAACCGGAATTGCAAGAACAGGTTCGATATTGGCAGTTTGTGGAAATTGCACTTGCGAAAATGCTTGCGAAAAACAAGCAACTTATGTTACTCCAGATATTTTAATTCTTGGTAAAGCTTTGTCAGGTGGTGCTTATCCTGTTTCAGCAGTATTGGCCAATGATCACATTATGAATGTTATCAAACCAGGTCAACACGGTTCAACTTTTGGAGGTAATCCAGTAGCTGCTGCGGTTGCTATTGCTGCTTTAGAAGTAGTTGAGGAAGAAAATTTAGCTCAAAACGCCAGAAGATTGGGTAAAATATTTAGAGAAAAGCTAAACGAGTATATTCAAACATCAACTATTGCAACTTTAGTTCGTGGAAAAGGTTTGTTAAATGCAGTTGTCATAAACGATACCGAAGAAAGCGATACAGCATGGAATATTTGTCTTGCTTTGAGAGATAATGGTTTACTGGCTAAACCAACCCACGGAAACATTATTCGTTTCGCTCCGCCTTTGGTAATGAATGATGAACAATTGTTAGATTGTGTTTCGATTATCATCAATACGCTGAAACAATTTGAAAAATAAAATTTCAATTTCATAAATTAAAAATCTGCTCGAATAAAGCAGATTTTTTTTGCTTTATAACTAGCGATGTTTTTCTTGGTATTCAATTTTGTTTTGAAGATTCTTTTGCCATTCTTCAACATTTTCAATTCCAATAACAGTATAAATAAAAATGATGAAGGCAAGGTAAATACTGCTCAAGATAATTCCAATCACTGCCAAAACTCTTCCTATGGCTAAATTGGCAAAATTTGTATATCGATCTGGATTTTCTCTGTAAAGACGTAAATCGCCTTTTGCAATAACCAATGCTATGATTCCAAAAATCAATCCGACAATTCCCATAACCCAACAAGTTATAATTGAAAATAATCCAAGAAGTAAAACGATAGTGGTATTGGGCAATTTCTGATTTTCCATGATTTGATTTAAAAAAAATTAATAGCAACAATTTAAAGGTTTAGAAAAATAGGATACAACCATTATGATGGCATTTATAATAGCAAGTCCAATTACAATTTTAGAATAGTTTCTAGACTTGTGAAAAAGATGTAAAGCCAAAAAAACAAAAAACAAAATCGTGGTGTAAATGGCAGGATACATTTGAAACGCTTTTGCAAATTCTCCCTGGCAAATTAAAACCAAGGATCGTTGTACACCACAACCCAAACATTCCACTCCAAAAAGTTTTTTGCTCAGACATGGAATCATGTATTTCTCTAAATCCAAAAGGGGTGTTTTTTTTGAACTACAATTTTACGAAAAAATTATATTCATTACCGAATAAACTTTTTATAATTTTAAGTTTCCTACTTTTGAATTTTTTAAAAAATAGGAGTGACGTTTTTTAGCAAACTATTTTTTGAAACGAAAATTTGAATTTGATTTCATTTTTTTTGTTTAAAAATGAATTCAAATTTTGATAAAAAACAGCGTTTTAATTTTAATAAAATTACAGTAAAATGATAAGTAGAGGAGACAAAGTTTCGGTGCTAGATGAAGCGGTTGACGGAGTAGTAGTTTCGGTTGAAAAAAACCAAGTAACAATAGAAACTAGTGACGGATTTACGATGACATATTTTGTCAACGAGTTAATTAAAATAAACAATTCCAGTAATTTAGAACAATCTATAAGAAGTTTTGATTTAACTAAAATAAAAAAGGAAAAAGAAGAGCCAAAACCGCGAAGTTTTGAAAAAGAAAAGAAAATTAAAGGCGAAATTCCACCACCAGAATTTGATTTGCACATCGAAAAATTGGTTAAAAATTTTAGAGGAATGAGCAATTATGACATCCTAAATATGCAAACAGAAACAGCAAAAAGACACATCGAATTTGCTATCAGAAATCGCATTCCGAAGATCGTTTTTATACATGGTGTTGGTGAAGGAATTCTAAAATCGGAGCTCGATTTTATGTTAGGACGTTATCCAAATATAGATTTTAAAGAAGCCAATTTTCAAAAATATGGACAAGGAGCAACCGAAATTTACATCAAGCAAAATGTAAAATAGAATTTTTTGAGGCTATTTTTTAATTAAAATTATTGAAATTTGAAACAAATAATTTTTGAAATACGATACAAATTTAATCTATTTTAGAAGTTATATTTTTGTTAGAATTCAATTTTAAAAATGATTTTCAGATGAATTTTCAAGTAAAACACAATTCGATTTTTGCATGAAAAAAAGACTAAAAAGGATTTGTTTTTCATCGAATTTCAATCAAAGCAAACTTACTAAATCAACTTTTTTAGTTGTAAATTGTCATCATAAAACTGTTTTTTTGTAAAAATTAGACAAAAGAAAACCCATCAAAAATGAATTGATGGGTTTGTTTTTTATTAAAAGTTGAGGTTAGTTTGAGGAAATAAACTCGCCCAATTTATAAGAAGTTCCAAGATATAAATCATTAGTTCCTCTTTTTAAAGTGGTGGTTTCGAGAGTAACAATATATTTGTGTTGAGTAGTTCCGTAAAGTTCTGTTTTTACTTTTATTATTCCATTTGAAGCTGTTGAATCACTAATCCATTGTTCAACAATTATGGGTGTAGCTGGTAATGGTGTTGTACAAAAATAGTCGTTAGATATTACTCCATTAAATAATGTATAAGTTAGTTTGTTATCAGAAGAAATAGAAGCTTGTTTTGTTCCAATAACTGGAATGGCTGGAAATAAAAAGGTAAAGGTTGTAGCGTCAAGTTTTAATAGAAATGATTCACTTCCATTAACAATAAACAAACTATTATTATTACAAGTTGTTGTTTTTAAATCGGTTGCTGTAAAATTAATTGGCAAGTTAACAGCATTTATGGTATAGTTTCCAAAAGGTCTTTCTGTTTCAACTTGGCTTGTTCCATTAGATTTTTGCCAAGAGACATTTTTTAAAATCATCGCATGTTTATACCCTATAATTTTAGAAAATCCAGATTCTACAGGTGGAGATTTAACAGCTGTTGTAGTAACTTGTAATGAGGCACTTTGTGCCGTCCATTCTTCGGTAACGTTGGGTGTTGTCGGTCTAATTGATCCACAAATATTTTCTAATGCGACATTTCCATTATATATGCGGTAAAGTAATGAACCAGCAATAAAATCTGTTTTGACTTTCATTTTATTTTCAAAAAAAGAAGTAAACTGTGCACTACTTAGCTCTAAAATAATCGATTTAGTATCTTTTATTTGATATAATACATTGTTTTCTGTGCATTTTTTTGTTTGAGCATCATTCAAATCAACAGTTTCTACTTGTACATCTCCATCGTCACAAGCATTAAAAAGCGTTGTAATCAGTAATAATCCAATAATTTTTTTCATTTGAAATTTGTATTTTAGTACTAAAAAGCAATCAAAAACATCGTTTTTTTTAAACCAATATTTTTGTAATTTATTATGTAACAAAAATAGAATTTTAATTTACATTAGCCAATCAATTTGTATTCCATTAACACAATGAAATTTGTAACTTTGGAACTTCAAAATTGATAAGTTATTTAAAAGCCAATATAATTAGAAATTTAGCTTAATTTTTATAGTAAAAAAAAGTAGCAGATATGAAAAAAATATACCTTGATAACGCCGCCACCACATCTATTCGCCAAGAAGTTATAGATGAGATGATAGCGGTTTTGCAAAATGATTTTGGTAATCCATCTTCGGCACATAGTTATGGTAGAAGTGCCAAAACTGCTCTTGAAACTTCAAGAAAATCGATTGCAAAAATGTTAGGTTGTGCAGCACAAGAACTAATTTTTACTTCAAACGCTACTGAAGCTACTAACTGGATTTTGAAAAGTGCCGTTAGAGATTTGAAAGTTGAGAGAATTATTACTAGCAAAATTGAACATCATGCAACCTTATATACCGTAAATTATTTGCAAAAAATGTACGGAATTGATGTTGATTTTGTGAAAATTCTGCCAAGTGGACAAATTGATATTACTCATTTAGTTGAATTATTATCTAAAAAAGTGAAGACTTTAGTAACGTTAATGCACGTAAATAACGAAATTGGAACCGTTTTAGACATTGAAAAAGTCGGTCGTATTTGCGAGCAACATCATGCTTTATTTCATTGTGACACCGTTCAATCTGTTGGAAAAACTGAATTCAATTTGAACGAACTTCCAGTTGATTTTATAGTTGCTAGTGCACATAAATTTCATGGACCAAAAGGTGCGGGTTTTGCTTTTGTAAAGAAAACAAACGTTTTGCAACCAATGCTTTATGGTGGCGAACAAGAAAAAGGACTTCGTGCAGGTACAGAGGCTGTTCATCAAGTAGTTGGTATGTCAAAAGCATTAGAGTTAAGTTATGAAAATCTAAATAAAGAACGCCACTATATTTCAGATTTAAAAGACTATTGCCTGGAACAATTAAAAGCAAATTTTCCAGAAATTAGAGTGAACGGAGAAGCTACTTTTTACAATATTTTGAATATTTTATTGCCTTTTTCTGAAGAAAAAACGGCTATGATTTTATTCAATTTGGATATGAAAGGAATTGCTGTTTCTAGAGGTAGCGCATGCCAAAGCGGGAGTGTAAAACCTTCACATGTTTTAGCTGAAATTTTGCCTGAAGATGAATTGAAAAAACCAAGTTTACGTATCTCTTTCGGTCATAATAATACCAAAAGTGATATTGACGAATTGATTGAAGGATTAAAAGGAATTTAAATTTAGTACATTAGCCATTCAAATTTTTTTCAGATGATTTCAGAAACTCAATTTTATAACGAACTCAATCTAATTATTCAAAATGCCATTAGAGAAGATGTTGGTGATGGCGATCACAGCTCATTAGCTTGTATTCCAAAAGAAGCAACAGGAAAAGCAAAACTTCTTGTTAAAGATAACGGAATTATCGCTGGAGTTGAATTTGCCAAAATGGTTTTTAACTATGTAGATGCCAATCTTCAATTGGAAATATTTATAAATGATGGTGAAAAAGTAAACTTTGGCGATGTTGTTTTTCACGTTTCGGGAAGTTCACAATCTATCCTGAAAGCGGAACGATTGGTTTTAAATTCAATGCAAAGAATGTCGGCAATTGCAACCAAAACCAATAGTTATGTGCAGATGTTAGAGGGAACTTCGACCCAAATATTAGATACTCGTAAAACAACACCTGGTTTCCGAGCTTGCGAAAAATGGGCTGTCAAAATTGGCGGTGGCGAAAATCATCGTTTTGCTCTTTACGATATGATTATGCTAAAAGACAATCACAATGATTTTGCTGGTGGAATTACCAATGCCATAAATAAAACTAAGGAATATTTAAAACAAAATAAAAAAGATTTAAAAATAATTGTTGAAGCCAGAAACCTTGATGAAATTAAAGAAATTCTTCAATCTGAAGGCGTTTACCGAATTTTGATTGACAATTTTAATTTTGAAGACACCAAAAAAGCGGTCGAATTAATTGGAACCAAAAGTCTAACAGAATCTTCAGGAAATATTAATGAAAAAACCATCCGACAATATGCTGAATGTGGTGTAAATTATATTTCGTCAGGTGCATTAACGCATTCGGTTTATAACATGGACTTGAGTTTAAAAGCGATTTGATTGAAGAAATGGATGAAAAAGTAAAAATACTTGTAGGCAAAATTCCATTAGTCAAGGGAATGGTAAGGTTTTTAAAGTCGATAAAACTTCCTTTTCTCAACGGAATGTCGCTTTATGAATTTCTAAAACATTACACCATCGGAATTATCGAAGGCGATTTGTCGTATCGGGCCGCTGCAATTTCGTTTAGTTTCTTCATGGCGCTATTTCCATTTACGCTGTTCATTCTTAACTTAATTCCGTATATACCAATTGAAGGTTTTCAACAAGATTTTCTTGAGTTTGTCGAGCAAGGTGTTCCGCCCAGAACGTATGATGCTATTGCAACAATAATTAATGATATTCTTAATAATAGTAATTCAGGCTTGCTATCTTCAGGATTTATGTTGTCTATTTTCTTAATGGCAAATGGCTTAAATGCTGTGCTTAGTGGTTTTGAAAGTTCCAAAAATATTGCCATAAAAAGACCTTATGTTCGACAATATTTAGTAGCAATTGCCATGTCATTGTTGCTAACAACAGTGCTTTTTGTAACCATCGCAACTATCATTGTTTTTGAAGTAATAATTCAGCAAACCATTCTTCAAGATGTGTTGAGTGAAAAGATTTCACTTATCCGAATTGGTCGATACATTTTCGTTATTTTAATGATACTTATGACAACATCCATTTTATTCAAATTCGGAATAAAGCGAGATAAAAGACGTGCCTTCATTACCGTTGGCTCAGTAACAACAACAATTTTAATATTGCTAAGTTCGTATGGATTTGGAATTTGGGTTGAAAAATTTTCAAAATACAACGAACTCTATGGTTCAATTGGAACTTTGCTAATAATGATGTTTTTCATCTGGATAAACTGTATAATTTTGTTACTCGGATTTGAACTAAATGCCATAATAAATAAGCATAAAAATAATTTTAAACAGCAAAAGTATGATTAGATTGGTAATTCTTGTATGTATGATTTCATCAAATCTTTTTTCGCAATCAATAATTGGAAAATGGAAAACTATTGATGATGAAACAGGTAAGGAAACTTCTGTAATTGAGGTTTTTCAAAAAGATAAAAAAATATATGGCAAAATTGTTGAAATAATTGACTCAGAAAAGCGAGACAAATTATGTAACTTATGTCCTAATCCTGATAAAAACAAGCCTATTCTTGGGCTTACCATCATAAAAGGTTTGGAAAAAGAAGGCGACGAATATAATGATGGGCAAATTTTAGACCCGAAAAGTGGTAAACTTTACAATTGTTACATCAAACTAGATGGGAAAGACAAGCTAAAAGTTAGAGGCTTTATAGGACTATCTTTATTAGGTCGAACACAGTATTGGTATAGGGTTAAATCATAATTATAGAGTTTGCAAATGTATTTTGTCGAAGTAATTCTACCGTTATCGCTCTCTAAAACTTTTACCTACAGAATTTCTGAAGCAGAATACCTTTACATTCAACCCGGAATGCGAATTGCTGTTCCGTTTGGCAAAAGCAAAATCTACACTTCATTAGCAGCCGAGGTGCATCGTAACAATCCAACATTGTACGATGCAAAAGAAATTCATCAAATTTTAGACGAAAAACCAATTGTAAATTCTCTCCAAATTCAACATTGGCAATGGATTGCATCTTACTATATGTGCGCCATTGGCGACGTTTTTAGAAGTGCTTTGCCAAGTGCCTTGTTACTTGAAAATGAAACAATTATTTCGCAAAAACAAGATGTCTTTATTGATGAAAGTTTGTTAACAGATGAAGAATTTCTTGTTTTTGAAGCATTGCAACAACAGAGTTCTCTCAAGATTGATGACATTTCTGCTATACTGAATAAGAAAACTATTTTCCCAATTATTCAAAGTTTACTCGATAAAAATGTGTTGGTGCTTCACGAAGAAATGAACGAAACTTACAAACCAAAGTTAATTCGTTACGTTCGTTTACATATCAAATACAGTTCAAGTGAAAGTTTGAATGAATTACTAGAAACACTCAAAAACGCAGCAAAACAGCGAGAAATTGTATTGAGTTATTTCCAGTTAAGCGCCAGTTTCAAAAAACCAATTACCGTTAAGCATTTGGTAGAAACCGCCAATTCAACATCTTCAATTGTAAAAGCATTAGTTGATAAAGAGATTTTCGAAGAATATTATCTGCAAGAAGACAGAGTAAATTTTGATAAAAATAAAAAGGAAAACCAGCTACAATTAAGTCAAGCGCAACAAAAAGCATTTGACGAATTGCAACAGAATTTTGAAACCAAAGAAGTCAATTTGCTTCACGGTGTAACTTCAAGCGGAAAAACCGAAATTTACATAAAGCTAATCGAATCGTATTTGGCTAGCGAAAAACAAGTTCTTTATTTGTTGCCCGAAATAGCTTTGACTACTCAATTAGTTACTCGTTTAACATCCTATTTTGGTAATAAAGTTGCCGTTTTTCATTCTAAATATAATAATAACGAGCGCGTTGAAGTTTGGAAACAAGTTTTAGAAAATTCTGAAAAGGCACAAGTTGTAATAGGAGCAAGGTCGGCTTTGTTTTTACCTTTCTCCAATTTAGGTTTGATAATTGTTGACGAAGAACATGAACAGACTTTCAAGCAAGTGGATCCATCACCACGATATCATGCAAGGGATGCTTCTATTGTTTTGGCCAACTTTCAAAAAGCAAAAGTGGTTTTGGGTTCGGCAACACCAAGTATAGAAACCTATTATAATGCACAATCAGGAAAATATGGTTTGGTAGAAATTTCCGAGCGATACGGAAAAGTGCAAATGCCAGAAATCCAGTTGGTTGATTTGAAAGATAAATATTTCAGAAAAAAAATGAATGGTCATTTCAGTGACGATTTAATTGAATCTATTACTGAAACCATTTCGCTTGGTGAACAAGTTATTTTGTTTCAAAATCGCAGAGGATTTTCGCCCGTTGTCGAATGTATGACTTGTGGTCATGTGCCTCAATGTAAGCAATGTGATGTGAGTTTGACGTATCATAAGCATAAAAATCAGTTGCGATGTCATTATTGTGGCTACTCCATTGCCAATCCAACTAATTGTCATAATTGCTCAAGTGTAGATCTTACAACTAAAGGTTTTGGAACAGAGCAAATTCAACAAGAATTAATAACTCTTTTTCCAAATGCCAAAGTCGGACGAATGGATCAGGATACAACTCGAGGAAAATTTGGTTTTGAAAAAATAATTGATTCTTTCAAAAACCGTGAATTTGATATTTTAGTTGGAACTCAAATGCTAGCCAAAGGATTAGATTTTGATAATGTAAGTCTTGTCGGAATTATGAATGCTGATAATATGCTGTATCATCCCGATTTTAGGGCTTTTGAAAGAAGTTATCAAATGATGACGCAAGTTGCTGGTCGTTCAGGTCGTTCAGAAAAACGTGGAAAAGTTGTAATTCAGACTTATAATCCTAATCATAATACTATTCAGCAAGTTACTAATAATGATTATAGTGGGATGTACAAAGAGCAATTGTATGAGAGAAGTATATACAACTATCCGCCCTATTTCAGAATGATAAAATTCACTTTGAAACACCGAGATTTTGATAAATTAAAAGAAGGATCTATGTGGTTGTATCAAGTAATGCAACAAAATCTATCTATTCCGGTTCTAGGACCAGAGGAACCACCAATTAGTAGAATTCGAAATGAATATATTCGAACAATAATGATTAAAATTCCTCAGAGCACACCCTTAATCACAACAAAAAAAACTATCCAGAAAATACTGAATAGTTTTGAAACGGTTGCACAATATAGAGCTATAAAAATAGCGGTAAATGTAGATTTTTAAGCAATAGCTAAGGCTTTAATTAGATCTTCCTTTTTATTTCTGCTCAATGGAATTTTGGTAATTCCAATTTCGGCAAACTTACTATTAAAACGTTCTACCTTATCTATATTGATAATATAAGATTTGTGAACTCTAATGAATTTTTCCTTAGACAAATCTTTTTCAAAAGACTTCATTGTCGATAAAACCAAATTGGTATCTTCTTCGGTAACTACTTTTACATAATCGCCAAATGCTTCAATCCATTTGATTTTAGAAGTAAAAATTTTTAACTTTTTTAGATTACTCTTAATAAAGATATGATCCCCATTTTCATCATGATTTTCTCTTTTAAGCATGTGGTTTTCCATCGCTCGCTTAGCTGAGGCATTAAATCTATCTAAAGCGATAGGTTTTTGCAGATAATCTGTTGCATCATAATCAAAAGCTTTCACGGCATATTCAGCTTTTGATGTAATAAAAATAATTTGAGGTTTAACTTTTAGCCCATCTAGAAAATCAAAACCACTTATTACAGGCATTTCAATATCTAAAAAAATCAAATCTATAGTATGCACAGACATACAATTTTTGGCTTCAATGGCGTTTGAAAAATCACCAATTAAACGTAAATTGGGATGGTTATTCACTAACTTTGCAGTTATCATTCGTTGTAACGAACTGTCATCCACAACAACACAATTCAACTTCATATATAGATGTATTAAAAGATTTTGATTTACGAAAATAATAACAATAATTTAACAAACCTAATTTTATCGGTTTTTTTTGCATTACAGCGATAAAAATGAAATAATTGCTTGTCGATTTAAAAATAATGATTACTTTTGCACCCATTTTAATTATTAAATACAAATTATATGAATCATTATGAAACTGTTTTCATTTTAAATCCCGTTTTATCTGATGTACAGGTAAAGGAAACAGTAAGCAAATTTGAAGAATTTCTTACGTCTAGAGGAGCTGAAATGGTATCGAAAGAGGATTGGGGTCTAAAAAAAATGGCTTACGAAATCCAAAACAAGAAAAGTGGTTTTTACCATTTATTCGAATTCAAAGTGGCACCAGAAGTGCTAATCGCTTTTGAAACTGAATTCAGACGTGACGAAAGAGTAATGCGTTTCTTAACTGTAAGTTTAGATAAACATGCAATTTCTTGGGCTGAAAGAAGAAGAGCTAAATTAAAAACCGCTAAAGCATAATCTAATGGCTACAATAGAACAATCTGCAAAAGGAAAAAAAGATGGAGATATCAGATATCTTACACCTCTAAATATTGATACTAATAAAGTAAAAAAATATTGTCGTTTCAAAAAATCAGGAATTAAGTACATCGATTATAAAGATGCTGACTTCTTGTTGAAATTTGTTAATGAGCAAGGAAAAATTCTTCCTCGTCGTTTAACAGGAACTTCATTGAAGTACCAAAGAAAAGTTTCTGTTGCTGTGAAAAGAGCAAGACATTTAGCTTTAATGCCATATGTGGCGGATTTATTAAAATAATACATTAAATTAAGTTGTTGGTTTTCAAACTATGAAACCTAACTTCTGTAAAAAAGGACAACAACATGGAAATTATATTGAAAAAAGACGTACAAAACTTAGGTTTCAAAGATGACGTAGTTACTGTAAAAGCGGGATACGGAAGAAACTTCTTAATACCTCAAGGATTTGCTCATTTAGCAACATCGTCTGCAAAAAAAGTATTAGCTGAAAACTTGAAACAAAAAGCTCACAAAGAAGCTAAGGTTGTTGATGACGCTAAGAAAATTGCTGAGGCACTAAAAGCTTTAGAAATTAAAATTTCAGCGAAAGCTGGTGGTGAAAAACTTTTCGGTTCAATTACAAATATTGATGTTGCTGAAGCTCTTGCTAAAGCAGGTCAAGAAATTGATAGAAAATTCATCACATCTGGAATCGTTAAACGTACAGGCAAATATTTTGCTAACGTTAGACTTCACAGAGATGTAATTGTTGAATTACCTTATGAAATAGTTGCTGAGCAATAATTGCTAGCTTCAATAATACAAAATCCCGAATCGTTGCAAAACGAAATCGGGATTTTTTTTAATTTAAAATTTAAAGATTTAGCCAAACTTTCAAAATGAAATACGCAAGACTTACCAAAGAACAATTTGAGGAACTACATCCTGAGTTTACTAATTTTCTAGCTTCTCAATCTATTGATAAAAAAGAATGGGATTCTATTAAAGAAGAAAAAAAAGAAGTAGCCGAGCAAGAACTAGATATTTTTTCAGATTTAATTTGGGAAGGTGTTTTAACTAAAGCAGAGTACCTTGAACATTTCTCTAAAAATCATATTTTCTTATTTCATTGCAAAGAAGATTATATTGATTCTATGGTATTAAAATCATTAGTTCCTGAAGTTGATTTTCTTACCAAAGATGGTTTGCAATGGTTAACTGACAATATTTTTACAGAAACTGTTGAAATTCTGACAGGTAAAAAGAACTACGACAAAGAACGCAACGAAGCAATCTTCGATTTGATAAGGCAAGGCACCATTTTGAGTGATGGACAGCTTTACAACCAAATTAATACAATTATGCAATAGTTTTTTGCAACAAATTCAAAATTATTGGTTATTTTAGTGCAAAATTAAACACTATTATAGCCAATTTTTTTATGGATATTTCAAGTATAATTCAATCTTTGCGTGAACAACTCAATCAGCATAACTACAACTATTATGTGTTGGATAACCCAACGATTTCCGACTTTGAGTTTGATCAAAAACTAAAACAACTTCAAGAATTAGAAGCCAAGCATCCTGAATTTTTTGATGAAAATTCACCTTCACAGCGTGTTGGTGGAACCATAACTAAGAATTTTGCTACTGTAGTTCATGAAAATAGAATGTACTCGCTTGATAATTCCTATTCAATAGAAGATTTGTACGATTGGGAAACCAAAATTCAAAAAGTTCTAGGAAATGTAAATCTAGAATATACTTGCGAATTAAAATATGACGGTGCTTCTATCAGTATAACGTATGAAAACGGAAAATTAGCACGAGCAGTAACACGTGGCGATGGTTTTCAAGGTGATGAAGTAACTAATAATATTAAGACCATTAAGTCGATTCCGCTAGTTTTGAAAGGAAATTTTCCGCCTAAATTTGATATTCGTGGTGAAATTATTTTGCCGTTTGAAGGTTTTGAAAAAATGAATCAAGAACTTATCGAAATTGGTGAAACTCCTTATTCTAACCCAAGAAACACTGCTTCTGGAAGTTTAAAATTACAAGATAGTGCTGAAGTTGCCAAACGTCCTTTAGATTGCCTTTTGTATTTTATTATAGGAAATAATCTTCCTTTCAAAAGTCAATTTGACGGATTAGAAGCTGCTAGAAAATGGGGATTCAAAGTTCCTAATGAATCTAAATTGGCAAAAAACCTTGATGAAGTTTTTGAATTTATCAATTATTGGGACACGCATCGCCATAATTTGCCATACGAAACAGATGGTGTTGTGATAAAAGTGAATGATTTTAACCATCAAAATGAATTAGGATACACAGCAAAATCACCACGTTGGGCGATTGCTTATAAGTTTAAATCTGAGCAAGTTACTACAACTTTAAATTCAATTTCATATCAAGTTGGTCGTACTGGAGCAATTACACCTGTTGCCAATTTAGAGCCTGTTCAACTCGCTGGAACTATCGTAAAACGTGCTTCTTTGCACAATGCCGATCAAATTGAAAAATTGGATATTAGAGTAGGTGACGAAGTTTTTGTAGAAAAAGGCGGTGAAATTATTCCAAAAATTATTGGTGTAGCCAAAAGAGGAAACGCAACACAACCCACTCAATATATAACACATTGTCCAGAATGTGAAACAGAATTAATCAGAAAAGAAGGCGAAGCGCAACATTATTGCCCAAATTTTTATGGTTGTCCGCCACAAATTATTGGTAGAATTCAACATTATATTTCGCGAAAAGCGATGGATATAGAAGGATTAGGTGGAGAAACTGTAGCTTTACTATACAATAATGGTTTAGTTCAGAATTATGCCGATTTGTATGAATTGACAGTTGACCAAATAACACCATTAGAGAGAATGGCACAAAAATCGGCTGATAATTTGGTAAATGGCGTTCAATTATCTAAAAATGTTTCGTTTGAGCGTGTTTTGTATGCGTTAGGAATTCGTTATGTTGGAGAAACAGTTGCCAAAAAGTTGGCTAAACATTATAAAAGTATTGATGCATTGAGACAAGCGTCTATACTAGATTTGATTTTGGTAGATGAAATTGGTGATAGAATTGCGCAAAGTGTTATTGAGTTTTTTGAAAATGAAACCAATGTAATCACAGTTGAGAGATTAAAAAAGCATGGAGTTCAATTTGAAGTTGTAGAAACCTTTAATCCAAATGCGACTGACAAGTTAGTTGGAAAAACCTTTGTGGTTTCGGGTGTTTTTGAAAAATTTTCAAGAGATGATTTAAAAAAAGCAATCGAAGATAATGGCGGAAAAGTGGGAAGTTCAATTTCGTCTAAAACCGATTATGTGGTGGCAGGCGACAATATGGGACCAGCTAAACTTGAAAAAGCCAACCAACTCGGAATTGCAATTATCAGCGAAGATGACTTTATAGGAATGATTGGTTAGTAAAAGATATGAATTTACAAGAATTTTTCAAAACTTAAATTTCACAAATTTTAATTAGTGAAATAATAAAAGCAAAATAATTTTTGATAATTTGTGTTGAAATATTACACTACAAAACTCAAAGCAAAACAAGTCTTTCCATCTTTATTGATGGTTATTACAGATTCATTTTGAGCAATTGTTGCTTGGTCAGAAAGCGATAATTCTTTTAGATAATTCATTTCAAAACTTTTGAGTTTGCCTAAAATTAAGTCTTTTGGGTTGATTGTATCCAAACACCATTCGAGATATTTTACGCTATTCATGTGATTTACAATATCTAAATCTGATAAAGCCACTTGTCTTTTGGCAATGGTTGTAAAACGTGTCTCTCGGCAGTCAGGTTCATTTTGAATATTAATTTTTGAAAATGAGTTGTGTGTTGCACTTGCTTCAGGATATTTTTCAAACTGATCGCTGGGCAATGCTAATGATTCTGGACGGCGAGTTTGTGTATTGAAAACCGCCCAAAAAGTTTCGCAACCTACTACTTTTTCTTCACCAAGATACAGTTCTAAACAACGAACCGAACGCGAATTTTCTAACGATTTAATCCAAGTTTTTACGGTTACTTTGTCTTTCCATTTGGGTAATTTATGCACTTCTACTAGCATTTTGCTCAAAACCCATGCTTGATGAAATTCTTGCATATCGCTAAAACTAATGCCGCCCAATTCAGAATGTGCCGCCGCTGTTAATTGAAAAAGATTGCACAACTCGGTATATTTCAAATTCCCGTTTGGATAACATTGCAGAAAATTGATTTCCCAATCTTTGTATAGGACAGAAGTGAAGTTAGGTGAAATAGGCATTTTAGTTCATTAAAAAACCAAATGAAAGTACAAATTGGTTATTTTGATTATAATAATCTACTAATTCTGGAATTGTTTGGATGTTGAATTTTGTGGTATTATATTCAAGTCCAAGATAAATATTTGCTGTATTGTCTAGTTTATAGGAATTTAAAAATCCAATTCGATATAAATTTCCATTTTTATTTAATCTTTTTACATTTCTTTCTCTTAAGATAAAATTAGTTTGACCAATACCTATATAAGGAATCAGGTTAAAACTTGTATTCAGTTTTATAACTCGATTAATTTCAAAATGGTAAGCAAGTGTTTTTGCATTTGAAAAGGTTCCGATATTCTCTGGTTTTTCAATGCTATACCAACTTATATCCGCACCAGCGCCAAGATTAAAATCATAAATAGAAATTATAGACAAACTCGAATTAATTCCAAATTTAGATTTTATATCTTCTGAATAGGTGTTATTTCCTAACGAAATAGGCTTTATTATTCCTACTCGGAAATATTCTGTAAACCTTACTATTTTTTTTTCAACTTTTATTGAATCATTTTGTGCAATAACCGAAAAAAGGCTAAACAATAATGCGATAGCTAACTTATATCTATTCATCTTAATTGATTGTTATTGTATAGTTTAAATCGGTCTCTAAAACATCAATCGAAACCGATATAACTTCAGTTGTAGCTGGATTGAACTGATAATCTGTAACCGTATATTTTAAAATAATGGTTTGGTTTTTTTCTAATTTGGCAAAGTTTTGGTAATAATTATTTTGATTATTTGCTAAAAAATCTTTAAAAGGTATAAATTGACTTCCTTCAATTTCTATATTTGAAACGCTTTTATTTATAGTTGTATTATTTACAATAGTTTGAAAATTGACAAGTTCATTTTTGGAAAAAAGTGTAACTGGAGTTTCTCTTAAATAAAAATTTGTAAAATTAGAAGGCTGAAAATTTATAAATGTAAAATTGTTATTATCTGAATTATAATTAGTTGACTCCCCAATTTCTATGATTCCAACTGCGTTACTGTTTTGAGTCGGAAACGGAAAAACCAATCTTACATTACCATTACTATCTGTTTTAGTCGTCATAAAAACGTTTCCATCATCTTGATTCCCAAAAAAAGAATAATAACTGTTAAAATACAATTGAACAGGAATATTTGCAAGTGGCTGGTTGTTTTTATCTAAAACTTGTGTATCAAAAACATAGCGTGTTGTGCCGTCATATTCTCTTTCACATGAGATAAAAAAGAATAATAAACTAAAAACAGATAACAATTTTTTCATCATGTATTTTTTTCAAATGTAATGAAATTAAAGTTTCGATTTTATATTCAATATTATTTTTTGAATAGTAGTTTCAAAATCAAACCAAGTTACATTTTCTGTTCGTTTGAACCAGGTTAATTGGCGTTTTGAAAATCTTCGTGTATTTTTTTTGATTTCTTCGATGGCGATTTCTAAAGTTGTTTTTTCTTCAAAATAATCGAATAATTCACGATAACCAACTGTTTGTAAAGCATTCAGTTCTTTATTTGGTACTAATTTTTCAACTTCGGCTAGCAAACCTTCATTCATCATGATGTCAACTCGTTGGTTGATTCGGTTGTACATGGTTGCTCTTTCGGCTTCTAAACCTATAATGATTGGCGTGAAGTTTCTTTTGTTTTTTTCTTTGTTTAGAAACGATGAATAAGGTTGATTTGTACTCAAACAAACTTCAACAAATCGCATCATTCGCTGCGGATTTTGTAGCGTTTGCGGATTGGTTTCTGTTATGAAACTGAAATATTCTGAATCTAATTTTTTCAATTGATTTTGAAGAAATTCGATTCCATTTTTTTCATAGTTTTGGCGTACTTTATGTCTTATTTTACTATCAATTTCAGGAAATTCATCAAAACCTTTTAGAACGGCATCTACATACAAACCCGAACCACCAACCATGATTTGAATATTGTTTTTTAGAAATAATTCGTCTAATTTGGCAATAGCTTCTTTTTCGAAATCGCCTACGGTGTAATTTTCAAAAATAGATTTGTTTTGGATAAAATGATGAGTTGCCGAAGCCAATTCTTCATCGGTTGGAACGGCAGTACCAATTTTCATTTCTTTGAAAAACTGGCGACTATCACACGAAATAATAGCGCAACCAAAATGTTGTGCCAAAGTAATACTCAAGGAAGTTTTTCCTATGGCTGTTGGTCCGATTATGGTAATTAAATAATTCAAAAGTTGTAGTTTTACGTGATGCCCTAGCCCTGATTACCTCACTAAAACATTTATTTTCATAGGTGTTCGGTGAACACTTCGTGTTTGTAGTGGAAATCCCTTTCTTTTTTTCTTTTAAAAAAAAGAACTGCCTGCCTGCCTGCAGGTTGCAATCTCGTTCTAAATACGAGACGGGAAATAGCTTCTAAAAAATTAAAATTTAAGTATTCTCATTACTTTGTTTTTGCGCAAGTATCCTTGAATAATTGTGCGTGTATCGCGGTTATTTTGCATTGGAATGATAATATTTTTTAATATTTCGATGTTGTTGACTTGGTAATTTAGGTCAAAAAAACAATAGCCTTTGTAGATGCCGTTTTCGATTAGAACTGCGCTTCTTTCGTTGACGGTTCGACCTCTATCGATTACGACCATATTGTTGTTCTCAAAAGTCATTTCGTTTATGAATTCATCGACTCTTTCGTTATATATTTCGGGCGATTCAATGCCTAAACACGAGCCATTGCACTCTTTTATTTTGTACTGAAAACAACCGTTTTGAGTTTCGTACAAGCCATTTAATTTTTGACACAAATTGTATTTTTCAGTGATTCTGAAAAGTGCATTTTTGCCTTCTTGAATGGATGTAAACGAGGTGATTTCCTTTTTGCGACCATCGGCTTTTTGCAATTTTAGATTGAAATAACCTTTAGTATCTTTTTCTTTATATAAAGCCCATTGAAAAATGCTTTTTCGTTGCGCACGATTGTAAATAGGTTTGTTGATTTTGATTTCTTCACTTTCTTTCAGAAGTGCAATCAATTCGCTACCCGTTTCTTCAAAAGTTACTGCAAATACTTCACGCTGAAGTTTTTTGCTTTTGCCAGAAGTTCCCGTAAAATGCTGATTGATACGCTTTTTAATGTTTTTGCTTTTACCTATATAAACCAGATTACCTTTTTCGTTGTGAATGTAATAAATTCCAGTTTTAGAAGGTAAACTTTCAACAATATCTAGCAATTTTGGCGACAAACCCGTTTTGATTTCGGCTTTTATAGAACTGATTAAAATTTCTTTTTCGGTGTCTTTTGCCAAAAGCATTTTGAACAATTTGACTGTTGCCATTGCGTCACCACTAGCACGATGTCTATCAGCCATAGGAATTCCCAATGCGCGAACTAGTTTTCCTAGACTATAAGAAAGTTGGTCTGGAATTAATTTTTTGGATAGTTCAACGGTGCAAAGAGTTGGTTTTATAAAATCATAACCTAAACGATTGAATTCAGTGCGTAAAATTCGGTAATCAAAAGAAGCGTTATGTGCTACAATGATACAGCCTTCAGTGATTTCGATAATGCGTTTGGCGACTTCATAAAACTTTGGAGCTGAGCGCAACATAGCATTGTTAATACCAGTTAATTTAACTACAAATGGCTGAATGGGAATTTCGGGATTGACCAAACTGATAAATTGATCCACGACTTCGTGACCATCAAATTTGTAGATGGCGATTTCGGTAATTCCTTCTTCGTTGAATTGACCTCCAGTGGTTTCTATGTCGAGAATGCAGTAAATGTGTTTAGAGTTTAAAAGTTTAAAATTGTTATCGCACACCAAAGATACTACTTCCAATTCGAACCATTGTGCTTCCGCATTCGATTGCTAGTTTGTAATCGCCAGACATTCCCATTGATAAGGTTGTAGGTTTTAGGTTTTGGGTTTTAGGTAATGTTTTAAGTTTGTCGAAAATTGTTTTCAAATGATTAAATTCTTTTTGGATTTGGTTTCGATTATCAGTAAACGTTGCCATTCCCATTAAACCAATGACTCTAATGTTTTGATAAATTTCACTATTCTGAGTAATAAATTTCATAATTCCATTCAATTCTTCTTCATCCAATCCAAATTTACTTTCTTCTTCGGCAATAAAAATTTGAAGTAAACAATCAATAACACGATTGTTTTTTTGAGCTTCTTTGTTGATTTCGTTCAATAATTTCAAACTATCAACTCCGTGAATCAAATTTACAAAAGGAGCAATAAGTTTTACTTTTCGTGATTGTAAATGACCAATAAAATGCCATTGAATATCTTTAGGAAGTGCTTCGTGTTTTTCAACTAATTCTTGAACATAATTTTCTCCAAAAATTCGTTGACCAGCTTTGTAAGCTTCCATTAAATCGGTAACAGGTTTGGTTTTAGAAACGGCTACAAGTGTTACGTGATTTGGAAGTTGGGATTTTATTTGAGTAAGGTTTTGTTTTATTGACATTTATCTAATTTTATTTTAGAAACACAGATTTTAGTAATCTATAAAACATTAAAAATTTCTCTAATTTCTTAAATCTGTGTTCTTAAAAATCTATTTATTTTCTATTTTCTAAAATCAAAAAATCGTTATTTTTCAAACGTTAATCTACAACTCATACACCATCAATCCGCTTCGAAACTTCGGTTCAATATAAGTTGATTTTGGTGGCATAATTAAATTGTTGTCTGCCAAAGCTTTAATTTCTGAAATATCACTTGGGAACAACATGAATCCGACTTCAAATTCACCTTCGTCAACTAATTCTTTTATGGTTAAAATAGATTGTTTTCCAGGAATGTATTCTATTCTTTCGTCATTTCTCAAATCTTCGATTCCTAAAATGGGTTGCAATACTTTATCGTATAAAACTTGTGCATCAAGATTCTCTAATAATGAATTTTTGTTATTTTCTAATTTGTAAAACAGCGCATAAAAAGCACCATCTAAATACATTCCGAATTCAAATTTTCCTTGTGGTTTCCACAATTCTTGTTCTTTGGTTTTGATGATGAAATGTTCTGATAGCTTTAGGATAAAGTCTTCTTTCGAATGACCATTCAAATCACGAATGATTCGGTTGAACTCATAAATTTTGACATTACTTTCAGCAATTAGAAAACTCATAAAGTAATTTAAATTCTGATTTCCTAAATGATTGTCTTCATCAAATAATAATTCTGCCGAAGCCGAACGGTGGTGACCATCAGCAATATACAATTCAGCAATATTTTCAAATTGTTTTTCTAACCAAACTATTTCTGAATCAGAATCAACTTTCCAAAGTGTATGTTTTTCTTTGTTGGTTGTGGCAAAATGGTAAATCGGTTTTTCTTTTTTCTTTTCTAAAATCCAATTGTTGATTTCTGATTTATCTGGATATGTTATCAAAACTGGTTCTGTATTGAAACCTGTTTGATGCAAATAATCTTTGAATAATTCTACACGATATTGCAAAGTATCTTCGTGTTTTTTGATGACATTGTTTTTGTAATCATCAATTGAAGTTCCTGCAACAATTCCTGTAAAAGATTGACTTTTGGTCTGAATTTCATATAAAAAGAAAGCTGGTTTTTCATCTTCAAGAAAAACACCATCGTTTTTAAAATCTTGATATTTATGAGCGACACCTTTAAAACGCTTGTCTAACGTAATCTTTTGCGAATGCACATAGGCAGGATTTATGACATGTAAAAACGAATACGGATTGAAATCTAACCACGAAGCCAATTCCGCAGGCGAATAATCATCATAATTACGACAAGTTACCAACGCGACTTTATCAGGAGTTGGACGAACGGCTTTGAAAGGAATTATTTTACTCATGTTTTATAGTTTTCAGTCTCAGTCTCAGTATTCAGTTTACTGCGACTGAAAACTGCGACTGTTTACTTCAAAAATTGTTTAGAAACTTTCTCTGCTTTTTTACTTTCAGAATAATCGTAGAAGCCTTCACCCGATTTTACTCCGAGTTTTCCAGCCATTACCATATTTACTAATAAAGGGCAAGGAGCATATTTTGGATTTTTGAATCCGTCATACATTACGTTTAGAATAGAAAGACAAACATCAAGTCCAATAAAATCAGCCAATTGTAATGGTCCCATTGGATGTGCCATTCCTAATTTCATAACAGTATCGATTTCTTCAACGCCTGCAACGCCATTATACAACGTTTCAATTGATTCGTTAATCATTGGCATTAAAATTCTGTTGGCAACAAATCCTGGATAATCGTTAACTTCTGTTGGCGTTTTACCTAATTTTACTGATAACTCCATGATTATTTTAGTTACTTCATCAGAAGTAGAATACCCACGGATAATTTCAACCAATTTCATAATCGGCACCGGATTCATAAAATGCATTCCTATTACACGTTCTGGATGAACTACTTGTGCTGCTATTTGAGTAATTGAAATTGATGAAGTGTTGGTTGCCAAAATCACATTATGATCGCAAACTTCACTCAATTGTTTGAAAATATTTAATTTCAACGTTACATTTTCTGTTGCAGCTTCTATTACTAAATCCGTTCCAACAACACCATCTTTAATTTCGGTGTAAGTGATTATATTTCCGATAGTTTTATGTTTGTCATCTTCAGTAATCGATCCTTTTGCAACCATTCTGTCCAAATTGGAAGCTATAGTTGCCATTCCTTTTTCTAAAGATTTCTCTGAAATATCGATTAATTTTACGGTAAAACCGCTTTGTGCAAAAGTGTGAGCAATTCCGTTGCCCATCGTTCCTGCGCCTATTACAGCTATTGTTTTCATTATGTTTGTTTAGTTTGTTTAATTTTTTCCACCGCAATTCATAAATTTATATTTTAATTTGCGGTCAATGTTATTTTTCGTTCATCGAATCAATAATCATATAAGCAACACGTAAAGCTTCCGTTCCGTCTTCTAAAGTTACTATTGGATTTGTATTATTTACAATGGCATCAGCAAAAGTTTCTAATTCGTCTAAAATGGCATTATTAGGTGAAACTTCTGGATTAGCAAAATAAATTTGTTTTTTTTCGCCTTCTGCGTTTTGTAAAATCATATCGAAATCACCAGGAAATTCTGGTGCTTCTTTCATTTTTACTACTTCACAAATTTTATCTAAATAATCTACAGAAATGTAGGCATCTTTTTGAAAAAACCTTGATTTACGCATGTTTTTCATCGAAATTCTACTCGAAGTAATATTGGCAACACAGCCGTTTTCAAACTCAATTCGGGCATTTGCAATATCTGGCGACTGACTCAAAACCGAAACACCACTTGCATGAACGGCTTTAACTTTTGACTTTACAACACTCAAGATAGCATCAATATCATGAATCATCAAATCTAAAACCACAGGAACATCAGTACCGCGAGGATTGAATTCAGCCAAACGATGCGTTTCTATAAACATTGGGTTTTCAATTTGATCTTTAACAGCAATGAAAGCAGGATTGAATCTTTCAACGTGTCCAACTTGGCCTTTTACATTGTATTCTTTTGCTAAAGCAATAATTTCTTCTGCTTCTTCAACCGTAGTAGCAATTGGTTTTTCAATAAAAACGTGTTTTCCGCTTTTAATAGAAACCTTAGCGCATTTGTAATGAGAAAGCGTAGGGGTTACAATATCAATAACATCTACTGCGTGAATTAATTTGGCAATGGTATCGAATTGTTTGTATCCAAATTCGCCAGCAATTTTTGCTCCATTTTCGTGATTTTCATCATAAAAACCAACCAATTCGTATTTTTCTGATTGTTGTAATAAACGCAAATGTATTTTTCCGAGGTGACCAGCACCTAAAACGCCAACTTTGAGCATAAAAATTAAATTTTATCAAAAGTACAATTTTAGTTTTTAGTTTAAAAGTTTAGAGGTTTAAAAGTTTTAGAGTTTTTTAGAATATGGAATTTGTTTATTGATATTATTAACTTTATTTTTACCAAACTAAAATACCTGCCCAAGTGAAAGATACCAACAAACATCAAGGACTTCGAAATCAATTAGCAAAAGTTCTTGAGGATAAAGGAATTACCGATAAAAACGTTTTGGAAGCCATCAAAAAAATTCCAAGACATTTGTTTTTGAATTCTAGTTTTGAAGATTTTGCTTATCAAGACAAAGCTTTTCCAATAGGAGCTGGGCAAACTATTTCACAACCCTATACTGTTGCATTTCAATCACAATTATTAGAAGTAAAAAAAGGTGATAAAGTTCTTGAGATTGGAACGGGTTCTGGATATCAAACAGCTGTTTTGTGCACAATGGGAGCAACCGTTTATACTATAGAAAGACAAAATGAGTTATTCAAAACGACATCTTTGTTATTACCCAAGTTAGGAATTAGACCTAAGCATATTTCATTTGGTGATGGTTATAAAGGTTTACCTAATTATGCACTGTTTGATAGTATTATTGTAACAGCAGGCGCTCCTATAATTCCAAAGGCGTTAATGGCACAACTAAAAATAGGAGGTAGATTAGTCATTCCAGTAGGTGAAAAAGAACAAATCATGACATTGCTAATTCGTAAAAACGAAACACAATTTGAAAAACATGAATTTGGTGATTTTAAATTTGTACCTTTATTGGAAAACAAAAATTAACAGTAACTTTGTCAAAGTTCAAAACTAAGAAAGCGTTATTTATAATTATTGTTTTATAATATTTATATAACGCTCAAGACACTCTTTTTCTATATGGGCAATAAAAAGTAAAAAATCTTCTTTGTTGCCAGAAGTTTGTGCATTTTCTAACGATTGATAGTAACTCATTCTTGATTCGTAATCTCCTTTTATATTGGCAATAACATAGCCATTTTGTAGCAAAATTAAATTCATAACTAAACGAGAAGTTCTTCCGTTTCCATCTATAAATGGATGAATGGTAACCAAACGTTCGTGCATTTCTGCTGCTAGAATTATTGGATGCAATTTACTTTTGTTTTCATTATACCAAATAAAGTAATCTTCCATTTCTTTTGGAACCATAAAAGGTTGTGGTGGCATGTGCGCACTTCCTTTTATCATTACTTGTACTCGACGATAACGACCAGCATCTTCAGGTATGATTCCTCTTAGAATTAAATTATGTATAGAAAGTAATTCTCTTTCATTAAAAGGGAAATTTCTTTCCATAAGTTGTTTTATGTATCCAATTGCTTCTACGTGATTGATTGCTTCAAGATGTTCACGCATACTTTTGCCAGAAATAGTTAAACCTTCATTAATAACCAAATCGGTTTCTCGTAAGGTTAGCGTGTTTCCTTCTATTCTGTTACTTTCAAATGTATATTCGAGTTCTAAAGCTTGGGCAATTCTAAAACTATCAAATTCTCTAAAAGAATCTAATTGTTTTTTCATTGCATCAATTTCGTCTAATATTGATTGAAGATTTTTGGAAATAATTCTCTTGCTAATTTTATAACTATTTTCAATTTCTTCTCTAACCATTGACATTGCTTGTAAAGCCAAGTTATCATCTCCAATTTCATAAAGAATTTTTTCTTTTAGCCAAGCAATCATTAATGTTTCAAAATCGATATCTAATAAAGAAGCTAATTTTGAAATTTGTTCTTTGGTTGGTTTTCTTGAACCATTTTCAAACTTACTTATTAAGGCTTGATCAATTTTTAGTAGTTGTGCAACCTCTCTTGTTTTTAGTCCTTTTTTTTCTCTAGCATTTTTTAATAGCGTTTTCATTTTATGACTTTTAAATTCTTGACAAATTTAGTCATATTTTTTGATAAAAAAAACTTTCCTACTATTTAAAAGTTTAGTAAGCTTTTTTTATTCTGTCAATATCTCGTTTAGTGTCTTGTTCTTTGAGTGATTCCCGTTTATCATATGTTTTTTTACCACGACATAAAGCAATATCAAGTTTTGCCATTCCTTTTTCGTTGGTAAATAATTTAAGAGGGACAATTGTCAAACCTTTAGATTGAACATCACGTGCAAGTTTTTTTAATTCTCTTTTATTAAGAAGTAATTTTCGTTCGCTACGAGATTTGTGGTTGAATTGATTACCAAAAGCATATTCTTCAATATAGGTATTAATAGCGAATAACTCATTATTATTAAACTCACAAAAACTTTCTGCAATTTGAGCCTTTCCTAAACGAATAGATTTAATTTCTGTTCCGGTAAGCACAATACCAGCGGTATAAGTGTCAATTATTTCGTAATCGAACTTAGCTCTTTTGTTTACTATATTGATTGTCTTTAGCATTGGTACAAATGTACTATAAAAAAGATTTTTTCTGCAATAAGAACTACCATTTTAAGTCTAAAAAAAATTAAACAATGATTTGTATCAGTTTTTCTCTGAATGGTAGCTACTAAATTTGTCCTGTAATTTTAAAACTAAAGACAAAATGAAAAAAATATTTTTAATTGCAGGAATTGTTTTTTAATAAAATTTATAGATAAGTTATTGGTTAAAATAGATTAGCACTTGGTACAGAAAATAGCTATTCTTAATTAAGTAGCGATTTTTTTTTATTAAAAAAAAAATAATGCTACATTCGTAAAACCAACCTAAATAAAAAATTAACAATATGACAAAGAAATTTCTCTCACTGCTTAGTCTTTCTATCGTTTTTTTAGCGTCTTGTAACCAAGACAATCATGAAGATATTACTATTGATTCTTCGAAAACTTCTGCTCTTTCGGCTGAAAGGATAAATACTTCAATTGACGAATCTATTAGTATTAAGAATACCTTTGATTGGAGTCATGTTGACGATCACTTTCTTTGGAGTGCAATTAAAAGAGGAAATAATATTGCTACTATCGGTTTTGGAACTTCCAAAAATGATTATGACAGAAGTAAATCTCCCGATAACCAAAAAATTGAACAAGAAATTTTAAATATTATACAGCATTATGAAGGGAAATTGCTAGATAAAATTGTAATTTCGTCAGATAAATTTTTGAATTTAGTAGATGTAATTATTGAAAAACAAGAAACCGTTATTGCATTAAGAAAAAGTCAATATATTCGCTACTTTGAGCCATCAGATTATAAATATTTTCAAAATAATGCCTCTTATAGGGCTTCAAATGCTGATGGTTCCTCTAACACAACAAACTCATCTGGCTCATCTGGTTGTGGTTATGAATCGGAGGTTTTAAACACTGCTGATTTTACTACTGTTTTGCCAAATGCGAAAGCACCTTGGACTTTTTATAAGCACAATATTCCAGCAGCTTGGAGTTTCAGTTCTGGAGCTGGTGTGACAATAGGGGTTGTAGATACTGGAATTTCTCCTAGTCAATCGCTTTTTGGATCAAGTTTTAACAATGGTTTTTCAACTGGACGAACGGTATACAAATATGGAACTTATGTTGATTCTATTTGGCCTTGGAGTACAACTACTGATGGTCCAAATGATTTATGTGGACATGGTACAAGTATGGCTTCTGTTGCGGCTGCACCACGTAATGCTAATGGAATGCCTGTAGGTGTTGCTTACAACGCAAACTTAATAACGTATAGAGCTGCTTCAAATGTAGTTTTAGATGGTTATCATGAGCAAAACGGTGTTAAAAATGCATTTGTTGCTTTAGGAAATAACGCTGCCGTAAAAATTATATCAATGTCGATGGGACATATTTTTTCTGTTGGAAAAATAGAAGATGGTGTAAAGTACGCTTACAACAAAGGAAAACTAATTTTTTGCGCCGGGGGAACATCAACAAGTTTTACCAATTTTGTAGGTGTAATTTTTCCAGCATCAATGGCTGAAGCGGTTGCAGTTACAGGTGTTAAAGAAAATACTTCTAATGTAAAATGTGATGTTTGCCATTCTGGCGGAAAAATAGATTTTACTATTCAAATGCAAAGAGCAACTTCTGGAAATACTGTTCCGGTGAATAGTTATTACAATGCACAAACTGATTATGTTGGTGGTTCATCTATTGCTACGGCTACTACTGCTGGAATTGCGGCTTTGGTTTGGGCTAAAAATCCAACTTGGACAAGAGCACAAGTTTTGACTAAGATGAAACAATCATCTACTTATTATCCAACTAGGAATGCTAATTATGGTCATGGAAATATCAATGCTTTGTTAGCAGTTCAATAAGAAATTAAAACACGAATTGCAATAATTTTTAAGAATTAAATTTTTTAAAGTTTATTTCACGAATTTGAATTGATTAAGTAAGATTTAGTGAAATTGAGATTAGATAGTTCGTTTGATTTGGTGCAATTTGTAAAAAAAGATGTTGGTTTTTATTGAATTCTGTTTGAGAATTGTACTTTTGTTTTATGCAAAAATCGAAAGATCCACTTCACGGTATTACACTTCAAAAAATTATTGAAGCACTTGTTGACTTTTACGGTTTTGATACTTTGGCGGAATTAATAAACATTAAAAGTTTTAAAGAAAACCCGAGCGTAAAATCGAGTTTGACTTTTCTTCGTAAGACCGATTGGGCAAGAAAAAAAGTTGAAGACTTGTACGTTAGAACGCTACCAAAACTTAGCAAAACTTAAAATGGATTCTCACCTAACCCCGATAGTAGAGGAAATACTTTAATAAAAATTGCTCTGGGTTTAAACCTAGGGCAATTTTTATTAAAGATTGGAACGAATAGCGGGAATTACCATTCCAAAAATGCCTGAATTTTCGTTTCTAAACAATATTAATCTTCAGCAATTCCTTTCCATTTTTTTATGTTTATTGAAAAGAAAAGCATCATAATTAGAATAAAAACTATATTTAGATAAGCCATATTGATTGAGTTGACTTCTAAAAATTTAATAGTTGGATATAGTGTATGTTTATAATAATCTATATTGATTGTATTATGTACTATTCTCTTAAAATTTTCTAAAACAATAAAATAAATTAGCGGAATGATAGCAGGTAATAACCACAAAGTTCCGTTTAATGTTATTCCTGATAATTGTTTTCTTGTTTTTTTACTAGTGGTAATTATAAAATAGAATAAAAGTAAAATAATTAGTGATAGAAGCAAAATGGGATAACTAAATTGCGATCCTATTATAGCACTTAAAATCCCAAATAAAATATTCAAAACTCCAATTCCTACAAGTGCAATTAACCAATTTCTTCCAGAAGTTACACGGAAAGAAAATACTAATAATGACAATGCTATGGCAATATAAATTGAAATTAGTAATGTACTTAAGTTTATGATTGGGCTGTTCCAAGCATCTGAAATTTTGGTGTAGTTATAACTCATATTTTTTTCTGGTACGAAGTATCTATAATATTCAAATTGCTGACCGTTTATTGTTTTTATGTACTTATTTATTGAGTCAAACTTATAATTGTTATTATAGTTATCTGGATAGTAATAATCACCAACTCCATTATCACCAACTATTTTATAATTTTCATACGTAGGATAATTATAAATCAGTTCAAACCATTTTGATTCATCAACATTTGCCTGCAGTTTGTGTTCTTTGGCTATAGATAAATAGTTTTTAAGAATACGTTTTATAGAATCTTTTTGGTTGGTAACTAATAAGTTTTGAATAGATACTTTTCTTACTGAATCTGATTTGTAGTCAAAACAACTGTAATGATTTAAGTTTTTGTTTAGTAATGAATTCCAAGAATATTTTTTGCCTTTGAATGAAATATAATTTTGAGCAGAACTGGCTGTATCAATAGTTTCTGCAGGTTCAGCTACCGTATATTCAGAATCATTATAATTGTTAGAAAATGAACCATCAATAAAGAAAGAACCTTTACTTAAAATTTCGCATCGTCTTTTAGTTTCACTTTCAGAATAATAACTTCTCATTTTAACATCTTTTCCAAAATAGAAAGAAGTGATAAACAGCGACAATAAGAAGCTGATTAACAATGTAATGCTCCATTCTTTAAACAATGAAAAATTAGTTCTTGGGTAAAACGATTTGAATGAATTATTTTTGAAATAATATACCAACCACATTATTAATGCCAAAATGGAAACCAATACAGCAAAAAAGTTGACAGTTATTTCATTATCATACAAATAATTTCTATCTGTTTCATCAAAGTTTACGCTTGTTGTAGAATAACCAACAATAAAGAAAATTATGTTTAGTAGCACTAGTAAAATTGAAAGCGGAATCACTTTAGTATTCCATGCTATTGGATGGTTAATCAATAAATGGTTTTGTATCTTTTTGAGCATAATTCTATTTTTTTTTAGGAAACGAAAAATCGTCTTGTTGAGTTCGAAATATTTCTGAAATACAATAGTGGGATTTTATTATCGACACTAATTTTCATAAAGTCATGAACAGTCATGGTTTGTGGAAAAGTTGCCATATAAGTTCCACCGTTAAACTGAAGGGAAATTAGATTGAAATTATTAAACAATTCGCCTAACTGTTTTTGAGTCCATTCGCTTTCAAATTCTATTATAAGTTGATTTTCTGGTAAAATAGTTTCAGTTTTGGTAGTGTTGTGTAAGTTTTTTTGTTTACCTAATTTTAAGAAAATAACCTGATCAGACGTTTTTTCTACTTCGTATAATTGTTGCGAACTTAGTACAATTCCAATAGGTCTAAATGGCGATTTGGCTATAGCTCTAAAGTCTTCTAAAACTGTTTGTTGTGCCAAAATATCTAAATTTGCCAAAGGCTCGTCTATCAATAATATTTTAGGTTTTCTAAGCAACATTCTAGCCAGTTCAAAACGCATTTTGTAACCAGAAGACAAGCTTTTCCAACTATGTTTTCTAAATTTTCGCAAGCCTAATCTTGAGATAATTAATTCTACAATCAAAGCATTTTCTTCTGGCTTGTAACCATAAGTTGCTGCTGTAAATTGAAGATTTTCAAACATTGAACCATGCCAAGTTTCTGTTCGTTGCGGAATGTAAACTAATTTGGTTCTTAAATTGTATAAATCGTCGTGTTTGAAATAATAGTGTAAACTGCCGCTAGTAATCACCAATTCGCCGCATAATAATCGTAAAAGAGTTGTTTTTCCATTTCCGTTTTCGCCGACTAATCCCAAAATTTCACCTTGCTTTAATTTTATATCAATTGGACCAAGCGAAAATAAAGAAGTACCATACGATTTTGTTACAGCGGTTGCATTTACCAATGTTTCTATTTGAGCAATAGGTTTAGTTGAAAGAAATGAATGCAAATCGGCCAACATGGCTTGGAATTTTTCTTTTTTGCCTTCAGTTATTGTTTCGTTTTTATCATACCATTTTAGAAAATCAACTGTCTTTTTATAGTAATAAAGAGTTTCAGTATCAAGTGTTAAATCAATAATTCGTTTTAAAACTATAGGGTAATCTTCAAATTGAAGTAGTGAAAGCAATTCTTGGTATTGTTTTTCAAATTCATTCATAATATATATATTCTTAACTTGAATAGTTCGTATAAAACTCAAAAAAAGAGAAATTAGTATTTTGAGTAAATATAAAAAAATCCGTCAAAGAAAATTCTTTAGCGGATTCATATTTTTTGAATTAGTTGTGACTACAAAATTCCCAAATCTTTCATGCATTGTTTCATCATTTGATAAGTGCGCTCTATATCGTTGTCTAATCCAATAGAAAAACGAATTAAACCATCGGTTAATCCCATTTCTTTTTGCTCTTCCAAAGGAATTTCGGACGATGTTGAAGTTCCCGGAGCAGAGAATAACGTTTTGTAAAAACCTAAACTAACTGCCAAATAACCTAAATTTCTATCTTGCATTAATTCCATTAATTCATTCGCTTTATCAATGGTTCCTACATCAACCGTCATCATGCCACCAAAACCATATTCAGGATTTATCATTCCAGCATACAATTTATGGCTTGGATGACTTACCAAACCTGGGTAAACCACTTTCAATCCATCGTTTTCGAATTTGGTTGCCAAATACATAGCATTATGACTGTGTTGTTTCATTCGGATGTGAAGTGTTCTCAAGTTTTTCATTACCGAAGCACTTCGTAAACTATCCATTGTTGGTCCAAGTAACATACTTGCTCCCGAATTTACATCTTTTAAACTATTGATAAATTCTCTTGAACCACATACTACACCTCCAACCGTATCGCTACTTCCATTGATGTATTTGGTTAACGAATGAATCACAATATCAGCACCCATTTGTGCAGGCGCTACCGATAAAGGTGAAAAAGTATTGTCAACCACTAATTTTAAATTGTGTTTGATAGCCAATTTAGCTAAGCCAGTAATATCAGCAACTTCCAATAAAGGATTGCTTACGGTTTCACAATATAAAACTTTAGTGTTTGGGGTAATAGCAGCTTCAACAACATCTAATTTAGTGATGTCAACAAAAGTTGTTTTAATACCAAATCTAGGTGTGAAGTTTTTCAAAAAAGCATATGTTCCTCCATAAATAGTTCGGCTAGAAACAATATGATCACCATTGCCACACAATTGCAAAAGAGTAGGAGTTATGGCACCCATTCCAGAAGCTGAGACATTAGCAGCTTCCGTACCTTCCATTGCAGCAATTGCTTTATCTAAATACAAATTACTTGGTGATGAATGACGAGAATATAAGTAGCAACCTTCGGCATTTCCTTCGAAAGTGTCGAACATGGTTTTAGCCGAAAGAAAAGTATAGGTAGAAGAATCGGAAATAGATGGATTTACACCACCAAATTCTCCAAAGTATTGTAAATCTTGAATTTTGTCTGCTGGATTTAAGGTTTTCATGAGTTTTTTGTTGTCAGTTGTCGGTTATTTGTTAACTTTTTTCAAAATTCGTTATTATTAGATTAATAGTCAATGTTTGTATGTTAAATTAGATTTTAAAACTATTAATATTATTTTGTAAAGAAAAAAAAACTATTTTTGAATATAAAACAAATATTAAATAGATAATATAAAACAACTGATAACCATAAATGGACATAATCGACAAAAAACTACTACAGCTACTACAACACGACACCAAGAAAACTACCAAAGAGCTCTCATTAAGTCTCAATCTTTCGGTAACTGCTATTTATGAGCGAATTAAAAAGCTAGAGCGAGAAGGCATTATTGCTAAATATGTTGTTTTACTCGACAAAGAAAAAGTAGGGAAGAACTTTGTGGTTTTTTGCCATTTGAAATTGATACAACATACTAAAGAGTTTTTGAACAAGTTTGAAAGTGAAGTAGTACAACTAAAAGAAGTTCTCGAATGCCATCATGTAAGCGGAGATTATGATTATATTTTGAAAATAGCCGTAAAAAACATGCAAGAATACCGCGAATTTTTGGTAACTAAACTCACCACGCTAAAGCATATAGGAAGTACACATAGCACCTTTATGATAAGCGAAGTAAAGAATACCTCTGTTTTGGAATTGTGATAAGACATATAGAATATTAAGTTGTAATTTATTCTTTTTTTCATACCGAAAAAAGTCCATCTAGTAAAGTTTAATTATCTATGAAATTGCAATAGATTTATGTTATTTATATTGCAATTTTATTTGTAAATTTGCATAACTATTTATAAAAACGCACAAAATATATATATATGAGTTCATTTGACGTAGTCATAATAGGTTCAGGTCCAGGCGGATATGTTTCGGCAATTCGTTGTGCCCAATTAGGTTTTAAAACCGCAATTATCGAAAAATATTCAACGCTTGGCGGTACTTGTCTTAACGTAGGTTGTATTCCTTCTAAAGCATTATTGTCATCTTCACATCATTATGAAGAGTTACAACATTTTGCCGATCACGGAATTGAAGTTTCCGGAGAAGTTAAAGTAAATCTTCAAAAAATGATTGAACGTAAACAAGCAGTAGTTGACCAAACTTCGGGCGGTGTTAAGTTCTTAATGGATAAAAACAAAGTAACTGTTTTTGAAGGATTGGGTTCATTTGTTGATGCTACTCATGTAAAAGTTACCAAGTCTGATGGTTCTTCAGAAGTTATTGAAGCTAAAAATATAATTATTGCAACAGGTTCAAAACCATCAAGTTTACCATTTATAAAGTTAGATAAAGAACGAGTAATTACTTCTACTGAAGCATTAAAACTTCCAGAAGTTCCTAAACATTTAGTAATTATAGGTGGTGGTGTTATCGGAATTGAATTAGGACAAGTTTATTTAAGATTAGGTGCTGAGGTTTCAGTTGTTGAATTCATGGACAGAATAATTCCAGGAATGGATGCAGCTTTGTCAAAAGAATTGACAAAAGTGTTGAAAAAACAAGGAATGAAATTCTACACTTCTCACAAAGTACAATCAGTTGAAAGAAAAGGAAAGGAAGTTACTGTAAAAGCAGAAAACGCTAAAGGTGAAATTATCACATTAGAAGGTGATTATTCATTGGTTTCTGTTGGTCGTCGTCCCTACACAGACGGACTGAATGCTGAAAAAGCAGGAGTGAAGTTAACAGAAAGAGGACAAGTAGAAGTAAACGATCATTTGCAAACCAATGTTCCTAATATTTACGCCATTGGAGACGTTGTTCGTGGAGCAATGTTAGCGCATAAAGCAGAAGAAGAAGGTGTTTTAGTTGCCGAAATCTTAGCCGGACAAAAACCACATATCGATTATAATTTGATTCCAGGTGTAGTTTATACATGGCCAGAAGTTGCTGCTGTTGGAAAAACAGAAGAGCAATTGAAAGCAGATGGAGTTACCTACAAAGCTGGAAGTTTTCCATTCAAAGCATTGGGAAGAGCTCGTGCTGGTGGTGATACAGATGGTTTTGTTAAAATTCTAGCTGATGCTAAAACAGATGAAGTTTTAGGCGTTCACATGATTGGTGCTCGTTGTGCCGATTTGATAGCAGAGGCCGTTATCGCAATGGAATTTAGAGCCAGCGCCGAAGATATTTCAAGAATGAGTCACGCACATCCAACTTTTGCAGAAGCTATAAAAGAAGCAGCTTTAGCAGCAACCGATAATAGGGCTTTGCACGTTTAAATCAACAATTTAAAAATAGGTTATGAAAAAATTAATAATTATTTTACTTTTAACAGTTTCAAGTTTTACCATTGCTCAAAATTGTATTAATGGATTTGCAGGAATTTATCCTTGTAATAATATTGATTTGAAAGCACATATGCCTTTTTCTCAAATTGGGGGTAATAACAATACAACTGAAGGCAGCGGATGTTGGGGTTGGACTGATCCATTAACTAATAAGGAATATGCTATTATGGGTTGCTCAACACATACCGCTTTTGTTGATATTACCAATCCTAGCGCACCTGTTTATAAAGGTAAAGTTTTAGGGCACAATAATACATCTAGTATTTGGAGAGAAATTAGCGTAATAAATAATCATGCATTAATAGTTAGTGAAACAGCTGGTCATGGGATGCAAATATTCGATTTAACACGATTGCGAAATGTAACAACACCACAAACATTCACTCCTGATGCCAGATATACTGGATTTGGAAATTGTCATACTGTATCAAGCAATCCTGCTACAGGTTTTACTTATTGTGATGGGACAAATCTTGTTAACGGTGGCCCCCAAATTTTAGACATGCAAAATCCTACAGCTCCTGTTTTAGTTGGCAGTCATGACGATGATGGTTATACACATGATGCTCAAATTGTTCTTTATGATGGTCCAGATCCAGATTATCAAGGGCAAGAAATTTTTATGGGTGCCAATGAAAATAAAGTAGCAATTGTTAATGTTACAAACAAATCTAATCCTGCTACAATTTCTAACTTTACATATAACAACAACTATTATGCTCATCAAGGTTGGTTTACAGCTGATAAAAAGTATTGGATATTAAGTGATGAGTTAGATGAACTTAATTTTGGTTTTAACGGAAGGTCAATTATTATTGATGTGACCGACTTAGATAATCCTGTTTTAAAAGGAGAATATTATGCAACCACATCAGCAATAGATCATAATGGATACTGTATTGGTAATGATTTTTTCCTAGCTAGTTATACAGCAGGACTTCGAATTCTCAATACAAGTTCTATTACAGCAACAAATACAATGAATGAAATTGCTTTTTTTGACACCTATCCTAGTAATAATAATGCTCAATTTAATGGAGTTTGGAATACGTACCCATTTTTTGCTAGCGGTAGCATTATAATGAGTGATATTGACACTGGTTTGTATATTGTAAAGAAAAGTGCATCCCTTAGTTTTCAAGATTTTGAAAGAAATTCATTTAAGTTAAGCCCAAATCCAGCAACAAATATGGTCAGTATTGAATCTAAAAATTTAATAGAAACTATAGAGATTTTTGATTTAATAGGAAAAAGAATTAAAACTATAAATTCTATTAATAGTAATCATATAGATTTGAATATTGAAGATTTAAATTCAGGCGTTTATATTGTTAATGTAAATAATTCAACTTCATTAAAATTAATTGTAAAATGAAAAAAATAATATTTATAGTATCATTTTTTGTTTTTTCTTGTTCAGATTCTAATCAGGTTGATGAATTAGTTTCCATTTCTAAGTCAACTATTGTAATGAGTAAATCATTTGGTGGATCTATGGAAGAAAACATCAGTGGAATAGTAAGTACACCTGATGGAGGAATGATTATTATTGGGAGTACTAATAGTAATGATGGAGATATATTAAAAGGTAATGATAAAATAGATATTTGGATTTTAAAAATTGATAAAGAAGGAAATAAGGTTTGGAGTAAAACAATTGGTGGTTCTCAAAATGATTATGGTACAAGTATAATTGCCACAAAAGATGGAAATTATGTAATTGCTGGATATAGCGCAAGCTCTGATGGCGATGTGCCAGGAAATGTTGGGTTTCATGATTTTTTTATAGCCAAGATTAATGGTTATGGTGATATAATTTGGAATAAAAATTATGGTTTTACTGGGCATGATCACGCTCATAAGGTAATACAAACTAGAGATGGAGGATATTTTGTAGTTGGTTTTGCAGAATTTTCTGGAATAGAAGGTAGTGGAGGAACTGAAAATAATGGAGAAGGCCACGAAATTGGACATAGAAATGTTCTTCATGGTTCAGGTGAGTTTATCGGTATAAAGATTGATGAGAATGGAAATTTCAAATGGTATAGATATTTCGGCGGAACACAAAATGATAGAATAAATGATGTTGTTGAAGCAAACGATGGGGGTTTAGTTATGGTTGGATATTCTGAAAGTTCAAATTTTGATATTACAGACAGCAAAGGAAGTTATGATTTTTGGGTTGTAAAAATAAATGAGAATGGAGCTTTGCATTGGAAACATAATTATGGTGGTTCTGCAATAGACCAAGCATATGGAATAACCAAAACAAATAATAATTCGTATTTAATTGTTGGAAGAAGTAACAGTGGTGATAAAGATGTTTCTAAATCTCTTGGTGGTTTTGATGCTTGGGTGATTCATATTGATGATCATGGACATCTTATTTGGAATAAATCATTTGGAGGTACAGAGTTTGATACGGCTACGACTATCAAAAAACTTTCAAACGGAAACTTTGGCGTCGTTGGAAATACAAGGAGTATTATAGATGGTAAAACAATTAAAGGACAAAATGATTTTTGGATTTTCGAAATTGATAATAAAGCGAATTCTAGTATTTTTTGGGAAACAACCGTTGGTGGTTCAAGTTTTGATGTTGCGACTGATTTCTACCAAAATAGTCAAAATGAAATAATAGTTGTCGGAGATTCACAAAGTAATGATTTTGATACCCAGCAAAATAAAGGAGAAAATGATTTATGGGTTGTAAAACTAAAATAAACAACTAAAATCCTAAAGGGAATGGTCATTTTTCAATAATGAAAACTGACTTTTTACTTTTGTTAATGGAAATAAATGCTGACTAGCTGCAAAATAAGCCATTACTGAAAATAGAGCAGTTGGTTTTGGTTGTGAAAATAAATCAAGAAAATAAGATGAAAAAGCAAATACTAAAAGTGTACCCATTAGCACTCGAGTAATGATTGTTTCATTTCTTATAATTATAAATATTATTGATTAGTTTTTTAAATATAAATAAAAAAGTAATAAAAAAACCACTCGTTTTTTTACGAATGGTTTGATTTTAAGACAATTGAAGAAAAATTATGCTTTTTTATCTTCTTTAGCTTTTTTGGCTGAGCAACATCCAGCTTTTTTCTCAGCAGTTCCACAAGCTTTTTTCTCTTCTGTAGAACAAGATTTTTCTGTTTTAGCTTTTTTCTCTTTTTCTTGTGGCTCTTGTGCAGAAACATTCATTGAAAACATAAAAGCTGCAACAGCTAAAATTGACACTAATTTTTTCATTTTTATTTTTTTTAAATTGTTAATTTCTTTTCTATTACAAATTCTGAACCAAATATATAATTATTTTTTTGTTTTTAAAACTAATTAACTTTTTTGTAACTAGAAGAGTTCATAACTAAAAATTGTATTTCAGCAATGTTTCTTGGCAATAAACCTGACTACATTTGCTCTACCTATATGATACTTTCCTTCGTTTAATTCTGTTTCAATGGTTTCTAAAATTGAAAATTGAACATTTGGAAATTCTTCTTTTATTTCTTCTTCAGAAAATAACATTTTGATGTCTTTTGGTCCGCCTGAAGTGTATTTCAATTGTTCTTTACCAAATGCTTCAAAAATAATTATACCATTTGGTTTAAGTAAAGAAAGTAATTTATGGTGAAATTGTTTTCTTATTTCGGCTGGAACATGAGCGTAGATTAAAACGATTGCATGAAATTCATTTTCAGAATAATTCAAATCTTCCAAAAAACCTACTTTGTAATCGATTGATGTTTTGCAGTTTTGAGCTAATTGGATTGCTTTTTTTTGACCTTCTTCACTTGTATCGAATGCGCTAACTTCGTAACCCAATTGTGCTGCAAAAACGGCATTTCTGCCTTCACCTTCGGCTGGAAATAGTATTTTTCCTTTGGTTATTTTTGAAATATTTTCATTTAAAAAAACATTCGGTTCACAACCATAGGCAAAATCAGCTTCGGCATAGCGTTCGTTCCAGAAATTGTTCATCTATTTTTTTGGATTGGTAACGAAAATATTGAACAATAATCCTCCCATTAATCCGCCGTATAATGAACTATTTAGCGGTTTGGAAGTTATAGCGCATGTTCCGCTGGCACATCCTACATAATAATAGTAGACGTAACCTGCAATTGCTCCTACAACAACACCAACTGATGTAATAATGATTACTTTTTTGTTCATTTTATATAGTTTGACTCATTCTGCCAATTGCACAATTTACATACGATTTGGCTTGACGAAGTAAGGTGTTTTCTCCTTTTTCAGGATAACCTAATTCGTTTAATTTAGCAATGATAATTTCTCTTTCAGCATTTCCATTTACAAAAATGGTGTCAATCTCTTTATTAATTGTTACATCTTCCACATTTTTTAGTTTGAGAAGCGCTGTTTTTATACTATTCATGAAACCACCGCATTTTATGTTTTCAACTTCAAAAATTGTTTCCATGTTATTTTTTCTAATTTGTTTTATCCAAAATAGTTTTGATGATTTCTTCTTTAGAAACTACACCAGACTGTCGCCAAAGTTGTTTTCCATTCTGAAATAAAAGCATTGTTGGAACACCTCTAACTTGTTGAATTGAAGCTAATTCCTGATTTTTGTCAACATCTACTTTTATGATAGAAATACGTTCTCCAAGACTATCCTTTACATCTTTTAGAATTGGGCTAAGCATTTGGCATGGACCGCACCAAGTTGCATAAAAGTCTATCAATACAGGTTTATCAGAATTTATAATATCTTGAAAAGTATCGTTCATAATTAGTTTTTTTTATCATAATTAACATTACAACCATTTGGTCCACAACCCATATTAAAAAAGGCTTGAACCAAAAAGAAAATTCCAAAAACTATAAAAAACCATTCGTGAGTAACATATGCATTATAAAATAAGAATAATGCCAGTGCAACTCTAAGAAATCGCATAAAATGCCAGTTGGTAAATAGTAGTTGTTTCATTTTTAATTTATTTCAAAGTTGATGGACAAACGTAGTTTGTTGTCTTAATTCCGGTATTTCTAATTGCTGAAAATCCACCTAATACATTTACCACATTATGATAACCACGCGCTTTTAAAATCGATGCAGCAATCATAGAGCGATATCCTCCAGCACAATGCAAATAGAAAGTTTCTTCTTTTGGAAACTCTGCTATGTGTTCATTTAAGAAATCGAGTGGAGTAGAAGGAACATCAACAATATGCTCTGCTTTATACTCACCTGGTTTTCTAACATCAAAAATTGGAGCATTTTGATTTACTTTATCTTCAAGAACTTGAGCGGAAACTGAAGTAACCGTATCATATTCTAAACCAACATTTTTCCAACTTTCAAATCCACCTTTTAAGTATCCTAAAGTATTGTCATATCCAACTCTTGCTAATCTCTTTATAGTCTCTTCTTCACGACCTAGTGTAGTTACCAGTAGAATAGGTTGTTTATAATCTATAATTAAAGCACCAACCCAAGGGGCAAATTGCCCATCAATTCCAATAAAAATTGATTTAGGGATATGACCTTTTTCAAAATCATCTTGATGGCGAACATCTAAAATTAATGCATCGGTTTCGTTAGCAACCAATTCAAATGTTTTAGCATCAAAAGTTTTTGCCTCTTTAATAATATCTTCAACATTTGCATAACCTTCTTTATTCAATTTCACATTCATAGGAAAATAGGCAGGAGGAGGCAATAAACCATCAGTTACTTCAGCAATAAATTCTTCTTTGGTCATATTGGCTCGAAGTGCATAATTAGTCGCTTTTTGATCACCAATACTTCCTACAGTTTCTTTGCTCAAATTTTTGCCACAAGCACTTCCTGCACCATGTGCTGGGTAAACAATAACATCGTCTGCCAATGTCATTATTTTTGAACGTAAACTGTCATATAAAAATCCAGCCAATTGTTCTTGTGTCATATCGGCTGCTTTTTGTACTAAATCTGGACGACCAACATCGCCTAAAAACAAGGTGTCGCCACTAAAAAGTGCATAATCTTTCCCATCTTTATCTTTTAACAAAAAACAAGAGCTTTCCATAGTATGTCCTGGTGTGTGCAAACATGTTATTGTTATTTCTCCTAGTTTAAAAACTTCACCATCTGTTGCAATATGAACATTAAAATTTGGTTTGGCTGTTGGTCCAAAAACTATTGGTGCACCTGTTTTTTCTGCTAGAGTTACGTGACCACTAACAAAATCTGCATGAAAATGCGTTTCAAAAATGTATTTTATTTTGGCATTATTTGCAGTAGCAATATCAATATATGGTTGTACTTCACGCAAAGGATCAATGATTGCAACTTCTCCATTGCTTTCAACATAATAAGCTCCTTGTGCTAAACAACCAGTGTATATTTGTTCTATTTTCATTTTTCTAATTTTCTGTAAAATTAAATAGTTTTGGTAGATAACATAGTAACAATTGTTACAATTTTAACAAAAAAAATCGGGAAGAACTAGATGTCTTTCTAAAGATTAAATAAAAATACTATATTACAATAGTGTAGATGGACATACGTATTCTGTTAACGGTAAGTTAGTGGCTTTAATGGTGTTAAATCCACCAATTACATCAACGAAATTATCGAAACCTCTTTGTTTTAAAATTGAGGAAGCAATCATACTTCTATAGCCACCTAAGCAATAAACAATAAAGACTTTATCTTTTGGAAATTCAGCTAAATGATTATTGATTTCATTCAATGGAATATTTATAGCATTAACTAAATGTTCTGAATTGTATTCGCTTCTTTTTCTAACATCAATTAGAACTAATTTATCTTTGTTGTAATGTTTTTTTAGTTGTTCAGCAGTTATTCTGTTTACAATATTTATTTCTTTATTGGCAGCTAACCAGCTTTTAAATCCTCCCTCTAAATACCCAATTGCGTGATCGTATCCAACTCTAGATAATCGAATTATGGCATCATCAACTTTGCTGTTATCATCAGCTACAATTAAAATTTCTTGATTTGAATCTAAAATCATTTCGCCAACCCACATTGCAAAATTGCTTTCCAAACCAATATTAATACTAGATGGAATAAATCCTTTTGCAAAATCTTCTGCTCTTCGTGTATCCAAAATTAAAGCTTTAGTTTCGTTTGCTACAACTTCAAATGTATTGGCATCATAAGGTTTGTGACCGCGAATCATGATCTCATCTAAACTTTCATAACCTTGAATATTCATTAAAACATTTTTCGGAAAGTATTGAGGAGGCGTTGTTAATCCGGTCAAGATTGCTTTTACAAATTGATCTTCAGTCATTTCTTGCAAAGCATAATTTGTTTTTTTCTGATTTCCTAAAGTATCTGTTGTTTCTTTACTCATCATTTTGCCGCAAGCACTACCAGCTCCGTGATTTGGATAAACAATCAAATCATCAGACAATGGCATAATTTTGTTTCGCAAAGAATGATACAAATGACGTGCTAATTTGTCTTGAGTCAAGTCAGCAATGACATGTTGAGCCAAATCTGGTCGACCAACATCACCAATAAATAAAGTATCGCCAGAAATAATTCCGTGTTCTTTTCCGTTTTCATCCGAAATTAGGAAACACGAACTTTCCATAGTATGTCCTGGAGTGTGAATCAATTTTACTAGTACATCACCAACTTTAAATACCTCACCGTCTGTGCCAACATGAATGTCAAAACCAGTTTTCATGGTAGTTGGTCCGTAAACGATTGTTGCGTCTGTTTTTTTAGCTAAATCAACGTGACCACTTACAAAATCAGCATGAAAATGTGTTTCAAAAATGTATTTTATTTTCGAATTATCTTTTTGAGCTCTGTCAATATAGGGTTGTACTTCGCGAAGTGGATCAAAAATGGCAACTTCTCCATTACTTTCAAGGTAATATGCGGCATGTGCCAAACATCCAGTATATAGTTGTTCTAACTTCATATTTATAAATTTTCCTCAAAATTACTATTTATAACTTATTGAAAACATGATAAATATCACTTAAAATAATAGAATATACTGAGATTTTTTTTTAATTTAAACTAAAAAGCTGTAAATCATATTAATTCTTTTAGAATTATATATATCCCCATAACTAGAACAAGCCAACCAAAACCCGATTTTAGTTTTTCTCCAGAGTATTTTTTTGAAATAGAATTCCCGATAAAAACACCAATTATGGAGCAGAATGTAAAAGTTAGAAGTAATTTCCAATCAATAATTTGTTCAGGACGTAAGTCGCCTAGAAAGCCAATTAATGATTGAGTTGCCACAATGAAAAGGGAAGTTCCTACGGCAATTTTCATGGGAATTCTTGTCAAAAAGAGTAAGGCTGGAACGATGAGAAATCCGCCGCCAGCACCTACAAAACCTGCGACAAAACCAATTAAGAGTCCAATACAAACTATCTTAAAATAGTTGGGTTTTATATTTTCTTCAACGATTTCTTTAGATGGTTTTATCATCCTAACAGAAGCAAAAATCATCACAATAGCAAAAATTACCATTATAAAAACCGATTTATTTAGAGTAAAGGATTGATTAGAAAAGATAATAGTTGGAATTGAAGGCACAACAAATTTTCGAGTAATAAAAACTGAAAGAATAGTTGGTATTCCGAATAAAAATACTTTTTTAAAATCGACTAAATTTACTTTTGCTTTTTGAATACCACCAAATAAAGCAGTAATTCCTACTGTAAATAATGAATAGGCTGTTGCTAAAATCGGTTCGACACTCATAACATAAACCAAAATTGGAACTGAAAGTATTGAACCACCACTTCCAACCAAGCCAAGTGTAATACCAACGACAACTGCTAAAAAATAGCCAATTAGATGATTTGTTTCCATTTATTTGGTAGTCAATAATTCTATTGAAGCTCTATGCAATTTTATTTTTCTTTCGTTTTCTAATGCTTTTAATAATCTTGAAATCACTACTCTTGAAGTATGCAAATCATAAGCGATTTCTTGATGTGTATTTTGGATTTGTTTGGAATTGTTTATTTTAGCTTTTTCAAATAGATAGTTCAACAATCGTTCATCCATATTCATGAACGCTAAGTTATCAATAGCAGAAAGCATTTCTTTTAATCGATTATTATAACTGTTAAAAACAAAATTTCTCCACGATTTATACTTACCAAGCCATTCTTCCATTTTGTTTACAGGAATCATGATAAGTTGAACATCTGTTTCGGCAACAGCTCTAATTTCGCTTTTTGTATCTCCAAGGCAACAAGCCATTGTCATAGCACAAGTGTCACCTTTTTCTATAAAATATAATAGTAATTCGCCTTCGTCAAAATCTTCTCTTAAAATTTTGATTGCTCCTTTCAATAATAAAGGCATGTTTTTGATATAATCGCCAAAATCAATTAAAATAGCACCTTCTTTAAAATCATATATCTGAGCAACTTGAGCAATTTCTTCCAGAAGTTTTTCTTCAAAAATGATTCCGTAATTTTCTTTTATTATATCTAACATTAGTTTCTTTTTAGTGTTTTTTCATATTGTTCAACCCATTGTTCAACTGTTACTTTTGAAAGTAATTCACCAATCAAATCAAAAGGAATATCGTTCATTTTCTTGAAACGGATGCAACTTTTTCCCATATCCAATTTGGATTTACAATAGTTAGGATATTCAGCCGAAAACCAATCATGTAAATTTTTATCAGAATAAACAGTCATGTGATAGATGTTTATGGAATTTTTTTGTGATGCAATAGCAAAAAAAGGTAATGGATCTTTCGGATTGCAATGATAACCATTTGGATAAATCGTAAGCGGTACAACATAACCCAACATACCATAACTTATTTGCTCTTCAAAACCATCGGGTAGATTTTTTAGAGCTATTTCGCGAAGTTTTTGTATGACTTCTTTTCTGTCATCAGTAAGTTCGGCTATATATTGCTCAGGATTTGTAGCTTTTGATTGCATAATTTCCAAATTAAATCAGATTTTAATTGCTTTTACAACAAATATAATAAATCTATTTAATTTTCAATAGTTATTTAGATTAATACAATTGTAAATTTTGGATTTTTGTATATTTGTCAGATACAATTAATTTTTTTTTAAAAATGAGAAAAATATTTTTATTCGCTTCCCTTTGTTTTACTTTTTTTTTGGCTAATGCACAACAATTAAAATCTCCGAACGGAAATTTTATAATGACATTTTCAATAAATGATAATGGAGTTCCAACTTATGATTTAGCTTATTATGGAAAAACGGTTATTAAAACAAGTAAATTAGGGCTTGAATTAAAGAATGATAAAAAGTCGTTGTTAAATGATTTTACTATTGCAGATTCAAATATATCTACATTTGACGAAACTTGGAAGCCAGTTTGGGGTGAAGAAAATAAAATTAGAAATCATTATAACGAATTGGCAGTTACTTTAAATCAAAAAGAAACCGATAGGCAAATTGTTATTCGTTTTCGTCTTTTTGATGATGGTTTAGGATTTAGATATGAATTTCCACAGCAAAAAAATCTTGTGTATTTTGTAATAAAAGAAGAAAAAACACAATTTGCAATGACTGGCGATCATACTGCTTTTTGGATTCCAGGGGATTATGATACGCAAGAATACGATTTTACCGAAAGTAAATTATCTGAAATAAGAAAGTTATTCAAAGGAGCAGTTTCAGAAAATGCTTCTCAAAAACAATTTTCTGATACTGGAGTTCAAACATCTCTTATGATGAAAACCCAAGATGGAATTTACATCAACTTGCACGAGGCAGCTTTGATTAATTATTCTTGTATGCATCTGAATTTGGATGATAAAAAAATGGTTTTTGAATCATGGTTAACTCCTGATGGAAAAGGCGACAAAGGACTTATTCAAGCACCTACTACTTCGCCTTGGAGAACGATTATTGTTAGTAATGATGCTAGAGATATACTAGCTTCTAGAATGACTTATAATCTTAATGAACCTTGTAAAATAAAAGATACATCTTGGATAAAACCAATTAAGTACGTTGGTGTTTGGTGGGAAATGATTACTGGAAAAAGTTCGTGGTCTTATACTGATGAGTTTCCAGCTGTACAACTTGGAGTAACAGATTATTCTAAAGCAAAACCAAACAAAACACATGGTGCTAAAACCTCTAATGTTAAAAAACATATTGATTTTGCTGCACAGCATGGGCTAGATGGTGTTTTGGTAGAAGGTTGGAATGAAGGTTGGGAAGATTGGTTTGGTCATTCAAAGGATTTTGTGTTTGATTTCTTAACGCCATATCCCGATTTTAATTTACCAGAAATTAGAGATTATGCTAAAAGTAAAGGTGTAAAAATGATTATGCATCATGAAACTTCTTCTTCTGTTCGTAATTATGAGCGTTATATGGATAAAGCATATCAATTTATGAAAGACAACAATTATGATGCCGTAAAAAGTGGTTATGTTGGAAATATTTTGCCTTCAGGCGAACACCATTACAGCCAATGGATGATAACTCATTATCAGTACGCAATTGAAAAAGCAGCTGAATACAAAATCATGGTCAATGCTCACGAAGCAGTTCGCCCAACAGGTATAGCTAGAACCTATCCTAATTTAATAGGAAATGAATCGGCTAGAGGAACAGAATTTCAAGCTTTTGGTGGTTCAAAACCAAATCACACAACTTTATTACCTTTTACTAGATTAATAGGTGGTCCGATGGATTATACACCGGGTATTTTTGAAATGGATATTAAAAAGTTTAGTCCAAACAATAATTCGCATGTTAATACTACTTTGACCAACCAATTAGCTTTGTATGTTACTATGTATAGTCCATTACAAATGGCGGCAGATTTACCAGAACATTACAATCAGTTTTTGGATGCCTTTCAGTTTATTAAAGATGTAGCTGTTGATTGGGATGATAGTAAGTATCTTGAAGCTGAACCTGGAAAATACATTACAGTTGCTCGTAAAGCTAAAGGAAAATCTGATTGGTTTGTTGGTAGTGTAGGAGGAAATGATACACGAACATCGGCAATAAAGTTTGATTTCTTAGATTCAGGTAAACTATATATTGCTACCATTTATGCAGATGCTAATAATGCACATTATAAAACGAATCCGCAAGCCTATACCATCAAAAAAGTTTTGGTAACTAACAAATCCAAACTTTCTCAATTTGTTGCTGTAGGTGGTGGTTATGCCATAAGCATTGTAGAAGCTGGTAAAACAGATGTAAAAGGATTGAAAAAACTGTAAAATAGTTTGACTATATAAAATCAAGAACCATTTATTAATTGCTCGGTTTTTTGTTAGTATATTACTACTTTTGAAATCTTATAAATAGATATTAATACTTACCATAATATTTACATTGACTATTTTATATATGGTAAATTATCTTTCTTACACCACTTAATCTTTCGTTTATTTAAAAAATACCAATGCTTCCATTTTTCTAATGTCTCTTTGTCAACATATGAAGCCAAAGATTGTGCAGTAAATTTAACAGGAGCTTTAATTTTTGTTATTTCTTGAAGAAAAATTATTGCTTTATTAGCATATTTATTAATGTATATTTTCTCTCCGTCATCAAGAGTCATTTCATCAAAATATAAACCATTTTCGTTTAAGTTTTTATTTTCACTTAATTCTAAATCTAATGCTTTAAAATAATGATTAAATGTTGAATCAATTTTAACTTGATTTTGTCCAAAAGCTATAATGCTGAACATTATAAAAAATATATTTATAGTTTTCATTTATACTATTTTTGTACTTGATTAACGTTACCGTTTAGCATTATTATATTTACAGTTTTTGTAGTTTTTCCAATAGTGCTTGTGCTTTGGATAGCACTTCCTCCAGGTATTGGATTGCCAGCTTTATCATTGATTTGAAATGTTCCAACATCACTTCGTACACTCCCGTTTATTGCATTCTCAGTTTTTAATCCTTGAGCGTGAGAAGTATAAACTGATGGAGCTGAAGGAGGAGATACCGAAGTTACCTGCTTGTCATATTGTTCAGCTACTTCGTGCCCAATTGCACCTTGAGATGATACAAATTCAGGAGTTGTCAAATCACTACTTCCAAGTTTTTTTGCATCTGCAATATCTATTTGTCCTGTATCAAAACTTCCAATTTCTACAGTTGGATCATTAGCTACAATATCAATTTCAGTAGTAGCAGTATCACTAATTGCCTTGTCAAATGTATCATATAATGCTTGTTGTTGTTCTGTCATTGGACCTTCAACATTAGTTTTAGATAAAGAAGCCTTGCCATTTGCATCAATATTTAAACTATGAGTACCTCCTAATCCATTATTAACTTCATTTTTAAATGAATCTACAGCTTGAGGGCTACTACCTGTAACAACCAACTCATCACCCGGCGTTGCCATCATTCCATCTGGGTCAATAAAATATATAGGATTATTAAGAGCGTATGTGTATGGAGAAAAGCGTCTTGAAGTTTCGGCTTTTGGATCAATATTCATCCATCTACCTATAGCTGGGTCGTAGTTTCTAGCACCGTAATCGTAGAAGTTAAGCCCTAACTCGTCTTGGAACTCCTTCCCGTTGTATTTATACTTATACATCGCCGATTCAGCCGTATTACCGCCACCAGGTATAGCTCTTAACTCCACTTTGGTTTCATTTAAAACCGCTTTATGCCCTCTTAAATCACTGTTGTAGTTGGTGTGTTTGAGCCCAAACGGATAGTAGTTGTTTTCTTCAATTATCTTAAGAACGTTCAAATTATAATCCCATGCATAACTCAATCGTATATTACCCAAATGGTCAAGATAATTAAAAACATAGTTAAAATTATCTTTTTTTGCACCACCATTTTTAAGAGTTTGCGTATTGGTTACATAGCCCTCTGCATGCGGAAAAAACTCTAAAATTTGCGCTTTGTGCTGAAATCCATCCAAATAATCTGTTGTTACCATACTTGGACCATCAGTAACCACTTTTTGCAACTTTGCACCCTGTGCGTTGTAAAGATAAGTAATTTTTTTAGAATTACTGTTGTTAAAAATAATTTCGGTTGGTAGGTTTAAATGGTTATATTTGATATTTGTTATCCCTTTGTTGGCATCGGTTAGCATGTTTCCGTTGGCGTCATAAGTGTAATCTATATCATTAACAGTGCTTCCTGTTTTGTCTTTAAAACCTTGTAAACTATTAGAATTATCATGTACGCCTTTTAATTTGTTGTCGTTACTGTCATATTTATAGGTTAGATTATCAATTTCTAACGGATTGTTTATAGGTAAATCTTGTCCGCCGTTTCTATATAAATTGGTAATATTTCCGTTCTTGTCGTAGCTCATGCTTTCGTTGTAGGCATTAGTAAGTGGGGCGTTGGCATCGGGTTTGGCATAGACAGCGTTGGTCAATCGGTTTAGCTTGTCATAATCAAAAGTGTATTTACGCTTTATATTATCGCTGTTGCTACGCCAGTAAACTTCACTGATATTGCCGTTGTATAATGCTTTATCTATATCGTTTGGGGTTTCATATACTATTTGAAACGAAAATAAGTTTTTGGGAGTAGGGGCGAATGGCTCGGGCTTTATCAGTTATCCTTGTTCCCGCTTTTCGTTACAACCTGTCTGCCGGCAGGCAGGTCTTTTTATTGTTTTGTAAAACATTAAAAAGGATTTCCATTGCAAATGAAATTCATCGAACTCCTATGAAAAATTTAAACCAGTGAGATAATCGGGACTATTTCAGCATTTTTTTATTTACTTAATATGTTTTTCAGAAGACTTTAGGATTCAACAGGGATGTTTTTAAACAAAATTTGTTTTCCAAAAACCGCATATTCAGTGTTTTAAAAAAAAGAATAAAAAAGGTTTGATTTAAATTTGGAAAGGGTAAAAAAGAATTATTATATTTGCACCCCGC
>NZ_JBILJG010000047.1:0-6760 GCF_044377315.1 Flavobacterium sp.
AACCCATCTTCTAACTACAGATTTATCAATACCAATTTCTTTTGAAATAGAACAATAAGATTGATGATGGCGGGTATACTTTAAAACTTGTTCAACTTTAAATTCTGATGTAAAACTTCTTTTTTTTCTCATAAAAATGCCCCAAATAGTGTCTAACTTTTTGGGGCATGTTCATTTTAGTGAGGTTTTTTTATTTTAACTCAAATTTTTTCAACTCAAATTTTTCTCCATCAAAAACGCCGTAAGTAAAATAGCCAATCCAATCACCGAGATTAACATATTCAGCATTTTCGCCAACATTTACAATCATTGGTAAATGGCGATGTCCAAAAACTAAATAATTGTAATGTTTAGTTTCCAGTTTCTTTTTGGAATATAAAATTAACCATTCGTTGTCTTCTCCTAGAAATTTTACATCTTCTGCACCAGAAATCAACTTGTTTTTAACTGAAAGATATTGTGCTAATTTCATTCCAATATCAGGATGTAGCCATCTGTAAAGCCATTTTGAAAACGGGTGCACAAATACTTTTTTCATTCGTTTGTATCCTTTGTCTCCTGGACCTTTTCCGTCACCATGACCAATTAGAAAGGTTTTGTTATTGAATGTAAATTCTTTATTATCGTGATAAACAGGAATGTTTAATTCTTTTTCGAAATAATCATTCATCCACAAATCGTGGTTTCCAACAAAAAAATAAATCGGAATGCCACTATCTCTTATTTCGGCCAATTTGCCTAAAACTCTAACAAATCCTTTTGGAACAACAGTTTTATATTCAAACCAAAAATCGAATAAATCTCCTAACAAAAAAATGGCTTCTGCATCTTTCTTTACTTCATCTAACCAAGCTACAAACTTTTGCTCACGCGGAAAGCTTGCTTCAGGAGTTGGAGCACCAAAATGTTGATCGGAAGCAAAATAGATTTTTTTGTTTGACATTTAGAAATAATTTACAAATTATCGGAAGCGTACCATTCGGCAAATGAACTTTCGGTTTCTTGCAATTTTAATGAATGAAGTTCGATATCGTTAGGCAATCTGTCTTTTATTTTTTTAGCAAAATCAACTACCATATTTTCACTTGTAGGCTGATATTCAACTAAAATGACATGATGTCCTCGATTTTTTAATTCATTTGCCAATTCAATATGAGGTGTATTTTTGTTAAAAACTGTTGCGTGGTCAAACAAATCAACTATTTCTTCTCTAACTATTTTTTTTAAATCAGAAAAATCAATTACCATTCCGTATTTTACGTTTGTATTATCTGTTATAGGATGCCCAATAACTGTTACAGAAAGCTTATAACTATGTCCGTGAACATTTTTACATTTTCCATCATAGCCATATAAAGCATGACCGGTTTCAAAAGAAAATTGTTTGGTAATTCTGATTTTACTCATCGTATTAATTTTAAGTTACAAATTTAGTAAATAAATTACTCATCGAGTCTTCTATTTTTTGCTTTAGAATACATCCAATAGGCTAAACCAACTAAAATGACAAATGGCAAGATATTCCCTATCCAAACACCAATTACATAAGCATTATTGGGAGCAGTTTTTATTTTCTCTTCAACGTTTATTTGAAGAAGAATTAGTAAATGGAGAGCCATATATATTCTTTTATCAATTTCAAAAATACAAAAAGGCCGCCAAAAAGCGACCTTATAAATGCTTTTTTATATTGTTTTAAGGGTTTTCATCAAAATCTAATTGATTTTCACCAATTTGAGCACTTCTTACATTAATTGCTTTATTGTCGCTGCCTACAACAAAAGCAACAAATTCTAAATTGTTAAGATTCTCAATAGTCAAAGTTGAAACATCAACCGAGAAATTTTTTGAATAAATATTTTCAAAATAAGTCTCACCACTCGGAATTGCATCACCAAGAAGATTAGTAAAAGTTCCTCTTACTACATGGTCGTGTTCAAAATTTGGTATTAAACTTAAACCACCATAAAAAGGAGTGTTGTTTTTTTGCGGATATATCAAGTTGTTTTCTAAAACATATACAACAAGTTTTAAATTACTATAATCATCATAAAATTTTACTTTTACATTAAGATTTATAGCGTTGTTTTCAATTACAGAATTCATCGACAAGCCTAATCTTACGGGCTTTCCAGCTGTAAGAGCAATAGCTATATTTTGATTTGTTGGCGAGTTTTGTGCAAATGGCCAAGGTGTCATTCGGTTTAACTTTCCAGTTGGATATTCTCCAGTAAAATTCACTAATTGAAAAAGCGGTTCAACACCTACAAAGTTGTATGGGTCAAAGCTACCAGGGCTTCCGCCAATATGAATGGCAACAGGAACCATTTTAGTGGCACTTAACTTTAATAATTCAATTGCATAGCTTACTCTTGGGCAGCTAACACACCATGCGCCGGTGTAGTCTTCTATTAATACTCGTTTTACAAAACTTTTTTTGTTGTCAAATTTTACAATAATTTCATTGCTTGTAAACGCTTTATTACTATTTATATCACTATATTTTGCATAAACTTTGTAAGAAGTTAAATTTAAAGAAGTTAATGACGGCACATCACTCATTGTAACATCTGCTGGTGGTGTAGTAATTTCTTGTATGAATATTTTAGCTTCATTTGTAATATCTATTCCAGAGTCAGTTACAATTTTAAAATTTATAGTTTGCCCCGGTCGTTTTTCTTCAAAGTCAGCTGTCAAGATTATACTATCAGTTCTAAAAAAATCGCCAGTATCTTGATAACATGAATTTAATGAGGAAATTAGTAGAAAGAAAAAAAAGGTTTTTATTGATTTCATTTGAATAAAAAATATTTTACCAAGCAATATTATAAATTATTTTTTAAAAAAGGCATAATTATTGGTTAATTTTTATTTCATTTGTGCTACAAACTATAAAATTACTATGAAAAAACTAACCTTATTTTTACTGTTTTTTTCTTTTTCTGTTTTTGCTCAGAAAGAACTACCAAGTGTTTCTATAACAACTTTGGATAACAAATCTGTAAATGTAAAAACAGATTTTAGCGAACAAGATAAAATTTATATTTATTCGTTTTGGGCAACTTGGTGCACACCTTGTATTGCTGAGCTTGAAGCAATTAGTGAACATTATGAAGATTGGAAAAAAGAGCTAAACATTGAGTTGATTGCAGTCTCTATTGATGACGCTAGAACTCAAAAAAGGGTCAAACCTCTTCTAAATGGTAAGGATTGGACTTATACAATGCTTTTAGACTCAAATCAGGATTTTAAAAGAGCTTTATCGATTGTAAATGTTCCCTATTCTATTATTGTAAAAAATCAAAAAATTGTTCATATCCAAAATGGCTATACCCAAGGATCAGAAGAAGAATTACATGATGTGTTAAAAACGCTATAAAATGAAAAAAAGTTTATATTTATTCTTATTATCTACTAGCATTTCTATATACGCACAAGAAAATAAATTCGGAAAAATATTTGGAGGTCTTGAGTCCAATTCGCAATGGTATTTGAATGATAAAGGACAACAAACTGTGCATCCAGAAGATCCATTACGTTCAAACAATTATTTATTTTTAAATTACAATTTGGATAAATGGTCAGCAGGTCTTCAAGTTGAATCTTATGAAAAAAATGCGCTTCTTAATTATAATCCAAAATATAAAGGTACAAATGTCGCCACTTATTTTGTAAATTATAAAGACAAAACGTTTGATTTGACTGCGGGTTATTTTTATGAGCAATTTGGTAGCGGATTAATTTTACGATCATGGGAGGATAGGGCTTTGGGTATTAATAATGCACTTAGAGGTGTTAGGGCTATTATAAGGCCAACCCAATACTTAACTTTTACAACTTTATATGGCCAGCAAAGAACTGGTTTTGATGTTTCTGAAGCTAAGATTCATGGCTTTAATACTGAAGTTGATTTTGGAGCCTTATTAAAATTTGAAAAATCCCAATTATCTGGCGGATTAAGTTTTGTTGGGCGAGATGAAAAAACTACTATTGTGAATCCTGATTTTGATGATATGACCAATGCTATTTCATACCGTCTTAATTTTTCTCACAATTCATTTTATATTTCATCTGAATTAGATACGAAATCAAGAGATGGTGTTTTATCTGATGCAAATAATAATTTGAGTTCAAAACTTGTTAAAACAGGCAATGCGTTTTTGTTAAATATGGGTTATACTAAGAAAGGTTTGGGTATCGATGCGACATTTAGACGAATGCAAAACATGGCATTTTTCTCTCAAAGAATTCCTGAAAACGGTTTAATCTACAATGATGTATTAATGAATTTCACACCAGGTTTAACCAAACAACAACACTTAAACACTGCTAATATTTATGTTTACCAAGCTCAAAGCAAGGTAGATTTCACCAGTAATGAAGTTATGAAAGCTGGTGAAATAGGTGGTCAAATAGATGTTTTTTATGATGCAAAAAAAGGTTCAATGCTTGGCGGAAAATATGGTACAAAGTTTTCATTTAATTCTGCAAGATGGTATAATTTAGATGGAAATTATTTATTTGCACCATCTAATTATGATACAAAATTGTTTTCGGGTAGTGACAAGTATTATGTTGATTATAATTTAGAAATTACCAAACGATTTTCGCCAAAAATGATTTCGGGATTTACTTATATAAATCAATTTTATAATGCTAACTTTCTGGCAGGTTATTTAGCAGAAGTAAACACTCATATTTTAGGTCTAGAAACCACTTATTCTTTTACTAAATCTCGCTCAGTTCGAGGTGTTTTTGATCATATGTGGGCTGATGCCGATAGAAAAAATTGGGCAAGTGCTACATTAGAGTATAATGCCAATTCAAAAATGTCTTTTTACGTTTCTGATTTATACAATTATGGTAATGACGCAAAGAAAAGTAGAACGCATTATTATAATGTTGGTGGTTCTTACCGTAGAGGTTCTTCAAGAATTGCACTAAATTATGGAAGACAAAGAGGAGGCTTAGTTTGTGTGGGTGGTGTTTGTAGAATTGTTCCAGAAAGTACAGGAGTATCTTTATCGCTTAATACTTCTTTTTAATAAATTAGAATTGTTTTTAAATAAAAATTCCCAAGTAAAAAATGATTTACTTGGGAATTTTTTATAGTATAAACTTTTAAAATTATTCTTTAATAATCTTTACAGTTGCTTTTTTACCTTCATTAGTTGTTAGGCTAAGGATATAAAGGCCAGAAGCTAGTTTTGAAGCTTCTATCGAATTGTCACCAGTAACTAAGCTTTGGTTAACTATTAACTTGCCATTTACATCATAAATGTTTGCTGAAACTGGTTTAGTAACCTGCAATTCAAGATTATTTTTAACTAAAGTCGATTTAAGTTGAATCCCTAATGTAGCCAATTGATTAAAATCTGTATTACTCAAGTTTGGAGTATAGCGGTAAGTAAAAGTAATACTGTTACCAACCTCTGCATTGTTTTCATCAACTCTAAAAAGTTTTAACACATAGTCTAAACTGTTAATGCCATCACCAGCATTTGAATTTAAAAAATGGTCTGAATTACCATTCTCACCGTTGGCAGGTATTGTAGAGCCAAAACTTGGATAAGAATTTCCCATTACAAGGTTGTTTACACAAATTGGGTCAATACATAATTGAAGATTTGATCCTTGTCCATCAGGGAAAGAAACTACTTTAATCTTTACAGATACATCTTCGCTTAAACTATTATATATTTTTAATCCTAAATAATTTGTAGGTTCTGCAATACTGTTATACACCAACACATCGCCATCATTTATAACGGTACCATCAGTTTTCTTCAATGTTAATTGCGAAAAAGCAACTAAAGAGTATAGACTAAATACTATAGTTAATATAATTTTCATTTGTTTGTTTTTATTGATTTAGAAAACGCCTTAAAAATGTTTTATTTGTTAAGGCGTTTCATTTTTTATTTAGTTTAATACTACTTTTTCAGTGTAGTTGATATTTTCACCAGTTATTTTGGCTAAATATATTCCTTTGTTTAAAGAAGACAAATCAAGAATTGTATCATTGTTTACATTTTTAGAAGTAAAAACTACTTTTCCTAAAACGTCAACTAATTCTACAGAAACTACGCTATCTGCTTTAATTTGTAATCTACCTGTTGAAGGATTAGGATAAACACTTACAGAAGATTTATTAAAATTATTTGTTGCAAGTGAAGCAGTTCTTAAGGCGTTTACGTTTGCTAAAAGTGTTCCAAAATTTCCAGTAGATACGCTCCATACAGAAGTTTCTCCATTAAAAATTTCCATTCCGTGCGGTGTAGAACCTAATGACCAACCGTCTCCATAAGAGTCTAATAACTCAACAGTATAACACTCACCAGATGTAGGTAATGTTACATTGTGAATTTTTGTAGTGTTCGCATCTGGACCACCCGCAGCAGTACCACCCGCATAAGGGCCAAAACTAGCAACAACAGATCCAGTGCTGTTTTTTATTCTCCAAGATATTTCTCCAGGATAGTTATCAGTATAAACTCTTACTTCGATTTCTAGTTCAGTATCTGAAGGGAAAGTTAACGCTAAATTTGAATTTGAGAAATCAGGGTTAAAATTTGGCTGACCACTTACATTATTTACTTCATAAGTATAAACAGAAGAAGGATTTAAAGTAATAGGATCAAAAGTTAATGTTTTTGTAGAAAATTGAGCAAAAGTTCCTGATGTTGCTTTAGATGCAATAACAACTCCGTCTTGTTTTAAGTCTACAGTAGCAATTGGAGTTACACCAGTTACGTTTTTA
>NZ_JBILJG010000055.1:0-6673 GCF_044377315.1 Flavobacterium sp.
ACATCCAAGTAATCTGGTGTACCATCACCATCTGTATCTGTTGGAGTACAAGGAGCTGTTCCTGTACAACCGCTATCTTCAACTGAATCTGGGATACCGTCGCCATCTGAATCTACATCCAAGTAATCTGGTGTACCGTCACCATCTGTATCTGTTGGAGTACAAGGAGCTGTTCCTGAACAACCGCTATCTTCAACTGAATCTGGGATACCGTCGCCATCTGAATCTACATCCAAGTAATCTGGTGTTCCGTCACCATCTGTATCTGTTGGAGTACAAGGAGCTGTTCCAGTACAACCGCTATCTTCAACTGAATCTGGGATACCGTCGCCATCTGAATCTACATCCAAGTAATCTGGTGTACCGTCACCATCTGTATCAATAGGATTATTTGGATTTGGCCCAGCTTCAACTGCATCTGGAATACCATCTCCATCAGAATCAACCTCTTCAAAATCAGGAATACCATCGCCATCTGTATCGTCTAAACCTTCTGTGTTATTTGTTAATCCATCGCCATCACAATCAGCTGCTTGCCATACTGGATTTGTAATATCAGGTGTAGAACCAATTACATAAATACATGGGTCTAATGGACTTGTATCTGTTCCGTTTGGTGTGCCATCGCCATCGCAATCTGCTGCCAACCATGAAGCACTTACATCTGCAAGCACTTGGTTTGCTGGATCGTAATCACATGGATCTGTTGGATCTGTTCCAACAGCTGTTTCATCAACATCACTCACTCCGTCACCATCTGTATCTGCTGGTGCTACTGTAATTGTTACTGTTGCTGTTGCACAAACACTTCCTTGACAAACTTGGTAAACAACTGTTACTGTTGTTCCTATTTCACCCGCTGCAGGTGTATAAGTCATTGTTCCTGTTACAGGATCAAAACTTACTGTTCCTGTTGCTGTTCCACCTGTTTGTGTAATTACATTGTTATCATTCGGTAAGAAATCATCGTTTCCTAAGATATTGATTGTAGTTGCACTTCCTGGTGATGCGTTTGCCGTATCATTTGCTGCTGTTGGTGTTGTTGGGTGTGGATCCGTACTATCAGGATTTCCATCACCATCTGAATCAGGGTTTAATGGATTTGTTCCATCTAAAATCTCTTCTCCATTTGTTACACCATCGTTATCACAATCCAATGCATTCCAAATCGTGTTTGCTGCACTTGGTGCTGTTGTGTATGAACATGGATTATTTGGATCTGTATTATTGGCATCTTCTGTACCATTTGTTTCACCATCACCATCACAATCGGCTGCTGCCCAAATTGCATTTGTTGTAACAGGTGTCCCTGAACCTCCCACACAAGGGTTGTTTGGTTCAGCATCTGTTCCATTAGGAGTTCCGTCTCCATCACAATCTGCTGCTTGCCAAAGTGCGTTTGCAGGATTTGGTGTTGCATTTGCTGCATGAACACATGGGTCTAATGGCGCTGTATCTGTTCCGTTTGGTGTACCATCACCATCACAATCTAATGCTGACCATGCTGTGTAAGCTGGACTTGTCGCTAACGGTGCAGTTGTGTATGAACATGGATTGTTTGGATCTGTATTATTGGCATCTTCTGTACCATTTGTTTCACCATCGTTATCACAATCAGCTGCCGCCCAAATCGCATTTGCAGGATTAGGTATTGCATTTGCTGCATGAATACATGGGTCTAAAGGCGCTGTATCTGTGCCATTTGGCGTTCCGTCGCCATCACAATCTAATGCTGACCATGCTGTACTTGGCGTAAGCTCTTGATTGTCTATTTCAAAAGCACATGGGTCGTTTGGATCTGTATTATCTAATGCTTCTTGGAAGTCCATTACTCCATCTCCATCTGTATCAACTGGTGTTACTGATAACGATAACGTTCCTGTATCTGTTCCACCATTTCCATCACTTACTGTGTAGGTTGTTACTGGAACTGGTCCGTAATAATTCGTTTCAGGTGTGAACGTGTACGTGCCATCTACATTGACAACTAATGTTCCAACTCCTGGAATCGTTGCGGTATCTCCTGCTGTAAATGTTCCCGTTACTCCTGCAATCGTAAATTGCGTTACCGTTAAGGTATTTCCATCAACATCGGTGTCGTTTGTTAATACACTTCCTGTTGCTGGTACATTTTGTGGTGTTGAAGCTGTCTCATCTGTTGCAACTGGCGCATCGTTTACTGCAGTAACTACAATACTTAATGAACCATCTACCGCATTTGTTCCATCAGATACAGTGTATCCAATGACTGGAACAACACCATTGTAATTTGCTACTGGCGTGAAGGTAAACGTTCCATCGGTATTCACTACAATTGTTCCAACTCCTGGAATTGTAGCTGTTTGACCTGCTGTATACGTTTGTCCTCCTACTGTAAATTGTGTTACCGTTAAGGTATTACCTTCTAAATCAGTATCATTTGTTAAGACATTTCCTGTTAATGGCGTGTCTTCAAGTGTTGTAAGTGTTTCACTCACAACAACTGGCGCATCATTTACTGGAGTAATTGCAATTGTCAATGTACCTGTATCCGAACCACCTTGACCATCTGATGTGGTGTAGGTAACAACTGGAACTGTTCCATTGTAGTTAGCAACTGGTGTAAATGAATACGTTCCATCTGCATTTACAATCATTGTCCCAACATTCGGAATGTTTACAATTGCACCTGGCGCATAGGTAACGCCATTAATTGTAAATTGTGTTACCGTTAAGGTGTTACCGTCTGGATCTGTATCATTATCTAATACATTTCCTGTTGCTACTGTATCTTCTAAGATGGTTTGTGTGTCATCTATTGCAGTAGGAGCGTCATTGACAGCTGCCACCGTAATGGCTAAATCACCTGTTTCTGTTCCGCCATTGCCATCACTTACTGTGTAGGTAATTACTGGAACGCTTCCGTTGTAATTTTCAGCTGGGGTAAAGGTAAACGATCCATCTGCGTTCACTACAATTGTTCCAACTCCTGGAATCGTTGCCTCTTGACCTGCTGTATACGTTTGTCCTCCTACTGTAAACTGAGTTACCGTTAAGGCATCTGCGTCTGGATCACTATCATTTGAAAGTACATTTCCTGTTAGTGGTGTATCTTCGTTTGTAGTTAAAGATTCATCAATTACTATAGGCGTGTCATTTACTGAAGCCACCGTTATGTTAATTGCGCCAATATCTGAGCCTCCTTGACCATCTGTAACCGTATAGTTAATCGTTGGTACTGTTCCGTTGTAGTTAGCTACTGGTGTGAAGGTAAAACTTCCATCTGCATTTACAATTACTGTTCCTACACCTGGTATAGAAGCGGTTGTTCCTACTGGATAGGTTACTCCATTAATTTCAAATTGTGAAACTGTTAACGTATTTCCGTCTGGATCTGTATCATTTGTTAATACATTTCCAGTAAATGGAGTATCTTCAGTTGCTGAAATTACATCATCTGTAGCAACAGGTGCATCATTTATTGGAGAAACGGTTATGTTAAGATTTGCATTATCAGATCCTCCATAACTATCTGCTGCTGTGTATGAAATTGCTGGCACTGCGCCACTGTAATTCGCTGCTGGTGTAAAGGTATATGAACCATCTGAGTTAATTACGATTGTTCCAACTCCAGGGATTGTAGCTGTTTGACCTGCTGTGAATACTCCTGTTACTCCCGCAATGGTAAACTGTGAAACCGTTATTGGGTTTCCTTCTGGATCGCTATCATTTGCCAACACATTTCCTGTAATTGGTGTGTCTTCTGGCGTTACTTGATTGTCATCATTTACGGCAACTGGTGAGTCGTTGACCGCCGTAACTGTTATTGCTAACGTACCTGTGTCAACACCACCTTCTCCATCACTTACAGTATATGTAATTACTGGTACCGTGCCGTTCCAATTGGCATTTGGTGTAAACGTGTATGTTCCGTCTGTATTCACAATCAATACTCCTACATTAGGAATAGAAACCGTTGTTCCGGATGGATACGTATACGTTGTTCCGCCTATTGTAAATGAAATCTGTGTCACCACTAAATTCGCTAATGGGGTATCTGTATCTGTATCGTTTGTCAAGACATTTCCTGTAGCAGGATTATCTTCATTGACCGTATTTGTATCGTTGTTGGCTACTGGTAAATCATTCACTGGATCAACATACAAGCTTAAATAAGCAGTATCTGTTGAGTTGCCATCACTTACTGTGTATGTAATTAACGGAACTGTTCCTGTGTAATCTAATACTGGTGTAAATGTAAACGTTCCATCTGCATTCACTACAACCGTTCCAACTCCTGGAATCGTTGCTGTTTGACCTGCTGTAAACGTTCCCGAAATACCTGCAATTGTAAATTGCGTAACTGTTAATGCTGCACCTTCTAAATCAGTATCATTCGATAACACATTTCCTGTTACAGGCACATCTTCCGGCGTTACAATAATATCATTCGCAGCCAATGGCGCATCATTTACTTCATCAACTGTAATGTCTAATAATCCCGTGTCACTTCCTCCGTTACCATCTACAACTGTGTAGATAATATCTGGAACATCTCCTACGTAATCCAACGCTGGAGTGAATGTGAAACTTCCATCTGCATTGACTACAATAGTTCCTACTCCTGGAATAGAAGCGGTTGTTCCTGCTGGATACGTAACTCCATTCACAGTAAACTCAGCAACAGATAAGGTGTTTCCATCTGCATCGGTATCGTTTGTTAAGACATTTCCTGAAATTGGCGTGTCTTCATTTCCTGAAACGACATCATCTGTTGCTACTGGTACATCATTTACCGGCGTAACTGTTATGTTTAATGTTCCTGTTCCTGAACCACCATTTGTGTCTGTCGCAGTATACGTAATTGCTGGAACCGTACCGTTGTAATTGGCAACTGGTGTAAACGTAAACGAACCATTTGCATTGACAACAATTGTTCCAACTCCTGGAATCGTTGCGGTTGTTCCTGCTGTAAATGTTCCTGATAAACCAGCAACTGTAAATTCTGTAACTGTTAATGCCGCCGCTGTTGAGCCAGAACCTGTATCGTTTGTTAAGACGTTTCCTGTTGCAGGTGTATCTTCTGGCGTACTTACATTATCATTGATAATGGTAACATTATTTGCTAAAATTAATCGCGCTGCGTTTGTTGTTAAATTGCCACAAGCAAAATTTGATTGTGAAATTTGTAACCTGTAACGGTACTCGTTCATCGTACTTGTTACACCTGTAACGGTAAGCGTAGCTGTTGTTGCCCCACTGTAAATACCTGCGTTGGTAACGTTGGTCCATGTTGAACCACCGTTGGTGCTCACTTGCCATTGGTAATTAGTTGTACCTGAACCTGCAGTTACTGTGGCTGCAAATGTAGCATTAGCGCCAGCGGCAACCGATTGATCTGTTGGTTGTGCGGTAATCACACTTGCCGAACCTGCGGTGGTTGCCGCAGTATAGGTTCCGGTGTAATTTGCAGCAGTTACTGTTCCGTCTGCATTAACAGCTGGTGGATTTCCTGTTCCATAATAACTATTACCATCCGTTCCTTGAGCTGATGTATTACCGTAAAACTCATTCGCATCGCTACATCCGTCGTTATCTGAATCTAAATCTAATTGATTTGGAATTCCGTCGCCATCTGCATCTGGACAACCAATTGCAGTGAAGGATATGTCATCGATTGAAAAATCATTACCACTTGCATTCGTTGAAATGTTTTTAATGATAAAGGTAATCGTTTGATTACTTGGTGAAGTATAATCTACAGTTGTTAATTTCCATCCCAATGAGTTTTGAGCGCCTGTATTTGCAGTTGCTAAAACTGCATTGCTACTTGAAAGCACCTCAGCTGCCAATTGATAATCGTTTGCGACAGAAGCAGCTTGATGCCAGAACGAAATTCTGTATTTTGCACCCGCTTGAAGGGTTACACTTTCGCTGTAGAAATTACCCATAGTTGTGTTTCCATTCACAGCTAAATAGGCATCTGTTGCCGTTCCCGTAGTATGTCCTGGATAACCCCAAAACCCTGGTCCTGCTGTAAAAAAGGCGGTAGTTTGATTGATAATCGCATATTGGGATGCACCACTATTAGAACCAGAATAGATATAACCTCCTGTAACTGCAGTATTGGCTAAGTTACGTGGCGCAGCTGCAGTACCAAACGTACCGTTGCTTTCATTCGTGTTTAATTGTGTTAATGGGCATTCAACCGAGTCTAAAATTCCATCGTTGTCATCGTCTAAGTCAACTAAATCAGCCACACCGTCATTATCCGTATCGGTACAAGCATTGATTGTATTCGTTAACGCATAATTTGTATAAGTTGATGTATAATTAACCGTTCCTGCAGTGGTGCTGCTTTCATAGTTATTTAATAAACCATTCGTGTTCGTATCTGTTCCAGTTGGATATACTGAAGTACTTGTTGCATTAGTTGAGCTACCTGCTTCTTTCGCATCCGAACAACCGTCATTATCTGAATCCAAATCTAAGTGGTTTGGAATACCGTCATTGTCGGTGTCTAAAGGTTGGCAATTAAAGTACCCAACGCCATTTTCTGTAACTCCTGCTTCGTACCAAAATTGGTTGGTTCCTAAAGTAACTCTGCTATCATATCCAATAGTTAAATTGGTTGAAGTACTTGTAGCCGTAAACGTTACCGAGCGGATACCTGTTCCAGTTAAATAGGTAGAAC